>NZ_CP020100.1:2074561-2728091 GCF_002056295.1 Halopseudomonas phragmitis | reverse complement strand
TTGGTGGGTGGCACCGTAGATGCGGTCTGTACCCCAGAACAGATCATTGCCTTGCACTTGGTACTGGATCTGTCTGGCCAGGTTGCCAGAGCGCTGCAGGATCTTGCCGGGGTTGGGCTCTTTCACGGCAAGGTAGCGTGGTGATAAGGCCGGCCAGGGCTGGCCACTGGGGCTGCGCTCATAGCGGAAGTTGTCGCGGGTGCTATTGACCTGGTGCTCGCCGATGTCACGCAACAGGCGCTGAGGCTGAGCCAGCTCGGCCAGTGCCTGACGAATGGCATCCTTGGCTGGCCCATTGTCCAGCTCAAGGCCTACGTGCGCGCCTGCCATGGGTTATACTCCTCTCAGACTGTGGGCGTTCTGGCGGCCGGGAAATCGCCAGCTCCGGCTCGGGCCTCTGCGGAGTCCTGTACGGTGGAAGTGGCGTCCACCCTGAGCGCTCACAGTTGACCCTCCAGCAGTACCAGCGCCCCGTTGTCCACATCCTTGCGCACATTCTGCCAGTCGATCAGTGAGCCGCTGCGTACCGAGTTGGTTCGCTCGTCGCCCTTCAAGCGATAGTTGACCAACACCACCAGCTTGCCTGCGTCACGTCGCTCGGCCGGAAACACATAGAGCAAGGTATTGGCTGCAACGTCCAGCAGTACCGCTTGCGGCGCTGCAAGTACGGCTGGCAGCTGCGCCAGCTCGTCCACATCTAGGGCCTTGGGCTTGCCTGCAGCGGTCACTGCCGCCGCCTTGGCTCCGCGCAGGGTATGCAGCATGCTGGCATCGTTCATGGTAATTGCCGCCGTGACCGCCACCACGCCCGCAGCCTGCATGCCGCTGACCACTTGCGGGCTCAGCGCGCCGACCACAAGTTGACGGCCTCGTGGCTTGCCGTCGGCCACAACATCATCGAGCATGCGCCGCCAGTCACTGGCCAGCGCCTGTTGCACGGCCGGATACACCACCAGCTCACGGCTCATGACCGCGCCCAACTCGGCAGGCAACTCCGGCACCTTCTCAAGCACATGCTGCACCTGCTGCTCGAATGCACTGCGACCCGGCGCGTAATCCCAGCCAGGGTCAATACCGTCTGGCACGCTGACAGTCTCGCCTTTGTGGATCACGCTGCGCTCGGGTGATGCTGGAGCCGTGTCAGGCCCGCTTTTGCCCAGACGGCGCAGATCACGGTCATTGAGGGCACGCACACGGCATTGGCAGCCCCAGCCGTTGGGCGGGTAATGGGTTTGCCACCAGGGGTCATCTGCATGGATCACCAAACCATCCCAGGCCTGATGCTCAGGGCGCGGAGTGATGACGGCATCGGAGTGCTCATACATCCAGTACGGCCGATCTTCCTTGACCGCCTGCAGCTGCTCATAGCGCCCGGCAGCGTAGCTGGTGCGCAGATTTGTCTCGTAGATCACCCGCGAGCGCCAGGCCCTGCCACCCTCCGGCTGCCAGCCGTAGTGATCGAGCACCGCATAGAAGTCTTCACGGAAGCGTTCCAGAGTGTCGCCTTCACGCAAATTGCGGCTGAGTACTGCGTGAATGTCCTTGACCAGGTCCAGGCGGTGGCCACCGGCAACCACAAAGGCGTGGTCATGCGCCGCCTGCCGCACCTGGAAGTAATCGACGCTCGGCAGCTTGCGCCGCAGGAACTGGATCTGCTCATCGAACGGCAGGCTGCCGTAACTGGCGGCACTGGCCATCAGCGCACCTCGTCCTCGATGTCGTTACGGCCAGCCAACTGGGCCAGGCTCAACGCTTCGGTCATACGCTGGGCGTATTCGTCCAGGGACAGTTCAGGCGCCATAGCCAGCAGCTGATCGCGCACCTGGTCGAGACTGGCACCGCCTTCGGCCAACTCGGCCAGCTGGCGATTCCAGCCATCGACCACCGGTTGCACCTGCGCCTCTGTGCGCACAAGCATCGCCTCGGCCGGATCGCTGGGAGCTGTGCTTTCGGCAAACTCGGTGGGCGGGGCTGGTGGTGGCTCGTCGGCCAGTTCGATGCCGTAGGTCTTTTCGACATAATGGCGAGTGGGTTTGTAGCCAGCCATCCGGGACACCTTTTCATCCCGCTCAGCGCGACCTTCCAGATCCTCGGGTTCTTCCACCACCCGATAGACGCGCGGCAGTTCAGCATCCGGGAAGTTCCAGCGGGTCAGCCAGCGTACCGGGCCGTTGTTGAAGCTCTCACAGACCAGGTCGGCATCGGCCTTGATCAGATCCAGACGTACATCACCCTGCAGGTCATCATTACCCAGCCGGCCCGGCGTGCCCTGGCTGCTCGCAACCTGGCCCACGGTGACCTTGGCGATGGCGGCATCCATGGCGTCATACAGCGCCTTGTAATCGGCCGTGCCGTTGCGGGCAGCTTCCAGCAGCTCTAGGGCCATGCCCTTCGGGATCAAAACGGTTGAATCGGTACGAATTGCCTCACCAGCTTCCAGCAGCTTCTTCTTGTCGTCCTCAGTGGCGGTTTGTGGGTCGAACTCGCCCTTGGCCGTGGGCATGCCGTACTTATCGAGGAAGAACAGCCAGAACTTCACGCCGTTGCGCTTGAACAGCACAGGCCAGTACAGCCAATGCGCCAGGCCCATTCCATACGGCTCGTCGTCATGATCGGCACCGGTTGCGTAATGCCAGAAGTACGGCTCTGGGCAGGGTACGCCATCGACCATGTTAGTGGGCGTCAGCAGGCGCAGCTCACCGGCTGGGGTGTAGCGGAAGCGGCGACGGTTGCGAACCTTGATGGCCTCCCAGGTGATATACCTGTCGTCGTGGCCGTAGATGATTTCCGACACGGCATAACCGTAATACACGCCATAGAGCATGCGTTCTGTCACACGGTCCCAGCCGACGCGGTTGAGCTGCTCACGCAAATGGTCAGCTGCGGCAATGTCGATCGGCCGGTCACCGCCCGCATCCACTTGCCACTCACGGCTGACCACAGCACGCTGGCGTTGCTGCCACATGGCCTTGACCTGCCAGTCGCTCAGCAGCTCCTCGTAGATCTTCACATCAGTGCCGGCCTTGCGCAGCAGTGGGTCAGATGGCTGCGATAGCGCGCCTACCCACGGGCGGGTGATGTCCATGCCGTCGCCGCTGGTGGCGATCTGTTGGCCGAGTGTTGGCTTGTCCATCAGTAGTCCTCAAAGGGGTTGTTGCCGCCCACGGTGCCCCAGCCGCGACTGGTAATCTGGCCACTAGATCCAGGGGCATAGGTTTCCATTTGGCGGGTTGTTGTACGTGTGCCGGATGAGAGGTAGTCGATGACCGTAGGCTCAACACAGGCCGCGTTGATGGCCAAAAAGCATGCCCAGGTGCGGTCGGCGTGGCCGGCGCTGTCGGAGTCAGCGACAAAGCGCGGTGCGCCGGTGGCACTGGTAACGCGCTGCAGCTTGTGCAGGTCGGCCCGCAGGGCATTGTTGCCTTGCGGTATGCGCAACTTTCGGTCCTGGAAGTGTTCCTTGCCCTGGGTGGCGAGTGTCAGCTTGTTGGCTGCGGTAAAGAGCACACCTTCCACACGCAACTCGCCATGCCTACGCTTGGCGTCCTCGACCGGTTTCTCACCCATGCCGGTTTGATCTTTGCAGCAGCGGATCACGTTGTAACGGCGAAACACGTCATCAAGCAACATATCCTGCTCGGCAAAGCTGGCGCGGCGCCGTTCAATGATCTCGCGGGTCCAGAGCACATCGCCCACGCGCTCAACCACCCAGATCACAAACAGGTCGTTGCGGGCGGCGATGTCCACTCCCACATAGCAAGGCCCGCCTTGGTAATGCTCAGGCATACCTGCAAACTCGTGCTCGCAACTGGTGATCAGATCGAAGTCCAGCCAGGCGCTGGATTCATCCAGCCACTGCAGCTCAAATTCCTGGGCCCACAGGTCGTCATCACCGGCACCGATACGCAGCTCCTCGATGTTGCGCGGCAGCCCGTCGGCCACTGCCTGGTAGATGTCGGTGGTGTGGCGGCTCCAGCCGTCATCCTTGCCGGTCATCAGGTCGTAGAACTTATTGCCTTTGCCGTTGGGGGTGCTGATCACCCGCAACTTGAGACCGGGCTTGGAGATCACCGGAAACAGCGCTTTCCAGATCGCCCGGCTGTCCTGGTGGAAGGCGAACTCATCCAGCAGCACATTGGCCGAGAAGCCCCGCGCAGTGTCTGGATTGGCTGGTAGCGCAGTGATCTTGCTGCCGCCCGGCAACTCGACCTCAAGCGCTTTGATTCCCGGCTCCCACTCGTAGTCGTAGGCCTGAAAGCCGGCGCTGAGCGCCTGTAGGTGCAGTTTCACGCCTTCGTTCATCGCCTCGCGCGCCTGCCGCTCGCCACGGCTGAGAATCACCCAGCGGCGGCGTTGGCCGAGCGCCTCGGCGCGTGCGCAATCAAGGGCCAGCTCCAGCGTACTGGTAAACGTCTTGCCACACTGTCGGGCGAACATCGCGATTTTGAAACGGCTGTCGTCATTAACCCAGCGGCGCTGGTAACCGTAGAGCGGGAGCGCAGGTTGCAGGTTACTCATTGCTGGCTTGCTCCTGATCTTGAGACTCAATGGCTGTGCAGCGGAACACCGTCTTACCAACGAAGAAAGCGCCTAACTGCCGGCACTCTGTGGCCACCGTAATGTGCGCATGTACCCATCCAATGAACCAGCCCACCCACAGCAGGCCGATCACCGCCAGTAGCTTACTCATAGCCCGTACGCCGCTTTGATGACCTTGTTGAGTACGTCCTGGTCAACCTCACCAGTGCGGCCCAACTCATCCAGCTTCTCACGCTGCTCCTCAATCAGCTTTTCACGGGCCTCACGGGCGATGGCATTGCGCTCTTCGCGGTTGACCTTACGGGCCGCCAACACGTCTTTGGCGGCGCGAGCCAGCTTGCGCACGTCATCCACCGTGGTCTCTTCGTCGATTTGGGCACCGAGCGCGGCGTGGGTGGTCAGCGTGGTGATGGACTGCACCATCAACGCTCCGGCCTTGTCGTCCGGGTTCTCTCCCAGTTCCTCGACCAACAGACTCGCCATCGCCTGCTGCTCGCGCAAGCGCTTGCTCATCTCGTCAAATGAGACCTTGTAGCGGCCAACGGCTGAACGGCTGGGCTTGTCTTCCTGCGGGAACTGCTCGTGCAGATCCTCGATCAGCTCATCGAGCGTCATGCGGTTCTCGCGCAGGCGGCGCTCAATGTGCGACCGGACGCCGGTGGCCAGCTTGTCGATACTCGATTTGCGGGCCATGGTCAGGCTCCTGGGCGCTTCACGCCGTCAACACGGGCTCGGCCTGCAGCCACGTCAGCGCCGCGCTCAGTCAGTTTGGCCAGCAGCACGGCGCCGTCGCCCACGTCATCGAGCGATACCAGTTGCTGCTCTTCCAGCCAGCGCAGTTCGGTTTTCACCTGGTCACGGCTGGGCTCGTGGCCCCACTCCTGCAGCACGGCATGCAGCACCGAGCTGTTGGCGCGATAGGTAGGCATTTCCACCAGGATACGCAGGATCACCAGGCGGCGGTCTTCGCTCAGGAAGTTGGCGTATTTGCTCATTGAGCCCTCGCATTCAGTAGGTAGTCATTGATTCGGTCCACAGATCTGGCCAAAGGGGCCAGCTCCCGAGCCACCCCCGCAAGCTCTGCTTTGATTGCCTTCATGTCACCCGCCAGCTCAGACATCTGGTGACTGTCGGGCATGTGAAGCAGCTGCTGCTCCAGTGTGAGGATGCGAGCGTCCTGACTGTTGAGCCGCTTGGCCAATGCCTCGGCATCAGCCTTGGAGCTGGCCTTGCGTGCTGTAGCGATCGAGAACATGCCCACGGCGATGGTGAACACGAACTGGCCTGCACGGATCAGCATGTCGATATCCATTCAGCGTTTCTCCTGCAGGTGATTCACAAGTTCAACCAAACGGCCCGCACACAGGCCGTACTGGTCATAAAGCTCTTTCAGCGTCAGCAATGCAGCGTCTGCGCTGTTGTCACTCATGGCCACTGGCGGTGGGCATGGCACTGCCAATGCCGCCGGCAGCGGCTGCTGCTGCACGATCACGGGCGGACTCGACGTGGCGCAGGCTGACAGCATCAAAGCGGCACTGAGCACGCTCAGCGGCAGTAAGAGCGAGCGCATGGCGTAACTCCCTGGTTGAAGTGGCGTCCGCCTGTTGGCGGTCGCTGATTGTTTTCGCCAGTTGTTGGCTGGCGGTGTGGGCAGTGGTGACCAGGTACTGGCTGGAGGTGATGAGCACTGTGAGTTCATCGATGGTGTCCTGCTGGCATTCGGCGCGCCCTGCAGCAAGGCCGCGCTCATACCCCAACTTCACGCCAGAGCTTTTCGCAAACGGAACCATCGCCGCCGAGCCGATCATGACGGCCAAACCGAACCCCATCAGTACCGGGTTCACAGCTCATACCTCTCGCCACACACGCCCCGGCCCCAACCAGCGCGCACATACATGGGCTCCCAGCGCTCAAGGATGCGGCGCGGGTAGTCGCGGTTCTCTCGGAAGTTGGCAGCCGAGCGGCCGGCATTGAACCGCTCGACGGAATCGAACCAGGTCAGCGGGTCGGCCCCAGAAGCCGATGCCAACCGTTTGTCGCGATTGATCCAACCCAGCCCGCCGTTATAGGCGGCCAGAGCCATTGCCCACTTCTCGCAGTGGGTGTGCGCCTGGATTCGATCCAAATGCCATTGGTTGTAGGTAACCATGGCCCGTAGCGCCCAACCCGGGTTGAACGGGTCGGCCGGGCCAAGGCGGCGGGGGTAAATCTCAGCCATCCACCGCCCGGTAGCGGGCATGAACTGCGCCAACCCCTGGGCACCGGCAGGGCTCACTGCACTGTGACGCCAGGCGCTTTCCTGGTGAATCTGCCCGGCCAGGGTGGCCACCGGCGCGCCCAGCCCGAACTGCCACTGGGCAACGCGCACCAGGTCGCGCCGGTACTGCTCAGCAGCGCGCGGCACGTCCTGTGCCGCTGCTGGCTCACAACCCAGCCCGGACAGAGTCACAATGATCAGCGATAGCCACACAAGCAGCGGCAGGCGATCCAGGGCCGGACGGATACGCTCGGTCCAGTTCATGTCAGAGCCCCAGGGTCAGACCCAAAACACAGGCCAACACAATCAGGGATCTTCGCAGGCACGCAGCGGCGAAACGAACTTCAGAGCGGTCGCGGTCAGCCTCGGATGGCAGCGCACAGCCTCCTGGGCCACCACCATCACTAGGTAAACATGCATGGGGCCGCCCGTAGGGAAAAAGCGCCCGGTCAATCCAGTAGGCCAGTACCGCCCCCAGCAGCACCAAGGCGAGCTTGTAAACGATCACAGGCATCTGCTCTGGGGCCGCCCAGGCCAGGGCCGACAGCAGAACAAGTGCCATGATTAGCCAGCCCAGCAGACGCGGGCGGCGTGAGGCGAAACCAAGGGGGAAACCGTACATTTGAGACTCCTCAACCTGTGGATGGCGGAAACGCCAAGGACAGGTTGAGAGTCTCAGTTACAAGGATCGGGGTCTTTTGAACGAGGGCAAAATAGCCCTAAGTAACTCAGACGTTGGATTACGTGGAGGACTACATGCATTCGCGATTATTAGCAAAAATATCTGACTTAGCACACTTCACAAGCCAGCGCCTAAGCCCCGTATTCAGATTCAACTGCCAGGCTGCCAGCTTTTCATCAACCTGCTCATCCGTTAACGGCAATCCACTTGGCGCACTGCCCGCCCAGTAATGGACCTGGCAAATAGGTTTGCCTGCGCACGCATCCGCTACAGCCAGACGATAAACATCTTCGTCATCGATTTTCGACGGGTTCACTGCAACAAAATTCATAATGCCGGAGCTACCAGTAATCGTGTAATCGGCTGCCTCGACCACAGCCGGAAGAGCCAACGCCATTGCAAACCAAAATGCAGCACCCTTGATCGGCTTCATAGCAACCTCTTATTCCTTTACTTTCATCACAAATATGCGACGACAACACCAATCACACAGCCTACAAACGCCACACCAACGCCGACCTGAAAGCTCGTTGCCATACCCACAGGGAAGGCCGCGACAACAGAGAAAACCGCGATCGCGTTACCAAGTCCTTGCTTGAATGAAGATCGCTGATGCCCCTTCATAGCTGCCTGTTGCACATCGGCTTGACTTAATGAGTCTCCCTGCACGCTGGCCAATATCGGCGCACCGCAACTAGGGCATGCTGCCGCCTTGTCTGAAACATCATGTCCGCATTCCGAGCATTTGATTAGCGCCACAGCGTTATCTCCTTTGCTTTTTTCTTACAAAACCATCCCGCCGATCACAGCCCCCAGCATCAGGGTAGCTGTGAAATGCACAGGGTATGTAAGGACGATCTCCTTAATTGCCTCCGGCGACCAGGGTGACAACTGCGGGGCCGGTGTTGTCAGCTCGTAGTCCTCGACAAATGCCAATACCTGCCGCAGCTGCTCAAGGTCCATATAGTTCAGATGCCGCTCGCCAAACGTGCGCAAGCAGAAGGCATCACGCTCGTCGTAAATACCTTTTTCCTTCGTCACGTTTGTGATCCGCGCAACCATCAATCGCGAGTTGACGACACGGCGCTCTGTCTCCTGATATTGCAGGATCGCTTCTTCAGCCTCAGCAAAACGTGAACGGGGTATTTCGCTGATACTCTCAACGCCGACTCGGGCATGCACAACTTCACGCCATAGCGCTCGCTTCTCGACACCCAGATTAACAGCCACCTCGGCCACCAGTGCATTCAGGCGCTGCCGCTGAGCGCTTGACAACGGGCTGTCGTCGCTATCAGCTCCTGCCACATTGATCTCAAGGTAGTCCCTACCTGCAACCCTATTCTGGTTGCCATCAACTCCTACAGACACTCACGACTCCTTCTCGTTGTAATCCCTGCCTGCCGTGCGGTTGTTGTTGCCAGTCACAGAAACCCCATCAGCCTTTGGCGACCTGGATGATTTCTTGGCCGCTACGCCTGTAAGCAAATCCGCTAGCAATGTCTTTTTCTTGATAGCAGGCAATGCACGGTATGACTCCAATAGCAGTTGTTCGTCAGCCGGCAAACCCTGAGTTGGTGCGGGCGCCTGCTTCACACCTGTAACCACAAAAAGAATATCTACCCCCTCTTTAGCCCAAGCATTCAGAGCCAAAGCATTGGGTGCAGCAACTCCTTTTTCCCAGTTGATCTGAGCATGTTTAGACGCGCTTGCCAGCTCTGCGAATTTTGTCTGGCTGTATCCAAGCCGCTCACGCTCTGAGCGTAGCCTTTCGCCAATGTCCATAAAAAACAACCTTAAGCGGCTTGACAGGTAGATAATTCTCTACCAACATAACCACAACAAAAGCTAAACATCATTCAGCAACCAAAGGAGCCACTGCCATGGCTACACAACGGGTACTGACCCCTGATCAGGTCAAGCAGCGCTTCAAGCAGCGCGGCATCACCATTTCCGGTTGGGCCGAGGAACACGGCTACAGACCCAACGCGGTATATCGCGTACTCAATGGCTTTGACAAAGCCCACTACGGCAAAGCCCACGAAATCGCTATCGCTCTCGGCCTCAAGGCCAGCGAATCAGCCGCAGCATGAGGGCCAGAACATGAAAAAACTCCCCACACCCCAAGTCACCGAACTTGACCCACAAACCGCCTGGCGACGCGCCCTCGATGTACTCCTAGCCGGTGCCCCTGGCGACGCGATCGAGGTACTGCGCGAGCTGCACCACGCAGTGGAACGCTACCAACGCAATGGTCCCATCAAGGGCAGCCCGGTTGAGCGCCAACTGGCCAACCATCTGCAGATCCTGGCAGCAGGCCAGTTGCTGCAGAACCGCCCACCGAGAGCCATGACGCTCGTGGACGCTGCTAGGGCTTTACGTGGGGAGCAAGAGTTGCCACCACCTCCTGCATTCGCCCCTGAAACACCTCTGCCAGCAGTACCGCGTAAGGCGTCGCCAACTCCTGGCCCTGCAATTCCTGCATACGTTCGTGTACGTGCTTCGCGGCCTCTGGCGCATCAATCAGCTCAGCGTGATGGAGAGCCATCATGACGGTGGTCAGCACCTCCTGCGTAAACACGGCGAGATCTTCTGCCCGCGCTTGTAGCTCCCTATCACGAAGCAGGGCCACCAAGTCGCCCACTGGAATGTTGGTCATGCCGCTTTTCCCTCGTTCAGTGAATGTACATCAAAAGGCTATCTCCATTGAAACGGTTTTTCCCATAGGCAAAAACGGTATTTGTTTGGAGCAGCCGCGTAGCAGAAACGCCGGGAGCTTCCAATGATCCGCAGGAATTGGAAAAACGCCCGGCCCACCTCGCTGCTCCACGCGATGGAACTGTGCAAGCAGTACGCCCTGGTGAAGCACAACATGAGCGAGCAGCGCATTGCTGAACGCATGGGGCTGCCGAACCACTGGGCACTCTACAAGTGGCTGGCCAGTGGGCGTATGCCGGCCGTGATGATCCCAGCGTATGAAGCGGCCTGCGGTTGCCACTACGTGACTCAGTGGCTGGCAGCCCACGCCGGCAAGCTGGCGATCGACATGCCGACGGGCAAAGCCTGCGACGCCACCGACATTCAAGAACTGCAGGCGCTACTGCACGCCACTACCGGTGCGCTGCTGGCCTTTCACGCCGGCCAGCAGGATGCAGATCAGACACTGGCCACCATTCAGTGTGCGATGGAGAGCCTGGGCTGGCACCACGGCAACGTCGCCCAACACAAGACTCCGCAACTCGACCTTGGAGAGCACGACGATGAGTAAGCAATTTGCCCGCACCAGCGAGAGCGGCGCTCGCTGCCTGCGCGTGATGAAAGCACTGCGCGGCCAGACCCTCAGCGGGTTGAGCAACAGCGACATTGCCAAGGCGCTGAACATCCCTCCCAGCGCGGTTACCCGCTGTATGAACACGCTGATCAGCGAGGGCTTTGCTACCAAGCTGGACAACGGCCGGTTTGCCCTGAGCGTGGCGGCGCTGCAGATCGCCCAAGCACACGCGGACGAAATGACCCGCGCAACCAACCGCATCCATGAACTTAACCAGCGCGTTGCCGCTGGCAGCCACTACTAAGGAACGACTATGGCCCGTACAAAAACACCGACCACCGAGCCTGTTGATGTTGCGCCGCTGGATGAGCAAGCACTGAACCAGTTGCAGAACGGCGGCAGCGCCCTGGTTGCTGAGCACAGCGAAGAGCGCGACCTGGTAAACCAGTTGCTGGGGCAGGTGCAAATGGCGAATTCCTTCGCTCGTTTTGCCGACGTCGTCAGTTTGACCAGGCTCAAGCACATCAAAGAAACCAAGATGTACCGGGCGTTAGCGGGGAAAAAAGGGATCGACCCAGATGGAAATGAAATTGCCGACGTCGGCACTTTCGATGGTTTCTGCCAAGCCCTTGGACTGTCCCGTTCAAAGGTCGACGAAGATCTCGCCAATCTCAAAGCGTTCGGGGAACAAGCACTCAATCAACTCAGCGCGCTAGGGGTTGGCTACCGCGAACTGCGCCAGTTCCGCAAGCTGCCGGAGGACTCCCGCTCGGCGCTGATCGAGGCGGCAAAGACCGGCAACCACAAGGCTGTTGAGTATTTGGCCGAAGAGCTGCTGGCCCGGCATGAAACGGAGAAAACCGAGCTGACCAAGGCGCTGGACGATGCCCACGCCGACTACGACACCCAGAGCCAAGTGCTGGCTGATAACCGCAAAGAGCTGGACCAGGTCAAACAAGAACTGGAGAGGGTCAAGCGCCGCATCCAGACCATGCCCCCGGCCGAGAGCGTGAAGGAATTACGCCTGGAAGTGACAGGCATGGCCTTTGAGGCTGAGAGCCTGTTGACCAACAAGCTGCGCATCGCCTTTGAAACCCTGGTGAATGCCGGCGCCGAGAGCGGCCACGACCAACGCGCCTACCTGGCCAACCTGCTGCGCCAGATCGAGTTGAACATTCTGGCCATCCGTGAGGACTACGACCTGCCCGACAGCGCAGACCCGGATGCCACCGACTGGATGGCACCGGGTGCGCTGGAGCGCGCCCAAGCGGCAATCGAGGCCAACTGATCATGGGCGCCGTTATGACCGAACGCCTGGTTGCTGTGGCGCAAGCCATCCGCGCCGCAGGCCATGGCGGCAAGCAGGCCATCTATGAGCAGGCGTGCAGTGATCTAGGCATTTCCCTGGCCACACTGCACCGCAAGCTGCGGAATATGACAGTGAAAAAACAACGCAAGGTGCGCGCTGACGCGGGCAAATCTGACCTGACCTATGACGAGGCGCTGCTGATTGTGGGCAGCATCAAGGAAACCACCCGTGGCAACGACAAGATCAACTGGGCTCTGATGGATGCTGTGACGGCGCTACGCGCAAATGGCCTGGTGCGCGCCGAGCGCGTGGACCCGCGCACCGGGGAGATCACCCCACTGAGCGAAAGTGCCATACGCCGTGCCATTCGGGGGTACGGGCTGCATATCGATCAGCTCACGGCACCCACGCCGCACGTGGAAATGCGCAGCGAACACCCGAACCACGTCTGGCAAATCGACGCCTCCCTGTGCGTGCTCTACTACCTCAAGCCCTCGGCCAAGGCGCAGGGGCTGCACATCATGGACCAGGACAAGTTCTACAAGAACAAACCGGCCAATGTCGCGCGGGTGATGGCTGACCGCGTGTGGTCCTACGAGATCACTGACCACGCCAGCGGCTGGATTTACGTTGAGTATGTGATGGGGGCCGAGTCCGGCGAGAACCTGTGCAGCGTGTTGATCAACGCCCTGCAGGAACGCGGTGGGCCGGACATGCTGCACGGGGTGCCGCGCATCCTCTATATGGACCCCGGCAGCGCTAACACCAGCGCCATGACCCTGAACCTGTGCAAGAGCCTGGGTATTGAGGCCATTGCACACGCTCCTGGCAGTGCTCGCGCAACCGGCCAGGTTGAAAACGCGCGGAACATCATTGAACGCAAGTTCGAAGCGGGACTGAGATATCGACCAGTAGCTGACCTGGCTGAGCTAAATGCGCTGGCCGCGCAATGGCGGGCGGTGTTCAACGCTACAGGGGTACACCGTCGCCACGGCATGACCCGCACCGCTGCCTGGATGCGCATTACCGAGCAGCAACTGGTGAAGGCCCCATCCATTGAGGTGTGCCGGGAGTTGGCGATTGCTGAGCCGGTGGAGCGCAAGGTCAAGCCGGGCATGCGTATCTCGTTCCAGGGGGCCGAGTACTCCGTTAAGGACATACCGAACGTGATGGTCCACGAGAAGGTGCTGGTCACCCGCAACCCATGGCGCAGCGACGCTGCTCAGGTGGTGGCCACCAACGCCACGGGGCATCAGGTGATCTACGTGATCCCGCGTATCGAGAAAGGCGAATTCGGCTTCTCTGAGGGTGAACACAGTGTGCCATTCGGTGATTTTGCCCGCCACGCCGACACACCCGCCCAGAAGGCCAGCAAGGCTATCGAGCAACTGATGACAGGTACCACATCGACCGAGGATGCCGCCGCTGAGCGCAAGGCTAAAGCGTTGCCGCTGGCCGGCAAGCTGGACCCTTACAAACCTCTGGCCGATGTCGAGCTGCCGACCTATATGCCGCGTCGCGGCACTGACCACAAGCTGACAGGCCCGGTGGTGGAACTGCCGCCACTGAGCCACGTTGCCGCTGCTAAGCGGTTGAAAGCCATGCTGGGCGACAAATGGACCGCCGACGCCATGGCAACCCTGAAAGAAACATACAAGGACGGCGTTCCAGAGCCCGAGCTGGAAGCGTTCGCCGAGCGTATCCGCAACCCGAAACCCCAGCGTCCGGGTCTCCGGCTGGTGGGAGGTGATGCATGTTGAAACTGAAATCCACGCTGGAAGCCATCGAGCAAAAGCAGGCCGATCTGGCGCGTTCGCTGCAACTGAGCCCGGCCACTATCGCCCAGCTGATCAACCATGGCCAGTGGCCGAAAAGCCTCGACCGGGACGCGCTGGAGCAGCGCATCCGCGACTGGCTGCTGAGCAACGGCGCCGCAAATGATGCTATCGGCGACGTATTTGAAGAAATGGATCAGCCGTGCGCCAACACGGCCGATCCGCAACCCCCAGAAGAGTCCGACCAGGAAAACAACCAGGAGTTAGAACCAATGCTAAAACGGAAACAGACACTGATGCCAGCCGCACGCAAAGCCTTTTCCCTGCTGCGCGATCCCTTTGATGACCTGACCTGCGCTGATGACATGTACGTCAGCCAGGATATTCGCTACGTCCGTGAGTGCATGTATCAAGTCGCCCGGCACGATGGCTTTCTGGCTGTGGTAGGTGAGTCTGGGGCTGGAAAATCAACGCTGCGCCGTGAGCTGGTCGCCCGACTGGAGGCAGAAGACGCGCCTGTGGTGGTGATTGAGCCCTACGTCCTCGCGATGGAAGACAACGACCAAAAGGGCAAGACGCTCAAGTCGGCCCACATTGCAGAGTCGATCATGGCTGTGGTCAATCCGACCGAGGTGCCGAAATCCAGCCCGGAGTCTCGGTTCCGCCAGATGCACCGCGCGCTGCTGGGCAGTGCCGAGTCTGGCATGCGGCATCTGCTGATCATTGAAGAGGCGCACAGCCTGCCGATCCCAACGCTGAAACACCTCAAGCGCCTGCGTGAACTGGAGCGCGGATTCAGCAAGCTGCTGAACATTGTCCTGATCGGCCAGCCCGAGCTACTGACCAAGAAACTGCACGAGCGCAACCCGGAACTGCGGGAGGTAGTGCAGCGCATCCAGGTGGTTGAGTTGGAACCGGTACCGCTGGCAGAGCTGGAAAACTTCCTGCGCTTTCGCTTCAGCCGAGTCGGCGCTGACCTCGACAAGGTAATCGACGCGGACGGTATCCGCGCCATTGGCGAGCGTCTGCAGCACACCGTCGGTAACAAGATCCACAGCCTGCTGTACCCACTGGCAATCGGCAACCTGTTTGTCGCAGCCATGAACCTGGCCGCAGATCTGGGCGAGCCGGTTGTCACCAGCAACATCGTGATGGAGGTGTGAGATGGCTCAGCAAGCAATCGTGACCTTTACCGACCGTGAAGATGGCAGCGTGAATGTCTGCATTAGCTTTGACCCCGAGGTCAACGTGAACTCGCCGATGACACCTGCAATCCGAGCGGCCTTTGATGTGTTCGAACGGATAGCCAAAAACAACCCGGAAGCAACGGAGGTTAGTCATGGGTGAGCTGATCGAATTTCAAGCGCCGCAGCGCGAAAGCAAGGTGTTTACACGGCGTGTAAAGGCATCACTGGCGTTGGCCAACGCTGTGACCCGTGAGCTGCGCAAGCATGGCTGCACCGTGCTGCTGGCTGCCGTGGATGGTGAGCGGCCGTTCCTGGTTGTTGAAGCTGACGCGCCGTTGCATGTCGTGCCCTGGGGCCGGTTCGGTCTGTTTCTGCAACAGACTCCTGGAAATTTTGTGGCATGCCAGTCCTACCTGCTGGGCTGCCAGATTCATTGGAAGATTCGGCCGGTACCGGTCGGGAGGGTGGGTTGATGCAAGTGATAGATGAGGTGAAGGCTGAACTGGAACGCGCAACCGCGAAGTTCCCGACCTGGCCAACAGACCCGCTCCACGCCCTGGCAGTACTCGGTGAGGAATACGGCGAACTCAACAAGGCCATGCTGCAACTGACATACGAGCCGGGCAAGGCGACTGCTGCCGACGTGCGTGAGGAAGCGATCCAGACTGCAGCGATGGCACTACGGTTGGCGATGAGCCTTGACCGCTACGAGTACAAGCAGGGACCGCAACATAAGCAGCAACTGGTCCTGGTCGAGATCGAGCGGCTGGACGAACAAGACAGCGAAAGTGGAATGCTGTGCGGGACTTATGAGTTCCCCGCGCAGCTAGATGCACAGGAGATTGGACATGACAGCACAGATTGATATCCCTAATGGCTACCGCAAAGATGCCAAGGGCAACCTAGTACCCGTAGACCGCATCAAGCCGGTCGATCAATTGCGCGATGACCTGGTGCTGGCACTGGTCAAACGTGGCGCCAGCCTCAGCAAGTCATTGGCTGACTTTAAGGCTGCTGCATTCAGTGAGATAGATACCTTTGTCGAGCAGTCAGCCGCTGAATACGGCGCCAAGCATGGCGGTAAGAAAGGCAACATTTCGCTGCTGTCGTTCGATGGTCGGTACAAGATCCTCGTCGCCATTCAGGACAGCATCACCTTCGATGAGCGCCTGGTGGCCGCAAAGGCGCTGATTGATGAGTGCCTGAAAGACTGGACGGCCGACGCCCGGAGCGAGGTGGCCACCATCGTCCAGGACGTGTTCCGGGTCGATAAGGCCGGCAACATCCGCCCTGCTCAAGTACTCAGCCTGCGTCGCCTGGATATCGCCGATAAACGCTGGTTGCGGGCCATGGATGCGATCAGTGATGCCGTCCAGGTAACCGGCTCCAAGTCCTATATCCGCATGTACGAGCGCGTCGGCCAGACCGACCAGTACAAGCCCATTAGCCTTGATATTGCGGGGGTGTGAGATGCCGCGCGGGCACTGGACCGAGCAGGAGAAGAGTCGCCTCTTGGCTCTGTACCCTGACACACCGATGTGGCAACTGGAAGTGATCTTTCAGCGCTCGGAAAAGGGCATCTATTCCCAGGCAAAGGCCCTTGGTGTCCAGCGCAGTGAAGCTTTCATGGCGAGTGAGCAGAGTGGGCGAATGCTCAAGGCCTCTACTCTGGGCAACAGTACTCGCTTTCAAAAGGGTCACCAAACCTGGAATAAAGGGCTGAAAGGCTTCAAGGCCGGCGGTCGTAGTGCTCAAACCAGGTTCAAGCCTGGAAATCTTAGTGGCTCGGCCAAAGACCAGCTCAAACCGGTTGGACATGAACGGGTCACCAAAGACGGGATTTTGCAGCGCAAGGTCCGCGCTGACGGCCCACCGCATCGCCGGTGGAAATCAGTGCATTCGATTCTCTGGGAAGAGCACAACGGCCCAGTTCCAGCAGGCCATGTAGTGGTTTTCAAAGACCAAGGTATCAAGCACATCAACATCACTCTTGATCGGCTTGAGCTGATCACACGCGCCGAGCTTGCTCTGCGCAACACCATTCATCGCTATCCGCCAGAGCTGAAGGCGGCAATCCGTGCCGTGGCAAAGCTGAAGCGAACCATCAATGAGGTGGGCAATGAAAAACAAAATTGAGGATCTGCGTAACCATCTGTTCGTCACCATCGAGTCGCTGCTGGATGAGGATAAACCTCTTGACGTGGAGCGCGCCAAGGCAGTCGCTCACGTCGCAAGCGTGATGATCGAGTCAGCCAAGGTCGAAGTGAAGTTTCTGGAGGCTACCCAGGCGGTGAAGGGTACAGGTTTTATGCAGATTGGCCATGACGGAAGAGAATGATATGGGTGCCCAGAAAATGCCATCCCCCCAAGACAACCCGTTCTACTCGGGCGAGATCAATGGCCGGCCCTATTACAGCTGCTGCGCCTATGACCGTGTTGAGCGTGTTCGCACGTTCAGCATGGAGCAGTGTGATGCTGCTGAAAGCCTGCCCAGCATACAGAAAACGGTTCTCCAGGCTATCAAGCGTCGGCGCAAGCAACTGGAACGGGGGCTACGATGATCTCCCGCTCAACCACAGCAAAAATCCACATCGCCCGGCAGCAGCTGGGCCTTGAGGATGCCGATTACCGCGCCCTGCTCGGCAGGGTCGCGGGCGTCACAAGCTCCAAGCAATTGACCGATCGCACTGCAGGCCGGGTGCTGCGCGAGCTTGAGCGCCTCGGATTTCAGCCCAAGCCGAGCAACCGAGCGAAGGGCAAGCCTCACAACTTCAATCAGCAGGACGCCGAGATCACAAAGATCGAGGCGCTGCTGGCCGATATGAAGCTGCCCTGGTCATATGCGGATGCCATCGCAAATCGAATGTTCGGTATCGCGCGCTGCGCCTGGCTACGCAAGCCCCAGCACTACAAGGCGCTGATCGCCGCGCTGCATGTTGAGCAGAGAAAGCAGAACCTAAATGCCGAGTTGGAATGCTTGCTGGATGAACTCGGATACAAGGGGCCAGAACGCACCTCGGTTTTGGAAGACCTACCCAAAGGGTGGAATCGCAGTATTCCAACATTGGAAGCGATTATCCGAGCCTTGCGTGCTGAGCAAAATGAGAAGGGGCCGCAACTATGCAGTTGACGTGCCCATGCTGCGGTGAGCAGTTTCCCTTTGAAGCGGGCCTGGCCGACGAAGAAGGCAAGCGACTGGCGGCATTGTTTGCGGAAATGCCGCCCAAGCTGGCCAAGGCGGTACTCAGTTATCTCCGACTGTTCAGCCCGGCGAAGCGCAGTCTGCGCATGAGCAAAGCTATCCGTTTGGTCAGCGACCTTCAGCAGCTGGTCGATGCCGGAAGCGTGACCCGAGATGCCCGGACAACCGATGCACGTAAGGCAACGCCTGCGCTGTGGGTGGCTGGCATTGAGCAGGTGATCGTGCAACGCGAGAAGCTGACATTGCCCCTGGAGAATCACCACTATCTGCGGGCCGTGGTTTACGGCATAGCCAGCGATCCCGCAGCAGTCCAGGCACTTACACCCAAGACGGTTAAGCCCGGTACCGATGCGAATGAGCGACTGGAACGGTACTACCAGATCCAAAACGATCTACGTCTCAAACTGATCACACCCGAAGAGGCCGACAAACGCCTCAAGGAGCTTGGCCAATGAGCGCTATCTCACCCCACATGGAGCAGCAGCGGCATGAGCTGCTGTCAGACGTTGCTGACCTGGTTGCGTCCGTCCTGGAGGACCACGGTGTTGCCGCCAGTCTGGCTGAGCAATGCGGGGCGGCCTTAGCCGATCGGCTGGCTGCTCATTGGGGTGGGCAACTGATCAATATCCCGAAGGACTACCGGTTCAAGCTGGCTGCACGTGATCTGCTTATATATGAAGAGTTCACTGGCAATAATCACGCTGACCTGGCAAGGAAATATGACATGACTGTACGGGGCATCTATAAGATCATAGAACGCGCCCGCAAACGCGATCTCGACTACCGGCAGCCAAAGCTATTTTGACTGCCTATTTTTGAAACTCCTTTTCAATTCCTGTCCCGATATATCCCGGCTCGTCCCTCAATATCCCGTTTTATCTAGCTTTCCCTGTATTATTTATCTCACTCCCCCTCACCAGGCCCCACTGTATATTCCGGTGCCCGCTCCCACCCCACCGCCCCCCGGCATTGGTTTTGGAACCATTTTCAGCGTAGTGATCGCGCTCTTCGTCGGCATCTTGCTGTTCAGTACCGGCGACAACCGTTCATCACGCAGCTATTCACCACCACCCGGCATAACCCAGCCAGCGCCCGTGCGCGAGCCTGTGGTGCTGCAACCACCAACCTACTTCGATCAGGGCCCGGCACTGGTCAGCGATATGGCCACAGAGGGCAGCGGCCTTTATCGTGAACGCCCTAACCCCATGGCACTTACCTTCAGAGAAGACATTGTGCGTGATGCCGTGCCCTTCTACCGCCTCGGGCCGTTCACCACGCCACAGGCCTTGCCACTGATTCTCAGTGCCCCACTCAACAACCAGTTTGCTTCACTGGCGCCTGATGGAGTGAAGCTGGCCCACCTGGATGCCACCAATGGGACACTCTCAATCATCAATGACCATTCCCAGGACGAGCAGATCTATGGCCTGGAATACTGGCAACCAGACCAGAACCAAGGTGTGTTTGTACCGCGCTGTAATGCCCGCATGGCTTGCAGTGCATTGCACCATCTGCAGCCCGGCAAGCAACCGGTCGCCTATGCGTTTCCCAAGATCGACGACGAAAGCTCCGGTGGTCACTGGCGCTTCGCCGTCAGCCCGGACGGTCGCTTCCTGGCGCTGGCCAATCGTCAGCAAGTGATCACGTATGCGCTGGGCAGACCCAACAGCCCGCTGGCCACGGCCCGGATACCCGAACACCTGCGCGGTTATGCCATTGAAGCCCTGTCGCTGAACAACAGTGCCAGCCGCATATTCCTTAGCATGGCGCGTTCCGAAAACTATGGAGTCAACTTTGATGCCCTGCTGCTTGAACTGACCCGTGACGGCAACCAGCTGATTATGGATGAGTCATTTGCTGAACAGGCTCGGCTCGCTGGCACCCAAGTGCTCGGCGCCTATCATGCCATTGATGCCGAGGGCAGCACCCTGGCTGTAGCCGAGTATCAGGAACATGAAATCAACAGCACCGACTACCGCTGGCTCAACCAGCCGGTAACCGCTGCAGTCGCCTACCCGGCCATCAGCATCTGGCAGCGCGACGAACTCGGCCAGTGGCGCTTCAGCTATCGTATCGAGTGGCGAGAGCTGCGCGGCAGCCGCAAATTGCAACTATCCGGCCCGCGCCGGATGGCTCTGTTCAACGGCCTACAGCTAAACAACCGAAAGGTCAGCGGCGATAGCCAGCCCCATCACGATTTTCAGCTTTCAGCCGATGGAAGCCTGCTGCTCAGCGGCCTGGAGACTGAGGAGCGCAACAACCGGATGACTGCCAGTGCCTATCTGTTCGATATCCGCAGCGACAACCCCGGCTTTATCGGCCGCCTGACCTCCCGGGTACATGGCGAGCGGAACTGGGTAAAAACCGCCTACCCGGATGTGCGCCTGTCGCGCAATGCCGACTACGCCGCCATTGGCTGGTTCCTGTATGAAGAGCAGTTCAGAGGCAAGGAGCTGAGCCAGAGCTATCAGATCGAGATTTTCCGCTTGCCCGAAGGCAGGGCCACGCCAGCCCTTGCCCGCCAGACGCGGCAGGAATAAGTGACTACCTCTGACCCACCAAGCCACTTCCAGTGGTGGCCAGCCCCGCACTGCTCTATGATCAAGCCATATGTGCCGTGCATACACTCCCATGGGAACGATGGCGTGACAGACAACCAACCAGACAGCCTGACCGGGTACAACGGCGAACTGCTTGACCCGGCCGCCATTGATAGCGCCTAGCCACTGCTGGATGCACTGCCTTTCCCGGTCATGCAGATCGATACAGATTACCGCGTGGTCGCCACCAATCGCGCTGCCGCTCAGCAATACACCAGCGTTCATGGCCACTGCTACCAGGTCAGCCATGGCTACGATAGCCCCTGCGATGAGAACGGCGAAACTTGCCCGAAACTAAGTGCCCAGAGCAGCCGTAGCGCCAACGTGGTGCTGCATATCCACCAGATGAAATCCGGGGTCGAGAAGTTCAAGGTTCAGGCAGTCCCGATTGAGGGAGGCGGTATTCTGGAGCTGCATATTCCGCTGAATGACGTTACCACCATCGATATCCTGACTGGGCTGACCAAACCGCGCCGAAGGCGAGCAGCAGGTACGCCGCTATGCCGCGCTGATGAAGCGCACCCAGGCACGCTACGCTCTGATAATGCTCGATCTCGACCGTTTCAAATCAGTCAACGACACCTACGGCCATCTGGCTGGCGATCTGGTTCTTGCCAGCTTTACCGAGGTACTGCGCAACACCGTGCGCGAATCGGATATCGCTATCCGCTATGGCGGCGAGGAATTTCTGGTCATGCTGCTCAACGCCGATCAGGCAGCCGCAGAACAATTTGCCCAGCGGGTGCTGGAAGCCACCCGTGAGCTTGAGATTGTCTATGAAGAACATACCCTGCGGATTACCGTCAGTGCCGGGATTCGCTGTCTGGAAGCTGAAGAGTTGCAATCGGTAGCAATCGATCTGGCCGTAAGCCAGGCCGATGCCGCCATGTATCAGGCCAAACAGGCTGGGCGCGACCGTTTCGTGGTGTACGCCGGATAGATCACCAGCATCAACTCAAGGGCCGATCCGGACGTACCAATCCCAGTTTCTCGATTCGATAACGCATCATGTCCCGGGTGATACCGAGTAAACGGGCGGACTTGGTGACGTTCCAGTCAGTTTTCTCCAACACCCGCATTACAGCCTCCCGATCATTTACACCCGGACGCTCATCGGCTGTATCCAGCTCCTGACCTGGATATCCCGGATGATAGTCCAACCCGGACTCAACGCTATTGACCAGTCCCGGGCAAAGACTCAGGTGCTCGGGTTTGACGCTGTGATTCTGCGCCAGCAACGCCGCCTGCTCGAGCATGTTACGCAGCTCGCGTACATTGCCAGGCCAACTGTAGTTGCGCATCCGGGTTTCCGCCTCGGAGCTGAACACCAGTTCAGGTTTGCCGTAACGGCGCCCGTGCATGCGCAAAAAATGCCGGGCCAGCAGCAGGATGTCGTCACCACGCTCATACAAGCTGGGCATTTTCAGGGTGATGATATGCAAGCGAAAGAACAGATCCTTGCGGAACCGGCCCTGCTGTACCATCCGCTCCAGATTGCAGTTGGTGGCGCTGATGATCCGCACATTGACCCGCCGCTCTCGAACCGAGCCGATTCGCCGCACGCTACGATCTTCCAGCAGCTTGAGCAGTTTGGCCTGCATGCTCAGGTCCATTTCACCGATTTCGTCCAGGAACAGGGTCCCGCCATCGGCCGCTTCTACCAGGCCAACCCGGCGCTCCTTAGCATCGGTAAAGGCGCCCTTCTCATGTCCGAACAGCTCCGCCTCCAGCAGGTCGGCGGGGATCGAGGCGCAGTTGAGTTCAACGAACGGCCCCTTGGCCCGACAGCCTTCGAAGTGCAGGGCGCGGGCGACCAGCTCCTTGCCGGTGCCGGTTTCCCCTTCAATCAGCACCACCGGCAGGTCGTCGCAATCCATGCCGCGCTCGGCCTCCAGCAACTGACGTATCCGGCCCTTCAGCGCCTGCATGGGGCCCGAATCACCCAGCAATTGCGCAAGATTGCCATTCTGCGCCTCACGCTCCTGATAGAAGTTCAACTTGCGTTCCAATTGCTGGGCCTGCAAGGCCTTGTCCAGCATCAGTTTGATTTCCGTCAGAGCCACAGGCTTGGTCAGGTAGTGATAGGCCCCAGCTTTCATCGACTCAACCGCATCTTCGATATTGCCGTAGCCAGTCATCATGATGCATTTGAGTCCGGGCTCACGCTCGTGCAGCTGGCGTACCAGTTCAACCCCGCGCATGCCCGGTAGTGAGTTATCAGTCAGCACCAGGTCCGGATGAAAATGTTTGAGTACATCCAGCGCCTCTTCCGCGGTATGGCAAACCTGGGCCTCGAACTCTTTGCGCTCCAGATATGTCTGGATATTGGCCGCGAGCTGCTGGTCGTCCTCGACAATCAGAATACTATGCTGCATTGGATTCTCCTTCGGTCAGACTGAAGCCGAGACAGATGGTCGTGCCAGTATTCTCGGTACTGTTCAGTGAGACCTCACCACCAAAACGCTCCATGATCCGTTTGACCATAACCAGGCCTACACCCAGACCACCCTGTTTGGTCGTGTAAAACGGCCGGAAGGCCATCAGCTTCTGTTGCCGCGACATACCCTTGCCGGTATCGGCAATGGTCAGCCACAACTTGCGCTTGTTCTTGTCGCAATCAAGCCGCAGACGCAGCCAGCCACCATCCGGCATCGCCTCGATGGCGTTGGCCAGTACGTTGTGCAGCACCTGGCCGAGCAGTACATTGTGGGCCATCACCGGCGGTACCGCCGGCACGGTAGCTTCCACCCGAATGCCCGACTTTTTGAGCTGGTGATCGAATGCTGCCAGGCAGTCTTTAAGCACCGCCGGCAGGTTGACCGGCTCTGGATGAGTGTTGACCGGGCGGGCTGACACCAGCAGCTCACGCACCCAATGCGACATGCGGTCAACCTGACCGATGATGTCGCCAATGCTTTTGCGCGCATCTTCTGGTTCCAGCTCAAGTGCCAACTCGGCACTGGAACGGATCGAGGCCAGCGGATTGCGCAGGCTATGAGCGATGGCCGAGGACATTTCTCCAAGCAGCACGAAGGTTTCATTATCGACCAGTTTGTGCTGCTGGTAGCTCAGCAGCCTTGAGGCCCGGCGCACAATCCGGAACAGACCGAAAAACAACACCGCACCGCCCAGCAAAGTGGCCAGCCAAATCATCGCCAAACCACGCTTGATCCGGCCGATTAGATCATGGGGCTCCTTGTAGATTTCGACCACGGCTCCAACCCTGCCCTGGGCATTGAACAGCGGAATGTAATTCTCGATGAAGAACTTGTCGTGATGACGAATGAACTGCTGCTCCTCACGGTTGTGCGGCAGATGGATATAGGTGGCACCCACCCGATCTTTGAACCTGAACACCTGCTCAAGATCCTGATTTTCGGTAAAGCGCTCACCGATAAGATCAGGATTGCTGGACCATACCACTACCTTGTCCGGGGCATAGATATTGGCCAACAGAGCATCGGGCAGGTGTTCGATATGGTCGAGAAACTCCTCACGCACTTGCCGGTGAAGCGCTGCCGGCACATCGGGGTGCGGTGGCTGGCGCAGATCGAGCAGATCGGCAATGGTCACAGTCTGAGGCAGGCGAGCATGACGTATTTCAGCCTCGGCCACAGCCTGAACAAACTGGGCGCTGAGCATGGAGTCCCGCTCGATGCTTTCACTAACAACAAAGTGGGTGGAGATGATTCCCAGCCCCACAGCAACGCTGGAGATCAGCACCAGACTGAGCAGAGAAAACCAACGGATCAGATTGAACGATGACTCTGCGGCCACAGTCGCAGTCCCTTTCCCATCTTTCTGCTGCTGCGCAAAGAGGGCCATCATCGGACATTTCTCTCGTTGTTATACCTAGGGTTATAGCGGAGTGGCATCAGTGGTCAAGAAAGACTCCATACCGCCCGTCCGGTTACCCCAAGGTCCGGCCCAACCCCCACCCCAATCCGGGGAAGAGCTTGCCCCACTGCCCCCGCCAGACCTTTGATAAGGCACAAGAAACCGCTCTAGAACAAGCCATAGCGACAATAAAACCAGTCTGGTACGAAAGTTGCGACAAGGCTTTAGAGCCTGTCTGCGGCGCGCTCATTCCCCGCCGATGGCCATCCCCAACGCAGGAGGATAACGATATGCATCACCCAGCCCTCAAGGCCTCGGCTCTGGCATGTGCGGTGTTGTTCGCCAGCCAGACACTGCAGGCCGAACTCTACCGTTACGACAGCGGCCCTTACCTCAACGAATTTGGCGGCTTCCCTGCCTGGTACCAAGACACACACGGGCGCGCGCTCGAATTGTGTCGTTCGCTGGCGGTGAGCTCCCGCGCTGGCGCCGGCGACCCTGAGGCCAGCAATATGTGCGCCTTGGCCTCAGAGCCCGATCTTTACGATATCAGCCAACCGCTATCATTCCCCGATAACTTCCCCAGCGAGATGTTCTGGTTCACCGCCGACGCCTTCATCGAAGATCCAGTCAGCGGGATCAATCTGATCTGGATCGCTGCTCTGGAAGCGGCCTTTGCCAATGAAGAGCCCGCCGAGGGTGACCAGGTTGCCTTCGGCCGTATCCGCATCCGGGTCGACCTGCCCTTCCCTGGCGTTTACACCATCACCCACCCCTACGGCGTCGACGTATTCGACGTAACCGAAGAAGACATTGGCGATGATGGTAGGCGGGCCATCAACATGACCCGCGATATCGGCATTGGCGATCCCGGTGATTACAGCGGCGCCCTGACCAGCGATGTCGGCCCATTCCTGCGTAGCGTCAACGGCCCCTATCAGGAAACCAACCCGGACACCGGAGAACTGGAAAGCTTCATCGGTGACCCCAATCTGGAAGAAGCGGTTACCGGTAGCCCGTTCAATACCAACTATGTACGCATCGAAGGCCCCAGCGGTATCGATCTGCGTACCGAACTATTCGTGCTGACCGGCAAGCTGTCGACGGTCGAATTGCCCACCCCGGTCGTGGCCGAGCGGGCGACCTTCTCCCGTCAAGCCGGCCCCAATGGGGTTGAGCAACGCTCCGACGTATTCGCCCTGGCTCCGCCGCCACCGGCACAGGTGAGCTTCAGCGCGGGCGGTCAAGCCGCAACCAGCATGAGTGAAGCCGATTCCACCGGACGCTGGTATGGCCAGAGCGATGCCAGCCTGGCGCCGCACACCACGGTTGAAATCCATGCAGACAACAGTCTGGCGATACCCACCAGTACTGCCGATAGCACCACCATCGGCCTGATCGATCAGGTGATCATCCAGCGCGCCGAGTACAACCTCAGCAATGCTCAACTGACCGTGGAAGCCTATACCAGCGACGAAACCGGCGGGCCGCAACTGACCCTGCGCGACGGCCACGGCAACCTGATCGGCCAGCTCAGTGGCAGTGGCCCGGTCAAGAGTCTGAGCACCAGCATTACGCCCATTCCCCCAGCCTCGATCCGAGTTGAATCGGCTCATGGCGGGGTGGATATCGAAGAAGTCGTGCTCCTTCCCTGAGCCCAACAGCCTAGCCCTATAACAGGAGGCAATATGAACATCTTCAAGCAATGGCCAGCACTGCTGCTCGGTGCGTTAGGTCTGGGTGTTGGCCTGGCTGGCAGCGCTTATGCCGGGCTCCAGGACTTCGACCGAGGGCCCTACACGCCAGCCAGCGGCGGCTACCCACTATGGTACATGGATGAGGAAAACGTGACCCTGGAGCTGTGTCGTACTCGAGCCACCAGCTCACGAGCTGGCGGGGGGTTGATGTGCATGATCTCTGCCGAAGGTGATGAGTACGATGAAAACTTCCCTTTGGTGTTTCCTGACAACTGGCCCGGCGAGCTGTTCTGGTTTCTTGCTGAAGCCAGCATTCCAGCAGCAGGCAACAGCGGTTACGAGCTGGAAACGTTTACTGCAGCGCTCGAAGCTGCTTTCACTGACGACGTTCCAGTCGATGGCGACCAAGTCAGCTTCGGTCGGATCCGTATCCGTGCCAGCATCCCACAACCAGGCATTTACACTGTGACCCACCCCTATGGAGTCGATGTATTCAACATCACCACCACAGGGCGCCGCGCGATAAACATGACCCGAGACATAGGTATCTCCGCCGGGGATTTCTCGGGAGCGCTGTCTAGCGACATTGGTCCCTTCCTGCACAGTGTCAACGGCCCTTATGAAGAAGTGGAGCCGGAAACTGGCAATGTGGCCACCTTCATTGGGGATCCAAACCTGAGCGAGGAAGTCGTCGGCAGCCCCTTCGACACCAACTTTGTGCGTATCGAAGGGCCAGCCGGAACGATCCAGACTAATGTGTTCACGGTCTTTGGTAAGGTATTCAACCAGCAACAGCCGCTTGCCCTGGAGGTTGAGCGCGCCAGCTACAAACGCAATGCCAACGGCACCCGGGTTGAAGTGTTCGCCGGCTCAAATGCCAATGCCGAGGTGTGCTTCCGTGAATCCCTGGCCTTGGTCGGCGATCCGGGCTCACCCTGTCTGATCGACATGGTCGCCGATGGCAATGGCCGGTTCTTCGCCCATAACTCGAATGCCGACGAGCTACCGGACGTAGTCGTAGTCACCGCCAGCGATCCCAGCGGAGTCTACAGCCCGAGTTCCAGCTCAAAACGCTTGATTGACGTAGTCAAGGTTGACCAGGCGCACTACTCCTGGGCTGACAACAGCCTCAGCATCAGTGCTCGTTCCAGCGATGAGCAGGAAGTGCCGGACCTGTTCGCCGAAGGCTATGGCCGCCTGAGCAAGTCGGGTGTGCTGCAGACCCTGGTCATTGAAGGTCTGAGCCAACCGCCAGCCAGCATCCGCGTGGTGTCCTCAGCCGGTGGCAGCGACAGCGAACTGGTCAGCATCAGTGGCCAGGCCCCGGATATGGGGGGGAACCAACCCCCGGTAGCCGTCAATGACAGTGCCCAGACCAGCGCCGGGGTTCCAGTGCTGATCAGCGTACTGGCCAACGACAGCGACCCGGATGGCGATCTACCACTCAGCGTAGTCAGCCTGACCCAGCCGGATGTCGGCAGCGTCGCCCTCAGCGGCAGCACAGCAGTGGTCTATACCCCGCCCGCCAGTGTCGATGGCGTAACCGTCACCAGCTTCACCTATCGGGCCAGAGACATTCGTGGCGCCGAGTCGGAGCCGGCCACGGTCACCGTCACCATCAACCCCAACCAGTCACCGGTAGCCGTCAATGACAGCGCCATCAGTCAGGCCAATACCATCACCATCGATGTGCTGGCCAACGACAGCGACCCGGAAAACAATGTGCCGCTGAGCGTGGTCAATCTGACCCAGCCGCCAGCCGGTCAGGGTTCGGTGAGTACTGACGGCAGCATCGTCACCTATGTGCCACCCGCGACGGTCACCAGCACCTTCACTACCAGCTTCACCTACCAGGCCATGGACACCCTTGGAGCGGTCTCCAATGTCGCCACCGTGAGTGTCGAAGTACGGCCGCCGCCAGCGGTTGGCGAGGTGATCAACGTCACCCAGGCTCTGCTGCGTGAACGCAGCAACGACCGGCATAGCTGGGAACTGCGCGGCACCACCTCACAGGTTGCCGGCAACACCATCAGTGTCGAGGTCGCCACCGTAAACGGCCCGTTCTCGCTGGGTAATGCCACCCTGACCCCAACCGGTCAATGGCGAATCTCGGCCAACACCACCGGGCTGACACCCACCACCCCGGCCACAGCGACCATTCGCTCGGCTTTGGGCACGGTGCTCACCGTGGAACTGGAGGTACGTTGAGCTGACAGGGGCTCCGGCAACGGAGCCCCGACAGCCTCGAGGACATGCCATGAATAGCCTGATACGCCGTGTGCTGCCACCACCCATGCTCCTGCTGCTCGGCCTGAACCTGGCCCAGCAGCCGGCAGCCGCAGCCGACCTGATGAACAACTTCGACCTGCTTCAGGGCGCCGATCTGGTCGAAGCTCAGGTCGGCCCCGGCTCCCTGGCCTGGGTGGAGCAGCACGGCGACCAGCATCAGGCTCAAATCAACCAACAGGGCGAAGCGTTGCGCGCTTTGATCGTGCAGCGCGACGCCGGTAATCAGGCCCTGATCAACCAGCAAGGCGTGGACCTGCTCGCCAGCATTGTCCAGCAGGGCTACGGCAATCAGGCCAGTATCGATCAACTCGGCGCCCATAACCGCGCCCATATCGAACAGCACGGTGCGATCAACAATGCCCGCATCGAGCAGTCCGGTCAGGGCCTGAACAGCAGCATTACCCAGCACACCACCGGCCAGAACGTACTGGTAAGACAGTACCAATGATCGGCGGCATTTAATGCGTTGCCAGAGTGGAACCACCCAAGGAGATGAGACCATGTTCAAATTCAGCCCCCTCGCCGCCGCGGTACTGACCACGTTCAGCATCCAGGCACTGGCCGACGACAGCCTGTCGAACCAGGACCAGATTGGCGATTTCAACTATGCCGAGGTCAATCAGGACTTCACTGGCCCCAGCTCGGCAAGCCAGACCCAGACCGGCGCGGACAACTACGCCCTGATCTATCAAACCATGACCGACAGCACTGCAACCCAGAAACAGACCGGCGTGCTCAACGCCACATTTATTGAGCAATTCGACAACTTCAACAGTCACAGCAGCCAGACCCAGCACGGCGATCTCAACGATGCCGCCGCGCTACAGATCTTCAATATGGACACCACCGCCACCCAGACCCAGTCCGGGGTAGGCAATTTCTCGGCAATCTGGCAGGAAGGCATGATCCAGGGCGAGACCACCATCGACCAGAGCGGTATCGGCAATACCGCCTACGCCGATCAGCTCTACAGTGAAAACACCCAGATCGACATTACCCAGGATGGCGACGACAACTTCGCCGCAGCCTGGCAAGACAGCTCGATGGACAGCCAGATCGATATCACTCAACTGGGCATGGGCAACGAAGCCTTCGGCGATCAGTTCTTCGCCGACAACAGCAACACCAGCCTGAACCAGGCCGGCATGTACAACTACATGGAATCCTGGCAGGACAGCCAATCCCAGAGCACCAGCAACCTGCAGCAGAACGGTGACTTCAACGAGCTGATCGTCGACCAGTCCTTTGGTAGCAACAACCAGGTCACTGTCTGGCAAAGCGGCAGCGAAAACGCCCTGGAAGCGTTGCAATTCCAGGTTGATGACGCAGTTATGAACCTGAGCCAATCGGGTGTCGGCAACTACGGTGAGGTCTACCAGGAAGGGGTTGGCCATGTCATGCAGCTCAGCGCCAACGGTGATGGCAACACCTGGGATGTTCAACAATTGGATGACTACAACGTCATCAACTTCAGCCAGAGCGGCCCAGGCAACGAACTGGTATCGCTGCAAAGCGGCATGGACAACTACGCCAGCGGCTCCAGCAAGGGCAGCAACAACAGCGTGGATATCGATCAGTCTGGCAACGACAATCAGTTGTTGGTCAGCCAGTTGTATGGTGAAGGCAACCTGATCCAGGCCACCCAGACTGACATGTTCAACTATGCCAATGTCATCCAGGGCGGGATGTACAACGAGGCTTACGTCAACCAGGCCGGCATGTCACACAGCGCCTACATCAGCCAGTACGGCACCGGCAACCAGGCAGTAGTCAACCAACAATAACCCCCTGCCCCACCAACCATTCTGCCGCCCGATTGGGCGGCAGAATGGTAAGCGAACAAACCTCGTTTCTACTGAACTGTTGATGGTTTACCAGCTGTCGTAGGGGATGCCGTGGGCTTCGATATACGCACGGCTAGCTTCGCTTGGGGGATAGTACTCGCCAGCCGATGTCCCGCCATAAGGCCCCTACTGACCAGGCCTGTTCCCCACAGGGCTACAGGCCAGGCAGCTCAGGACAACATCAGCGCTGCAACAAGGCAGCGGACGGCATATAGCGATTGAGGGTGGGGTTATCCAGGCTTTGGCTGTCAGCCACCTGCCACAGCCGCCGTTCGATACCCTGGGCAATCAGGTGGGCCACCGCCGACTCGATGGCCGACAGCACGCAGAGTTGGGCAGGCTCATTGCTGGTATAGCCTGCCTCGGCTTCCAGCAATTTCTCGAACTCAACGAACTTGAACACCCCGGCGCTGCGGGCTATCGAGTAGATGGTCTTGGTGGTCATGACATTAGCCAGGACCTGACCGGTGCGTACATCCACCGCCCGCAGGTTGACCGTTACCTGATCGACCCGATATTCCTGCGACAGCCCGATGCCGAGATACCGCGCCCCGACTCCGCCGGTACGCACATTGGTGTCGTAGGCGGTTACGCCACCCTCAAGCAGCAGGTTGGCTGCGTGCAGGGATGGCAGGTCGTCAATAATATTGACCGGGGTATCGGGCTTGTTCTGCGAGGCACGAATGATCTTGCGCTCGGTCAGAATATTCTGCAGCCCTTCACGCTCAAGCACCATGAACCAGCCACTGGCCTGCAAAGCGTCGACCAGCATGCTCGCGGCACCCTGGGTGACGCTGGTGGAAAAGGAGCTGGCCGGGGTCGGCTTGTACTGTCCGGTCTGATCGCGGAAGCCATAAACCGCTACCATCAGCCGGCCACGCGGCCGGGGCAGCTCGAGCAGGTCATAGTAAGTGGATGCCCGCGGGGTCAGGGTCGGGCTTTCGACTTCCTGATTGGCCGGCATCGGTTCTCGCACGGCGCAGCCGCTTGCCACTGCTGCCACAATCAATACTGCCGCTAGCTTGTTCATGGCTGTTGTCCTTTTCATCTCGGCGTCTCAGGGATTGGTCAGGCCGTTAACGATGATTTCCGACACCTCACCGGTCTGCCGGTCGGTGATCAAGATACTCAGTTGCCCGGAGTCATCGATGATGTTGATGATGAAAGCGTCGGTAGTCAGGCTGCCGGTGTTGCCGGCCTGAATGTCGCTCAACAACTGCGACAGCAGGCGCGACTCGAGCTGGCTGGTAAAGCGCTGCAGCGCGGTCAGGCTACTGGGTGATGTGCGGCTCAGGCTCGAGGATCTGTGACGATTCTGTGCCTGGGCATTGTTGAGCATCCAGGTCCCGTTCAGCGGATTGCCGCCGAACGCCGGATTGACCGGGGTATAGACCAGTTCGGTAGCCGACAGCCCGCTGCTCAGGCAGGCTCCGGCAAACAGCATCATGTAGCGTTTCATAGCTCGTCCCTCTCCATGTCGAAGGTGTCGTACAGCAGGCTTTCCAGGTCTTCGCGTAGTAGTAGTTCCAGCACACTGTCAGCCGCGTCGTGGGCCACCAACTGCAGTTGGGCGGTGTTCGGCGCCAGCATTCGGTGATAGAGCACCCGGCCATCGCGCTCGACCCAGATCAGGCTGCCCCAGCGGGCTGACGGCCGTTCACGTATCACCAGATTGAACTCCAGTTCACCGCCATCACGGATGCGCTCGGCAAAATAGCGGTAGAACTGATGACCGATATGGGAAATGCTCTGATCGATGATGAAGCCACCGATATGCTCTTCCAGCGCCTGACTGGCCGGCAGCGGAGCCAGGCCAAGCAGCACCGCCAGGCCCAGACGCTTAAGCAGTGCACGAGTCATGGCTGCCTCCCGCTGTTGCTGCGCGGCACATTGGGCTGCCCAGCCTGTGCCGCAAAGGCGTTCTCGGCGACGAAATGCCAGTCCGAGTAGTGCTGCATACCGGTGAAGCCCTGCCATTGGGGAACAAACCCCGCCCGCTTGAACGGCTGGGTCTGGGAACGGCTGTAGACTCCGGCGATGCCGCCGTCGACACTGCGAATCAGTCCCCAGTCGGCCTTGCCGCTTATGGGGTCTGGATACAACCGGCGCAGGTGCCGACGTGGTTGCGGGTGGCGGTTGTCTTCCAACAACTCGGCCAGTTCCCGGGGATACACCGCCACCCCTGGCGAGCTGTAGTAGTAACTGCGCAAGGCACGGGCATACTGGGTGCCGGTCCAGAGCAGATCCTGCTCCTTGGCCCGCTGACTGGTGACCGACCAGAGCTGTCCGGTACCCGCCAGAGCAGCACCCAGCAGGGTCACCAGAAACAGTGTCCCCAGGTAGCTGAAGCCCCGTTGGGCTTTACCAGTGTGCATACCAGCTCCCGTCCCGGGCCTGACCGGTCGCGGCACTGTGAATATCGGCTACCCGCCCGACCACGCCATCAGGCGGCGGCACCTCGATCCAGGTCACCCGGCTGCCGGTGAAGGGGTCTTCGGGCAACTGGCGCAGGTAACGTTGTTCAACCAGCGCTTCGATCGATTCGGGGTAGCGCCCGGTGTCGCCGTAGTACTGATCCAGCATGTCGCGCATCACCGCCAGACTCTGCTTGAGGGTGGTTTCCTTCGACTCCTCCAGGCTGTTGAAGTAGCGCGGCGTGGCGATGCTCAGCAGGGTCGCGACTATGACCATTACCACCAGCAGTTCGATCAGGGTAAAACCGCTTTGAGTTTTCATGCTCACCACTCCCGGTAGGCGATGCCGTTGAGGCCGACCCCGCGTGCCAGCGAGTAGACGTCGAACACGTCATCACCTTCACGCGGATCCTCAACGGAACTGGTTGAGGCACGCAGCCCCCAGTGGCGCTGAACATCAAGTTCCGCCGCGAAGGGGTCACGGGGAATGCGGCGCAGGAAATAGAACGCCTCGCCACGGGCGCTACGCTTGTCACGCACGCCCTCGACCAGCACCGTCAGATTGGGCGGATAGCCCGAGCTGCCGGCCGGTTTGTCGATATAGCCAGCATCGGCGTAGAGCTTGTAGCGGTCGATCGCATCGCGCATTTCATACAGTGCCCGCTTGAGTTCACGTTCCTTGTCGCGGCGTACCAGGGTCTCAGCCAGCGGTGCGGCCATCCCGGCCAGCAGGGCCAGAATCGCCAAGGTCACCACCAGCTCGATCAGGGTAAAGCCTGAGCCGCGACGCCTGTTCATGGTGCCTCACCTCCCGGGTCCTGAATCATCCCGAGGCCGTCAAGGCCACCCTCACCCAATTGGACCGGCCGGCTGCGCATGAAGCTTTCAGTACCCATCGGGAACTCCATGTCGACCGGGCTCTGGTATGGCAGGTTGCGCACTACCCTGGGCGTGATCGACAACACCAGTTCGGACTTTCCGGTGGTGTCGCGGTTGCTGCCGAACAGCCGGCCGACGGTCGGGATATCGCCCAGCCCCGGGATCTTGTTGCCGGCAGCGCTGTGATCATTGCGCACCAGGCCAGCCAGCAACTGGGTTTCACCGTTATTCAGGCTCAGGGTGGTGGTGGCGTTGCGGGTATCGACCTGAACCGGAATGGTGCCCTGGCGGGTGGCCTCCAGCGGCGTGGCGTTGCTCACTTCCAGGGAAATCCGGATGGCGACCACATCGTTGAGGTACACAGTCGGCTGAACTTCCAGTTTCAGGCCGACATCGAGGTAGGTGATGCTTTCAGTGATCACCGGCCCCTGGGTCGAGGGCACCGACGTAGCGCTGATAATCGGCACCCGCTGGCCGATATGAATCCGTGCCTGCTCCCGGTTGCGCACCCGGATCACCGGACTAGCCAGAGTGTTGATATCGTTGTCTTGGGCATTGATCCGCAGTTGCGGCGACGGGCTGATGCTGATCCGCCCGGAGTTGATCCCGCGCAACTGGTTGAGGATGGTGACAGCACTGCCGTCGGAGTTGACCACCCCGAAGGTATTGGGCCACTGCAACCCCAGGTCGAGAATCCGCTGGCGCGAGACCTCCATAACCTCGACTTCCAGCACCACTTCAGGGTCGGCCTGATCCTGCAACTGCAGCAGTTTCTCGGCCATCCGCACGGCATCCTGGGTATCACGCATGGTCAGGGTGTTGAGCCGCTCATCGACATGGACGTCGCGGGTCTTGAGCATGTTCTTGATCAGGTTCAGTGCCGAGTTGGCATCGATATGGGTCAGGTAAAAAGTCCGCAGCACCAGCTCCTGATACTCCTTGAGTTTCTGCGGCGAATCGGGATAGATCAGGATGGTATTGTCGTTCACCACTTTCTGGTGCAACTGGTTCTGCTGCAGCAACAATTCAACTGCTTCGGCAATAGTGACCTCGCGCACGAACAGGGTGGCCTTGAGGTCCTGGCGGATATCCTTATCGAAGATGAAGTTCAGGCCCGAGGTCTGGGCCAGCACTTCGAAAATCACCTTCAGGTCGGCATCCCGAAACTCCAGGGTCACCGGACGCCCCAATCGGGTCAGCAATTGCTGGCTGATCGGCTGTTCACGAACCCTGAGTTGCTCGATCGAGCGCATCAGCGCCTGGCCTTCCGGGCTTTGACTGTCGATTGCCAGCATCGCCCTGCCCTGGCGTTCGGCATTGAGCAGATCACCGCGGCGCAGCGCCGTCAGACCCTGGCGATGATAATCCGCCAGATGGGCCTGGCGCTCGAGTTGACGCAGCCCTTCATGGGCTCTGGCATTGTCAGGCTCAATCGCCAGCACCCGATCAAGCAGTGCCCGGGTCATGGCCGGGTCTCGCATCAGCCTGGCCTGTTCAGCCTGGGTCAGCAACAGAGTAACCACCCGGCTGCGCTGGGTGGTCAGGGCGATTTGCAGGTGAGTATTGCGTGGCGACTGGCGCGCAGCTTCCTCCAGTTGCGCCAGACCGGCTTCATAGTTGCCCTCGTCGATCAGGGCAATCGCCTCGCGCTGAGGACTGACACTGGCGCAGGCACTCAATACAAGCAACAGCAGCAGGATATACGGCATCCGCAGGCTCATAACCGGCTCCCTACAGTCAACGACTGGCTCAGGTCCATGGGTAGGTACAGCAGTTGCAACTGATCACCAACCAGCCCTTCGACCCGGTACAGACCGTCGATCACATCGCCGGGGCTGACCACGTAGAGAGTGTCGTCACGCAGGAGAAAGACTTTGAGCTGGCCGTCATCAACCATCCGGCCGATAAACCGATACGGCATCGGTGGCGCGGCCATCTGGACCGGCGCAGCGACTTGCGGGCGCACTACCGGCGCGGCAACCGGGGCCGGGGCCACATACCAGCTACGGCTGGCGAACAGGTCACGCAGCGGCACCTGACTCAGGTCCGGCTGGCCGCTCTGCTGGTTCTCTGGTGACAAGACCGGCAAGGCGAAGTCAGCCAGGGCTTCGGCCACATCCCCCGAGGCGCTGCGTTCGAGTTCAGGCGACGACCGGTCGGTATCATCGAACAGCCACTCGGGGATCAAGGCAATCACCAGCGCCACACCGAAGAACCCGGACCAGAACAGCATGCGTTTGCGGCTCATGATGGCTACCTCGCAAGATACAAGGTCATGCGGATACGCCCATCTAACTGGCTGTCGTTGACCTGGCGGCGTTGCAAGTCAACGTCCTCCAGTGCCAGAGCGGGAATATCAGCGAGGATGGCATGAATGAAGCGGCGAATCTGCGGATAACTGCCACGCACCGGCAGCATGATCTGATAGCGGGCCAGGCGACTGCCGGGCTCGCTGGCCAGAGCGTATTCACCACTGGCCAGGGCAATGCTCTGGTGTCCGGCCAGGTCATAGATACGCTGGATCACCAGAGCGGCATCCTGCTGGCCCGGCAAGGCCAGGTGGAAGCGCTCCAGCTCCTGGGCGCCGTTGTCGGTCACTGGCGCCACCACCAGAGCGTCATGCTGACTCGGCAACACCACCCGGCTGCCGGGTAGCACCAGCGGCAGCATCAACAACAACGCCAGCAGTAGCAACAGCGCACCACACAAACCGGGCCAGCCGATGCGTTGAAACTGTTCGAGCACTATCAGTCTAGAGTACAGCATCGTCGTCGAGCCTCCAGGTAAGCAGCAGGCTGAAACGCACGGGGCGGCCGGGGTTGCGCTCAAGCACTTCGTGGTTGAGCAGGTAGACATCGCTAAGCGCCTCACCCTCTTCCAGACGCCGGTGGAAGGCCAGCATAGCCTCCAGATCACGGGCTTCGGCCTGGATCCGCAGTTGCCCCTTGCGCGCGTCGGTAGCCAGACCGAGCAGGCCGATGTCCTCCATCGGCAGAGTTTCCAGGGTCACGAACAGGCGCTCCCAGGGGCGGTTCATCTGCGCCGAGACCCGGCGCATTTCATTCAGCATCTGGGCTTGCAGGCGCATTTGTGCCGGACTGCGCACCAGCTCGGTACTGGTCGAGGACGGCGCGCGCGGCAGCATCGCCGGCTGCTCATCGCGCCAGGTGTAGAACGACAGGCTGATCAGGCAGGCCAGCCCGCCAACGCCCAGTGTCATCCAGCTTTGCCAGCCCGGCTTGCGGGTCTGGTTGAATTCAAGAGTCAGCGATCGCATGTCAGCAGCCCACCCGCGCCATGTCGGTCAGAGGGTCAACGCTGTCAGCCGGGCTGCCCAGTTGCAGCCGCTGGCAGTGCAGTTCTTCAGGTAATGCCAGATCATCAAGGGTTTGCCCGGGAGCATGCAGGAAGGCCTGGCGCTTGCTGCCAGCTGCCAGCCCCAGCAGGGTGCTTTGCCGCACCACCAGATCGGCCAGCGCCTCGCGGCGTTCGGCGCACCCCTGGGAGTACACCCCAACCCAGGCACCATTACTGACCTGCAGCAGACTGCCACGCCCTGGCTCAGCCAGGATGAACAGGAAATCGTCCGGCTCCAGACGGTTACGAAAGCGGTTGAAAGCCACCGCCAGATAGGGTTGTACCGAGCCCAACTGATTACCGCTCTGGCTCACCAGTTCACACCAGGATTTCAACAGCTCGTCCGGCAGCGCGGCCGACAGCCGAGGCTTGCCAGCCGACTCGCTGGACAGCGAGAAACGCCAGTTGCGCACATGTTCGCCATAGATCAGTTCGTAACGCAGGCGAACATAAGCGGCCAGTTCAGCCGGGCTGTGGATGTCATCGCTCCAGGGCACCAGCGCGTAACGCACGTAATGGCTGGCCAACAGCAGGCGCAAGCAGGTGCCACGCCGCACCTGTTCAAGCAACTGCGCCATGGCCTGCAGTAAGCCAGCCTCGTCACCCAGGTTGAAATCAACCCGCGCCAGGCATTGAGCCCGCCCCTGACTGGCACGGAACAATCCGGCTTCCGATCCGGTCAGCACTATGGTCCTTTGATCAGGCAGCAAAGGTGACACGGTTGATCTCCTCCAGCGAGGTGCGACCACAGGCAACCAGCTGCAAGGCGCTTTGGCGCAGCAACTGCAAACCGTGGACACTGGCATATTGGCGAATACGGCTGATGGGCTGACGTTCAACGATCATCTGCCGCAACTCATCGTCCAGACGCAGCAGTTCGGCAATGGCGGTACGCCCGCGATAACCGGTACCACGACAATGGTGGCAGCCCTTGCCTTGGGTAAAGCGATAATGCTCGCGCTGCTCCAGGCCAATTCCCGAGCGCAGCAGTTCAGCATCGTCCGGGCTGGCCGCAACCCGGCAGTGCGGGCAGACCAGCCGTACCAGCCGCTGCGCCAGCACCGCGTTGAGCGCGGCAACCAAGTTGTAGGGGTCAACCTCCATCTGGGCCAGCCGGCCAATCACGTCGAACACGTTGTTGGCATGCAGGGTGGTGAATACCAGGTGACCTGTCAGAGCCGATTGCACCGCGATCTGGGCAGTTTCGGCATCGCGAATCTCACCAACCATGATCTTGTCCGGGTCATGGCGCAGGATCGAGCGCAACCCCCGGGCAAAGGTCAGGCCCTTTTTCTCGTTGACCGGAATCTGCAGAACGCCGGGCAACTGGTACTCGACCGGATCTTCAATGGTGATGATCTTGTCCAGGCCGTGGTTGATCTCGCTGATCATGGCGTACAGGGTGGTGGTCTTGCCGCTACCAGTCGGACCGGTAACCAGCACCATGCCGTAGGGGTCAGTCGCCAGTTCGCGCATCTGCCGCATGACCTCGGGTTCAAAACCCAGGGCATCAAGACAGACGCCTTGCATGCGGTCGGCCAGATCCTGCTTATCGAGCACCCGCAGCACCGCGTCTTCGCCGAAAATGCTGGGCATGATCGAGACCCGGAAATCGATCTGCCGACCCTTGATACTGACCTTGAAGCGGCCGTCCTGCGGTACCCGACGCTCGCTGATATCCAGCTCGGCCATGATCTTGATCCGCGAGATCACCTGCTCTGCCAGCTCATTGCCGGCGACGCTGCTGATGTTGTTGAGCACTCCGTCGATTCGGTACTTGATACTCAGCCCACCAGGGCTCATACCCAGATGAATATCACTGGCATGGGCCTTGAGGGCATCATAGAGGGTGGCATTGACCAGCTTGACCACCACACTGGCGTCTTCGCTGATCCGCGCCAGCGACAGTTGCTCGGCATCCTGCTCGACTTCCAGACTACCGCCCTGCCCCTGCATCCCGGCCACGGCGTGAAACCCCTCCTCGTGGGTCGCAAGAAAGGCGTTCAGGCAGTCGAGATGCACCAGGTAGAGGGTTCCACCGTCGACCAACTGATCGAGCCGGGCCAGACGAACATCGTCGAAGGGATCGGCCAGCACTCCAGCCAGTTGGCCGTCCAGCTCGATCAGTGCGCATTCGTGTTTGAGCATCCCGGCCAGAGACAGCCGGTCGAAATCGGGAGTGGCCTGAAACAATTGCTCGCGTTCGAGCACCGGGTAGCGCAGCAAACTGCCAAGGGCTTGAACGAAGGCGTCGGCAGGCAGGCCGCTATGCCGCTCCAGCGCGCTGATAAGCCGTTGCCCCTGACTGGCCGCTTCCTGGCTGGCCTGCTGCATCAACTCGGCCGTCAACCAAGCTGGCGGGTGTGCCTCCACCAGTGCCGAAGTACCCATGAGCCGTCCTCCCCAATGCCACAGTCAACATGTGCCTGTAGCTGAAGACGGTGACCCTGCCCTGGAAACTCAGGCTTTGCCGGCCTTGCTCCCTGGGGCATCCGGCTTTGGCGGGGATTGGTCATCATCTTCGGGGCGTTTGCCACCGTGACGCCGATCGGCCAGAAGCCAGGTACCGTCATACAGCCGCATTGGGAACGTCTCTGTGCCGCTATCCTGTCGTCGCCGTTCGACCGGCACTTGACCGTTGCCGTCGGACCGGGCCTCGACGCTCAGCATCTTGGCCACCAGGCTGCGCAGCTCACCCAGGGGAAAGGGCTTAAACATGATATGGGTAATGCCCCGTTTCCCCGCCTCCTCGCAGACTTCGTTGGTCGGGTGACCGGTGATCAGAACACACTGGCCGTGCCAGGTGTTCTGTACCGCATCCAACACATCGAAGCCGACCATGTCAGGCAGTCGATAATCCAGAATGATCAGATCCGGGGGAAACTTGCCGGCCAAATCGATGGCGCGTGCACCATCGGTAGCCAGCATGGCCTTGCATGGAAGCTTTTCCATGAAAGCCTTGAGGTTCTCCGCCAGGACCGGCTCATCCTCGACTATCAAGATTCTGTATGACAAGGCGAACTCCATTCAGAGTGTGCTACTGACAACTACAGCAGGAGTACGCTCCCACTTGGGGTCTCGCATACTTCATGCCAGTTTTGGCGTCCTGCCGGGAGGCCCGAGCTGTCTGGGTAGTGCAGCTTTGAGGCTGAAAACCCGGTGCCAGAGGGAGCGTTTTCCCCGGGGAATCGGCTCGCTCAGCACCCAGTTATGGGGGGCATATTTGCAGTCTAGCGCTGTTCCGGGGGAATGTAATAGCCGGTGTGATGCAGTTCACGATTTTCAAGATCCAATCGTACGATATGCGCCCCGGCCCCCACCCGACGCCCGCCACTGAAGCCCACCCTTGGGGACATCCCGGTAGGATGATCATACAGCTCCTCCAGCGCACGTATCAGCGCCTCGCGGCTGAGCTGGCGGCCAGCCCGACGCAACCCCTCTTCGAGTATCGCCAGCGCCACACTGGCCGAGACCCTGCGATTCAGATAACCGTTGCCAAGTATTGCCCGCTGGCGGGCCAGCCGCTCACGAAAAGCCGGAGTCCAGTCATCGGGTAAAAACGGATAGGCAACGAATACCCGGGCGGAAAAGGCCATCGGTAGCTCGAACAGTTCAGCCTGAGCCTGTTCGCCCGCCAACAGCAGATAAGGCGGCGGGCTATGCGACGCCAGCAGGCTGACCTGCGATGAAGACAATCCGCTACCCAGTAAAAACAGCGCTGACAGTCCATCACCCAACACCAGCGGTGCCTCGGCGCCCTGAATAGCTGGTGCTGGCCAGCCCCGCTGCACCAGCCAGCGGCTCAGCGACTCGGCCTGGGCCTGATGGGCCGGCTCCGGCCCAACCAGAATCAGCGCCGCCCCCCTGGCGGACAGCGCCTGTTCGGCGAACAGCCCCAGGGCTTTCATCTGATCCTGAATACCGGCCAGCGGCTCGAACGTCCATGCGCTACCCGGTCCCGGATCATTACGCAGCAAGGTGCCAACCAGCGGCACTCCGGCCTGGCGCAACTGCTCCTGCTGCGCGGCGCTGCTGGTCTGCACAGCGACCAGGGCGAAGACTTCATGCTGATCCAGCAGCTCATCCAGCACCGCCTGCTCATCCCGCTCGGCACTGTCAACCACCACCAGCGTCAGCCGCCTGCCATGGATGCCGCCATCCAGATTGATTTGGGCAATCGCTTCACGCAGGCTCAGACTGACGGCCTGACCGCCATCGGCCTGCGCTCCGCTCAAGGGCTGCCAGGTACCCAGCACCAGGCTCTGATCGCTGATACCGGGGTCGAAGTCTTCTTCGATCCGCTGCAGATAGGCGATCAGATCACGCACCTGACGTTGGCTCAGGCTGTAGCGTGGCATCGCTGGCGACAGCCTGTTGCCCCCGGGGTCAACGCCTTCGCGTATCGCCCTGGCCAGGCTGGCTTCGGTATAAGGCGGATGTTGACGGGCGCCGGGCAAGCGTTCGCCATAGGGTTTGCTCAGCCGCGCCCAGGTGATATCCGGCGGGTTGAGCCCGCCTTCGGCCCGTCCCCGACCATCGCGACCATGACAGCCAGCACAGGGCAACAGGCTGGCATCGACCACGGTGTCAGCCGCTTCCAGTCGAGCCTGCACCGGGCTATCGGTATTGGCCTGGCCATAACGGTACAGCTGCTGCCCGGCCTTTTCGTTGTCGCTCAGGCCCCAGGCCAGTGCCGGCAACAGTGCCAGGCTCAGCAGTGTGCAGAGTCGAGCGCACATGGACGCGCGGCAGCCGGTGGTTGATGTAACAGTAGAAGACGTTCAGCGATTGCTGTGACCGGCGCATCCGGGCGGATCTTGCTCCAGCGCTTGTTGGCCACATCCCCGGCGATCAGCAGGGTCGAGTGGTTCTCCACCGAGCCGGTGAACTGACCTAACCGGCCCAGTAGCCGGGCCATATCGGCCGGATCACCGGTCACGAAATGCCAGTTGGCGTCTTCGACACCGTGTTTTTTCGCATAGACCTTCAGATCTTCTGGCGTATCGTTCTGTGGATCACTGCTTAGCGAAATGAAGTCGATACCCTCGGCCCGCTCGCCCAGTTGCCGGCGAACCTGCTTGAGCTTGCTGGTGATCACCGGGCAGGCATCCTCGCAGCGGGTGAAGATCACATTGAGCAGCACCACCCGGTTTTCCAGCAGATCACTGTAGAACCGCCGCTCCTGACCGTGCTGATCGATCAGCACGGTATCGGTGAAATAACTGCGGGCATCGGGAATCATGCCAGGGCTCAGCACCTCGGGCTGACTCTCCAGCTCGGCATCGTGCCCATGCCCAGGGTGAGCCGCCAGCGGCAGGCTCAGCAGCAACAGGCTCACGAGCAATAATGATCTCATGGCTGGCTCTCCCAACGACCAACCGGCAGCACCGCCAGTTTGGCCTCTGGTTCTCGCTGCAGGCGTTTGACGCCAGCAACGATCTGCAGCGGATCGGCAAACCCATAGAAACGCAGCCAGTGGCCCTTGAACCCAACCATGATGACCGGCTGATGCTCCTCGACGTTGGTGCTGTAGACCCGGAAACCACGCAGCACCGCCTCGATATCGTCCGGCGCGCCAGTCACCCAGTTCCAGTGTTCACCGGCCTCATACCGGCTGGCCATCTCGGCCATGCGTTGGGGGGTATCACGCAGCGGGTCAACGGTAATCGACAGCAGCCGAGCATCGATGCCATCGCTGGCAAGGCGGTCACGGACCTTGGCCATGATCGCCGAAATGACCGGGCACACCGTGGTGCAGGTGGTGTAAACAAAGCCGACTACCACCGGCTCATCGCCCAGCAGATCGTCAGGCAAGCGCCGCTCCCGCTGATGCTGGTCGATCAGCGGCCGATCCACCAGCCGCACGCCCTGAGCTGTTTCCTCACTGCTGGCTGGCGGTTGGTGATGATGCTCCGAGTGCGCCAGGCTCAGGCTGGCATAACCGAGCAGGCCGAGCGCGCACAGCAGTCTCAACGGATATCCGAGTTTCATATCGACCTCCAGACGGTCAATCACCATTCAGCAATTTGCGCACACTGGCGTAAGGCAGATCCCCCCAAGTCAGGCCCAGGGATTCCGATGCCAGATGCAGGTAATAGGCACCGGGCTGTTCCAGGCTAAGGGTCGCCTCGTAGAGGCCGTCTCCCAGTTCCCGAACCGGCTGCTCCCTGCTACGTGAGGCCGGGGCCAGGAAGTAGCGCAGACGCAGATCGTCCACCCCACTCCAGGGCTCCTGGCTGTCACCGCGCCATAGCCGGAAACGTACCGGCTGGTTGGGTTCGCCGCGCACCACGCCGGTCTCCAGCAGGTATTCGACCCGAGGGCTCATGCGTCGCGAGGCCAGTTCCGGGTCGGCGGCAACCTGAAAGCTGAAGCACTGGGTCATGTCCGGCTGCGCCAGCACCATGGCCAGATCCAGTTCACCAGCCGATGGCACACGCACACGGCCCTGATAAACCCCCGGTTCAACCTCCTGAAGGGTCCGGTCGACGACTCGCACCGCCCGTGAGGTGTGGCCTCGATTGATATAGGCCGACGACGGCGCGTTCATACCTTCCATGTAGAAATAGATGCTGTTGTCCACCGGGTTGACCACGAACACCGCATTGTCATCCACCGCCAACCCCATCCCGGATGCCAGCGGCAGGTTGCCGGCCAGACCCGGAGCCGGGACACCGGCTTCGAAGTCCTGAAATACCGGAGTACGGCCCGTCCCGAGCGAGCCCAGGGCGATCATGCTGACCCGGTTCGATCCGAGCGTGCGGACATAGGCGTAGGTCTTGCTGAACGTCAGTTGATAGGGTTCACCGCTGATTTGCAACTCGTGAATAAGCCTGTCGCTGGCAGTATCCAGTACCAATACCCGGTCTTCACGGGGGTTGAGTACCAAGGCATGGCGACCATCCGGGCTGAGCTGCAACGGCCCCAATCCTGGCTGGCTGAGAATCTCGGCGCGGGGCTTGAGACTGCGGGCGTCGAACACGCTGACCCGCCCGCTGGCACCATCGACCACATAGAGCGCACCAGACAGTTCAGCATACGCCAGCGCCAACAACTGGCCACCAGGCTTGAGTTCGGCCAGTTGCTTGAGTGTAGCGGTGTCAAATACGCTGACCGTGCCGGAGTCGCGGTTGCTGACGAAGGCTCGGGTTGAATCGCTGGTGAAGGCAATCTCGTGATGTCCGGCCCCTGTCGCCACCTGAAGTACCGGCTCCAGCGTTACGGTATCAAGCACGGTGACGCCGCTCAGCGCGGGATCACTGGCATTGTTGCCGACCCATAGGTAGCGCTCGTCGGGTTGCAACGCTACCCGCACGGGTTGCGCCCCGGCCGGTACACTGGCCAGTACGTTGAAACTTTCGGTATCGATCACCGCAACTTCATCGGCGCTGGGCATTGACACATACAGGCGTTTTTGCCGGCGGCTCTCGACCCAGTCCATGGGTGAGCGCTTGAGCACTATCCGGGCCAGGGTACTGGTCAGCCCGCCCAGCGAGACCGAGGGGTCAATCACACTGATACTCGGATCCTGATTGAGTACCAACATGTAGTAGCTGTTCAGATCCACCACCGGCCGTACGCCCAGGGTGCCCTTGAGGTAATGGGCAATCCGCTGACGGCAGGCCATGGCCGGGTCGTCCGACCCGGCGCCATGCAACACCTGCTGATCAATCCAGGCACCCGGTGCCAGACCGACCAGCGGCTGGCCACTGCCGGCATCGCGCAGATGGATCCGGAAGTCGGCAAACACGCCTTCAGTCAGGACCGCAGCAGTGCCGGATGAAACTACTTCCAGGGTTATATCCACACCATCGCGCTGGGCCTGCCCCAGCACCTGACCTCGTAGTTCTGGGGCTGGAGCCGGCAGCAGCGCCGGCTCCTCGTCACTTTGCGTCAGCCAGCCCAGTGTCCCGGCCAGCCCCGCCACAACCACCACCGCTACTGCATACCCTAGCCTGCTCATCACGGCACCTCATTGCTCAGGGTTCTTCCTCGGTCACGCGCAGCAATCCCCAGAGCCCCGAGGAGTTGCCGAAGGCGCCATAGTCGCGATACAGGTAGTCGCCGGGAATCGCGTTGACGCCACCGGCCGAGGGGAACGGGAAGCTGAAGTGAGCCGCCGGTAACACGCTTTCCTGAGCACCGGTGTACTGCGCCATCGGGTTGTGGCCATAGCGCACCGAGCCGATCCCCGGATATTTCTGCGGGAAGCCCAGGCTGTCGGTGAACTCCGGCACGAAGGGATCCTTCGGCCACAGGTGACCGGCCAACTGGAAGATCGAGCCACGGCTGCCACCAGCAGGCATGGTCAGGTTGATACGGAACGGCTGGCCCTTGCGTACCCGCAGGATCGGGGTTACCGGGTCACCGCCAACCACCGCATTGCTGTAGGCCATGTGGGCGTTGGGAATGTCACCCCAGCCTGCCCCACCGGCCCGACCGAAGGGCGCATCCGGTGGCACTTTGAAGCGATACCAGAGCGGCTCGGTACGGTAGTTGACCGCCATGCCCGAGTTGTCCTTGGGATCGTTCGGTACGCCAATCCCTTCCACTGCGATGTTTTCCACCGGTCGGCCATCGGCCCAGCGCGGATTCATGCCCTTTTGCCAGATCAGCGAGAAGTCGCGGAAGCTCGGCCCGGAATGCGGCTTTACGGTCGCAGCAGCACGGCTGTTGGCGTCTTCGGTCCAGGTTGCGCCCATGCCCAGGATCGACATGGCCCCGACCAGCCCTTTCTGCGGCTGCTTGATCACATCGGCAGGCAGCAGGTTAAGGGCTCCGAATTCGATCGGCGTGGCGTTGATGTTGTCGATATTGCGGCCCAGCCGCGCCAGTGGCCGCCCCTCACGTTCATGATGGCCGACGTAGAACTGGTACTGCCGGGTTGGCCAGTTACCGCTGTTGCCCACCCGCGGCGGCACGGTCTGGACCGGGTTGAGGCCAACGTTGAAGCCGTCCGAGGTGGTGACATCGTAGGCCAGCAACTGGGCATGAATACCGACATGCGCCGATGGCTTCATCAGATTGTTGTTGAAGGTGGTCGAGCCCTGGTCACCAAACCGGTCACGCTTCACAGTACCCTGCATAATGGTGTAGTTGGGCAGGTCGAGCATGTCCGTTGGCAGGCGGTTTTCCAGCGTGATCTGCAGGCAGTCGCCAGCGGCGGCACGCAGTACCAGCGGCTCGACCGGAACGCCGGGCTTGAGCTTGCCAGTAACCGGGTCCAGATCTGACTTGCGGACATACAGGATTGCCGTCGGGTCATGCAGCGGCCCGCTTTGCCCGCCAACGGTGAAGGAAGTCCCATGCTCCGGGTCATAACCGGACATTTCTGGAATATTCACCAAGCGCGGATTGAGTACCAGGGTGCCGCCATCGGCCCGTGGCGTGGCGCCGACATGCAGGCCCTCGCCCTCGGGGTCGACCAGGCTCAGGTTCAGCGGGTTGTCGAGCACATCATTGGCCAGTACCGCAACCACCTCGTAGTTGCGCTGCGGCGTAGTCCTTGTGCCGATCCCGCTCGGGTTCGGGCTGAAGCGCGGGCACACCCCGTTAAACGACACGGTATTGCGCGCTGCCACTGGCAACGGGTTGTTAGGCAGCGGCATCAGATCGTTGCGGCTACTGCCATAGTTGCGCAGGATGCCCCAGATACCGCTCCAGTAACCCTCCATCGCCGCATCCATGGTGTAGAGGTGATCGCCGGTATCGCTGGCGGCACCGGACATCAAGGCTACCGGACTGACGAAGCCGAACTGTTCGGAGATCCCGACCATCTGCGCCGCGCGCCAGCCGGACGTCGAACTGTTCTGGTAACCGGTACCACGGTGCAGCCACTTGATGCCATGCAGACCGACGATGTGCTCTTCCTCATGCCCGCCAGCGATCACCCGCAGCCGCACATTGTCACCGGTGTAGGTGCGCAGCATCGGGGTGAAGGGATCACCCGGCTGGTCGCCAGCCCGGTTGATATGCGGCGGCAAGCTGGTATTGGCCCCGGTCGGGCCCAAGGCGTTGAGAACCTGGCTGGGTGCCAGATTCAGCGCCGCAATGGCCCGGTCAGTGCGACTCTGCATAGCGAAAGCCAGGTCGCCAGCCAAGCCAGCGGCCTGCATGCCGGGCTTGCCATCAGGGGCAATTCGCTCGGGATCATAGATCCGCATGGCCAGCGGCTCATGCCGGTAGTTGACCACATAAATACCCGGGTCCTCAGCGGAAATTGCCTGCGGACACGGACGGTTCGGGCAACCTTCCAGCTCGCCACCGGCAGCCTCGACCACCGACTCCAGCAGTGAGGCCGCGCTCTTGCGTACCGGCGGGTTGATCGCATAACGGAAGGTTTCGCTGGTTACCGGATAGGCAACCGGATTTGGGATACCATCGGGCCCGGCACCGACATAGACCCCAGCCTCGTAGGCATGCTGGAAGTCGCTGAAGGCCAGGAAGAACTCCCTATAGCTGTCGTTTTTGCCATCGCCATTCAGGTCACCGGCAGCAATCACTGCCTGCCAGGATGTCGGTCCGCCGTCATGCCTGGTGTATAGCGGCTCGCCGGTTTCAGAGTGGAACCAGCTGGAGCCGGCCGGCTCGATCAGTACAGTGGCGTACAGCCCCATTTGCTGGTGGGTCGAGGGCCCGAGGTGGTCGTGGGTGAAGATGTTGCCCAGCCCCCGGTCGATGTTGTAGACATTGACGATCGGGTCGGCGAACCAGCGTTGCTGCAAGGTTCTGGCACCAATCCAGTCGCTGCGGTTATAACGCCCGAAGAACGGATGCTCAGCCGCCAGCGGGCATTCCAATTGACCGTCACGCGGGTCACCGGCCTGGCAACCATGATAGGCACGGATGGCCTTGATCCGTTCGACCACTGCGCTCGGCGACAGGGCACCATCCTCGTAGTTCCAGCCATTGGCCGAACCATCGGCAGCCACTAGGTCCCACTTGGGCAAATGGATATGCTGACCTATCACATCAGTCGGGGTACGTACCTGATAGTCGTCCAGCTCAAAGTATTCCGGGATCAGATTGGTCTGCTGATACATCGCGCAATCCAGGCTGTTCAAGCGCATAACCAGCGGTTCCGGTGGCTGCTGCTTGGTTATGACCGGCCAGGCATCCTCCCACAGAGTCACGATCCGTTGTTGCGGATAGTGATAACCGGCCTTGTTGAATACTGCGTTGAACTGGATATTGGCCGCTTTGTAGATCCGTGGGCGGTCGGCGGTGAATGGCGATGAGCCCTTGAACGACAAGCCATCGAGTTTCTCGCCGCTGTAGAACCGGCCCTCGCCGTAGTCCTTGGTCATGGTTCGCTGGCGGTCATCCATGCACGGCTCAAAGAATGGCGCTCCAGCCATCGGCAAGCCGCCATTGGTACGAAATACCGCGCTCTTGACATTGCCATCAGGCAACACGGCATAGCTGGAGTGCTTGTCCTGGGCGTGGAACAGCATGGCTGCCTGCTCGACGTCAGTGCCCTCTTCCGGGAAGTAAACCGGTTTGGCCCGGCTGATCACCTTGGAGAAGTCCAGAGCGCTGGTGGCTACCTCGGCCACTCCGCCGTTGGCCCAGCCATCCAGCGCATGGCGCGGCAGCCCGCCGTCCCAGCCGTCGACCTGCTTCGGATCCAGTGCAGCCCATAGTGCGTTGCCGGAATCACGCAGCGCCTCGGCCTGCTGCGGCCCAAGCATATCCAGCGGCGGGGTCGGCGGACGCTGACCGACACTGTGCTCAATCCCTCCGATCCAGAACGGGAAGCCGGGGTTGCGCAGCGTGCCATCGGGCAGTCGGTTGTCATCACTACGATCAACCAAAGCAACCGAACCAACTATGCGTTGCGAGCCGCCATCATTGCCCGGCGGATAGCTGCTGCTGTTGTAGCCGTGATCAGCCAGAGCTTCACTGTCGGCCAGCTTCGGTACTACGCTGACCCGGCCCGGCATCGGCGGCAGCGCCTTGCCCGGCAGCGGTACCACAGCTGGGATCGGCGTGCCGGCAACAATCTCGCCATCGGGCAGAGCCCGGGCTCCTGGTGCCGGTAAGCCTTCGCGCAGGGCAAAGGGCTCCTGGTGGAAGCCATCGTCACCCTGCTCGGAAACCGCCAGCCGGGTGCCCTCTTCAAACACATCATGAATCCGCCACAGGTTCCACATGCCCTGGGCAAAATGCGGATAGAAATGGCAATGGTAGATGGCATCGCCGGCTACCCGGTTGCGATTGCCCGAACCGCCAAAGGCAATTTCATAGGTCTGCCCGGAACCTGGGCCAATCCCCTGGGCATCGACATAATCGGAATTGTCATCATTGGGATTGAAGATCCATTGGTGGGCATGCAAGTGAAAAATGTGATGTTCATGCCCGGCATGGGTATTGCGGAACTTGACGAAGTCGCCGATGTAGCTGTGGTTGACGCTGGACGGATCGGCCGGATACAGCGCCATGCTAGCCTTGATCCCGACATTGTCCGGATGTGGCGTCTGGCCTGGCTTGAGGTTTTCCAGCCCGACGTTGGCTGGCACATCGACCAACATGGCAACATCGCCAACGGTATGCGAGCTGAGGAAGAATTCCTCATAGGAGCAACTGAGGCAGTCATGCATAGGACCCACACCCAGCCGGTTGGCGATGATTTCCGCGCCAATCCCACCCGATCCATAGTTGATCATGAAGGCGTCGCGGGTTGGCTCGAGAACGTGACCAAACACCTCGTCTTCCCAGTAGCCCGGAAACGCTTGGGCAGCAGCCACTTCATCGTGCCAGGCCGAAGCAAAATCACGGAACGGCTCAAGCCGGTTGGGGATCGATGGATTGCGCTTACCGATGCTTTCCAGTGGGTAGGTCGAAGGCGGGAAGCTGCCATCAGAGTTGGGCCCCATCACCACAGCATCAGGCTCACTGATCTGAATCTGGTTGCCATCGAGCATGCTTAGGATTGGCCGCCCGGCCTTGCCTTCACTGATCCAGGGCTCTGCCTGCGGATAACGAGCCTCGTAATCAACGACCGGATGACCTGCAGGCGTCCGGCCAGTGGTAGCCAGCCGCATTTCCTCTTCGGTCAGGGTGTTGCGATACATCCGCGCACCCGGTGGCAGCACGATAACCTGGCCAAACAGGCCATTGCCGATGTTGCCGCCATTGCCCTGACCACCGAAGGTGGCCCCATAACTGGTGGCCAGAAAGGTGCCTTCACGCTCGGCGTAAAGGGTATAGCTGCGGCTCATGCCCGGGGCCAGCAGCATATTGTCATTGGCCCCGGTATTGGCTGACAGATCTTCTATGCTGTTAACCGCCTGCAGGCCGTTGACCAGAAAGCCGACATGACGGTCGGCAACCTGATCATCGATCTGCAGCTCAGGCTCAACCTGACCGCGCCGCGGGTTGTCCTGCGGATCCAGCAGATTCTGCAAATGGATGGTCAGACAGTCGCCAGCGGCGACCCGGAGAATCAAGGGCCGTGGACGCTTATCCGGTCGCAGCAGAACCCGACCGGGAATCGCCGCGCCGCCCTGGCTCAGAAGCTGGTGGTTTTCATCGACCACATCCGAGCGCAACGCGAACATCATGCCGTTGATATTCTGCGCACCCAGCCGGTTGAACATCAGCGGCTGGTCGAGCGCCACTACATGGGCTTCGAGGTGTCGCTGGCAACTGGCCGCAGCCTGGGCCCCTGGCGACAGTGCCAGGGCCAGCAGAGCCCACAACAGCAAGGCCAGGGGGCCCGAAGAGAAGAAAAATGTCGGAGCGAGAACGCTCCTGTCGGATAACACCTTGGCCCGGTTCATTGTGAGGCCTCCTGTTATGCATGACTGTGCCCGTAACAATACTGGCAGCAATACTTATGCCAGTGCCTGGCGGGTCTGCTTCGCGGCTGCGGGCCGCTGTGCGGGTTGCCGGCAGCGCCTTGCAGGCGCGAATTGCGGATGCTCATAGCCAGCCCGATTCTGCCGACCACGGAAACGCTTCAGCTCGGGTAAAACCCTACCCAGCACCGGGGATTCCCCACCCATTTGGGGCTCGACTCAGCCCCTCAGTCGGTGCCGCGCCAGGCCAGATAACGCTGCATGACCAACGGTACATAACGCTGGGTTTCACCGATGTCAGGAATTCCACCGGCGCGGCTGACCCGCCCTGGCCCGGCGTTGTACGCCGCCAGACCAAGCTCCAGGTCACCCTCGAACAACTCCATCATCTGTTTGAGATAACGCGCTCCACCGGCCAGGTTCTGGCCTGGGTCCCAGACATCCTCAACCTCCAGTTCACGCGCGGTTGCCGGCATCAGCTGCATCAGCCCAGCCGCGCCCTTGGGCGAGAGAGCCAGGGGGTTGTAGCCCGATTCGGTCTGGATTACCGCATGCAGCAGGCCTTCCGGCAGGTCATGCTCGGCGGCGGTCTGGCGGACCAGTTCGGCCAGCTCATGTGAGGGGATGGGGGCTACCCGAGCGGAGGCTGACGGCCCGGTCCGGGCATGCAGCACAACAGGTTCAAGCCCCTGTCCCGGGCGGTGAACATTGGTCAGGATCAAAGTGCCGGTGGAGGACTCACCACGGTAGAACGTTTCACCGGCCCCGCTTTCCAGAGCCAAGCAACCCAGTGATAACAGCGCAGTGCAGCAGATGCGACGCATAGGCCGTCCTCCCGATCGACTCGGGTAGCCAAGCAAGGGGCGTGCCGTTGATCGTTCGCGACTGCCCCCCAGAAAACACAACAATCGTGCACAGCTCTTGCATGGTGACTGACGTACCTTTGTCCCCCAGGAGATTTCCCCATGTTCCGCACTCGTTCACACAGACGCCATCGTGGCTTCACCCTGCTCGAACTGCTGGTGGTTCTGGTCGTGCTGGGCATGCTGGCCGGTATTGTCGGGCCGCGCTACTTCAACCAGCTCGGGCGTTCGGAAGCCCGGATCGCCCATGCCCAGATCGAAACTCTGGTAAAGGCCCTGGATATCTATCGATTGGAAAACGGCGACTACCCCACCACCGAGCAGGGCCTGCAAGCCCTGGTCAGTCCGCCGGGTGGCGTGACCAACTGGGGTGGCCCGTATCTGCGCAAAGGGGTTCCCCAGGATCCCTGGGGGCGTGACTACATCTATCGCTCGCCCGGCGAGCACGGCGAGTTCGACCTGCTCAGCCTGGGCCGCGATGGCCGCCCCGGCGGCGAAGGCGACAACGCTGAAATCACCAGTTGGTAGTGGAGGGTCGTCCATGCGCTTCCTGATCAAGGCCCTGCGCCTGCCCGATCATGTCGTCCAGCTCGAATATGAAGCGGCCAGCGCCGAAGAGGCCGGGCGCCGGGCCGAGGAACAAGGTTTGAGGGTGCTTGGGATTCAGCGCCAGCTCGACTGGAACGTCAGCCGCTGGTTCAGCCGCGAACGTTTCCCGCTGGCGCTGTTCAGCCAGGAACTGGCTATTCTGCTTAACGCTGGCCTGGTCCTGACCGATGCCCTGGAGAGCCTGGAAAACAAGGAAAGCGACCCGCAGGTCCGCAAGATACTCGCTGGCCTGATTCAGGCCCTGTATGAAGGCAAATCCCTGTCCGGGGCGCTAACCGGCTACCCGTGGATCTTCCCGCCCCTGTTCATTGCCCTGATCAAGGCCAGTGAACGCACCGGCGAACTGGGCCCGGCACTTAACCGTTATGTTGGCTATCGCGCCAGCCTTGACGCCATGCGCCAGAAGGTCATCAGCGCCTCAGTCTATCCGGTACTGCTGCTCGGCGTCGGTGGCCTGGTCCTGCTGTTTCTGATCGGCTATGTAGTGCCGCGCTTCAGCCTGGTATTCGAGGGTATGGAGCATCAGTTGCCCTGGCTGTCGCAGGTGCTGATCGATCTGGGAAATTTTTTGCAGCAACATCAAATACTACTGTTGCCCGGATTGTTGGGAATCATTGCCCTGGGCCTGTTGGCGGCGCGCAGCCATACCTTGCGTCGGCTTCTTGGTCGGCAAATTCAGCGTATTCCACGCCTGCATAAAGCGCTGTTGACCTTTGAACTGGCCCGTTTCTACCGCTCTCTCGGCATCCTATTGCAAGGCGGGATTCCGGTGATAGACGCACTATCGATGGCCAGCGGCCTGCTCGGCGAGCAGTCACGCCAGCACCTGCTACAGGCCCAGAACCGGGTGCGTGAAGGCTCTTCCCTATCCATGGCCCTGGAGACCTATGGCCTGTCGACACCGGTTGCCCTGCGCATGCTCCGGGCCGGAGAGCGCTCAGGCAACCTGGGGGTAATGCTGGAGCGGACCGCCGACTTCCATGAGGCCCAGACCAGCCGCTGGATCGAATGGTTTGTACGACTGTTCGAACCACTGCTAATGGCTTTTATCGGCCTGCTGATCGGGACCATCGTAGTGCTGATGTATATCCCGATCTTCGAGCTTGCTTCCAGCATCCAGTAGCGTACTGGTCAACCGAGGTTGACCAGCACCCGCCCGATCATCTTGCCGGCCAGGATTTTCTCGATCTGCTCCGGCAGCTCCTCAAGGCTCACTTCGTGGCAGAGGCTGTGCAGGTCGGTCTTCCACTGCAGCGACAGGCGATCCCACATCGAGGCCTTGACGACCAGTGGCTGCTCGACCGAGTCGATCCCCAGCAGGTTGACGTTGCGCAGAATGAAGGGGAATACGCTGGCCTGGAACTGACCGCCTGCGGTCAGTCCACAGCAGGCGACACTGGCGCCATAGCGCAGTGACTTGACCACGTTGAACAGAATGTCGCCGCCGACGGTATCGACCGCCCCGGCCCACTGCTCCTTGAGCAGCATCTTGTCCTTGCCAGCTTCCAGCGCCGAGCGGTCAACAATCAGGCTGGCGCCCAGGCGCTTGAGAAAATCAGCCTGCAGCGCCTTGCCGGTGGCCGCTGCCACCTCATAACCTAGCCCGGCCAGAATCGCCACGGCGATACTGCCGACACCGCCAGTCGCCCCGGTCACCAGAACCGGACCCTGCCCCGGCGCCAGACCGGCCTGTTCCAGCTTGTCGATACACAGTGCCGCGGTCAGACCCGCTGTACCCAGCACCATGCTGTCGCGCAGGCTCAGCCCTTCAGGCCGTTTCAGAACCCAGGCAGCCGGTACCCGGATATACTGACCGAAACCGCCAGCAGTGTTCATGCCAAGGTCGTAACCGGTGACAATCACCTCATCACCCACCTCGAGCTCGGCCACCGAGCTGGCCTCCACTACCCCGGCGGCGTCGATGCCCGGAGTATGGGGGAAATTGCGGGTCACGCCCTTGTTGCCGCTAGCCGACAGGGCATCCTTGAAGTTCAGCGAAGAATAGGCCACCCGGATCAGCACTTCACCCGGCGGCAGTTCGTCAATATGGCGCAGACTCACCTGGGAAACATAGTTGCCCTGCTCCTCTGTCACCACCAGAGCCTTGAATTCCGACATGCTCAGCTCCTACCAGAATCGTTGATTGTTGAACCGTGAAGCCCAGGTCAGCAGCAGCCGATCCAGCGTTGCCGACAGGGTCCCGGAGAGTTTTTCCTGGATGCGCTTGCGCATCGAATAGTGCACCTCGAACACATCGGCCTGACGGACCCGCTGACTCAGATACTGATCGCTGGTGGTCAGTTCATCAGCCAGGGTCCGCTCCAGCGCCTCGCTGCCGAACCATACCTCACCCGTGGCTACCGCATCGATATCCAGTTGCGGGCGGTAACGACCGACAAAGCCCTTGAACAGGCGATGGATGTTTTCCAGGTCTTCCTGAAATTTTTCCCGACCCTTGTCAGTGTTCTCGCCGAACAGAGTCAGGGTCCGCTTGTATTCACCGGCGGTCAGCATCTCGTAATCAATGTCATGCTTTTTCAGTAGCCGATTGAAGTTGGGCAACTGTGCTACCACGCCAATCGAACCAAGCATGGCAAAGGGCGCGGCCAGAATGCGGTCAGCGATACAAGCCATCATGTAGCCACCGCTGGCGGCGATCTTGTCGACACAAACCGTAAGCGGCACTCCGGCTTCACGGACCCGGCAAAGCTGGGATGCGGCCAGGCCATAAGCATGCACCATGCCGCCACCGCTTTCGAGCTTGACCACCACCTCATCATCAGCATCCGCCAGCTCCAATACTGCCGTGACCTCATGGCGCAGATTTTCCAAGGCACTGGCCTTGATGTCGCCATGAAAATTCAACACGAATACCCGCGCACGCTTTTCCTCGGACTTGCTTCGTGCTTTATCCTCTGCCTTGCGGGCCTTGAGCATGGCCTTGTAATCGGCTTTCTCCAGCACGGTTTGAGCCAGCTTGTCCGTCATTCTGGCCAGTTGTTCGTTGACCTTGGTCACCGTCAGACTGCCTTCCCCGCGCCGCTGCCGAGTCTTGGCCCCGGCTATCGCCGCTACCAGCACCAGCAACACCACCAGGACGGTAACCGCCTTGGCCATGAATAACCCATAATCAGCTAACCATTCCACGTAAGCACTCCAGCTAATGAGAGGGTTTCAAGCATAACAACAAACCTGTGCCAAACTGACATTTCCAGTTAAAAAGCAAATTCAAACAAACGTATGATTTTTTATTGACAGCCCCCCGCCCCCCGCCTAACCTCATGCTCAAGCTTCCAGTGCGATCCGTACCCTGAAGCTTGATGGGTGACCCACCATATTGGGTGAGCGGCCACAGCCGTCACCACAACAACAGCATGAATAGGACAGGCAAATGACTACCGTCGCAGACATCATCAGCAAGATGGAAACCAAGTTCAACGCCTCTGCCGCTGCCGGCCTGGATCTGGTGTTCCAGTTCAACATCGAAGATGGCGAAAACTTCAACGTAGCCGTCAAGGATGGCACCTGTGCCGTCAATCAGGGCGACGCTGCCGATCCGAACGTGACCCTGATCATGGACAGCGCCACTCTGGTCGGCGTGATGACTGGTGAAACCGACGGCATGCAGGCCTTCATGGCCGGAAAACTGCGCGCCGAAGGCGACATGATGCTGGCGCTGAAGCTGGGCGAGCTGTTCCCGGCTTAAGTAGCTTCACCCGTCACCACTTTGTGGTGACGGGTCATAACCCTCACCAATCCTTCAACAACACCCTACCTGATAAGCCGATTCAAACGGCCGTTTAACCTTGCTGCCCTCAGGTCACTGCATTAGATTAGCTGACTATTCATGCTAATCCGTTCATGCCTAGTACCTATCAAGTAAGGAAAACCATGTCCGCTACCGATCAGACTACCAGCGTTCGCCAGGGCGAAGAACTGGATGTACAAGCTGTCGATCAATACCTCAAGCAGCATATCGAGGAACTTGAAGGCACACCGCAAGTTCGTCAGTTCCAGGGTGGTGCGTCCAACCTGACCTACCTGCTCAGCTATCCTGGCAAGGATCTGGTACTGCGCCGCCCGCCGTTCGGCAAGAAAGCCAAGTCGGCACATGACATGGGCCGCGAATTCCGTATTCTCAACCAGCTAAACGCCGGTTTCCCCTACTGCCCCAAAGCCTACGTGCACTGCACCGACGAGTCGGTCACAGGCTGTGAGTTCTACGTGATGGAAAAGGTCGAAGGCACCATTCTGCGCGCCGATATCCCTACCGAACTGGGGCTGGACGAGAGCAAGACCCGGGAACTGTGCAAAAGCTTCATCGACAAACTGGTTGAACTGCACAACGTCGACTACGTAGCCTGCGGTCTGGGTGATCTGGGCAAACCCGAAGGTTATGTGAAACGCCAGGTTGAAGGCTGGATTGACCGCTACCAGAAAGCCGCCACTCCCGATGCTCCCGGCTGGGAGCCGGTGATTGCCTGGCTGCGTGAGCATATGCCGGCTGACCATCCCAAACCCGGCATCGTGCACAACGACTACCGGCTGGACAATGTGATCCTCGACCCGAACGACCCGATGCGCATCATCGGCGTACTGGACTGGGAGCTGACCACCCTTGGCGACCCGCTGATGGAGCTGGGCAACACCCTGGCCTACTGGATCGAAGCCAACGACCCGGCCGACCACCAGGCCACCCGACTGCAGCCGAGCAACGCCCCTGGCATGCTGACCCGTCAGGAGTTTGCCGACTACTACGCCGAGCGCGCCGGTATCCAGATCGACAACCTGGACTACTACTATGTGTTCGGCATGTTCCGTCTGGCCGGCATTACCCAGCAGATCTACTACCGCTACTACCATGGCCAGACCAGCAACCCGCGTTTCGCTGGCTTCATTGTCATGAACAAACAGCTGGAGCAGCGCAGTCTGGCCGTCATTCAGCAATCAGCCCTGTAACCAAAGGACAACAATCATGCAAAAGACTCAACTGTTTGACCTCGACGGCAAGGTCGCGCTGGTCACTGGCGCCAGTCGTGGTATTGGTGAGGCGATCGCCAAACTGCTGGCCCAACAGGGTGCCCAGGTCATCATCTCCAGCCGCAAGATCGACGATTGCCAGCAAGTGGCCGACGCCATCAACGCTGCTGGTGGCAAAGCCGTAGCCATGGCCTGCCACATCGGCGACATGGACCAGATCAGCCAGACCATCGGCGCCATCCGCGAACAGTTCGGCAAACTCGACATCCTGGTCAATAACGCCGCTGCCAACCCCTACTTCGGCAACGTGCTGGATACTGACCTGGGCGCCTTCCAAAAGACCGTAGACGTCAACATCCGCGGCTATTTCTTCATGTCGGTCGAAGCCGGCAAACTGATGCGCGAAAACGGCGGCGGTGCCATCCTCAACGTCGCCTCGGTCAACGGCGTAGTACCGGGCGACCTGCAAGGCATCTACTCGATCACCAAGGCCGCCGTGATCAACATGACCAAGGTGTTCGCCAAGGAATGCGCCCAGTTCGGCATCCGCTGCAACGCCCTGCTGCCCGGCCTGACCGACACCAAGTTCGCCTCAGCCCTGACCAGCAACGACAGTATCCTCAAGAATGCCCTGCAGCGCATCCCCCTGCGCCGCGCCGCCGATCCCAGTGAAATGGCCGGCACCGTCCTGTATCTGGTCAGCGACGCTTCCAGCTACACCACCGGCACTGCTATCAACGTCGACGGCGGCATGCTCGCCTGAGGCAAGCCTAGCAACAAAAAACCGGCGCCCAGCGCCGGTTTTTTATGCCCCTACAACTGCACTCCCATTTCACTCAAACCGCTGTAAAGCCTCAACCGCAGCTGGATTAAGCGGTACCGGAGTCAGCCCGGTCACTCCAGACTCGATGGCAAAGCGGGCGCCATCGGCCAGGGGCATGAAGCGCACGGTGAAGGCGTCGGCGCGCAGCCATAGGTCGGCATTGAGCTGATCCAGCCATTGCCACAGGTCACGCCAGGTGGGGGTGGCATGCAATTGGCTGTTGAGTTGGGCGTCCTGCTGACGCTGTTGTTCCAGCGCCAGGTAACGGCCGCGCAGGCGGTGCAGCCGATAGCCGTCCTGCAACCCCAGTACATGGGGCAGCCCAGCCCAGCGCAATACCTGAGCATCCAGTTCCCACTGGTCGCCATCCAAAGTCAGGCGGCGGGTTTTACCTGCTTCATTGACCAGCACCTCGTAACGTTGCGGTCCAAGCTGGCGCAGTTCCAGAGTCGCGACCGTACCATCGCCTTCCAGCGGACGGTAATAATGCAGATCCCAGGCTGCCAGACCGATTGCCAGGCTAGCAGCCAACCCCAATACCAGCAGATTGCCCTTTAGCCAGGCCAGCCACCAGCCCGGACGCCAGCCCAAACGCAACACAATCAATAGCATCAGAAGTGCAACTACACCCACCAGCACGGCTAAACCCAGGTATTGCATCTGTTCTCCTTGGAATCAGGCTGGCATGGGTGGGTCCTGACGACCGCTGCGGCGGGCCAGGTAACAGTCGATCAACCAGCGCGAGATAGTACCCTGGGGCGGGATGCCCGGGAGCTGGTCCAGCGGCCACCACTGGGCCTCTTCAATCTCTTCGGGTTGTGGGCGGATCTCGCCACCGACATAACGGGCGTGAAAGCCCAACATCAGGGAATTGGGGAACGGCCAGTTCTGACTACCCAAATATTCCAATTGCTCAACCTCCAGGCCGACCTCCTCCATCACTTCTCGATGCAGGCACTCTTCAGCTGACTCACCCGGCTCGATAAAACCGGCCAGCGTACTGAAAAATCCGGGACGAAAATGCGGGGCACGGGCCAGGAGAATTTCATCGCCGCGGGTTACCAGAACGATAATGCAAGGCGAGAGTTTGGGGTATTGGCGCAAGCCGCAGCCTGGGCACTCCATGGCCCGTTCAGCCGGGCGCGGCAACATGGCGGTGCCACAGCGGCCACAGAATCGGTGGGTTTCGGCCCAGGCATCCAGTTGCTGGGCCAGCCCAAGCAAACGGAAGGTCTGATCATCAACCTGGCCAATCAGTGCTCGCAGCCCGTGCCAGCTGATACCGGGCAAATCACAGGGCTCGGCCAACCGAAACAACTGGCACGGTTTGCCGTCCAGGTATCCGAGCAGCAGGCGCTGTTCTGTCCGGCCAAGGAATCGGGCCGTGTCAATATCAACCAGAAAGCGCCCTTCGTACAAGGCAAAGCGTTCCTGATAATAGACCACTACCCATCCATCATCAGGACTCTGACTTGGGTCATTGGCAGGAACAAAACGACCGAAGGGCGAATGCATCAGGATCAGACCTCGGAAATCTTGTAGCCCAGTTCAGCCAGGCTGTCCTCGGCCAGCGCCAGCACATCGCTGGTGGTTACACTCGAGCGTTCGGCCGATTCCAGATAGAACTCAATGCTGGTCAGGGCGTCAGCCAGTATTTCCAGCTGCGATGCCTGAGGCACCTGTTGACGCTCTAGCATGCTTTCCTTGATGAATCGTGAAGCCAGGTGAATGACCTTGGCCGCTCTGCTCATGCCCAGAAATACCAACCCACCACGGACGGTATCCAGGGTGCTGGGTACATTAAGCAGGTGCATCGCGTCATTGCTGGATTCGGTATAGGCCGTGATCGCCCGCTTGGCCAATGCTAGCCCGGCCTGTGACTCTTCGATCAGTACAATCCGTGCTTCTTTCAGTTCGACCGGCTCAGGCAAGCCGCCCTGCCCGCCCAACAAACCAGCCTCGCTCGGATTATCGAGTCGGTTGACGGCGGTTTCGGCCTGCAACACGGCATCAGCCACCTGCTCCAGCACCTGGGTTTTGCCTGGCTGCCAGCCTTCAAGCTGGCTTACCGCCTGACGAATGCCGTCAGAGACCTCGGCCAGATCAAGCATGCTGAGCGTTTTCCACAGCCGCTCGAGCCCGGCCTTGAGGCTTTCCAGGGACTGCTCGGCGTCACCGGCATTACGCGCCAGCAGGTCGAGCAGGTCCTTGATGCCGGTGACTTCCTCGTGCAGCGCTTCGGCAACCGAGCGCATGACGTCTGCGCCGGGGCCATTCAGACGCTGCCGACCTTGCTCCAGTTCGGCATCGGTAAAGCCCGGAGCCGGCAGGTTCAGAGCCTGACGCAGGCTCTGGCAGCGGCTGCTGGTGTCAGCAGAGAGAGCTACCAGATAAAGAAACTCGGGTAATAACGGCGAGGCCGTAGCCGGCGCGTCAATAGCGTTGCCCAGACGCCGGACTTCCCGGTCGAGACGGGCGAATAGCCGCTTACGCTCGGTGGTCAGTGTCAACGGCGTCTGCTCAATCCCTTCGAGCGCGGCCGAAGCAGCCTGGCACAGTGATGCTCCAGCCTGATTCAGGCTGGTTTCCCAGCGCTGCAAGGCACGCTGCATCAGCGGTGCGGCGGTGGCCAGGCTGTCATCGCGCAGCAGGCCAAGCAGACCGACCTGATACATTTGCCGTAACCGGGCAAAGGTCTTGGCACCCAACGCGGTCGAACTGCCGGCAGCGGTCAGCGGCAGGTCGACGGGCAATTGGTAGAAGTAGCTGTCAGGCAACGGGGCTTGGCCAGCCTGCAAAGCGCGCAGCCGGTTGATGGCCGGCAGCAGCAGCTCAGGCCGCTCAGTACCCTGTTGACGACTCAGATGCAGATAGCGGCCCAGCAGGAACAAGCTGTCACACAGTGCGGTCAGCGGTTCGTTGCGACCCTCACCATCGTGTACGGGTATATCGGTGGCCAGCGCGACCATTTCCGCCACCAGTAACGAGCCGCCTCGCAATTCGATCAGCGATAGCGTACCCCGAACCTGCTGCATGCCTTCGATCGCTCGCTGCAGCAAGCTGCCATTGCGCCGATCTTCAAGGAATTGCTGCAGTACATCTTCGACATCGCCAATCGTGGCGAACAGTTCATCCCTGACAAGATCAAGTGATGTGGCACCGGTTAGCATCGTGTTATCTCCCCACCATCCCTGCAGTCAAAGGCCTGAATCAATCAGCAAAGTCGGCCGACTTTTTGCTCATGTGCGCCGTCATGGCCAACTTGAGATCTTCGGATTGCAGCATGGCTGCATTCCAGCTAGCGATATAGTTCAGTCCATCCTCGACACTGTGATCGCGGCTGTAGCGAATCATTTCCTTGGTCCCACGGATCGCCAGGGGTGATTTCGAGGCGATCTCCGCGGCCAGCGCCAACACCCCCTCAAGCAGTTCGGCGTGGCTATCCCAGGTCCGGTTGACCAGCCCGATCCGGGCTGCTTCATGGCCATCGACCATGCGCCCGGTGTAGGCCAACTCACGCATCATGCCATCGCCGATCAGGTGCGGCAATCGCTGGAGGGTGCCAACATCGGCGGCCATGCCCATGTCGATTTCCTTGATCGAGAACTGGGCATCGGGGGTGCTGTAACGCATATCGCAGGCGGAAATCAGATCGATTGCGCCACCCAGGCAATAGCCATGCACCGCGGCAATGACCGGTTTACGGCACTGATCAATGGCGTTGAAGGACGCTTGCAGACGCAGGATGTTACGGCGAATTCGCTCGGCATTGCGGCCGATGTCAGTAGTCATGCCAGCGGCGGCCTGGGCCAGCATCGCCAGGTCGATACCTGCGGAAAAGTGTTTGCCAGCCCCGGAAATCACTACCACGCGCACGCTGTCGGTCTGGTCGACCCAGCCAAACACTTGCACGATCTCGTCCCAGAACGCCGCATTCATGGCATTGACCTTTTCCGGCCGGTTGATCAGCACATGGGCAACCTTGTCGTGCTGCTCTACCAGTAGGGTCTGATACTCGGGCATGGCTCAACTACTCCTTAGGTGGCATTGCCGGCGCTGGTGCCAGCTGCTGCAATAACGGCCGTGACAAAGGCGTGACTATAACAAGCCTGCTCTGTATCGGCATACCTCCTGAATGCAGCCAACAGCAATTCTGTGAGCGACTTCCGGCTCATTGACAACTATTGCTGTCGCATTCGCTACAGCGCCCGATAACTGGCAGGAGTATGATGGCACGCCGTGCGCAGGTTCTACCGTCGCACATCCCGTTCAAAGGTTCTCAGAGGCGATCCCTGAATGATGCCTCGTACCGGCCGCAGCCCGGTACGAGGCGTCATTCAGAGTTTTCTTCCAAACCTTTGAAGGACCTTCCCATGTCACAAGCTCTGCTGCCCGCGCTAGCTGGCAATTTTCTGGGCCAAGCCCCAGGCTGGTATAAGCGCACCATAGTCGCCTTCCTTATTCTCAACCCTCTGCTGTTCTGGCTGATCGGGCCTTACCTGACCGGCTGGATACTGGTGCTCGAGTTCATCTTCACCCTGGCCATGGCGCTCAAGTGCTACCCCCTGCTACCCGGTGGTTTGCTGGCAATCGAGGCGCTGGCCATTGGCATGACCAGTGCCGACGCCCTGTATCAGGAGGTGATGGGCAACCTGCCGGTGATCCTGCTGCTGATGTTCATGGTTGCCGGGATTTACTTTATGAAGGATCTGCTACTGGTAACCTTTACCAAGCTGATTCTGGGAATACGCTCCAAGTCACTGATGGGGCTACTTTTTTGTTTTGTAGCTGCAGTACTTTCTGCATTTCTCGACGCCCTGACCGTAACTGCGGTGATCATCAGTGTGGCGGTAGGCTTTTACGGGGTCTATCACAAGGTTGCCTCCGCCGGCAGTACCGACCCGGCCAGTGACCCGGAAGGTGAAGAAGGTTTGCACCGTGAGCACCTGGAAGAATTCCGTGCGTTTCTACGCAGCCTTCTCATGCACGGCGCAGTCGGGACCGCACTGGGCGGGGTCTGCACCCTGGTCGGCGAGCCACAGAACCTGCTGATCGCCCGAGTCGCCGACTGGGATTTCATCGAATTCTTCACACTGATGGCACCGGTAAGCATGCCGGTATTGGCTGCGGGTCTGACAACCTGCCTGCTGCTGGAGAAAACCGGCTGGTTCGGCTACGGGGCCAAGCTGCCACGTTCGGTACGCCGGGTGCTGGAAGAGTTTTCCCAGGCAGAGCAGGCAAAGCGCAAGGGAGGCCAGAAGGCAGCGCTGACGGTGCAGGCCATCGTCGCCGTGCTGCTGGTTCTGGGCTTGGCGCTGCATGTAGCAGAGGTCGGATTCATTGGTCTGATGGTTATCATCCTGATCACCTCATTCAACGGGGTGATCGACGAGCACCAGATCGGCAAGGCGTTTCAGGAGGCCCTGCCCTTCACGTCACTGCTGGTGGTGTTCTTCGCCATCGTTGCGGTGATCCATGAGCAGCACCTGTTCAGCCCGATCATTGAAGCCGTACTGGCCCTGCCACCGGAGTCTCAGCCAAGCATGTTTTTCCTGGCCAACGGCTTGTTGTCGATGATCAGTGACAACGTGTTCGTTGCCACGGTCTACATCAGCGAGATCAAGAAAGCCTTGGATGAAGGCAATATTACTCGCGATCAGTTCGAGTTGCTGGCCATCGCCATCAACACCGGTACCAATCTGCCCAGCGTTGCCACCCCCAACGGCCAGGCGGCGTTCTTGTTCCTGCTGACCTCGGCCATTGCGCCGCTGGTGCGCCTGTCCTATGGCCGTATGGTGGTGATGGCGCTGCCATATACGCTGGTGTTGGGTGGGGTGGGGCTATTTGCCGTCAGCAACTGGCTTTAAAACCTATTCGCTCGGCTTGCCCTGCCACAGGGTAAAGCCGGCTGACTTTTCCACGGCAGCCAGGCATTTGGCATGGGCTGCCAGTTCGGCTTCGCTGGCACGCAGCACCCGCAAACCGGCACGATCCTGCTCACTCAGACGCCGGATCACACTGCCATGCTGACCGCCTTCACCCGAGTCCTGGCCATTGCCGGCCAGGCTCAGGGCGGTCTGGCCGCCAGTCATGATCAGATAGACATCGGCGAGAATTTCCGCATCCAGCAAGGCGCCGTGCAGGTCACGCTGGGAGTTGTCGACCCCGTAGCGTTTGCACAAGGCATCCAAGCTGTTGCGCTGGCCTGGATGCTTTTCCCGAGCCATGGCCAGGGTATCGAGCACGCTGCAATGATCGATTACCCGACCATGACCAGCATTGAGACGGTCAAGCTCGCTGTCGATAAAGCCGACGTCGAACGCCGCGTTATGAATAACCAGCCGAGCACCGCTGATAAAGCGCATGAAGTCCTCGACCACGTCGGCGAACAGCGGCTTATCGACCAGAAATTCGTTGGTAATACCGTGAACCGCGATAGCGCCTTCATCAACCTCGCGCTGAGGGTTGATATAGACATGGTAATGACGCCCGGTTAAACGCCGGCCGATCAGTTCGACACAGCCGATTTCGATGATCCGGTGACCTTCCTTGGGCTCGATACCCGTGGTTTCGGTATCCAGTACCACTTCACGCATGTGAACGCCCTCGCGCTTTCAATACCTGTTCTACACCCTGATTGGCCAGGGCATCGGCTATTTCATTTTCCCGGTGACCGCTGTGGCCGCGCACCCAGCGCCACTCAACCTGATGCTGAGCCACCAGTTCGTCAAGCTGCTGCCACAGATCGGCATTCTTGACCGGCTGGCGACTGGAGGTTTTCCAGCCGCGCTTTTTCCAGTTGGGCATCCACTCGCGGATGCCCTTCATTACATACTCGGAATCTGTAGTCAGAATGACCTGCGAGGATTTTTTCAGCGCCTGCAGGCCCTGAATCGCCGCCATAAGCTCCATGCGGTTGTTGGTGGTATCGGGCTCGCCACCGCATAGGGCCTTTTCATGTTCGCCCCAACGCAGCAATACCCCCCAGCCACCGGGACCGGGATTGCCCTTGCAGGCTCCGTCGGTGAAGATTTCTATCGCCTGAGTCATCGACTGTTCCGTTTCTGCGCACGTCGGCTGCCAGCTACCAGCGGTGGCAGATTCAGTGCCGGGAATGCCATGCTGCGCTCGCGGCTTGGGGTAGCCCCCAACATCTGGCGTCGCGCAACGAGAAAGTAGAAGCCGCCGCCCGGTATTCGATGGCGCCCGCTCAGCCGTTCAAGCCGTTGCAGGCGATCGAGCCAGCGCTGCGATCTGAGCGGCGGACGATAACACCCATCCACCCGTTTCTCCACCACAAAACCCAACAGTTCCAGCCAGTCGATCAAGCGCGACGGGCTGACAAAACCTGCCTCGCTGAACCAGTCACGCCCGGCGAAATGACTGAGCCCCCAAGCACTCCAGGGGTTGAAGCCGAAAATCAGCATGTGCCCGCCAGCCCGGACCGCCTGACAGGCCTCACGCAGCAAGGTGCGCGGCGCCAGACAGAAATCCAGCCCATGGTGCAGCACCACAACATCCAGCGACTGCGGCGCAAACGGCCAATGCCCCTCCTCGACCGGAATCGCCTGACTGCCGTTTATCAGATCAACCTGCCAGTGATTGCGCAGCACGACACGCTCTTCATCCAGCAGCCCAGGAGCCAAACCATACTGCACCAGATGCTGACCAAAACATGTCGGCAGTGTGTCACGCATGACCTGCCGTTCAGCGGCCAGCAGCATCTGCCCGGGCGGCGAATCCAGCCAGGCCCTGGCCACCTCAAGCAGCCGGATCAGATCGGCCTGACTGATGGAGCCGGACGCATCCGGAGTCGACATGAAACCTCCACGGGGTGGCCTTGGTCAGGCACAACCCCTAGAATTAACCTTAACAGAACACATAGCGTAGCCCTTAATATGCCTGACATCATTGCCCTGCCAGCGTTCAATGACAACTATATCTGGCTGATCGTCGACGAAGCCAGCCGTCAGGTCGCGGCTGTCGACCCTGGCGACGCCAAGCCGGTCATCAACTGGTTGGGCCGACGCCCCGACTACAGCCTGACCCGAATTCTGATCACCCACCACCACCCGGATCATACCGGCGGCCTGGCCACCCTCAAGGCAGCAACCGAGTGCCGAGTCTATGGCCCAGACAATCCGGCGATCAGGGGTATTGACCGGCCACTGGCCGAAGGTGCTCGGTTCGCGCTGTTCGGTCAAGAGGTTGAAGTTATAGCCGTACCCGGACACACCCTGGACCACATCGCCTTTTATTGCGCCAACGACGGCGATCCCTGGCTGCTGAGTGGCGACACCCTGTTTGCTGGCGGTTGCGGGCGACTCTTTGAAGGCAGCGCCGAGCAGATGCAGACTTCACTGCAGAAGCTTGCCGCTCTGCCGGACCAAACGCGGGTCTATTGCGCCCACGAATATACTCAGTCGAACCTGCGTTTTGCCCGGGCGGTAGAACCGGACAACGACGATATCAAGGTGCGCTTGGAAGTGGTCGACGAGCTACGCAGCGACGGTCGCATCACCCTGCCCAGCAGTATCGGTCTGGAGAAACTGACCAATCCGTTCATGCGCAGCTCGGTTGCCGAGGTCACTGCCGCCGCTAGCCGCCATTGCGGCAAAACCCTTGCGCCCGGCGCCGAAACCCTGGCTGCAGTCCGGGCCTGGAAGGACAACTTCTGAGACCAACTGCCTCATTTGTGAGGCAGCTCTCAACCCTGTAGCGATTTGACGCAGCGTTGCGGCTTGCAGCGAGTGGGGTATCCCCCTAAAATCGGTCAAATTTTGACCGGGCCAGCTCATGCGTTTTTATCAGAAGTTACTCATCTCACATGGCAAAACCTGCCTTGCACTGATTCTGGCGGTGCTGGCAGGTTGCCAAAGTAGTCCCAGCCTTCAACAACATGAGCCTAGCCTCAAACCCGGCAGAACCGCCGAACCCGCGAGCCCGCCTCGCGCCAGCAGCAAACCCCGCGCCCGCCAGGCCGCCCCTGAAGAACCCCATACCCTGTGGTCACGCATTCGCCAGGGTTTCCTGCTTGACCCGGCCCTGATCGACAACCCGCGCATTGACCAGCAGCGTCTGGCCTTTCTCAACCAGACCCGTTATTTCGAAGTCAGCGGCGAACGAGCTCAACGTTACCTGCATTACGTAGTCGAGCAACTGGAGGCCCGTGAACTGCCCCAGGAACTGGCGCTGCTGCCGTTCGTTGAAAGCTCCTACAACCCGATGGCCTATTCCAGCGCTCATGCCGCTGGTCTTTGGCAATTCATTCCCTCCACCGGTCAGCAGTTCTCGCTGCGCCAGGACTGGTGGTACGACGGCCGGCGTGACGTGGTTGCCTCGACGCAGGCTGCCATGGACTACCTGACCCAGCTCAACGAGCGCTTCGATGGCGACTGGCTACTGGCTCTGGCTGCTTACAACTGTGGAGAAGGCTGCGTTGGCCGGGCTATTCAACGCAACCAGGCGCTGAACCTGCCGACCGATTACTGGAATCTGCAACTGCCGCGCGAGACCATGAACTACGTGCCCAAGCTGCTGGCCCTGGCACAGATCATTGACAGCCCGACTCAACATGGCGCAGCTCTACCCGAACTGCCGGACGAACCCTACTTTGCCGAAATCACCATCGAGCACCAACTGGAGCTGAGCAAGGCTGCCGAACTGGCCGATATCAGCACCGACGAATTGCTGCGCCTGAACCCGGCCTTCAAGCAACGTATCACCGCACCGCAGGGCACCTACCAAATGCTGGTTCCGGTTGATCGCGCCGAACAGTTCAGCGCCGCGCTGGCAGCCCTGCCCGAGGATCAACGGGTTAACTACCAGCGCTATCAGGTCCGCAGTGGCGATACCCTGTCGCAGATTGCCCGTCGCTACCAAGTCAGCGTAGGTGCTCTACGCGAAGTAAACAGCATCAATGGCAACCTGATCCGTGTTGGTCAGACCCTGATGCTGCCTCGCCTGGGTGATAGCGAGCCCGCGCCCCAGAGCGTCGCCGCAATTGCCGCTACCACACCCCAGGAGCTGCGCTATCAGGTCCAGCCCGGCGACAACCTCTGGGCCATTGCCCGTAACCATGGCCTGAGTGTGAGCCAAATCAAGCAGCACAACGGACTCGAAAGCCCGGCATTGAGGGCAGGCCAGACGCTGCGCCTGCCAGCTGCGGCCAGTGCCAGCCAGAACCGCAGCATGACTTATACGGTCAAAAGTGGCGACTCGCTCTACAGCATCGCTCGCCAGTTCAAGGTCGAGATCCAGAATATCCGCGACTGGAACCAGCTTGGCCGGCACATCCAGCCTGGCCAGCAACTGACCCTGTTCGTGCCCTGAAACTTCCCGCCACCAGCCCCGGGAACGTCCCCGGGGCATCATGGTCTGTCACATGACGTCATTCCTTGATTGCTTGAGAGCTTTCACCAATGCAGGAGGAATGGTAGCGTTGCGCTTGAACCTTTAGACGCGGCAGTCCATGACAGCAAGGCTATTCTCGACACTGACAACACTGCTGTTGCTGGCCCTGAGCCTGCAGGCCAGCGCTGCCGTCTACAAGCAACACGGCTATGCCCTGTACGGCCTGCCGCACTACACCAGTGACTTTCAGCATCTGGACTATGTCAACCCTGATGCACCCAAGGGTGGCACCCTGCGAGTGATGGGCAATGGCACCTTCGACACCCTCAATCCCTACACGCTCAAAGGCACCAGCCCAGTCAACACCGGCAACTTCCAGCACTACGGCATTACCGAGCTGAATGAGCCACTGATGGTCGGCACCGGCGTTTACGACCCTTCCGGGGATGAACCCTATTCGGCCTATGGGCTGATCGCCGAAACCCTGGAATTCAGTGACGACCGTAGCTGGGTGGTATTCAACCTGCGCCCCGAGGCCCGCTTCCACGATGGCCAGCCGATCACAGCACGGGATGTGGAGTTTTCCTGGCGCTTGCTCAGCGAGCAGGGGCACCCCAATTACCGCTCGATGCTGCAGGAGGTCGAGCGCGTCGACATCCTCGGTCAGCACCGCATCCGCTTCGTTTTTGGCCGCAGCGACAACCCGCTGCTGATCCTGCGCCTGAGCGAACTGCCTGTGCTGCCGGAGCACTACTGGCGCGACCGCAACTTTGCTGACACCACCTTCGAACCCGGGCTCAACAGCGGACCCTACCGGATCACCGACGTTCGCCCCGGGCGCCGGCTGGTGTTCGAGCGGGTGAAGAACTACTGGGGGCGCGATTTGCCGATCAACCGCGGTAAGTACAACGTCGATCGCCTGGAGGTTGAGTTCTACCGCGATAACAACGTCGCCTTCGAGGCCTTCAAGGCCGGGCTGTTCGACTTCTATTTCGACCACAAGGCCAGCAACTGGGAAAACGCCTACGACTTCCCGGCGGTGCGCAACGGTCAGGTGCGCAAACGGGCGGTGCCACACCAGATTCCCAGCGCCACCCAGGCCCTATTCTTCAATACCCGCCGCGCGCCCTTCGATCAACGACAGGTGCGCCAGGCACTGGGCATGATGTTCGATTTCGAGTGGTCCAATCGGGTGTTGTTCTACGACGCGTATCAGCGCTCACTCAGTTACTATCCCAACAGCCCTTTCAGCGCTAGCGACATTCCGGTCGGACAGGAGTTTCTGTACCTGTCCCCACATCGCGAAGCACTGCCTTCGGCACTGTTTCTGGAGCCCTTCAGGCTACCGGTCACCGATGGTCGCGGCATCCCCCGCGAGCATTTGCGCCAAGTGGTGGAGTTGTTTGCAGAGGCCGGCTGGACCTTGCGCCAGGGTCGCCTGGTCAATAAAAACAATCAGCCGCTGGTGTTCGAGGTCCTGCTGGTCAACCCCAGTCTTGAGCGCATCCTCCAGCCCTACCGGGCCAACCTGTCACGTCTAGGGATCGAGTTGCGCGTGCGCACCGTGGACCGGGCCCAATACAAGGCCCGGCTCGACCAGTTCGATTACGATATGATCCTGGCCACCTTGCCGCAGAGCCTGTCGCCCGGGCTCGAACAGCATGGCTACTTCCACTCCAGTCAGCGTGACGTCAAGGGCAGCCGCAACTATGCCGGAGTCAGCCATCCGGTGGTTGACGATCTGCTTGAACACCTGCTGGCCGCCACGACCCGAGAAGAACAGATTGGCGCTGCCCGGGCTCTGGACAGGGTGTTACTATGGCAGCACTACACAATTCCAAACTGGTATATAAACTACCACCGCATTGCTCACCGTCGCTGGCTCAAGAGCCCGGAGACACCACCCTATTCGCTGGCCATCCGGAGCTGGTGGATAGACATGGAAGCGGATTAGAAAAACAAGGTCACTCGATGCGCGCCACGTTGAAAATGTTCACCGGTTTCCTGATGCTCGCGCTGGCCCCACTGGCCAGTGCAGCCGGTAGCCACGCCCTGACCCTGTACGGCGAGCCGCCAAAGTATCCGGCGGACTTCAGCCATTTCGAATACGTCAATCCGGAGGCACCCAAGGGCGGTACCCTGCGCCTGTCCGGCTTTGGCAGCTTCGACTCACTCAACGGTTTCATCAGCCGCGGCAACAGCGCTGACCGATTGGGCCTGATCTACGACACCCTGACCTTCCACTCGCTGGACGAGCCGTTCACCGAATACGGGTTGCTGGCCGAACGCATCGAGCACCCCGAAGACAATACCTGGGTTCGTTTTTACCTGAGGCCCCAGGCGCGTTTTCATGATGGACAACCGGTCACCGCCAACGATGTGGTGTTCACCTTCAACACCCTGGTGGAAAAAGGCGCGCCCTTCTATCGGGCCTATTACGCCGACGTGAAGGAAGTGGTGGCCAATGACGAGCGTACCGTGACCTTCCACTTCCACCATGGCCGCAACCGTGAATTGCCACTGGTACTGGGCCAATTGCCGGTACTGCCGGCACATTATTGGGCTGAGCGCGATTTCGCTCGCACCACCCTGGAACCGCCGCTGGGCAGCGGTCCCTACCGGATTGCCCAGGTCAACGCCGGGCGCAGCATCAGCTTCAGCCGGGTCGAGGACTACTGGGGCGCCGACCTGCCGGTCAACCGTGGCTTTTATAACTTCGACCGGGTCGTGGTGGACTATTACCGCGATCTAGGGGTAGCCCTGGAGGCCTTCAAGGCTGGCCAGTTCGACTTCAACCAGGAATACAGTGCCCGCAACTGGGCCGGCGGCTACGCCAGCCCGGCCCTGCGTGACGGTCGGATCATCCAGGAGGAGATCCCCAATCTCAACACCCAGGGCATGCAAGGATTCGTCTTCAACATGCGCCGGCCCTACTTCCAGGACCGCCGGGTCCGCAAGGCCATCACCCTGCTGTTCGACTTCGAGTGGGCCAATGGCCGGCTGTTCCATAATGCCTATGAGCGCAGCAACAGCTATTTCGGCAACTCCGAGCTGGGCGCCAACGGCCTGCCTGATGAAGCTGAACTGGCACTGCTGGAACCCTGGCGCGAGCAGTTGCCGGACAGCGTATTCGGTCCGGCCTGGAGCCCGCCCCGCACTGATGGCAGCGGCGTGATCCGCGAGCAGATGCGTGAGGCTTACGCCCTATTGCAGGAAGCCGGCTGGCGGATCGAGAACGACCTTCTGGTCAATGAGGACGGCGAGCCACTGCGCTTCGAGTTTCTGATCGTTCAGGCCGACTTCGAGCGGGTGCTGCTACCCTACAAGCGCAATCTGGCGTCACTCGGCATCGAGCTGACCCTGCGTCGGGTAGACACCTCGCAGTACATCAACCGCCTGCGCTCACGCGACTTCGATATGGTAGTCACCAGCTTCGGCCAGTCCAACTCACCAGGCAATGAGCAGCGCGAATACTGGCACTCAGCGAGCGCCGACAACCCTGGCAGCCGTAACCTGATGGGTTTGCGCCACCCGGCGGTGGACGCTCTGGTCGACGGCCTGATCCAGGCCGACTCACGGGAGTCGCTGATCACCCATACCCGGGCCCTGGACCGGGTACTGCGGGCCAAGCACATCCTGGTGCCGAACTTCCACACCACCGTCTACCGGGTTGCCTACTGGAACCGCTTTGCCCACCCAGCGCTGCCGCCCAAGTATGACCTGGGGCTGTTCACCTGGTGGGAAGACCCGGCCAAGGCGGCCGCGCTGCGCAGTCGCCCGCTTATCATCGAAACCCAGGACGACTGAGCATGCTGGCCTACATCATTCGCCGCCTATTACTGATCATCCCGACCCTGTTCGGCATCCTGCTGATCAACTTCCTGATCATCCAGGCCGCTCCCGGCGGGCCGGTCGAACAGATGATCGCCCAGCTCGAAGGTTTTGAAGGGGCAACCAGCCGGATTTCCGGCAGCATCCATGGCGAGGTTGCCAGTGGCAGCAGCTATCGTGGCGCTCAGGGCCTGGACCCAGACATCATTGCCGAAATCGAGCGTATGTATGGCTTTGACAAACCGGCCAATGAGCGCTTCTGGCTGATGATCAAGGGCTACCTGACCTTCGACTTCGGCGACAGCTTTTTCCGTGACGACAGCGTGGTCGACCTGATTATCGAGAAAATGCCGGTGTCAATTTCCCTCGGGCTATGGACCACCCTGATCACCTATCTGATTTCAATTCCGCTGGGCGTGCGCAAGGCGGTCAAGCATGGCTCTACCTTCGATGTCTGGACCAGTTCGCTGATAATTGTTGGGTACGCCATTCCCGGCTTCCTGCTGGCCATCCTGCTGATCGTGCTGTTTGCTGGTGGCAGCTATTTCGACTGGTTCCCGCTTCGCGGCCTGACCTCCAGCAACTGGGAAGAGCTGAGCACCTGGGGCAAGGTCAAGGACTACGCCTGGCACATGGTGCTACCGATCACAGCCATGGTCATCGGCAGCTTCGCCACCCTGACCATGTTGACCAAGAACTGCTTCCTCGACGAGATCGGCAAGCAATATGTGATCACCGCCAGGGCCAAGGGCCTGTCAGCTTCGCGCGTACTCTACGGCCATGTGTTTCGCAACGCCATGCTGTTGATCATCGCTGGCTTTCCCGCCGCGCTGATCAGCGTCTTCTTCACCGGCGCGCTGCTGATCGAGGTAATATTCTCGCTCGACGGGCTTGGTCTGCTGGGTTTTGAGGCAGCAATCAACCGCGACTATCCGGTGATGTTCGGCACCCTGTATATCTTCACCCTGCTCGGGCTGGTGGTGAAGCTGATCGGTGATATCACCTATACCCTGGTCGATCCGCGCATCGACTTTGAAAGCCGGGAGGGTTGAGATGCGCCGCTTCCGACTGTCCCCGCTCAACCAACGGCGCTTCGCTCGTTTCAAGGCCAACCGTCGCGGCTGGTGGTCGCTGCATATCTTCCTGGTACTGTTCACTCTCAGCCTTGGCGCCGAGATGATCGCCAACGATAAGCCGCTGCTGCTCAAGTACGAGAGTCAGTATTACTTTCCCGTATTCAAGCGCTATGCCGAAACCGAGTTCGGTGGCGAATTCCCGATCAGCGCCGACTACCGCAGCCCCTATATCCGCCAGTTGATCGAAGACGAAGGCAACGGCTGGATGCTCTGGCCGCCGATCCCCTATAGCTACGGCACTATCAACTACGACCTGGAAGTCCCGGCGCCGGCGCCACCCTCGGCCGACAACTGGCTGGGCACTGACGACCAGGCTCGCGACGTCATGGCCCGGGTGATCTATGGTTTTCGCATCTCGGTCCTGTTCGCCCTGACCTTGACCATTCTCAGCTCAATCGTTGGTGTCATTGCCGGCGCGCTGCAGGGTTTCTATGGCGGTCGCATCGACCTGTTCGGCCAACGCTTCATCGAGGTCTGGTCGGGGCTCCCTGTCCTTTACCTGCTGATCATCCTGGCCAGTTTCGTGCAGCCGAATTTCTGGTGGCTGCTGGGAATCATGCTGCTGTTCTCCTGGATGGCGCTGGTCGATGTGGTGCGCGCTGAATTTCTCCGTGGCCGCAACCTGGAATACGTGCGCGCCGCCCGAGCGCTGGGGGCCGGCAACCGGATTGTGATGTTCCGTCATATCCTACCCAATGCGATGGTGGCCACCCTAACCTTCTTCCCCTTCATTCTCACCGGTGGTGTTATTACCCTGACCTCGCTGGACTTTCTCGGCTTCGGCCTGCCGCCCGGCGCGCCCTCGTTGGGCGAGTTGATCGCCCAAGGCAAGGCCAATCTGCAAGCCCCCTGGCTGGGCATCACCGCCTTCGTGGTGCTGTCACTGATGCTGACTCTTCTGGTCTTCATCGGCGAGGCCCTACGCGATGCCTTTGACCCAAGGAAATAACATGAGTGAACAGCCACTGATCCGTATCGAGAACCTCAGCGTGGCCTTCACCAACGGCGACTCTGAAACCCTGGCGGTGCGCGAGGTCAACCTGGATATCCGGCCGGGCCAGACCCTGGCACTGGTCGGCGAAAGCGGCTCAGGCAAATCGGTAACCGCTCACTCGATTCTGCGCCTGCTGCCCTACCCGGCCGCACGCCACCCCTCCGGACGCGTCCTTTACAAAGGTGAAGACCTGCTCAAGGTTGGCGACAAGCGGCTGCAACAGGTGCGCGGCAATCGCATTTCGATGATCTTCCAGGAGCCGATGACCTCGCTCAACCCACTGCACTCGGTCGAGCGCCAGATCAGCGAGGTACTGTTCCTGCACAAGGGCCTGAACAAGCTCCAGGCCCGCGAACGAACATTGGAGCTGCTGCATCTGGTCGGCATTCCCGAGCCGGAGAAACGCCTGGCGGCCTACCCACATGAGTTGTCCGGCGGCCAGCGCCAACGGGTGATGATCGCAATGGCGCTGGCCAACGAGCCTGAACTGTTGATCGCCGACGAGCCGACCACTGCTCTGGATGTCACCGTTCAGCTGAAGATTCTCGAGCTGCTCAAGTCACTGCAGGCAAAACTGGGTATGGCTCTGCTGCTGATCAGCCACGACCTTAACCTGGTGCGTAAAATTGCTCATCGGGTATGTGTCATGTATCAGGGTCGCGTCGTCGAAGAGAATGATTGTGTAACGCTGTTCAACGATCCGCGCCATGACTACACCCGCAAGCTGTTGGCGGCTGATCCCAGCGGCGATCCGGTCAAGGCCGATCCGCACGCCCCGGTGATCATGCGAACCGAACGCCTGCGCGTCTGGTTCCCAATCAAGAAAGGCGTACTCAAGCGCACGGTGGACCATATCAAGGCGGTCACCGACGCCAGCTTCAGCCTGCAACGCGGGCAAACGCTGGGGATTGTTGGTGAAAGCGGATCGGGCAAGACCACGCTGGGTCTGGCGCTACTGAGACTGATCGAGAGCCAGGGCCTGATCGAATGTGACGGCCAGCGCTTGGACGGCCTGTCCCAGCGCCAGGTCAGGCCCATGCGCAGGCAGTTTCAGGTGGTCTTCCAGGACCCTTATGGCAGCCTCAGCCCGCGAATGTCGGTTGAGCAGATCATCAGCGAGGGACTGGAGATTCATCGTCTGGGCAGCCCTGAGGAGCGCGAGCAATGGGTTATCCAGGCACTGGAAGAAGTAGGCCTGGATCCGGAAAGCCGGCACCGCTATCCCCATGAGTTTTCCGGGGGGCAACGCCAGCGGATTGCCATAGCCCGTGCACTGGTGTTGAAACCTTCGCTGATTCTGCTCGATGAGCCAACCTCAGCGCTGGATCGCACCGTACAGGGGCAGGTGGTTGAGCTGCTGCGCGAACTGCAGCGCAAGCACAATCTGAGTTATCTGTTTATCAGTCACGACCTGGCGGTGGTTCGTGCCCTCAGCCACCAACTGATGGTCATTCGCCAGGGTGAGATCGTCGAGCAGGGACCGGCGGCACAGGTCTTCGCCACACCCCAGCATGACTACACTCGTCAACTGCTGGAGGCGGCCTTCGCCCAACCGGCAACCGTTAACCGGGTCCTAGAGACCCCGTAAATACAGGAAAGCACATCATGGGATTTCTCAGCGGAAAGCGCGTACTCATCGTTGGCGTAGCCAGCAAGCTGTCGATTGCCTCAGGCATCGCCGCGGCCATGCACCGTGAAGGCGCGCAACTGGCCTTCACCTACCAGAATGACAAGCTCAAGGGGCGGGTCGAAGAGTTCGCCGCGGGCTGGGGCTCCGGTCCGGAGTTGTGCTTCCCCTGCGATGTTGCCGACGATGCCCAGATCGAGCAGGTATTCGCGGACCTGGCTAAACAGTGGGACGGCCTGGACTGCATCGTCCACTCGGTAGGTTTTGCCCCGGGCGATCAGTTGGATGGCGACTTCACCGAAGTCACCACCCGTGAGGGCTTTCGCATCGCCCACGATATCAGCGCCTACAGTTTTGTAGCCCTGGCCAAAGCAGGCCGTGAACTGATGAAGGGTCGCAACGGCAGCCTGCTGACCCTATCCTACCTCGGTGCCGAGCGGACCATGCCTAACTACAACGTCATGGGCATGGCCAAGGCCAGCCTGGAAGCCGGCGTGCGCTATCTGGCCACCAGCCTGGGCCCGGAAGGCACCCGGGTCAACGCCATTTCCGCGGGTCCGATCCGTACTCTGGCGGCCTCGGGCATCAAGAGCTTCCGTAAGATGCTGGCTCATAACGAGCGCCAGACTCCACTGCGTCGCAACGTTACTATTGAAGAAGTCGGCAACGTCGGTGCCTTCCTCTGCTCCGACCTGGCTTCGGGCGTCAGCGGTGAAATCACCTACGTGGATGGCGGCTTCAACATCACCGCCATGGCTGGACTGGACGACGAATAAGCTCAGGCCTGCCCCACAAAAAAACCGCGCTTATGGCGCGGTTTTTTTGTTGCTGAGACTAAAGCTCAACGGCCAATGTAACGCTCGATATCGGCCGTCTCACGCAGACGCTCCTGCACCGCGGCGAAATCCTGCTCACCGCTTTGGCCAGCAATAAAGCGCTGATACAGCGGCGACTCAGCTTCGCTCTCCAATGCCTCTGGAGTTGCGACCCCGGTCAGACGAACGATCCACTGACCACCATCAGGGCGACGGAAGTGTCCGTAGCTCGGCTCGGCCTCTGACGGCCTGGCCAGTGCAAATACCTCACGCAGCAAGCCTTGAGCCACTTCAGTGCTGGCCCGGCTGACCGCCTCATGGGTCTGCCACTGTGAGCCAACCTGTGCAGCCACGGCCTCGCCATCCAGGTCACGGCTACGCAACCCGCCGACCAGCTCGGCAGCCTGTTGCTCGGCCCCAGCCACAGCACGCTCGTAGCGCAACAGGTCGGCAATCTCATCACGCACCTCGTCGAGGGGCCGTTGCTCTGGGCGCAGATGTTCCTTGACTCGTACCACAACCGCAGTGTCAGCATCCAGCTCGATCAGCGGACTGTTGCGCTTGTCGAGCAGTACGTCTTCATCGAAGGCCGCAGCCATGACTCGCGGACTGGAGGTGATGCCCTCGCCGCCATTACGACTGACCGGACCAGTAGTGACTACATCCAGCCCCAGGGCGCGGGCCGGTTCGACCAGATCAGGCGACTCATAGGCCAAGTTGGCCAATTCCTGAGAGGCCTCCACAAACAGTCGCTCGGCCTGCTCAGCCTTGAGTTCCTGCTCAAGACTGTCACGCATTGATTCCAGGCTGGGCACATCCGGCGCCTGGATCGCAGTGAGCTTGATCAGATGGTAACCGAAGCTGGTCTGGACCGGCTCTGAGACTTCGCCCTCGTTCAGGGCGAACAGTGCATCGTCAAACGCCTGATCAAAGCTGCCACGCACGACGTAGCCAAGGTCACCGCCATCGTTGGCACTGCCCGGATCTTCAGACACTTCACGGGCGACTGTGGCAAAGTCTTCGCCAGCCTCAAGGCGCTCACGCGCGGCCTCAATACGCACACGACCTTCCTCGCCCGTGGACTCGATCAGGATATGGGCTACCCGGCGCTGCTCGGCCAGATTGCCAACTTCACGCTGGTAGAGACCTTCAACCGCCGCCTCGTCGATGCTGACGCGGTCGAAGAAGCCACTGCGCGACAGGGTCAGACTTTCAATAACCACCTGCTCGGGAGTCATGAAGCGAGCCTGATTGGCGGTGTAATATGCCTGAATGTCCTCGTCCTGAATCTCGACGGCATCCAGATTCGCCTCGAGTTCGATAACGGCAAAATCCCGGGTCTGCTTTTCCAGCCGGGCCAGGTGCAGACGCTCAGCCGGAGTGGCGAAGGCGGTCGCCTCAAAGCCATTGCGCAACTGGGCGATCAGCAGCTCCTGACGAACCATATCGCGAAACGCCAGACGCGAGCTCATGCCCATGTTGCGGATCACTACATCGAAACGGTTCGCGTCGAACTGCCCGCCCACCTGAAAATCGGGGGTAGCCAGAATCAGTTGATCGATCATGGCCTCAGATACGTTGAAGCGCGCATCGGTTGCGCCCTTGATCAGCAAGGCACGCTCGATCAGACCTTCGAGTACCGAAGTACGCAGGCGCTGCTCATCGATCATGCTCGGGTCGAACGCGTCGTTGCCCATCTGCTGAATTTGCTGAATCAGTTGGCGGCGTTGCAGGGAGACTGCCTGCTCCAGCTCCATCCGACTGATGACGGTGCCGTTGACCTCAGCGGCTTTCTGTTCGTTGCTAGTAAAACGGCTGATCGATTCCCAGCCCGTCAAAGCAAAAATCAGCACAATGACGCCGACGATCACCTTGGCGACCCAGCTCTGCGCATTGTCCCTCATTCTCTGAAGCATCGTGCCCCCAAACTGTTATTGTACGGCCAGTGCATTGGCCTGGAATGCCGGAGACCCGCTCATTCCGTAAAACCTGCTGTGCAACAAAAAAGGCGCACCGGGTGGGATGCGCCTTTCGGGACTGATGGAGCCCGGACTGTCAGGCCTGCGAACCGAGCTAGAACTGATTCTGCCGGGCTCTGCGTGCCGTCAGTATGCAACGGCCCTGTCAGTCTCGGACGCGATCAGTTGACCGCGTCTTTCAGAGCCTTGCCAGCTTTGAAGCCGGGGATCTTGGCAGCGCTGATTTCGATCGGGGCACCAGTCTGCGGGTTACGGCCAGTACGGGCAGCACGCTCTTTGACCGCAAAAGTACCGAAGCCAACCAGAACAACCGAGTCACCCGCTTTCAGGGCACCGGTTACGGACTCGATGACGGCGTCCAGAGCACGACCGGCAGCAGCTTTCGGAATATCAGCGGATGCGGCGATAGCATCAATCAGTTCAGACTTGTTCACTCTAAGTCCCCTTATCCATTTCAATGAGTAGTTAGTCGTTATGTAAAACTTGTGGTCTAAGCAAAGCTGGCCAGTCAGCAAGCTTGGCTGGATCGAAGCCGCTTTATAGCAAGCGGCCAAAAACCATGTCAAGGAATGCTTGTGGTGTCAGCAATCGGACTTGCAGCCTGCCCCCAGGGGAATCAAACATGACATCCGATCCATCGTACCTCAATGAGTACTGATACGCTCCTTGGCGTCAGCCTCACGATTGTCATCCTTTGCAACCATCTCTTCAACCCCTTCCTTCAGGGGTTCCGGCATGTATTGCAGCGCAATCTGCAGCACCTCGTCAATCCATTTTACTGGTTTGATCTCGATATCTTGCTTGATGTTATCGGGAATTTCCTTCAAATCCCGGACATTATCGTGCGGAATCACCACTGTCTTGATCCCGCCACGGTGTGCCGCCAGCAACTTTTCCTTCAAGCCGCCAATCGCCAGCACCTGGCCCCGCAGGGTAATTTCACCAGTCATAGCCACATCGGCACGCACCGGAATCCCGGTCAGTGACGACACCAGCGCGGTACACATACCAATCCCGGCACTGGGGCCATCCTTGGGCGTAGCCCCTTCCGGCACGTGGATATGGATGTCCTGCTTTTCATGGAAGTCCGGCGCCAGTCCCAGGCTGTGGCTGCGACTACGCACCACAGTCAGGGCCGCACTGATCGACTCTTTCATCACATCGCCAAGTGAGCCGGTATTGGTCAGCCGGCCCTTGCCCGGCACCACCACGGCCTCCAGACTCAGCAGTTCGCCGCCAACCTGGGTCCAGGCCAGCCCAGTCACCTGACCGACCTGGTCCTTCTCTTCGGCCAGCCCGTACTTGAACCGGCGCACCCCCAGATACTCTTCCAGCAACTCACCTTCGACCACGATCGAATGCTTGGCCTTGCCACCGACCTGTTCCTTGACCACCTTGCGGCAGAGCTTGGCAATCTGCCGCTCCAGACCCCGCACACCGGCTTCACGAGTGTAGTAGCGAATGATGTCGCGCAGCGTCTGGTCCGGGACCTGCAGCTCGTCTTTCTTGAGCCCGTTGTTCTTGATCTGCTTGGGCAGCAGGTAGCGACGGGCAATATTGACCTTCTCATCCTCGGTATAACCGGGGATGCGGATCACTTCCATGCGATCAAGCAGCGGAGCCGGGATATTCATCGAGTTGGAGGTACAGATGAACATCACATCGGACAGATCGTAATCGACCTCCAGATAGTGATCGTTGAACGCATGATTCTGTTCCGGATCGAGCACCTCGAGCAGGGCCGATGACGGATCACCACGCATGTCCGAACCCATCTTGTCGATCTCGTCGAGCAGGAACAGCGGGTTCTTGACCCCGGCCTTGGTCATTTTCTGGATCAGCTTGCCCGGCATCGAACCGATGTAGGTGCGTCGATGGCCGCGGATCTCGGCTTCATCACGCACACCACCCAGAGCCATGCGCACGAACTGGCGATTGGTGGCGCGCGCCAGCGACTCACCCAACGAAGTCTTACCCACCCCCGGAGGCCCCACCAGACACAGCACAGGGCCTTTGAGCTTACGCACCCGCTTCTGTACTGCCAGATACTCGAGAATCCGCTCCTTGACCTCTTCCAGGCCGTAGTGATCTGCCTCCAGCACCTCTTCGGCACGTTTGAGGTCATGCCGGACCTTGCTCGCCTTTTGCCACGGCACACCAGTCAGCCAGTCGATATAGGAACGCACCACCGTGGCTTCGGCCGACATCGGTGACATCATCTTCAACTTGTTCAGCTCAGCAGTTGCCTTGGCATGTGCCTCTTTGCTCATGCCAGCATCATCGATCTTCTTCTTCAGGTCTTCCAGCTCACTATGACCTTCATCCAGACCACCCATTTCTTTCTGGATCGCCTTCATCTGTTCGTTCAGATAGTACTCGCGCTGGCTGCGCTCCATCTGCTTCTTGACCCGGCCACGAATGCGCTTTTCCACCTGCAGCAGATCGATCTCGGCATCGAGCACACCGAGCACATGCTCCACCCGCTCGCGCAGGGGCAGGATTTCAAGAATGTCCTGCTTCTGCGACAGCTTCAGGGCCAGATGAGCCGCCATGGTATCGACCAGACGACTGGGATCATCAATCCCGCTCAAGGACGAAACCACCTCCGAAGGCACTTTCTTGCCAAGCTGGACATACTGTTCGAACTGGCTCATCAGACTGCGAACCAGAATTTCCGATTCGCGCTCATCCAGAGCCACTTCATCCAGCGGCTCGCCCAACGCCAGTTGATAGCCATCGATCTCGTCGATCTGATCGATGCGCACCCGCTGCTCGCCTTCGACCAGCACCTTGACGGTGCCATCAGGCAGTTTCAGCAGTTGCAGGATGGTGGCCAGGGTACCCATGCGATACAGCCCCTGCTGTGCCGGATCGTCCTCGCCAGGATCACGCTGGGCTACCAGCAGGATCTGCTTGTCGCTGGACATGGCAGCTTCCAGGGCCCGAATCGATTTGTCGCGCCCCACGAACAGAGGAATGACCATATGGGGATAGACCACCACGTCACGTAGCGGCAGAAGCGGGAATTCGCTGAAAGTCGTCATGGCTGAAGCTCGCTCGCAAGGGGGACCGCCTCGGAGACGGACCCGGAGTATGAATAGTTCATGAATCCAAGATGGGGGCTCGCGCAGAAAAAAACAAGCAGCATCACATACTGCAACACAACATCTGAACCACGGGAGGGATGCAACACCCCACAATCCGCCGACTGGCGGGCAAGGCGCACAAAAAACAAAAAAGCACTCGTCCGCAAACGGACGAGTGCTTTTGCTTTGCTACTCAGTCTTCCGGCATTGCCTTGGGTGGCTGCTCGACTGACTCGTAGATCAGCAACGGCTTGGCGTCGCCACCGATCACGTTTTCATCGATAACCACCTTGCTGACATGCTCGGCGGAGGGGATTTCATACATGGTCTCAAGCAGTACATTCTCGAGGATAGAGCGCAGACCTCGGGCCCCGGTCTTGCGCTCCAGCGCCCGACTGGCAATGGCCTTGAGCGCATCACTACGGAACTCCAGCTCAACCCCTTCCATATCGAACAGGCGCGCATACTGCTTGGTCAGCGCATTCTTCGGCTCGGTCAGGATCTGGATCAGCGCATCCTCGTCCAGTTCGTCGAGGGTAGCGATAACCGGCAGACGGCCAACGAACTCGGGAATCAGGCCAAAACGTACCAGATCTTCCGGTTCGACATCCTTGAGCGTCTCGCCAACTTTCTTGCCATTGTCCTGACTGCGCACGGTGGCGTTGAAGCCAATACCGCTTTTCTCGGAGCGATCACGAATGACCTTCTCCAGACCGGCGAAGGCACCACCACAAATGAACAGGATATTGCGAGTATCAACCTGCAGAAACTCCTGCTGCGGATGCTTGCGACCACCCTGTGGCGGCACTGAAGCCACAGTGCCTTCGATCAGTTTGAGCAGTGCCTGCTGCACACCCTCACCAGAGACATCGCGGGTGATCGAGGGGTTGTCCGATTTACGCGAAATCTTGTCGATCTCGTCGATATAGACGATCCCCATCTGCGCCTTCTCGACATCGTAGTCGCACTTTTGCAGCAGCTTCTGAATGATGTTCTCGACATCCTCACCCACGTAACCGGCCTCGGTCAGAGTGGTGGCGTCAGCAATAGTGAACGGCACATTGAGCAGACGCGCCAAGGTCTCGGCCAGCAAGGTCTTGCCCGAGCCTGTCGGACCGATGAGCAGAATGTTGCTCTTGCCCAACTCGACGTCATCCTTGCTGTCACGCTGATTGAGCCGCTTGTAGTGGTTGTAGACCGCTACCGACAATACTTTTTTAGCGCGCTGCTGACCAATCACATACTGGTCCAGAATCGCACAGATATCCTTGGGCGCAGGCAATTTCTGAGCACTGCTCTCAGCCTGGCTTTCCTGTACTTCCTCACGAATGATGTCGTTGCACAGATCAACGCATTCATCGCAGATGAATACCGAAGGGCCGGCAATCAGCTTGCGCACTTCATGCTGGCTCTTGCCACAGAAGGAGCAGTACAACAGCTTGCCGTTGTCTTCACCCTTCCCACTCATATCGGTCATCTAAAACCCCTACTTACGAATCGCTCATGTCACAAAGATGAAGGCAACAACGCCACTTTGCAAGTACGACCCGGCCAATGCCAGCCATGCTGCGGCCAGCAAAACCTGTGTTTGAGGCCCGTCCTGGCGGCGAGCCCCGGTATTTCATTGACGCAAAAGCGCCAATTACACGCCGTCGCGGCGTTCCAGCATCTGATCAATCAGGCCGTATTCGACGGCTTCTGAACCACTCATGAACCGATCACGGTCGGTGTCACGGGCGATCACATCAAGCGACTGGCCCGTGTGATGCGCCAGCACCTTGTTCAGCCGTTCCTTGATGAACAGAATCTCACGGGCATGGATTTCGATATCCGAAGCCTGACCCTGGAAGCCACCCAGCGGCTGATGGATCATCATCCGTGCATGCGGCAGGCAGAAGCGCTTGCCCGGCGCACCACCGGCCAGCAGCAAGGCACCCATGCTGCAGGCCTGGCCGATGCACAGAGTGCTGACATTCGGCTTGATGAACTGCATGGTGTCGTAGATCGCCATACCAGCGGTCACCGAGCCACCCGGAGAGTTGATGTACAGGTGAATGTCCTTGTCGGGGTTTTCCGACTCAAGGAACAGCAACTGAGCCACAACCAGGTTGGCCATGTAGTCTTCAACCTGGCCTACCAGGAAGATCACCCGCTCCTTGAGCAGGCGCGAATAGATATCGTAGGAGCGCTCGCCGCGCGCCGACTGCTCAACAACGATGGGCACCAGCCCGCCAGCGGCCTGAACTTCAGGTGGGAGTTGATTGAAGTTGCTGTTATGGATCATGGATCGATGTCACTCCAGTTTGCCTGTCGCAAAAACACGAGAGCCAGCCCGAAGGCTGGCTCTCGTGGTGCGTTGATTAGCGGCGCATCCTATTAAGCGTCGCTGTCCGCCTCGCCTTCCTCGACCGCTGCTGGCTGAGCGGGCTTGACGGCGTCTTCGTAGGAGACCTGCTTGTCGGTCACCTGAGCCTTCTGCAACACAGTATCCACCACTTGTTCTTCCAGCACAACCGACTGAATTTCGCCAAGTTGTTGCTCATTCTGGTAGTACCAGTTGACGACCTGCTCAGGCTCTTGATATGCCGAAGCCAGGTCCTCGATCATTGCACGTACACGGTCGTTGTCCGGCTTGATTTCGTTCTGTTTGACGATCTCGGCAACGATCAGACCCAGGCTGACACGACGCTTGGCCTGCTCTTCGAACAGCTCGGCCGGCAGGTTTTCCGGCTTGAAGCTGGCACCACCACCGAACTGCTGAACCGCCTGGACGCGCAAACGATCGATTTCGCTGCTGATCAGAGCCTTGGGCACTTCGACGCTGTTGATCTTGAGCAGACCATCCATCACCTGGCTCTTGACCTTGGTCTTGATGGCCTGACGCAGCTCACGCTCCATGTTCTTGCGAACCTCGGCACGGAACGCCTCGAGACCACCAGCTTCGACCCCGAAACGGGCGAAGAACTCATCATCCAGCTCCGGCAGCACGGCAGCAGCCACAGCCTTGACAGTGACTTCGAACTCAGCGGCCTTGCCGGCCAGATCCAGGTTCTGGTAGTCCTCAGGGAAGGTCACGTTCAGGGTACGGGTTTCACCGGCGGCGGCGCCAACCAGCCCTTCTTCAAAACCGGGGATCATGCGACCCGAACCCAGCACCAGATTGGTGTCGGTAGCGCTGCCGCCAGCGAAAACTTCGCCGTCGACCTTGCCAACGAAGTCGATGGTGACCTGATCGCCATTCTCGGCGGCACGCTCGGCAGCCTCGAAACGGGTGTTCTGCTTGCGCAGGATATCCAGCATGTTGTCCAGATCGGCGTCAGTCACTTCGGACTCGATGCGCTCAACACTGATGCCGGCGAAGTCGGCCAGAGCAACTTCCGGATAAACTTCAAAGGTGGCGATGTATTCGAAGTCCTTGCCTTCTTCAAGCTGCTTGGGCTCAACGCTCGGAGCGCCAGCCGGGTTCAACTTCTCTTGCATGATGGCTTCGTAGAAAGAAGACTGGATCACATCGCCGATCACCTCCTGACGAGCCGAAGCGCCAAAACGCTTGCGAATCACGCTCATCGGCACCTTGCCAGGACGGAAACCATCAACACGGGCACGACCAGCGGTCTGCTGCAGGCGCTTGTTGACCTCGTTTTCGATCCGCTCGGCCGGAATGCCTACAGTCATGCGGCGCTCAAGGCCGGAGATGGTTTCAACCGAAACTTGCATGGAGAGTCCTCGTGAACAGACAGATTGTGGTTTGGACAAATTCTAAAGGGTCAACATTCTAGACGCTTGATACCGAGAAGTCATCATTGGCCGAATAACAAAAACAACTGAAGACCTGACAGACAGCGCAAGCCTGGCAATATGCAGGCCTGGAATGAAAAACCAGAGAAAGATGGTGCGGACGGAGAGACTCGAACCCACCAACTCACCGCCCGCCTGCCTGGAGCCCGCATTCTATCTGGCGCACTAATGACAAGATCGGCCGCGTGTGTTCCCAGAGTGTTCCCAGAGTGAGTGTGAAAGAGCGCAAGCCTGACCCTGAAAGCGCCGACCCTGGGGCGGTCCTGAGATTTTAGGTTTTGAGAGCGAAAAACGGTAACAAAGGTAATTAGGTTTTAAATTCCATGAAAAATCATTAATAAACAATTAGTTATTAGGATTACTTAAAGGTAATAATATGGTAATCAACTGGTAACCACATTACCCCTTGCAATGGTCATTTTTGTGAAAATAAAACATCTTAATAATCAATGACTTGCAAAAAAATTACCTTTCCGGTTACCTCAAATTACCTTGTAGAGTAACCACTCCAGCCCAGCAACCACGGGGCCTACAGAGCAGAACTCGGGGCAAGTAACCGAAATTACCCTTTTGCGATTTCAAACCCCAGATCAGCCCTTATGACCCGCCTTACAAAGCCTGCACCTTCGCAGAATTCCGCAGAACCAGCGCCCCCCCGCACCCCCTCAGACCGCCCAGCACCTGCGCGACCTACAGTCGAGCGCCGAAGTGAAGAAAAAGTGACACGTTTAGCCCGCAGGTGAGGTGGGGGGAAGACTGCCCGCGCCAGGTGCTGGCAGGGGTGGCCGGGCCGGGCCGCCGAGAGTGACTGGGCCGCTGAAAACCTCGGAGCTCATGCCGACCAAAAACAGCCGAAAGCCGCGCAATGACTGGCCTCAAGGCCTGCAAAGTGATAGGATTCAATGGGGTTCTCTTTGCTTGCGAGAGGCTTTTTTTTCCTGCGCCAAGCCAGTTATTTGCCCCCTCCCCTGAGTCGAATTTCAGTCAGCAGCAGGCACAAAAAAGCCGCCTCGATGGGCGGCTGGTTTGGTTGGTGGTGGTCAGCTGTTCAGCTTGGCCGGCGCGGTTGGTGGGGCCACTGACTCGAAGCGGATCACCTCTTCGCCGAGCCAGTCATTCAGCGCGGTGAAGCGCGCTTGCAGCGGCAGCAGTTCGTTTTGAATCCAGGTCTCTGATGCATCCTTGGGTGACCCGAACCCACCGGCGTTCACCGGCACGATGCCGAGCAGTTGAGGCGGTACCCGCAGCGCGGCGAGCTGATCGTCACGGCTGACGTTCTTGATCGAGCCGAAGTCATCCTTGGCGGCAACTTCGCTGATTGGGATCACCTGCAGGCCATCTTTTTTGCCGTTGGGCGCATAGACCAGAAGGTTCCGGAAGTTGCCAGGCCCTTTGCTTTGCTTCATCGCGGCGCTGATGCCGTTGATGTCGGCCTCGTTGTGAACGGTGTCATTGATATAGAGAATGAATCCGGCGTGTGACCCGTTCTGGTAATACTTGCGGCGGAACAGCGTGGCGCTTTCGTTGAGCAACGCGGAATGCAACGCGGCGTACCATTCCGGCACCCCGTAAATCTCCTGATTGATATCAGCCTCGCGCAGGTGGAACACGCTGCCGCTGTCGAACTCGTGCTCATCTTTCCAGCCACGCACCTGGAAATAGGTGTCCAGCTCAACGCCACGGCGCATGTACTTTGCCAAGACTGGCACCAGTTGCAGCGCCTGGCCGAAGCGGTTTTCCTGCCGCTCCAGATAGCCGTTGCCGCTCCAGAGGTAGTCCAGGGCGAACTGCTCGAAGTGCTGGCGGCTGAGCAACCGATGCGGCACGAATGCCCGGCTGAGCATGTTGCGCTTGAACATCAAACCCGATTGCAGGAAAACCGACGCCCTGGTCGAACGGGCCAGTCCATCGAGGGACAACGGCGGCTCATACCAGCGACCATTCATCCAGCATTCCAGGTAGTCGAAGATTTCCCGGCTATCCAGCACAGGGGTAGGCTCGCCGAAGGTGAACGCCTCGATGCCGCCCCCCTGCTCTACCGTTGCCGACTGCCGGGGCTGACTCTTGCGTTTCTTGCTCATCCAATAATCTCCATGCGTGCCGAGTTGACCCCTGTCTGGCCCTCAAGCGGTTCGTGGTGCAATGCGTGAAATAGCGCCCACGCCAAATCGGCGTGGCCAATGTCATCAGTGCGGCCAGACACAAAGGTCACCTGCCGGCCACTGGGGGTAAGGGTTTTGCGGATGGCCATCAAGCTGGCAGCCAGATCGGTCCAGCCGGCATCGAACTGCAAGCGGCCATTCTTGATCACGTCCATGGCCTTGAGCACCAGACGCATCTTGACCTCGGGCGAGTAGCTGAATGTGGTCAGCCCTGGGAAGAACTGGCGCACCAGTTGGGCAACCCCGGACCCCATGCCAGTGGTATCGATACCGATATACGTTACCCAATAGCGCTGAGTGACCTTGCGGATGAACTCGGCCTGGGCAGCAAAGTCCATACCCTTGAACTGGTGCCGCTCCAGCACTCGGAACGGCCCGCCCGGTACCATCGGCGGTGCAACCACCACCAGACCGGCACTGTCGCCAGAGTCTGCCGGGTCATAGCCCAGCCACACCTGGCGGTCACCAATCGGGCGGGCGGCAAACGGCTTGTAGTCAGCCCAGACATCCCAGGTATCAACCATGCATGGCTGCAGCAGCTTGAGCGGGAAAATCGAGTCGCCGTCATCGATGAACAGGCACATCAGCAGATTGTTGAATTCCTCGGCGCTGTACTCTTCGCGCAGCTCATCGAGGTCGAACAGGTCACAGCCCCGGGATTCTGCATCGAGGATGGTCACGATCTGGCGCCAGATCCGGTCCTCACACAGCCGCCCCTGTTGCAGGGAGTCATGACTCACATCGATCTTGACCCGCTTGTCTGCCGGCAAGCGCTTGTTGCGGCGCTCACCAGTCCACAGCGGATAGGCCTCATGAGCCATGGTTGACGGGGTACTGAAATAGGTCTTGCGCCATTTCTTGTGCAGGGCCATACCGCTGGCCACCTTGTTGATCTGGTCGAAACCATGCACCCAGAAAAATTCATCAAAGTAGAAATTGCCCGACCGGCCCTGTGCGGTGCGGTAGTTGGTACCGAGAAAATGCAGCTCGGCACCGTTCCACAACACGATGGGATCACCGGTCAGCTTCACACCCAGCACATCAAGCAGAAAGGTCTGCATGTAGGTCTTGAACTGGTGGGCCTGGGCCTTGCTTGCTGACAAGAAAATCTGATTGCGCCCAGTGGTGATAGCGTCGATCAGCGCCTCACGGGCGAAATAGAACGTCGCCCCGATCTGGCGCGACTTGAGAATCATCCGGGTCCGCATGCTTCCGGCCCGGTACCAGTCGAGCTGATAATCGAAACAGGACTCACGGAACGCATCGACCAGTTGCTCGATCTGCTCTTCACTGAGTTCGTTTCGCGCTGGCTGTTTCTTCGGCCCAGCGTTACGCGCCGCAATGTTCGGATTCAGATCGGTTTCGGTTCCGCCCTCCTGGTACCGCTGGATTCTTGCCTGGCGTTCCAACTGCCGGTGCAGCAGGTCAATTTCCTTGAAGTCCCCGCCGGTCTTTGGGTCTTTCAGGATCAACTGGACGAGCCGCGCTTCCAGCGCACCCCCAACCCGTTCTACAGTGTCTGCCCGGTCCCACTCATCCCGGGCCTTCCAACTGTGGATGGTCTTGTCTTTCTCGCCCAGGTATTCGGCGATTTCACAGACACGCCAGCCCGTCCAGTACAAAAACTTGGCGTGGCGGCGACTGTCGGTCAGGGGCTGAGTAATGGCATTCATGGGGCAGATGCTGACGCCCACCCGCGCGCGCGGCTGCACTGGCCCGGTGTAGCGCCCCCCGCTCAACTTGAGCCACGTTGCTGCTGAACGCCCCACCCCAGACCATGCCCTCAACACCTTTCAGGATTGAGGACACCAGGTCATGAAGAAATACCGCTCGAAGTTTGTCCGTGTCGCCGTTGAGGGAGGCACCACCGATGGCCGCCGGATCGAGCGCCAATGGTTGCAGGACGCCGCCGAGACCTACAGTCAAAACACCTACGGCGCCCGCATCTGGCTGGAGCACTTCCGCAGCATCACCGCCGACGGCCCCTTCCGCGCCTACGGTGACGTGGTAGCACTCAAGACTGAGGAAGTCGAAGTCGCCGGTCAGAAACGCCTGGCCCTGTTCGCCCAGATCGAGCCAACCGATGAATTGATCGCGCTGAACAAAAAGCGCCAGAAGATCTACACCAGCATTGAAATCAACCCCAAGTTTGCCGACACCGGCAAGGCCTACATGGAAGGCCTTGCCGTGACCGACAGCCCGGCCAGCCTGGGAACCGAAATGCTCACTTTCTCGGCCCAGAACCCAGACGCCAACCCACTGGCAGCACGCAAGCAGAACAAGGAAAACCTGTTCACCGAGGCGCTGGAAGTCGAACTGGAATTTGACGAAGTGGCCCCGGAAGAACCGAGCAAGGCCGACGGCATCTTCGCCCGCGTGCGCGAGCTGCTGGGCAAACAGAAGGACAAGGAAGGCAAGGACGCCGCCCTTTTCAACGAACTCGGCAACTCACTGGAAGAGCTGGCCCAGCACGTCGCCGACCAGGACAAGCAGTTCAGCACCGCCCAAAGCGATATTTCCAAACTGCGCAGTGACTTCACCGCCCAGAGCCAGAAGCTGGACGAGCTGATTACCAAGCTCGAAGGCGAGCCCAAGCCCAACTTCACCCAACGCCCGGCGGCGACCGGTGGTAACGGCCAGGTTCTGGCCTCGTTCTGATCAACCCTGACGCACGGAGCATCACATGCGCAACGAAACACGCGAAGTATTCAATGGCTACCTCGGCCACGTCGCCAAACTCAACGGCGTAGCCGTGGCTACCAACAAATTCAACGTAGAACCAACCATTCAGCAAAGCCTGGAAACGGCCATTCAGGAATCCACTGAAATGCTGCGCCAGGTGAACGTCCTGGGCGTCAGCGAACAGTCTGGTCAGGCTCTGCTGCTGGGTGTGAACGGCCCACTGGCCAGCCGCACCAACACTGCCGGCGGCAACCGTCGTAACCCGAAAGACCGTTCCGCACTGAGCAAGGACGAGTACAACTGCAAGAAAACCGACTACGACAGCGCCTTCCCCTACCAGTTGCTGGACCAGTGGGCCAAGTTCCCCGACTTCCAGATTCGCCTGAGCGGCGCCATTGCCCAGCGTCAGGGGCTGGACCGGATTATGGTCGGTTTCCACGGCACCAGCGCCGCAGCCGAGACCGACCCGGTTACCAACCCGCTTGGCGAAGACGTGAATATCGGCTGGCTGCAGAAGATTCGCACCGGCGCACCGGATCGCGTACTGGATGAAGTTGTTGAAAACTCCGGCAAAGTGACCATCGGCGCGACCGGTGATTACAAAAACCTCGACGCCTTGGTCTATGACATGGTGCAAATGCTTGACCCCTGGCACCGAAAACACCCGGACTTGCGTGTCATTGTTTCGCGCAACCTGCTGCATGGAAAGCTGCTCAAGGCCGTCGAGCGTGGAGCCGAATCCAACCAGGAAGAACTGGCCGCCGACGAGATCATCGCCACCGCCCGTCTGGGTGGACTGCGCCCTTACGATGCGCCTTACTTCCCCGACAACACCGTGCTGGTCACCACGCTCAGCAACCTGTCGATCTACTGGCTGGAAAGCGCCCGCCGCCGGCACATCAAGGATGAACCGGAATATGACCGCGTTGCCGATTACCAGTCCTCGAATGACGCCTACGTCATCGAAGACTTCGGCCTGGTGGCCCTGGCCGAGAACGTCGAGGAGGTATAACCCGTGCCAATGTCCCCAGCACAGCGGTCACAACAGCGAAAGCGCGCCGCCCTCGCGGCCGCTGCCGCTGGCCCGCAAACCAGCATGGCCGGCGCCACCGCCTACGAACTGCAACTGGCCCAACTGCACCAGCACTCCCAGCAGCTCAAGCAAGTGCAAAGCCAGGAAGCCAAGGCCGAACTCAAGCGGCGCCTGCTGCCCGACTACACCGGCTATATCGAAGGCGTGTTGTCGGCCGGCAAAGGCGCCCAAGATGACGTACTCACCACCCTGATGCTCTGGCACTTCGACGCCGGCGACTTCCTGGGCGGCATGCGCATCGGCGCCTATGTGCTCGAACATGGTCTGAGCATGCCCGACAAATTCAACCGGTCGCCCGCCTGCCTGATCGCCGAGGAACCGGCAGAACTGGCCCTGCGCGCCATGAAAGCCGGCAACAGCTTCCCGGTCGAACCGCTGGTGCAAGCCGCCGAACTGACCGCCAAGCACGACATGCCCGACGAAGCCCGCGCCAAGCTGCACCTGGCAATCGGCCGCGCCTACGCCTTCGGCATCGACAAAGCCGAGCTGACCGACGACCAGGCCGAACTGCTCGAAAGCGCCCGTGACCACATCACCCGCGCCATCGAGCTGCACGACAAATGTGGCGGCAAAAAGGATCTGGAAGGCGTCACCCGCCTTCTCAACAAACACGCCGGCACCACCGGCTAACAGAGCGTACCCCACGCACCCGGCGGCTCGGGGCGGATCAGCAGGTTCACTCCTTCCTTGCTGTGAAGCCCCGACCACCGCCGACCAGAGGACAACATGAGCGGATTTATCGGCCAGGCCAACACAGAGCCTTTCATCCTCAGCAATGACGGCTTCTTCCCCGATATCGATGCCGAAGCCCTGCGCGCCAGTGTGCGCCTGAACGGCGATGTCTCCGACCTGCGCCTAGAAACCAGCATCATCAACGCCATGCTGTCCACCAACCGCGAACTGGCCAGCCGCAAAGCCAACTGGCAGGCCGCAGGCCACGACACCCTGGCAGAAGTAGACCCCAGTGAAATTGGCGGCAAGAACGGCCTGGAACAGATCTACACCCGGGCCATTCAAGCCCTGGTAGCCGCAGAACTGGCCGAGCGTTACCGCAGCTTCGACGCCACCAACAGCGCCACCCGGCAAGCCGACGACCTGCGCCCCACCGCCGACGATTACCGCCGCGACCACCGCCACGCCGTGCGCGACCTGCTCGGCATCGCCCACGCCACTGTTGAGCTGATCTGATGGACACCATCAGATCGCACCAGGGCGACACCGTAGACGCGATCTGTTGGCGCTACTACGGCCGCACCGCCGGCGTCGTCGAGCAGGTACTCGACGCCAACCCCGGCCTAGCCGACCTCGGCGCAGAACTGCCCAGCGGCACCCTGGTAAAGCTACCCGACGCCCCAACCGAAAACACAAACTCAGGGATGGTGAACCTATGGGACTGATCTATCTCGCCCTCTACAAGGGTAAGGGCCGGCTGTTCAACCGCCTGATCCGCCTCTGGACCGGCTCCAAATACAGCCACTGTGAACTGGTCATGCCCGACGGCCGCTGGCTCTCAGCCTCGGCCATGGATGGCGGCGTGCGCGCCAAGCGGATCGAACTCAACCTTGCCCACTGGGACCTGATCGCCCTGCCCTGGGCCAACCACGGCCGTATCAATGCCCTGTTTCAGCAGCATGAAGGCCGGGGCTATGACTGGCCCGGCATCCTGTTCAGCCAAATTCTGCCCATTGCCCGGCACAGCAAGCGCCGCAAGTTCTGCAGCGAGTTCTGCGCCGCCGCCCTGGGCTTTGAGCAACCCCAACGCTTCAACCCGGCCCTGCTCGGTGAAGTGGTGCAACGCATTAACCGCCTCCCCTTCGTCCAGCTAGGCCACTCCCTCACGGAGGGCTAAGGAATGCCACAGATGCCTGATCGTCCCGAAACCTGGGCTTGGCTGATTGCCTGGGTGCAACAGCACTTCCCGGCCTTTTACGCCGGTGCCCTCGCGTTCTTCGTCGCCTTCTGGCGAATCATCTACACCGGCGGCCGGCTCCGGCAGTTGGCCATCGAAACGCCCCTGTGCGGTCTGCTTGGAGTGGGCGTGCATTACGGCGCCGAATTCATCGGCGCGCCCGCCAGCGCCGGCACGTTTTTCGCCTGCGTAGTCGGCCTGCTCGGCGTTGAAACCAGCCGCGCAGCAGCCCGCCGCGCCCTTGAAAAGAAGGTAGAGCAACTATGACCCAACTCCTGCGCCACGGCTCCACCGGTCAAGCCGTCCTGCAACTGCAAAAAGCCCTGAATACCAACGGCGCCAATCTGTACCCCGATGGCGTCTTCGGCGACGAAACCGAAAAGGCCGTCCGCGCCTACCAGCTCAAGATGAACCTGGTGGTAGACGGCATCGCCGGCCCCAAAACCCTCGGCGCCCTGGCCGGTGGCGACTGCACCCGCCTGCTGCACAACACCACCATGGTGGCCGCAGCCAAGCGCCTGGGCGTCGAACTGGCCAGCATCTATGCTGTCAACGAGGTAGAAAGCGCCGGCGGTGGCTTCCTCGCCAACGGCAAGCCCAAGATCCTCTACGAGCGCCACATCATGTACCGGCGCCTGAGCACCGTCCGCGCCAAGGGTGACGACGCCACAGCCCTCAAAGCCCACGCCGACGAACTCGCCACCCTGCACCCCAACCTGGTCAACCCGCGCCCCGGCGGCTATGCCGGCGGCAGCGCCGAGCACCAGCGCCTGGCCCAAGCCAAGCTGATCGACGCCATCAGCGCCCCAGAATCGGCCAGTTGGGGCGCCTTCCAGATCATGGGCTACCACTGGGACAACCTCGGCTACAGCAGCCTGGACGACTTCCTCACCCGCATGGCCAAAAACGAAGACGAACACTTCGAAGCCTTCGTCCGCTTCATCGAAGCCGACCCCGCCCTGCACAAGGCGCTGAAAGCCAAGAAATGGGCAGACTTCGCCCGCCGTTACAACGGCCCGGCCTACGCCCGCAATCTCTACGACGTGAAGCTCGAACGCGCCTATCAGCGGCATACTGATTGCGGCTGTGGGCAGCAGGTGGCGGCATGATCCCTGGCTACACAGTTGCGGCTGAGGCCAAGGCGCTGGGCTGCACTCACCACGGCAGCTACTACGGCATACCGCTTTGGATGGGTGATATCGAAAGTGAAGCCCCGTTGGTATTTGCCAAGTGGGCACCGCTTGAATATCTGATCCACGCATTTTCCTGCATCGAGGGGCTGTTATTTCCCCTGGTGCACGGGCCAGACGCCCAGCCAATGTTTATGTTCAAGGTCAAAGGGCTTATCGAGTGACCACCCTACGCCAAACCCTCTACAGCCTCGCCCTGCTCACCGCCCTGGCCCTGCTGCTCTGGGGCCAGCATCAGCGCAGCCAGGCCGAACAGGGCCGCACAGCCCTGGCCACCGCACAACTACAGGCTGAACGCCAGCGCACCACCCGCCAGGCCACCACTATCAACGAGCTGGAAACAGCCCTGCAGCACGAACGTCAGGCACAGACTGATTTGCGCGTAACTCACAACCAGCTACGGCAGCGCCTCAGCACCAGCCTGCACCAGATCGAGGACTTAAAACGTGAAAACGAAGAACTGCGCCAATGGGCTGATCAGCCTTTGCCTGCTGCTGCTCGGCGGCTGCGCCAGCGCCCTGCCATCACCGGAGCCGCAGACTATCAGGCTTGGCTGTCCAGCCGTGACGCCCTGCACCCTGCCACCAGTCAGCCCCCAGACTAATGGCGACCTGATCACCGACAGCGAAATCGATGGCAACGCCTGGGCCGAATGCGCCGCCCAGGTCGACATGATCTACCAACACCAGCAGGCCCAGCATGCTCAAGCCCAGCAGCCTTAAACAGCACCTCATCAACAGCGTACCCGCCCTGCGCAAACACCCAGACCGGGTACTGGTGTTCATGGATGACGGCCACGCGATATCCACCACCGCCGTGGGCCTATCGTTCGAGTACAGTTACAACCTCAAACTGATCATCACCGACTACGCCGGCGACCCCGACGCCATCTTCGTGCCCCTGATCGCCTGGGTAGGCATCAACCAGCGCGAACTGCTCGAGAACCACGAACGCAACAAAACCGCCATTGCCTTCGACGCCGAAGTCCTGGCCAACGACCTGGTAGACATCGAAATCAGCCTGCCGCTGACCGAACGTGTCATTGTCAAACGCCAGGAAGACGGCAGCCTCAGCATCACCCACCCACCAGAACCCGAACTGGAGCCGTTCCTCCCGGCTGGTCACTACCAACTGATTACCAATGGCGATGTCCTGGCCGAATGGGACAGCATCGAAGGCCACGGCGTAGACATGGCAACACCACACCCACAACGGCCCAACCATGGCCAGTGATATCCAGCAGCTCGAAGACTGGGCCGGCGCCCTGCTCAACCGACTGGAACCCAAAGCCAGGCGCCAACTCAGCCAGCACCTGGCCCGGGATCTGCGCCGCAGTCATCAGAAACGTATCCGCGCCCAGCGCAACCCCGACGGCAGCGCCTACACCCCGCGCAAGAAACGCCTGCGCGAACGGGGTGGCCGCATCCGCCAGCGCATGTTCAACCGCCTGAGCACCACCCGGTTCCTCAAAGTACGCACCAGCGCCGCAGCCATCAGCCTGGAATTCCTCGGCCGCACCGCCCGCATCGCCCGCGTTCACCAGAAAGGCCTGCGCGAACGCCCAGGCCGCAACACCAGCGAAATCCGCTACCCCAAGCGCGAACTGCTCGGCTTCAGTGCCGAAGACCTCGACCTGATCCGCTCCCGCGTACTCGATCAGCTCGGCGACGTGTAGCGCCCCCCGCTCAACCTGCAATCTGATGCGCCTCGCGCGCGGGTCAGCAATCCTCGGCAGCATGAATGCACTCGCCGACCTGACCCGCCGCCTCGACAACCTGCTACGCCTGGGCACTATTGCCCAGGTGGACCATGGCGACCCCGACCAAGGCAAGCCCCCCGCCTGCCGGGTCCAGTCTGGCCAGGTGCTCAGCGGCTGGTTGCCCTGGTTCGCACTGCGCGCCGCTGCTGTGCGCAAATGGTCACCCCCCAGCGTTGGCGAACAGTGCCTGGTATTCAGCCCCAGCGGCGACCTGGCCGCCGGCGTTGTCCTGCTCGGCCTCAACTCAGCCCAACACCCCGCGCCCAGCAACACCCCTACCGAAGAGCGCACCCAGTACGCCGACGGCACCTGGGTGGGCTACGACATGGGCAGCAAGGAAATGACCGTCATGCTCACCGCCGGCGGCAAACTGATCCTCACCGCCCCTGGCGGCGTACAGATCAACGGCAACATCAACATCAACGGCAAGGTCACCACCACCGAAGATGTTGTCGCCGGCGGCATCAGCGTCATGCATCACAAAACCACAGGTGTTACCCCCGGCAACGGCCTGTCAGGAGATCCGCAATGAACCGCCATACCGGAACCCTGCTGACCAACGCCGAACACATGAGCCAGAGCGTTGCCGACATTCTCACCACCCGCATCGGCACCCGTCTGGAACGGCGCGAATACGGCAGCCTGCTGCCCGACTTGATCGACCAGCCAGCCAACGGCGCCAACCGCCTGCGCGTCTATGCCGCCACAGCCATGGCCCTGATGCGCTGGGAACCACGCCTGCGCATAACCCGCGTTCAGCTCGGCGCCACCAGTTTTGACGGGCAAACCACGCTCGACATCGAAACAAGCCGCGTTGACACCGGCGAACCCCTCAATCTGCAAGTGCCCCTGGCACTCGGGGGGCTGGCATGAGCTTCACCCCGATCAACCTGTCCGCCCTGCCTGCTCCCCAGGTTGTTGAACCGCTCGATTACGAAAGCATCCTGGCCGAGCGCAAAGCCGAACTGGTCGCCCTGTTCCCCGTAGAACAACAGTCAGAGATCGCTGCCCGCCTGCAACTCGAAAGCGAACCGCTCACCAAGCTGCTACAGGAAAACGCCTACCGTGAACTGGTCTGGCGGCAGCGGGTCAACGAATCAGCACTGGCGGTCATGCTGGCCTACGCCGAAGATGAAGACCTTGAACAGATCGCCGCCCGCTTCAATGTCCAGCGGCTACTGATCAGCCCCGGCAACCCCTCCGCCAGCCCACCAGAGCCACCGGTTTACGAAGGCAACGAGGCCTTGCGCGAGCGCACCCAAATGGCCCTGGAAGGGCTCAGCACCGCAGGGCCGCGCAACGCCTACATCTTTCATGCCCGCAGTGCTGACGGCCGCGTAGCGGATGCCAGTTGTGACAGCCCAGCCCCAGCCGAGGTAGTCGTCACAGTGCAAAGCGCCCTGGATGACGGCACCGCCGATGCAGAACTGCTCAACTTGGTAGACGCCTACCTGTCAGACGATGACCGGCGCCCAGTGGCAGACCGCCTCACCGTGCAGAGCGCAACGGTCATCCCGTACACCGTCACCGCCGTGCTGTACTTGGAAACCACCGGCCCAGAGGCTGAACCGATCCGCGCTGCTGCAGAACATCGCTTGGATGCCCTGGTCAACCGTCGCCGCCGACTGGGCCAGGAGGTCAACCGCTCAGCGCTGGATGCCGCCCTGCATATCGAAGGTGTGCGCCGTGTTGAGCTGCCCGGCTGGGCCGATATCATCGCCACCCTGCAGCAAGCCCCGTTCTGTACTGGCTACAGCGTCACCGTAGGGGGCGACTGATGCCCGCCTGCCTGCTGCCCGGTAACGCCACCGAGCTGGAGCGCAACGCCGCCCAGGCGCTGGCCCAGATCGAGCGGGTAACCGTACCCCTGCGCGACCTCTGGAACCCGGACACCTGCCCAGTCGAGCTGCTGCCCTATCTGGCCTGGGCGTATTCCGTCGACCGCTGGTCATCGGTCTGGCCAGAGCGCGCCAAGCGCGAAGCCATCAAAGCGGCCTACTTCATCCATGCCCACAAAGGCACCATCGGAGCCCTGCGCCGGGTGGTCGAGCCGCTGGGTTATTTGATTGAGGTCCGAGAATGGTGGGAAGAATCGCCCCCGGCCACCCCCGGCACCTTTCAGTTGCTTATTGGCGTACTTGAAACCGGCATCACCGAAGAAATGTATCAGGAGCTGGTCTGGCTGATCGACGACGCCAAACCGGTAAGCCGCCACATCACAGGCCTGGCCATCGCCCTGGATGTTCACGGCACAGAACACATCGGCATCGCCCTGTCAGACGGCGATGAGCTGGACATCTACCCACCACAACCACGCGACATCGAGGTCAGCGGCACACTGGCCTGGGGTGCGCGTGAGCATGTTATCGACACCATGGATATCTACTCATGACCGACCAGAACTCTCAATTCATGGCCATCCTCACCGCTGTCGGTGAAGCCAAGCAGGCCAATGCGAATGCCCTGGGCATCCCTTGGGTCATCACCCAGATGGGCGTAGGTGACGCCAACGGTACAGACCCTGACCCAGATCGGCTGCAAACCTCTCTCATCAATGAGCGCCGCCGGGCACCGCTCAACCGACTGGACATCGACCCGAACAACGACGCGATCATCATTGCCGAGCAAGTCCTCCCCGAGAATGTCGGCGGCTGGTGGATTCGAGAAATTGGCCTCTACGACGAAGACAACGACCTGGTAGCCGTAGCCAACTGTCCGCCGACATTCAAACCCGAACTCAGCCAGGGCAGCGGCCGCACCCAGGTAGTGCGGCTGAACATCCTGGTCAGCAGCACTGAGTACATTCAGCTCAAAATTGACCCCAGCGTAGTGTTGGCGACCCGAGCCTATGCAGACTCGCTAATCGTCAATCACAAAGCAGAAACTGATCCGCACCCGCAATACCAACTGCGCGGAGCTATCACCAGCTTGAGCGCAAACACTCAGCTCAACGCTGATCATGAAGGCCTGATCCTGCTCAGTGCCGCCAGCGGCACCCGCACCTACACACTGCCCGCCGCGACCTCATCCCTAGGCGTCCGCGAGCTGGTTCTCAGACGCACCGATGCCAGCAGCAACGCCTTGGTCATCGCAGCATCAGGTACGGATAAGCTGAGGCTCGATACAACTGTTCAAGCCTCTGGCCAGTCCACCACGGAACTGCTGTTTTCAGGTGACTGGCTGCGTCTGCGTAGTGATGGGGCTGGAAATTGGTGGTGTGTGGGTCAGGCTGAGCTGCCCGCGTCGATAACTGGGGGAGTGGCCGTTTTCGATACAGCAGGTAATCACACTTTTTCTGTGCCTGCAGTATTGCGAAGCGGTCGCCGCTATGCGCGCGTGACAGTTATCGGCGCTGGAGGTGGAGGCGGAAGAAACAACAGTTTTGCAGGAGGAGGAGGAGGCGGTGGCGGTAGAAGCTCCGGCATTGTCAATCTGTCTAGTGTCGTATCAGTAAGCGTTACAGTTGGTTCCGGCGGGGCAGGTAGGGCAGATTCGACAGGACTTGGCACACCAGGTGGGACAAGCTCTTTTGGCTCATACATTTCTGCTACAGGTGGGTCAGGTGGTGGCGTACTTAGCGGCGGAGATCCGGGAGTTGGAAATGGTGGAAATTTGAATTTAGCGGGCGGGCCCGGTGGACAAAGCAGCTCTGGAACATCTGGAGCATTTACCGGTGGCCTGGGTGGTAGCGGTCGAGGAGCGCTCTCGGAATCCTCATCTACCGCAGGAAGATCTGGCGTAACTCATGGTGCGGGCGGTGGCGGCGGTATTCTTGAAGCCAATGGCGGCAACGGTTTTCGTGGCATTGTTGTGGTGGAGTGGTGACAACTATGTGGGCAAGAATCGATAACGGCACCGTGGCCGAAATCACGGCAATCAACCCGACCGGCCGCTTCCATCCGTCTTTAGTGTGGATTGCTTGCAGCAGTGATATCGAACCGGGCTGGACCTATGTAAACGACGAGTTCAGTCCGCCAACGGTAGCGCCTATGAGTGTCGAGGATCTTTGCAACCAGATCGACCACACCGCCGACACCGCCCGCGCCCTGGTCGTAGGCGCCCCGCTGCGCGCTGAGGAATACAAAGCCGCACGGGAAGAAGCCCAGGCCTTCGCTGCTGCCAACTACCAGGGCGACGTGCCCCGCGCCGTGGCGGCCTGGGCAATCAACGGCCGCACAGCACAACAGGCCGCTGACGAGATCCTGGCCGAGGCTGCAGCCTGGACCGAAGCGCTGTATTTCATCCGTGAAACCCGCCTGGCCGCCAAGGAACAGGTCAGGGAATTGATGGCAGCAGAGCAACCAGAACAGGCCCAGGCAGCGGCTGAACAAGCCATTGCCGCGATCAATGCCGCCATCGCCGGCGTGGGTAACGCCTCAAACTCTTAACCAACCACCCCGCCGGTGTAGCGCCCCCCGCTACACCGGCGTCAGGTTCCCCAAGCCCCACGCGCGCGGCACCCTCAAGGCTCACGATCACTGAACCTGACCGGAGCCAAGCCCATGTCTGATTACCATCACGGCGTGCGCGTCATCGAAATCAACGAAGGTGTGCGGCCAATTCGCACCATTTCCACCGCCGTGGTTGGCATGGTCTGCACCTCGTCTGACGCTGACGCCACTGTCTTCCCGCTCAACAAGCCGGTGCTGCTCACCGACGTACTGTCCGCCTCCGGCAAAGCCGGCGACAACGGCACCCTGGCCGCCAGCCTGGACGCCATCGCAGACAACGCCAGCCCGCTGACCGCCGTAGTGCGCGTTGAAGCCGGCGCAGACGACGCCGAAACCACCTCCAACATCGTCGGCGGCGTCAGCCCAGAAGGCCAATACACCGGCCTCAAGGCCCTGCTCACCGCCAAAGCCAGCCTCGGCGTCACCCCGCGCATCCTCGGCGTGCCAGGCCTCGACTCCCTGCCAGTTGCCACCGAGCTGGTCGCCATCGCCCAGCAACTGCGCGCCTTTGCCTACGCCAGCGCCTGGGACTGTGCCACCAAGGAAGAAGCCGTCGCCTACCGTGAAAACTTCGGCGCCCGCGAACTCATGCTCATCTGGCCCGACTTCCTCAACTGGAGCACCAGCCAGAACCAGGACGTACAAGCCTCAGCCGTCGCCCGTGCCCTCGGCCTGCGCGCCAAGATCGACCAGCAAGTCGGCTGGCACAAAACCCTGTCGAACATCCCGGTCAACGGCGTCACCGGCATCAGCAAGGGCGTGTTCTGGGATCTGCAAAACCCAGCCACAGACGCCGGCTACCTCAACAGCAACGAGGTCACCACCCTGATCCGCGAAGGCGGCTTCCGCTTCTGGGGCTCACGCACCTGTTCCGATGACCCGCTGTTCGCCTTCGAGAACTACACCCGCACCGCCCAGGTGCTGGCCGACACCATGGCCGAAGCCCACCTGTGGGCCGTAGACAAACCCATGCACCCCAGCCTGGTGCGCGACATCCTCGAAGGCATCAACGCCAAGTTCCGCGAGCTGAAGAACCAGGGCTACATCATCGACGGCTCAGCCTGGTACGACGAAGCCGCCAACGAGCCCACCACCCTCAAGGACGGCAAGCTCTACATCGACTACGACTACACACCGGTGCCGCCGCTGGAAAATCTCGCGCTGCGTCAACGCATCACTGACCGCTACCTGGCCGACTTCGCCAGCCGCATCAACGCCTAAAGGAGAGCACCGCCATGGCCATGCCGCGCAAGCTCAAGAACCTGAACATTTTCAACGACGGCAACAGCTACCAGGGCGTAGCCAAGTCCGCCACCCTGCCCCCGCTCAGCCGCAAGATGGAAGGCTACCGGGGTGCTGGCATGAACGGCCCGGTCAAGACCGACCAGGGCCTGTCCGACGACGGCATCCAGTTCGAGTGGACCCTTGGCGGTTGGGATCTGATCGCCCTGCGCCAGTGGGGCGCCACCCGGGCCGATGCCGTGCAACTGCGCTTTGCCGGCGCGGTGCAGCGTGACGACACCGGCGAAGTCAGCGCCGTTGAAGTCGTCGTCCGTGGCCGGCATGAAGAGATCGAATTCGGCGACGCCTCGCCCGGTGAAGACACCGAGCACAGCATCACCACCACCTGCAGCTACTACAAGCTGACCGTAGACGGCGAAGTCTTGGTCGAAATCGACATCCTCAACATGATCGAAAACGTTGACGGCGTGGACATGCTCGCCGAGCAGCGCCGCGCCATCGGCCTGTAACCCCATAACCCCCAAAGCCCGGCGGGCCAGCCTGATCAGCGCCCGCCGGCATACCAAGTAAAGGAGAACCACCCGTGAGCAAAGCCGACAAACCGGAAGCCACAGCACAGGCTGAACAGACCAGCAAAAACCCCAACGAAGAAATCATCACGCTGGACCAGCCCATCAAGCGCGGTGAAACCGAAATCACCAGCATCACCCTGCGCAAGCCGGTCTCCGGCGAGCTGCGCGGTACCAGCCTGATGGATCTGGCCCATATGGACGTAATCGCCCTGCGCAAGGTACTGCCACGCATCAGCCAGCCGACCCTGACCGACATCGAGGTCGGCAACCTGGACCCCGCCGACCTGATGCAATGCGGGGTCGCCGTAGCCAGTTTTTTGCTGACGAAGAAAGCGAGAGAGGGCTCCCTCGAAGCGTAGAAGAAGCCATGGGCGATATCGCCCTGGTCTACCACTGGGGGCCGAGGGACATGGACACCCTCACCCTCACCGAGTTGATCGACTGGCGCCACCGCGCCATCAAGCAATGGAATCAGGTGCATGGCTCAGCAACTAAGGCTTGAAGTAGTCCTCCAGGCGCTGGACCGTGCCACCAAACCCATCAGGGCCATTGCCCAGGGCAGCGTAGGGCTGGGGCAAGACCTCAAGAACACCCGCGACCAGCTCAAGCAACTGCAGGCCCAGCAGAAAGACATCAGCAGCTTTCGCAGCCTGCGCACCGCCAACGAGCAAACAGGCCAGGCCCTGGCCGCCAGCCGCGACCGTGTGCGCGAGCTGTCGCGCCAGATGGCCGAAACCACCAACCCAACCAAGCAACTCAGCAACGAATTCAAGCGGGCTGTGCGCGAGTCACAGGCGCTCAAGCAGAAACACGGCGAACAGCAGCGAGAACTGCAAGGCCTGCGCGGCAAACTGGGCGAAGCCGGCATCAGCACCCGCAACCTCGGCGAACACGAGCGCGAGCTAAAGCAGCGCCTGGCAAGTACAAACACCACGCTGAAACAGCAGGAAGACCGGCTCAGGTCAGTCACCCAGCAGCAAAAGCGCCTGGCCGACGCCAAGCGCCAATACGAGAAAACCCAAGCCCTGGCTGGCAGCATGGCCGCCACCGGCGCTGCCGGGGTCGCCACCGGTACCGGGATTCTTTACAGCGGCGCGCGGCTGCTGGCTCCAGGCGTTGAGTTTGACGCCGACATGGGCCGGGTCAGAGCCCTAGCCCGGCTGGAAGCCGGCAGCGAAGAACTGGCAGCCCTACGCGCCCAGGCTCGGCAACTGGGCGCCAACACCTCGTTCAGCGCCAACGAGGCAGCACAGGGGCAAGGCTTCCTGGCCATGGCCGGCTTCACTCCACAGGCCATCCGTGACGCCATGCCGGCCATGCTCGACGTAGCCAAAGCTGGAGCCATGGACCTGGCGCAAACCGCTGACATCACATCGAACATCCTCACCGGCTTCAATCTGCAATCAGCCGACACCGCCCGCGTGGGTGACGTACTGACCGCCGCGTTCACCCGCTCAAATACCTCGCTGCACATGCTCGGCGAGACCATGAAATACGCAGCCCCCAATGCAGCGGCCTACGGTCAAGACATTGAGACCATGGCAGCAGCAGCCGGCAAACTGGGAGACGCCGGTATTCAAGGGTCCATGGCCGGTACTGCCATGCGCGCCATTCTCAGCCGCCTGGCCGGGCCACCAAAGAAGGCCGCCGCTGCCCTGGAACAACTCAACATCCAGGTACGCGATGCTCAGGGCAATATGCTCCCCCTGCCCAACATCCTGCGCCAGATCCACGACAGCACCGAAAACCTCGGTAATACCGAGCGTGGCGCGCTGCTCAAGGCCATTGCCGGCGAAGAGGCAGGCAGCGCACTGACGGTATTGACCCAGCAAGCCGGCTCCGGCGAACTGCAAACCCTGATCGAACAGTTGCGCGAAGCCCAGGGCGAAGCAGCCAGAACAGCGGCCGTGATGGGTGACAACCTCGGCGGCGACATGGCCTCACTCAGAAGCGTCTGGGCAGATCTCGGCATCGGCATGCAGGAACTGATCAACGAAGAAATGCGCGACACCGTAAAGGGCCTGGTGGGGATAATTCGGCGGGTCAGGGAATGGATGGCTGAAAACCCTGAACTGACCAAGCAGATCATCAAGACCATTGCAGGCCTCGGCATCCTCATCACAGGTTTCGGCGCCCTGACCATCGCCCTGGCCTCGATCATCGGCCCGTTCGCCATGATCCGCTATGGGCTGACCTTCTTCGGCATCAAGGCCGTGAGCATTATCCCCATCCTCAAGGGCATCGGCGGGGCCTTCCTGTGGCTGGGCAAAGCCATGCTGGCCAACCCCATCGGCATTGCCATCGGCCTGCTGGTACTCGCGGGATACCTGCTCTACAAAAACTGGGACGGCGTAATCGGCGGGCTCAAAGCCCTATGGCAAGGGCTGGTCACTGCCGCCCGCGCCATCTGGGGCGCGCTGGTCACCTTCTTCACCGGCATCTGGCAAGAGATCAGCACCGCATTCGACGGCGGCATGCTCGGCATTGCCAAGCTGCTGATCAACTGGTCTCCCCTGGGGCTGCTCTGGCGCGGCATCACCAGCGCCCTGAGCGCCCTGGGCATCCAAGTACCCGAGCACTTCAAAACCCTCGGCAGCGCCATGATTGACGGCCTACTGAACGGCCTCAAGGCCAGCATGGGCAAGCTCAAAGACGGCATCATGAACGTCGGTGGCGCCGTCACCGGCTGGTTCAAAGACAAGCTCAACATCAACAGCCCCAGCCGCGTATTCGCCGAGCTGGGTGGTTACACCATGCAAGGCCTGGCCCAAGGCATCAACCGTGAACAGCGCGAACCGCTCGAAGCCGTAGCCGCCGTGGCTGATCGCATCGCCAGCACCCAAGCCCTTACCGACGGCATCCAGTTCGACAACCGCCGCCCACTGGCTGCCCGCCCAGTAGCTACCGCCGCCACCTCGTCCAACAGCTACGAAATCCACATCCACCCAGCCCCAGGCATGGACGCCCAAGCCATCGGCCGCGCCGTAGCCGCCGAGCTGGACCGCCGCGAACGCGAGCGCGCCGCCAGGGGCCGGTCAGCCCTTTACGACCAGGAGTAAGTGCAATGATGATGAGTCTGGGCATGTTCATCTTCGGCATGCAGACCCTCGCCTACCAGGAATTCCAGCAACAGATGGAATGGCGCCACCCCAGCCAGAGCCGGGTGGGTGCCCGCCCGGCCCGACAATTCATCGGCCCAGGTGACGAAACAATCACCCTCCCCGGCCTGCTGGTGCCCGAACTGTGCGGCTCCAGCCTGAGCCTGGACACCCTGCGCGTCATGGCAGACACCGGTAAAGCCTGGCCACTGATCGAAGGCACCGGGCGCATCTACGGCATCTACGTCATCGAGCGCCTGAGCACCACCAAAACCCTGTTTTTCAGCGACGGCGCCGCCCGCCGTATCGAATTCAGCCTCAGCCTGGCCCGCGTCGATGAAAGCCGCGTGGACCTGCTCGGCAGCCTGTTCGACACCCTCGGGAACATCCTCCGATGATCGACCGCCTGATTCCCGCCGCCCGCCAGATCCTAGATCGCCAAACCGGGCAAGTCACAGACGCCATCAGCTACGCCCAGCCCCGCTACCGACTGACCGTGGACGGCCGCGACATCACCGCAGACATCACCGCCCGGCTGATCAGCCTCACCCTGACCGACAATCGCGGCATGGACGCCGACCAGCTCGACATCCGCCTCAGCGACCATGACGGCCGCCTGGCCATGCCACCCACCGGCGCCGTCATCCGCCTATGGCTTGGCTGGAGCACCACCGGCCTGGTGGATAAAGGCACCTACACCGTCGACGAAATCAACCACACCGGCAGCCCAGACGTGCTCACCATCCGCGCCCGCAGCGCCGATCTGCGCCAAGGCTTTGCCCGCAAGCAGGAACGGAGCTGGCACAACAAAACCCTGGGCGACATCCTGCGCACCATCGCCAGCGAACACGCCCTCAAACCGCTGGTGAACGTCACACTGGCCGCCGTCGGCCTGCCCCACCTCGACCAGGCCGGCGAGTCAGACGCCAACCTCATCAGCCGCCTGGCTGAAGACCACGACGCCGTGGCCAGCGTCAAGAATGGCCACCTGCTGTTCCAGCCCATCGGCGCCGGCGTCACCGCCAGCGGCCTGGACCTGCCACACATCACCCTGACCCGCGCCGACGGCGACGGCCACAGCTATATCAACGCAGACCGCAACAACTACACCGGGGTAAGGGCCTACTACTACGAAACCAACAGCGCCGAACGCAAACAGGCCATTGCCGGCGAAGCGGGCGAAAACACCGAGCCAGACAACGCCAAAACCCTGCGCCACACCTACGCAGACCGTGAAAGCGCCCTCACCGCCGCCCGGGCCGAATGGCAACGCCTGCAACGCGGCACCCAGACCCTGACCTACACCCTCGCGCGCGGCCGTCCGGAGCTGATCCCCGAACTGACCTACACCCTCAAGGGCGTGAAAAGCGAGATAGACGCCATTATCTGGCTGGGCGGCAACATCACCCACGAACTCAGCGACCAAGGGCTGATCACCCGCCTGGACCTGACCGCGCAGCTACCGGAAAACGAAGAAATCACCGGCGACGGCACCCAGAGCTATACCGGGGTACTCGCCTGGTACCGGGACGAAAAGACGGGCCAGCAGCACAAGATCACCGAAGGCGACCAGGCCAACCCCAAGCGCCTCACTCACCTGTACGCCAGCAAGCGCACCTGTGAGCGGGCAGTGAAACGGGAATGGGAGCGCCTACAGGCGTAGGCGCGGTTAGGTACTACCCTTTCCCGGCTTGTGCCAGGGCTTTGGCATACCGCATCAGAACATCGCGGTCCTCAACACTCAACTGGGGGAAAAGCGCCTCCCACGCTCGCAGCCAGTCTTCCAGCTTCTTCCCCTCGTTGGACTTCTCGTACATCAGACGACTCCTTTTCAATACTGCAAACCCTCGCCCCCATGGCGTGGGCAGTTCAGGAGTAACCCGATTCTGAAAAAACCCAAGCCTATAAACACACAGAAAGAATGCTGTATATAAAACCAGTATTAAAAGAATGGCAATTGCTTGATATACACTCTTAAGAGTGTATAATAAACATCAAGGCAAAGGAGAACGACCATGCAACTCTTCCACGGCAGCTACGAAACCATCAGCGAGATCAAGAACCAAGGTCTGTTTGGCGGGCTGTTCGCTGCCGACTCGGAGGCCTCTGCCCTGGCCCATGGTGACGTGCTGCACGTTATCGAGATTGAAGACAGCAAAGCGCTGACTCAATCAGTGCTGAGCTACGAACTGGACCATGAAGCCGTAATGGCCGCGTTGAATGAAGTAGCTGGCCACTGGTGCGAAGATCTGGACCGGCTGTATGAGCTGGCCATTGAAGAGGCCCAGGTTAAGGACGCCGACATCGAATTGCTGAAGGCAGAAGACTGGGCGGACGCCGGCTGGGAAGCTCAGCGCATTCGCGGACAGGTCGCAAAGGCCCTGGGCTTCCAGGCCGTTGAGATGAGCGATGAGCACGGCACCACCTGGCTGGTAATGCCGGGCGCAAATATTCGGGAGGCATGATGACTGAAAAACAATTCGAGGCCCTGGCCAAGCTGATCCGCCTGCGCGGAGGTGTCAGCCAGGAGGCCGCCAGACTGGTGCTGGTCGAGGGGCGGCAACAGGTGGAAGTGGCCGCCGTACTCAACACCACCCCGCAGGCGGTTGCGAATGTCATCCGGCGCTGCAAGACTGCAATTGAGCTGGCTAAAACAGTCTCGGACGAACCCGACGAACGGTAGAAAAAATACTTGCTATACACTCTTAAGAGTGTATAATTAAAACCATGGAGAGGCGAGAAAGCCACTCCACCGCCCCGGCGGAACCGGGATTCCTGATAGGAGCAACATCATGAGCAGAATTACCAAAGAACAGGCCATCGCAGCAGTCGGCGAAGAAGTCATCAACACACTGCTGTTCGCAAATGTGGAGCCTACCAATCGCGTTACTAACAACGGCACAGCAGAGCTGTCGGCTCGGATTAAAGCCATGGAAGGCGAAGATCAGGTGACCGTTTTCATGTATGTCTACGTCGACGAAGAAGAGTTCATGAACGCCGAAGACCTCGGAACTCTGGATTGGGATGACGCCATGGCCAACGCCGAATTCGAAATCTACTGATCAGGATGGCCCGGCTACGGCCGGGCCACTTCAAAGATGACCGAATCCCTAATCCATCTTCGAGTACCAGCGGCCACCAAAGGCCGCTGGGTTCGCGCATCCCGTGCGGTCGGCCTTCGGCTAACCGACTACATCACCCAGGCCGTGGAGGCATACATGCAGCAGCAACTGACCCGCGTAGCTATCCCTGACGACATTGAGTTTTCCGACCTCAAACTAGCCCGCGACCCAGACGGTGCGGTTAGTTTTGACTGGGCAGTGATAGAGCGTATCTGCCACGCCAGCGGACTGCCGTTAGAGATGATGCGCGATGCACCAGAGGACAACGTAGCCAGCCTGATCATCGGCTGGTACCAGGCGCACCGCGCAGACGGCGGAGCCGCCGATCCGGTCGCAGATGACCTGATCGCCGAGGCCATGGCCGAAGATGCAGCCGGCCAGCAGTTCAGTCACCAGCCAGGGCGAGCCTGAAACATTACTACCGGCAAGCCCTCCAGTCAGGAGGGCTTTTATGCTCTTGGCTAATCGCTCAGATCCAGCCAACCCATAAGAGCCATGACAATGGCAGCAGTGCTTGAAACCTTCTGGTTCACATACATCTTTTGGTTTTGATCTGGATCAGTCTCCGGCTCGAAGGCATCGTCCAACTGTTTCACCAGTTCCTCAGACATCCGACGCGCCTCTACAGGATCGGTAATTCGGCGAGACAGCTCAGAGTTAAGTTTTCCGCTCTGGTAGACCGTTGCAACCAGGTCTCCCGCTGTTGCCAGCTTGTTGGCATAGTCTGCCGTCTGCCAATCCAGCCCGTTGGCCTGGTGCAATGTGCCGCCTTCGTACCACTTCCGTTCGGTGCCCGCTTCTGTAATAGCCTGGCGCTCGACCTTGGCCGTAGCTTCATCATCCCCACTACAGGCGTTCACCCCAACAAGGATTAAAGCACCCAGCAGCACCGCTCCCCCCAGCTTGTGAATCATCTTAATTCCGGGGTCTTTCACCCCGCAGCTCGGGCAAGTCTTCGCGCTGGTTGATACGTCCTGTTTGCATTCTTTGCATTGCGTCATCGCCATCATAGGCCCCTTTTCTGTTGTTCCACTGCCCTGAGTTCACTCTTTGACTTCATACACCGCCAGCGCTTCGGCCAGACGCAGCACAGAAGCCTTGTCAGGTGGGGATATCTTGTCGTAGGTCTTAAGCATTTTCAGCCGGTCATCAGTTACAGCGGTCGCATCGGCTGGAGTCCTGCGACCAGTGACCACATAGAGAATATCCACGCCAATATCACTGGCGGCGGCCAGGGCGGTGGCCCCGATATCGCCTTGCCCCCCCTCGTAGCCGGCCAAAGTTCGCTTGGCCAGGCCGACTTTTTCAGCAAATTCCGCTTGAACAAAACCCAGCCGCTGACGTTCCTCTTGCAAACGGCGGCCGATGGCATCTCGTGAATGATGCAAATTTATTCATCCTTGCTATTGACGAATGCAGGTTCGTGCATCATTCTTTGCGTGTCATCACATGAAATTGCACGAATTAACACTATGCCTAACGCCTACCCTACAGAGCAAGCCCGCCAGGCAGCGCGCCAACGCCTGATAGCACAAGGCCTTTCCGCCAAGGAATGGGCCGAACGCAACGGCTTAACCCCTTCTACGGTCTATGCCGTGCTCAATGGCCAGCAGAAGTGCCTGCGCGGCGAGGCTCACAAAGCCGCCGTACTGCTGGGCATCAAGCCGTGTGTGGTTGAACCGTACCCCGCAACCGCAGCAGAGGGCTAACAGAAGATGAGCCGTGAAATTCTTGATAGCCGCCGCCAAGTCGTCAGCGCTGTGATCCGGGCTTACCCCGGTGGCCGTGAATCTGCCGCAGCGCGCCTGGGCTTGAAACTCAAGCAGTTTGATAACCACGCCTACGAAAACAACGGCCACCGGCCGCTGGATGACGGCCAGATAGCCCTACTGGAGTCCGACACCGGCACCACCTACCTGCCGGACTATCTATGCAGCCTCTACGGCGGGTTTTACGTGTCCCTGCCGGACGTGGATACGCTGGACAACGTCGAGCTTCATCAGCGCGGCTTGCAAACATCCACTAAGCGCGGCCGGGTAGACCAGTTCATTGCCCAGGCTCTTAGTGATGGTGAAATCGACGAGCAGGAAGCCAGCGAGATTCTGGCACTACACGCCAAGCACATGGCCGCTCGCCACGCCGAAGTGGTGGCCACTATCAACTTGCACAAGCGGGGTAAGCGATGACAGCACCTAACCACGGAGGGTACCGATGCCTCTGCCCGGCATGCGGTCAACCAATGTTCATCCGCAAATCTGAAAAGCAGACACCGACGTTCCAGACCATGTACGGCAAGTGCAACAACATCGTTTGCGGCGCCTCTTACGTCGGTTCGCTCACCTGGGATTACACCCTTTCACCATCGGGGCTACCACAGCCCCAGGTAAAACTACCGCTGTCACCGGTAAAAGAGCGCATGCAGGCGCTGCGCGACCTGTCGCCCGATAGCGATCAACTGACGTTCCTCGAACAGCTCGACCAGGACCAGGAGGCCCGCGCATGACCACCCACACCACGGATTATCAGGCCGACATGCAAGCCGCAGCCCTCAGCTTTATGCAGCGCCACCAGGCCGAGCACCTGGGCGAAGGCCAGCTCCTGTTCACCCGCGCCCTGGGCTACCTGACCACCTCGCTCCGGGTGCCGCAGGCCATGGCTGAAAAGCTGGTAACCCGCGCCTGGGGTGAGCTGACCAGCGCCAACCAGCCCTACCGGCTGGATCTGGAGCACTCCAGCGAGCACACCGTCGCCATTGTTGACCCCGCCAGCGGCATGACCCTGGCGGTACCGGTGGCGCTGATCGCTCAGCACCTGATTGATACGCCCAAGCGCCGGCGCCTGACCGCCGTTAGCTGACCCTGATTAACCCTGTCTCCTGCCCGCCGCGTGTGGGTAGGGGGAAGTTGCACCCTGAATACGGTGAACGCGATGCAAAACGCCGCACACACACAACCGCCACAGCCCGCCGGGCTGACCCTGAGCGAGCACCTGGCCACCCTGCCGGCGCTACGCCACGCGGCTGGCCAGTTCGAGCCGGTGCGCGAATGGCTACAGACCATGGCCAGCATGGCCGGGGCTGGCGATGTTCGCATGGCCCAGTGGTACGCCTCACGAGTATCCGGCTTTCTGGTCGCCGAGGCGCTGCTCAACGCCCGTCACGAGCAAGACAACGGCCTGCTGGAGGTCATCGAGCTGCAACGCCGGTTGATCGGAGGGCGCTCCGCATGATCGACATGCCCGCAAAGCTACGCGCTGACCTGCTGAAAAAGCTGAACGAAAAATTCAAGCTCGAAAAAATCCCCAACACCAACTGGCTACGCAAGGGCATATGCCCGACCTGCAACGGTGGCAAGAACAAGCGTAAGTCCCTGTACGCCAACGCTGAAAACCCCTGGGTAGTCACCTGTGGCCGGGGCAGTTGCGGTGCTCAGTACCACGTCAAGGATCTGTTCAGCGATCTGTTCGACGACTGGAGCAAGCGTCACCCGCCCACCAAGGAAGAGCCCACCGCCTCGGCCATTGCCTACCTCTCGTTCAACCGTGGGTTTGATCTGGCGTTGATCAAGGGCTGGTTCAGCCAGGAAAACTACTGGGACAGGACCAGGGATATCGGCAGCGCAACGGTGCGCTTTGAAATGCCCGAGGGCGGCTACTGGGAACGGCTGATTGACCGGCCCAACCGCTTCGGCGGCATGAAAGCCCGCTTCAAGCCGGGCTGGAGCTACAAGGGCAAGTGCTGGGTGCCGCCCTGCCTGGATCTGCTGGAGGTAGACGAGCTGTGGATCGTCGAGGGTGTATTCGACGCCATCGCCCTGCTGCACCACGGCATTGCCGCCGTGGCCATGATGAGTAGCGCGCCCTTCCCAGACAAGTTCCTGCAAGATCTGGCCAGCCAGCGCGCCGGCAACCTGCCAAAGCTGGTCTGGGCGCTGGATAACGAGCCCTCGGCCCGCTCCGGCATCCGCAAATACAGCCCCCGCGCCAAGGCCATGGGTTACAAGTGCAGCGCCGCCCAGATCCCGCAGAACGGCCGCAAGGTCGACTGGAATGACCTGCACCTGCGCTGGTCAGTGATCGATGACCAGGCCAAGCGCAAGGAGCGCATCGAGCGCGACCTCAAAGAGGCCCGCCATTACGGTGACCTGCTGCTGGCCGAAAACGCCAGTGAATACGCCCTGCTCATGTATACCTGGCGCGAGAAGGCAGAATTCCCCTTCACCTTCGATAACCGCCTGTACTGGTTCAAGCTGGATCTGGACAAGTACAACAAGGCCCGCCAGGCCCTGGAAGACAGCGAGCGGCAGGAAGACCGCCTGCTGACCGAAAACCAGCGCCGTGACCGCGCTCTGCAGCTCGCCGGCGGCGTGGTCGAGCTAGCCAACTGTGCGTTCCAGGCCCTGTACTACCAGCGCAACCTGGTCACCGATGAAAGCTGGTACTACTTCCGGATTGACTTCCCGCATGACGGCGGCACGGTCAAGAGCACCTTCACCGCCGCCCAGGTGGCGGCCGCCGGCGAGTTCAAAAAGCGCCTGCTGCATGTCGCCACGGGGGCCATGTATACCGGCAGCGGCGGCCAGCTCGATCACATCATGCGCAAGCAGCTCTACGCCCTCAAAACCGTCGAGACCATCGACTACATGGGCTACAGCAAAGAGCATCAGGCTTATGTGTTCGGGGATATCGCTGTGCGCGGTGGCCAGGTCTATCAAGCCAACGACGAAGACTTCTTTGAAATGGGCACCACCCGGCTCAAGACCTTGCAGCGCTCGATCAGCCTGCACATTGAGACCAGGGCCACCCACTACACCGATAGCTGGCTGAACCGCCTGTGGCTGTGCTTCGGCGCCAAGGGCCTGCTGGTACTGACCTTCTGGCTGGGCTCGCACCTGGCCGAGCAGATCCGCCTGGCGCAAAAGAGTTACCCGTTCCTTGAGCTGACCGGTGAGGCAGGCGCGGGCAAGACCACGCTGATCAACCTCGTGTGGAAGCTGTTCGGCCGCCCGGACGACGAAGGTAAAGACCCGTCCAAAATGACCACCGCTGGCCGCCGCCGCTGGCTCAGTCAGGTATCCAACCAGCCCGCCGTGCTGCTGGAAGCCGACCGTAACGACCCCACCGCCGCCAGTACCGGCCGCCCGCAAAAAGCCTACGACTGGGACGAACTCAAGCCGCTGTTCAACGGCGGCAACCTGGGCGTGACCGGTGTGAAGACCGCCGGCAACGAAACCCACGAACCACCATTCCGGGGCACCATCGTCATCAGCCAGAACGCCTCTGTGAGCGCACACGAGGCGATCATGACCCGACTGGTGAAAGTATGGCTGTGCAGACCGGAAGCCACGCCAGCGAGCCGTCAGGCGGCCGCAGAGCTGGAACAGATGCAGGTCGAGCAGCTCAGCTACTTCATGGTCAAGGTCATGACCCAGGAGCAGCAGCTCATGCAGTGTTTTCTCCAGGCCTACCCCGGCCATGAAACCCTGCTGCGCGGCATCAAGGATCTGCGCGTCGAGCGAATCATCAAGTGCCACGCCCAGTTGATGGCCCTGGTGGACTGCCTGGCCCAGCTCTGCCCGCTCACCCAACAGCAGATCAACGCCTGCCGCCAGGAGCTGGTTGAAATGGCCCTGGAGCGCCAAAGCTCGATCAGCGCAGACCACCCGGCCGTGGCCCAGTTCTGGGAGGTCTACGACTACCTGGAATCCGAGCGCGACGACGGCATGGTCAACCACAGCCGCGACGAGCAGTTGATCGCCATCAACCTTAACGAGTTCGTCAGGCTCGCCGGCGAACACCGCCAGGAGCTGGCCAGCGCCTCGGAACTGCGCCGCCTGCTGCCAGAAAGCCGAAGCCGCAAGTTCGTCAACGTCAAGGCCGTCAACAGCCGCATCCGCGAGCGCCAGAACCACCGCGCCCACGCCTTCGATAACCCCAAGCCCACCACCGTCAAGTGTTGGGTTTTCCAAGCCTGACCGGCGCGGCAACGCCGGTTACCACTGAAAGGAGAGCACCATGCAAAGCAAATCCCGCCAAGACCTCTGGACCCTGCTCGGCAGCGGCCTGGTCCTGCTGGCCCTGATCACCTTCGCCAGCGCCTGCCCGGATCTGATCCTGGCAATGCTCCACTAACCCACCACCCCGGCGCGGCAACGCCGGGGGACCACTGAGAGGAAAGCACCATGCAAATCAACGTCATCACCGGGCCACAGGGCAGCGGGAAAACCACCAAACTGGAAAAGCTGGCCACCCCCAAAGGGTACGTAATCATTCCCGCGCTCGAGTTCACATCAATCGCACTTGTCAGAACCGTTATGGCGCGCATCGAAGCTGGCGATACCTGCATCCTGATCGACGACTGCAGCCCAGAGCAGATTAAGCAACTTCACGTCATGAAACAGGTGGCAGACGCAGCCAACGCGTTTAGTCACCTGACTATTCATGTAGCCCAGCAGGCAATGGAGTAGCGGCCATGCAAACAGACATCGACAAAGACATCGCAGCCCTGGAACAGGTCTGGCAACAGGTCAATGAGTGTCAACGGCACCGTGAAGCCGTCAGCCGCTCCGGTCTGCCAGCACTGGCCAGGCTGGTGGTTGTAGCCCAAGGCCACAGCGGCCAAAGCGCCGTGGTCGGCCGCTTCCTGCTCGGCCTCTACAACGGCCCGGAATACCCCCTCGACCTGACCAGCCTGCGCGCCCTGGATCTGGAACTGCACAACGACTGCCTGGCCGTGCTGGCCATGGACTGGTCACCAGAGCGGGAAGTACACGAACTGATCGAGAACGGCCCGGCCATCTGGCGGGCGTTTGTGAAGCGCTGGGGCTAAGCCCCAAACAGAAAGCCCCGATGAGCGGCAACTCACCGGGGCCAATACCACCGAAAGGTTAGCACCATGCAAGTACAACCCAACAGCGGTACCAGCAAGGCTACCACAACCACTTTCAAACCCGGCGATAAGGTGACTTTCTGTGTCGTTCGCTCGAACAGTCGGACAACCAGCATCAGTGTCAGGGAGGCCAAGGTCGTATCAATGAATGGTCCTGTGGCCACTGTCTGCTTGCGCAACGGGTACAAGATCAGGATCCATCAATCGAATCTTACGCCAGCAAGTGAGAAAAACGCATTGACTAAAGCGCTTGGAGGGCTCGGTCAATGATCAAGCGCACCTACACCCACTTTGGCTTTTGCTGTGGCCTGGGCTCAGGCTCGGCCGGTTTCAACGACAGCGCCTTGCGCCTGAACAACATGGAGGGCAACTGGCGTTGCCTGGGCGGCATCGACATCGACCCGGCTGGCCTGGCTGACTTTGAGAAGGCCACCGGCACCAAAGGTACGTTGCTGGACCTGTTCACCCGCGACCAATACGCGAGATTCCACGGCAAAGAACCGCCAGAGGGCTGGAAAGAAGCCACCCTCGATGACGTGCGCCGCGCAGCAGGCAACGAAAACCCGGACGCCGTGTTCATTTCCAGCCCCTGCAAAGGGGCCTCGGGACTGCTTTCTCAGAGCCTTAGCCTGACGCCCAAATACCAGGCCTTGAATGAACTGACCCTGCGCTGTGTCTGGCTGATGCTTGAGGCCTGGAAGGACAACCCGGTCAAACTGATCGTGTTCGAGAACGTCCCGCGCCTGGCCAGCCGTGGTCGGCACCTGCTGGACCAGATCAATCAGTTGTTCCACTTCTACGGCTACGCGGTAGCAGAAACCGTGCATGACTGTGGCGAAATCGCCGGCCTGGCACAGAGCCGCAAGCGTTTCTTGCTGGTGGCCCGTCACATTGAGCATGTGCCCGCCTTCCTGTATCAACCCCAAACACATCGCCTCAAGGGCGTTGGCGAAATCCTTGGCCGCATGCCGCTGGCTGGAGATATCGAGCTGGCTGGCCCTATGCACCGCGTACCGGCGCTGCAATGGAAGACTTGGGTCAGACTCGCCCTGGTTGAGGCCGGCAAGGACTGGCGCAGCCTGAACCGTTTGGCGGTCGAGGATGGCCACCTGCGCGATTACGTGATCGTTCCGGAGTACCGCGCCGGCTATCTGGGTGTGCATGGCTGGGAAGACACCGCCGGCACCATCGCTGGCCGCAACAGCCCCACGAATGGCGCGTTTTCTGTTGCGGATCCCCGGGCACCGGTCGGTGCTGCGCAGTACCAGCAGTACGGCGTTCGACGTTGGGATGAAACCAGCGGCGCAGTAATAGGCGTGAAGTCGCCTGGACAGGGGACGTTCAGCGTGGCCGACCCGCGTGACCCGGGAATCGGGCATGCTAAATACAACGTCGCTCAGTGGGATTGCGTGTCGCGCACGGTTATCTCAGGAAGCACCACAGGCCAGGGCGCGTTTGCTGTACAAGACCCCCGTTATCACAACTGGCACCCGGGGGCGAGCAGCCGCAAGCTTCATGTCGCAAACTGGGCAGGTCCGACGGGAACCGTCACTGGAAGCCAGCAGGTCGCTAGCGGCGCACTGTCGATCGCAGACCCACGCCCTGGCATGCAGCGCAGCAAGGGCGACCACTACCTGACCGGTGGCCATTACGGCGTTGTGCCCTGGAACGGTCAGTCCGGCGCAGTATCAGCGAGCGCCAGACAAGACAACGGCCGGTGGTCGGTAGCAGATCCACGGATGCCGGCAGCAAATGATCGGCTGACCTGCATCATCCGCAGCATGGACAACACCTGGCACCGCCCGTTTACCACCCTTGAACTTGCAGCCCTGCAAAGCATGTTCGATCCGGAGGATATCTGGCAGCCGTGCGAATCAACCGGGGATCTGCAGCTAGTTGGCGAGCAATTCACCCTCACCGGCACCAACGACAGCGCTTGGCGTGAGCGTATCGGCAATGCCGTGCCAAGGAAGGCCGGCAAGGCCATTGCTGATGTCATGCTCAGTACCCTGATGCTTTCCGAGCAGGGAGAAACCTTCGTCCTAAGCAGCATGCCGGTATGGGTCCAGCCGCTGGCCATCGCCGTCAGCGTGAGCCGTGAGGGGGCAGCGCTATGAGCCGCGTTCTTATCACTGGAGGCAGACGCACCGGCAAGAGCCTGTCCTACCTGCTCAGTTATGCCCTGAAACATGGTTGGCAAGCCGAGAAAACCCGGGGTGGTCACCTTCGGTTTATCAAGCCTGGGCGGCCACTGATACACACTGGCAGCACTCCCGGCGACTGGCGCAGCGCCAGAACGCCTTGGCCAGGCTGATACGGGCAGACCGCACCGCCAGCCAGCAAGAGGATCAGCGTCATGTCATCTGACCAGGCAAGGCACCGTCACGAGTGCGAAGCCCGCGACTGGCTCAGGCGTGGCTACACCACTCCGGACAGGATCGATGAGCTGAAAAAGCTGATCACTTCGAAACGAGGCTCAGCAGCGGCCGAGGCGCTGATCGAAGAAATGCGCCGGCAGTGGCGCCGCCGGGCCGAGTGGATGAAGTAAGAATCCTGCCGGCTCGATTCTCGGCCCCGCTTGGGGCCGTTTTTTTGCCAGGCACTTAGACTGGCGGACAAAGTACAGCGTGGGGACGCTCAATGGCAGACGGTGTAGAGGTGCGTGGTAACCGCATCCGGATCTATTTCAGGTATCAGGGGGAGCTGTGCCGGGAACCCATCCCGGGCGAGGCCACCCAGGACAATATCGACAATGCCCACAGACTGGTGGGCATGATCACCTTCGAGATCAAGCAGGGCTCATTCGACTACGCCCGGCATTTCCCGCACTCGCCCAAGGTGCAAACCGGCACGGTCGGCCACTATCTGGATTTGCTGCTGGAGATCAAGCGCAACGAAATGGCGCCGTCAGGCTTCCGGGGCTACGCCAGCAAGGTGAAAAACCACATTCGCCCCCAGTGGGGCGCCCGGCAAGCCGATAGCGTCGATACCATCGAGGTGATGAGCTGGGTGCAGAAGGATCTGATGCCTAAGCTGCACAACAAGACCATCCGCGACATTCTCAACATCCTGCACCAAACCTACACCCTCTACCGGGCGCGCAACCGTTCGTCGCATGACCCAACCCTGGGCATCGACATTAAGCTGCCCGATGCCGAAGAGGTGGACCCTTTCGACCAGGACGAGATCACCCGCATTCTGACCCCTACCCCGGGTTTTGAGCAGGAACTCAACCTTGCCCAGTTCATGGTCTGGTCCGGCCCGCGTGTATCAGAGGCCATATCCCTGGCATGGGAAGACGTGATTGATCTGGAGGCCGGCATCATCCGCTTCCGGCGCGGCCAGGTCCGTGGCCACTACAAGGTCACCAAGACCCGACGCTCTAACCGGGAACTCAAGCTGCTTGGCCCGGCTCACCAGGCCTTGCTGGCTCAGGTCCGGTTCACCAGGGATCTGCCACCGGTCGAGGTGCCAGTCACCGAGCGAGACAACCGGACAACTCGCGTGCAGCGCTTGCGCTTCGTCTTCCACAAGAGCACCACCCGGGCGGCCTGGTCGAGTTCTGACGTGCTGCTGAAAAGCTGGTGGCGTGGCCACCTGGAGAGCGTCGGCGTCCGGTACCGGAGCCCCAACAACTGCCGGCATACCTTCGCCAGCCAGATCCTGAGCACCGGCGTAGCGCCGGTTGAATGGGTCGCTGAGTACATGGGCCACACATCAACCGCCATGATCCACCGCCACTACGGCACCTGGATACCGAAGCGCGCACACGACCAGTTGAGCATCATTGAAACGGCGCTGAGCCGCTGAAAGAAACCGCCGACAGGAAGACGAAAAGACCGCCCGCGAGGCGGTTTTTTCATGCCCGATATTCCCAGAATGTTCCCAACAGGTTCCCATTTAAGGGCCTTTCAGAAACACACCCCAGCAAAATCAAGGGCTTAAATGGTGCGGACGGAGAGACTCGAACTCTCACACCTTGCGGCACTGGAACCTAAATCCAGCGTGTCTACCAATTTCACCACGTCCGCGAAACGCTGAAACAAAGACGCCAGACCGGGGTCTGGCGCCTTTGAAGAAAAATGGGGTGGACGATGGGAATCGAACCCACGACACCAGGAGCCACAATCCTGTGCTCTACCAACTGAGCTACGCCCACCATTAACCTGCTTCAAACTTCCAGCCCATCGTGCTGTGGCACGCCCGGCAGGACTCGAACCTGCGACCATCCGCTTAGAAGGCGGATGCTCTATCCAGCTGAGCTACGGGCGCCTTGTGCACATCACCGATACCCTAGGGTATCTGAAAATGCTCAGGCTACAAGGGGTTACCGAGCAGCACCGGGGAGCCTGGTCGCCTTCCAATCACTGCTGTCGCTGTGTTTGTGAAGCGGGGCGAATCATACTCAGCCCCCTACCCCACGTCAACGCCGAACAATGAATTTTTTTGAATTATTTGAGTAGCTTAAACCGCAAGCCGCCATACCCTTTTGCCCGAGCCCCCGCCATGCGACAATGGCCGCCATTCTTTATCTGCGTCAGGAAGCACATGAACGCCAAACTCATCGACGGCAAACAGATTGCCGCCAATCTTCGCCGCGAGATCGCCGACAAGGTCGCTGAACGTCAACGCCTGGGCCTGCGCCTGCCCGGCCTGGCCGTAATCCTGGTTGGCCAGGATCCCGCCTCACAGGTCTATGTCGCCCACAAACGCAAGGACTGTGAAGAGGTCGGGTTCATTTCCCGCTCGCACGATCTGCCTGCCGACACCACCCAGGAGCAACTGCTGGGGCTGATCGACACCCTTAACGAAGATCCCGAGATCGACGGCATTCTGGTCCAGCTTCCGCTACCGGCCCATCTGGACGCCTCGCTGCTGCTCGAGCGGATCCGCCCGGATAAAGACGTCGACGGCTTCCATCCCTATAACATTGGCCGTCTGGCCCAGCGCATGCCGCTGCTGCGCCCCTGCACCCCACTGGGCATCATTCGCCTGCTGCGTAGCACCGGCGTTGATCCCTATGGTCTCGACGCTACTGTAGTCGGCGCTTCCAACATCGTTGGCCGGCCCATGGCACTGGAGCTGCTGCTGGCCGGCTGCACCACCACCGTCACCCACCGTTTCACCAAGAACCTGGCCGAACACGTCGGCCGCTCCGACCTGGTAGTTGTGGCCGCCGGCAAGCCGGGCCTGGTCAAGGGCGAGTGGATCAAGCCCGGCGCCATCGTCATCGATGTCGGGATCAACCGCATGGAAGATGGCCGTCTGTGTGGCGACGTCGAATTTGAAGTCGCCGCCCAGCGCGCCAGCTGGATCACCCCGGTACCCGGCGGCGTCGGTCCGATGACCCGGGCCTGCCTGTTGGAAAACACCCTGCACGCCTGCGAGCATCTGCACGGCTAGCAACCGGAAGCACCGGCTGCCGCTGGGTAGGGAACCTCTGAGAAACGTAGGCGAGGCAGGCAAGACAATACCGATGGCGGCCCCGCAAAAACAGCCGAAAAAGCGCAGTTTACGCGGTGTAAATGAGCATTTTGAGGCTGTTTTTAACGCAGTATTGCCAACGCAGGTAGTTTTTCAGAGGTTCCTTAGATCACAGGCAGCCGGTACTTCCACCATCTACCGGCAAATTGACACCGTTGATATAGGCACCAGCCGGCGCAGCAAGAAATCCCACCGCACTGGCAAATTCTTCCGGCTCGGCAAAGCGCCGCACCGGGATACCGGCCAGCATCCCCTGAGCCACCTGTTCTTCGGTTTTACCACCGGCCTGCGCCAGATGGCTGATCAGACTTTCCAGACGCGGAGTACGGGTCAACCCCGGCAGCACATTATTTACGGTAACGCCATCCGGCCCCAGCTCACTGGCCAGCGTCTTGGCCCAGTTGGCCATGGCCGCGCGAATACTGTTGGAGACCCCTAGATTGGCGATAGGCTGCTTGACCGAGGTCGATAACACGTTGAGGATGCGCCCATAACCAGCCTCACGCATCCCAGGCAACAACACCTGCAGCAGCGCTTGGGCGCTGACCAGGTGCTGAGCAAAAGCCGCCGCATAGGCTTCCGGCTCGGCCGCATGCGCCGGCCCCGGTGCCGGGCCACCGGTATTATTGACCCAGATGTGTAACGGCCCGGCCTCTTCCAGTTCAGCCTGAACTGCAGCAACCAGCGCCACCCGGTCACTCGCATCCACCGCTATCACGCTATGGCGACGCCCAGACTCCGCCGGCAAGCTATCGGCCACAGCTCGCAACCGCTCCACGGAACGGGCCAGCAGCACCACTTCGGCACCCTGTTCAGCCAACTGCCGGGCGCAAGCAGCACCGATTCCCTGACTGGCCCCACATACCAGGGCTCTGCGGCCCGTCAAATCCAGATTCATTGCGCACCTCCGAGTCGATCAAAACCACAGTCTAGAGGTTTTTTGTTGAGTGCGACGCAGGCATTCAGAGCATGAATAGGTCCATGAATTCGTGCACCGGGGTATCTTCCAAAGCCTGCTGCTGGCAACACAGCTCGGTAATCGCGGTACAGCGGCGCACCGGAAAGCGGCTCGCCAGATTGACCTGAAACTTCTCCATAAGCAGCGGGATGCCTTCAGCCCGGCGACGGCGATGCCCGAGCGGGTACTCGACCTCGACCTTCTCGGTACAGGAGCCATCAGCGAAGAACACCTGCAGCGCATTAGCAATCGAGCGTTTATCAGGCTCCAGATACTCGCGGCTATAGCGCGGATCCTCAACTACCTGCATCTTGCTGCGCAGCTCATCGATAACCGGGTGCGCCGCATGGAAAGCGTCCTCATAGTGATCGGCTGTCAACGCACCAAAGACCAGCGGCACCGCAACCATATACTGCAGGCAGTGATCACGATCGGCCGGATTGGTCAGTGGACCCGTTTTGGAAATTATCCTGATTGCCGAATCCTGGGTACTGATGACGATCCGCTCGATTTCGGCTAAACGTTCACAAACCTGCGAATGCAATCCAAGAGCCGCCTCACAAGCGGTCTGGGCATGAAATTCAGCGGGAAAACTGATCTTGAACAGTACATTCTCCATCACGTAACAGCCAAACCCCTGCGCCAGGCTTAATCGGCGCTGCGCCTCGGGCTTGGTGCTCAAGTCCTTGCTGACGTGACTGAACGACACATCATAAAACCCCCACTGCGGGGCAGTCAGCACTCCGGGGATCCCCATTTCACCGCGCATGGCAATATCCGCCAGACGCAGTCCACGGCTACTGGCATCACCTGCAGCCCAGGACTTGCGGCTACCGGCATTGGGCGCATGACGATAGGTGCGCAGAGCCTGGCCGTCGACAAACACCTGCGACAGGGCTGACAACAGCTCATCACGCCCGCCGCCAAGCAGGCGAACACTGACTGCCGCCGAAGCCAGCTTCACCAGAATGACATGATCCAGCCCCACCCGATTAAAGGCGTTGTCCAAGGCCATCACGCCCTGGACCTCATGAGCAATGATCATCGCCTCAAGCACGTCACGCATCAGCAATGGCTCTCGACCGCCGGCCACACTTTTCTGTGCCAGGTAATCGCCAAGCGCCAGGATCGCCCCCAGGTTGTCGGACGGGTGCCCCCACTCGGCCGCCAGCCAGGTATCGTTGTAGTCCAGCCAGCGCACCAGACAACCAATATCCCAGGCGGCCTTGAACGGGTCCAGGCGAAACGCCGTGCCCGGCACCCGGGCACCATGCGGCACCAGGGTTCCTTCCACCAATGGCCCCAAGTGCTTGCTGCATTCAGGAAAACGAAGCGCCAATAGTGCACACCCCAGGCTGTCCATCAGACAGTAACGGGCGGTATCCAGAGCTTCAGGCGAGGGAGAGTCAAAATCCAGGACATAGTCGGCGATGTCCTGTAACACCCGATCATAGTCCGGGCGCAGATTGGGGTCGGCATGAATACTCATAAGGCGGGCTCCTTCTCAGAACTGAGGACAGGACGCGGCCGGGTACCAGAGTACCCGACCAGCCACCAGAGTCACTTTAGGGTCTGTTGCCGTTTCATCGCAACAGACCCTAGCATAGCGGTTTACTCGAAGCAGTCTCCCGGCACCCGTACCCAGCCTTCCATCAGGATGCGCGCACTGCGACTCATGATCGCCTTTTTGACCTGCCATTGGCCGTCGAGCCGGACCGCCTCGGCACCAACCCGCAGAGTGCCGGACGGATGTCCGAACACCACTGACTGGCGCTCACCACCACCGGCGGCCAGGTTCACCAACGTCCCTGGAATGGCGGCAGCCGTGCCGATAGCCACGGCTGCGGTACCCATCATGGCGTGATGCAGCTTGCCCATCGACAACGCCCGCACCAAGAGATCGATATCACCAGCCTTGACGACCTTGCCGCTGGAGGACACATGGTCGACCGGCGGCGCGACAAAGGCGACCTTGGGCGTGTGCTGACGGCTGGCAGCCTGACTGACGTCGCTGATCAGCCCCATTTTCACCGCGCCCTGGGCACGAATGGCTTCGAACATGGCCAGAGCCCTGGCGTCACCATTGATCGCCTCCTGCAGCTCAGTGCCGCTGTAACCAATGGCGGCGGCATTGACGAACACAGTCGGGATACCGGCGTTGATCAGCGTCACCTCCAAGGTGCCGACACCCGGCACCACCAGGTCATCGACCAGATTGCCGGTAGGGAACATCGCCCCGCCACCCTCGCCTTCACCCTCATCGGCCGGATCAAGAAACTCCAGCTGAATTTCCGCCGCCGGAAAGGTCACCCCATCCAACTCGAAATCACCGGTCTCCTGCACCTGTCCGGCACTGATCGGCACATGGGCAATGATGGTCTTGCCGATATTGGCCTGCCAAATTCTGACGCTACAGATACCGTCGTCTGGAATCCGTGCCGGATCCACCAGCCCGGCATGAATGGCAAAAGCCCCGGCCGCGGTCGACAGATTGCCGCAGTTGCCGCTCCAGTCGACAAAAGCGCTGTCGATTGCCACCTGACCATAAAGGTAATCCACATCATGGTCCGGCTGCGTGCTGCGCGACAGAATCACGCACTTGCTGGTACTGGACGTCGCCCCACCCATACCATCGGTATGCTTGGCATAAGGGTCGGGGCTGCCGATCACCCGCATGAACAGCTTGTCACGCGCCGTACCCGGCACCTGGCAGCTGGACGGCAGATCCTCCAGACGGAAGAACACCCCCTTGCTGGTACCGCCACGCATGTAAGTGGCGGGGATTTTGATTTGTGCAGGATGACTCATGCTGTCGCCTCGGCCTCAAGGAAGTCCTGAGCAAAGCGCTGCAGCACCCCGCCCGCCTCGTAAATCGACACTTCCTCATCGCTGTCCAGACGACAGATGACCGGCACCTTGATCACTTCACCATTGGTCCGATGGATGACCAGAGTCAGCTCGGTACGTGGCTTGCGCTCACCGAGCACGTCAAAGGTTTCAGTACCGTCGATACCCAGGGTCTTGCGCGTGGTACCTGGCTTGAACTCCAGCGGCAGTACGCCCATGCCGATCAGGTTGGTGCGGTGAATGCGCTCGAAACCTTCGGCCACGATTGCCTCGACTCCGGCCAGACGCACGCCCTTGGCCGCCCAGTCGCGTGAACTGCCCTGACCGTAGTCGGCCCCGGCGATGATGATCAACGGCTGCTTGCGGTTCATGTAGGTTTCGATGGCTTCCCACATGCGCATGACCTTGCCGTCAGGTTCGACCCGGGCCAGCGAGCCCTGCTTGACCTGACCATCGACCACGGCCATTTCGTTGATCAGCTTGGGATTGGCGAAGGTCGCACGCTGGGCGGTCAGGTGATCGCCGCGATGGGTAGCGTAGGAATTGAAATCCTCCTCCGGCAGGCCCATTTTATGCAAGTATTCCCCAGCCGCACTGTCCATCATGATCGCGTTGGACGGTGACAAGTGATCAGTCGTGATGTTGTCCGGCAGTACCGCCAGCGGACGCATACCCTTGAGCGTGCGCTCACCAGCCAGCGCTCCCTCCCAGTACGGCGGGCGGCGGATATAGGTGGACATCGGTCGCCAGTCGTACAGCGGACTGACCTTGGCGCTGTTGTCGCGGGTGATGTCGAACATCGGGATATAGACCTTGCGGAATTGCTCGGGCTTGACCGAGGCCTTGAGTACCGCATCGATTTCCTCATCGTTCGGCCAGATATCCTGCAAACGAACTTCCTTGCCATCAACAACACCCAGCACATCCTTTTCGATATCGAAACGGATGGTCCCGGCAATCGCATAAGCCACTACCAGCGGCGGTGAAGCCAGGAAGGCCTGCTTGGCATAGGGATGGATACGCCCGTCGAAGTTGCGGTTGCCCGACAACACGGCGGTGGCATACAGGTCGCGGTCGATGATCTCCTGCTGAATCTTCGGATCCAACGCGCCGGACATACCGTTGCAGGTAGTACAGGCAAAGGCCACCACACCGAAGCCAAGCTGCTCCAGCTCATGGGTCAGACCAGCTTCCTGCAGATAGTCAGCCACTACCCGCGAGCCCGGCGCCAGCGAGGTCTTGACCCAGGGCTTGCGGGTCAGGCCGAGTTTGTTAGCGTTGCGTGCCAGCAAGCCGGCGGCAATCACGTTGCGCGGGTTGCTGGTGTTGGTACAGCTGGTAATGGCAGCGATAATTACCGCGCCATCGGGCATCAAGCCTTCAGCTTCCTGGGCACGCGCCTGCTCCAGGCCCACGGCGATCCCTTTGGCCGCCAGATCGCTGGTGGCGACCCGGGCATGCGGGTTGGACGGGCCAGCCATATTGCGCACTACAGAGGACAGATCGAAACGCAGCACGCGCTCATAGTCGGCATCAGCCAGGCTGTCAGCCCAAAGCCCCGCCTGCCTGGCATAGGTCTCGACCAGTTTAACCTGCTCGTCATCGCGGCCGGTCAGTTTCAGATAATCGATGGTCTGCTGATCGATGAAGAACATCGCCGCCGTGGCACCGTATTCCGGCGCCATGTTGGAGATGGTCGCCCGATCCCCCAGGGTCAGACTGGCGGCACCCGCACCACGGAACTCCAGATAGGCACCCACGACCCGTTCCTTGCGCAGGAATTCAGTCAGCGCCAGGACCATGTCGGTGGCGGTAATCCCCGGCTGCAGCTTGCCGGTCAGCTCGACACCGACGATGTCCGGCAGACGCATCCAGGAGGCACGGCCAAGCATCACGTTCTCGGCTTCCAAACCACCAACGCCGATGGCGATCACCCCCAGGGCATCGACATGCGGCGTATGGCTGTCGGTACCGACGCAGGTATCCGGGAAGGCAACGCCGTCACGGGCCTGAATCACCGGGCTCATCTTCTCCAGATTGATCTGGTGCATGATGCCATTGCCAGGCGGGATCACATCAACATTCTTGAACGCATACTTGGTCCAGTCGATGAAATGGAAGCGGTCTTCGTTACGACGGTCCTCGATGGTACGGTTCTTCTCGAACGCCTGCGGGTCATAACCGCCGCATTCGACCGCCAACGAGTGGTCAACAATCAACTGTACCGGCACCACCGGATTGACCTTGGCCGGATCACCACCCTTGTCGGCGATGGCATCGCGCAGACCAGCCAGATCGACCAGCGCGGTCTGACCCAGAATGTCGTGACAGACCACCCGGGCCGGATACCAGGGGAAGTCCATCTCGCGTTTGCGTTCGATCAACTGCTTGAGCGAATCAGTCAGGGTCGCCGGCTCACAACGGCGCACCAGGTTCTCAGCCAGCACCCGCGAGGTGTACGGCAACCTGGCGTAGGCGCCCGGCGCGATCGCATCGACCGCCGCCTGGGCATCGAAATAGTCCAGGTCAGTGCCCGGCAAGGGTTTGCGGTATTGAGTGTTCATTTACTTGCGATCCTTGAGCGGGACGAATTTCAGATCTTCCGGGCCGACGTAGTTGGCGCTGGGGCGGATGATCTTGCCGTCGATACGCTGTTCGATGACATGGCTGGACCAGCCCGAGGTACGGGCGATGACGAACAATGGGGTAAACATGGCAGTCGGTACGCCCATCATGTGGTAGCTCACGGCGCTGAACCAGTCGAGGTTGGGAAACATCTTCTTGATTTCCCACATCACGCTTTCCAGACGCTCGGCAATGTCGTACATCTTGGTATTGCCCTGCTCTACTGAGAGTTCGCGGGCCACTTCCTTGATCACCTTGTTGCGCGGATCGGCGACGGTATAGACCGGATGGCCGAAGCCGATTACCACTTCCTTGCGTCCCACCCGCTCGCGGATGTCGGTTTCAGCCTCGTCCGGATTGTCGTAGCGCTTCTGGATCTCGAAAGCGACCTCGTTGGCACCGCCATGCTTGGGACCACGCAGGGCGCCGATACCACCGGCGATGCAGGAGTACATATCCGAGCCGGTACCGGCAATCACCCGTGAGGTAAAGGTCGACGCGTTAAATTCATGCTCGGCATACAGGATCAGGCTGGTGTGCATGGCGCGCACCCAGGAATCGCGCGGCTTTTCGCCGTGCAGCAGGTGCAGGAAATGCCCCCCGATAGAATCGTCATCGGTCTCGACGTCGATGCGCTTGCCGTTGTGGCTGTAGTGATACCAGTACAGCAGCATCGAACCCAGGCAGGCCATCAGCTTGTCGGCAATGTCGCGGGCGCCGGGATGGTTGTGGTCGTCCTTCTCTGGCGACAGGCAGCCCAGCACCGAGACGCCAGTCCGCATCACATCCATCGGATGCGCCGACGGCGGCAGTTGTTCCAACGCGGCCTTGACCCCGGCCGGCAGGCCGCGCAGGGCCTTGAGCTTGGTCTTGTAACCGGCCAGCTCAGCGATGGTCGGCAGCTTGCCATGGACCAGCAGGTGAGCGATTTCCTCGAACTCGCAGGTGGTGGCGACATCAAGAATGTCATAGCCGCGGTAATGCAGATCATTGCCGCTGCGACCTACGGTGCACAGCGCGGTGTTACCGGCGGTGGTGCCGCTCAGGGCAACGGACTTCTTCGGTTTGAACGTCGGCGTGGTGGTGTCGTTGGTGCTCATCGTTCATCTCCTTCCAGGCAATCATTGTCGTTATTCAACAGCCCCACCAGGGCGGGGCCGGACCGGCTTATTACTTCTTGCCGGCAGCAAACAGCGCATCCAGCTTCTGCTCAAAGGCGTGATAGCCAATACGGTCATAGAGCTCGGCGCGGGTCTGCATGCTGTCGACCACACTCTTCTGGTGACCTTCCTGACGAATCGCGGTGTAGACATTTTCCGCCGCTTTGTTCGCGGCCCGAAACGCCGACAGCGGATACAGCTGGATGGCCACCCCCACCGAGGCCAGCTCATCACGACTGAACAACGGGGTGGCGCCAAACTCGGTAATGTTGGCCAGAACCGGCACATTCAGCTCCTTGACGAAGCGCTCGTAGGTAGGCAGATCGTAAGCGGCCTCGGCGAAAATGCCATCGGCACCGGCCTCGACATAGGCCTTGCACCGCGCAATCGCGGCGTCCACGCCTTCGGCCTGGATAGCATCAGTGCGGGCGATCAGGAAGAAGTCTGGATCGGTCTTGGCATCGGCCGCAGCCCTGACCCGGTCAACCATTTCCTCGGTCGAGACAATTTCCTTGCCCGGGCGGTGGCCACAGCGCTTGGCACCTACCTGATCCTCAATGTGCGCGGCAGCGGCACCGGCCTTGATCAGGCTCTTGACCGTGCGCTCAATGTTGAAAGCGCTGGGACCAAAACCGGTATCGATATCCACCAGCAGCGGCAGGTCGCAGACATCGGTAATCCGGCGCACGTCGATCAGCACATCTTCCAGAGTGTTGATACCCAGATCCGGCAAACCCAGCGAACCGGCAGCGACGCCACCACCAGACAGATAGATGGCCTTAAAGCCGGCACGCTTGGCCAGCAGGGCGTGATTGGCGTTGATCGCGCCGATAACCTGCAAGGGTTGCTCTTCAGCAAGCGCCTGACGGAAACGTTGACCTGGGCTATTACTCATCATTCAGTCCCTCCTGAGGATCTTGGGGCGCGTCTTGCTGTTGCATGCGACGCTCGATGTTGCGGCGTGAAGCGCTGATATGGCGGCGCATCAACATTTCCGCGAGCTCGCCATCACGGTCGGCGATGGCTTCAATGATTCGATGATGTTCGGCGAACGCCTGCTGCGGACGCTTGGGCGTAGTGGAGTAGCGGTAGCGGTACATGCGCACAAGGTGGTAGAGATCACCACATAGCATGTCGCTGAGGGTCTGGTTCTTGCTGCCCTGAATGATCCGGTAATGAATATCCAGATCACCTTCCTGCTGATAATAGGACTCGTTGGCCTTGAGACCACTGTGTTTCTCATGGGTCGCCAGCACCTCACGCAGACCGGCGATTTCCTCATCGCTCATGTTCTGCGCCGCCAACCGACAGGCCATGCCTTCCAGCGCTTCACGCACATGGTACAGCTCGATCAGCTCTGCATAGCTGAGTGAAACAACACGCACCCCAGCATGCGGAATGCGCACCACCAGACGCCGCCCCTCGAGCCGACGGATGGCTTCGCGCAGCGGGCCACGACCAATACCGAAAGTACTGCTCAGATACTGCTCGCTGATACGGGTACCCGGCGCAATCTCGCCTTTGACGATTGCCGACTGGATACGGGCAAAGGCACCGTCGGACAGGGTGAGCGCGGGCGACTGGGTGTCTGCTTCAGCCAATTGTTGACAACCTTTGTTAAATTATTGGTCAACACGATTCAACTGAGCGAATAATGCGCCTCACCGCACAAGATTGTCAACAATCCATCAAAAAACCCTTATTACGCTATTCTGTACTCAGAATCTGCCAACCTTATGGACCATGCATGGACAGCCCTCACAATCTCTCTTCAATACCTGCCGCCAACCATCGACCAGAAGCGTCAGTCACCGGCATCGAGACACTGCCATGGCACTTTTCGGCCGGACTACGTACCAACCTGAGGGCGTGCTAATATGCCGCCCTGTTCACCGAACCGATGCCTGCGCACCTGGATGACGACAGGAAGCGGTGACCTACACAGCCACTGGGAAGACTATGCAATCGCTCAACTTGCACCTGAAAATCCTTATCTTCATTCTTGTAAGCCTTGGCCTGCTGATCACCGGATACCAGATCGTCGTGCTCGACATTCCGGTCAAGGAAGACGAAACCGACGATATCTGGAGCCTCGACGCCAAGTTCGAGTTTCAGGCCAGCAGTGGCGTCCCCATCAAGGCTCAGATGTTCATTCCGCCACTGAATCAGGACTACATCAGCCTTAACGAAAGCTTCATCTCCAACAATTACGGAGTCAGCATCAATCAGGTGCAGAGCAACCGCCGGGTGACCTGGTCAGCCCGCCGTGCCAGTGGCACCCAGACCCTGTACTACCGCCTGGTGCTGACCAAGCGCTACAGCACCGCCCCCACGGTCGCGCCGCCGCCTCCAGCACGCCAGCCGATTGTTCTGGATGGCCCCGAGCAGGTCGCCGCCGATGCATTGATCAGTCCGATCCGCCAGCACTCGGCCGACATCGAAACCTTCATCAGTGAAACCATTCGCCGGGTCAATGACATCACCGACGACAATGTCAAGCTGCTGCTTGGCGGCAGCGCCAGTGCGCTGGACAAGGCCCGGGTAATTGATGTGCTGCTGTCCAATGCACGAATCCCGCTGGAGCTGGTACATACCATTCGCCTGGAAAGCACGGCCAATCAGGAGCCGGAACTGTGGCTGCGTAGCCATAACGGCGAGCGCTGGCTGTATTACCACCCTGAAACCGGCCAGCAAGGCATCCCCGACAACCGCCTGATCTGGTGGACCGGCAGCCAGCCGCTGTTCAACCTTGAAGGCGGCCGCCAGGGCCGCGTCAGCTTCACCATCAACAACAGTGAGATGAACGCTCTGCGCTTGGCCAAGATGACCACCGAGAATCGCGCCTCGGCACTGCTCGAATACTCGCTTTATGGCCTGCCGCTGCATGCCCAGCATGTCTATCAGGTGATGATCATGATCCCGGTCGGAGTACTGGTAATCCTGATTCTGCGCAACCTGATCGGCATCCAGACCCTGGGGACCTTTACCCCGGTACTGATCGCCCTGGCCTTCCGCGAGACTCAAGTTGGCTGGGGTATCGTGTTGTTCACCCTGATTACCGCGCTGGGCCTGTCACTGCGCTCCTACCTTGAACACCTGAAGCTGCAGATGCTGCCACGCTTGTCGATCGTACTGACCTTCGTGGTGCTGGTCATCGCCGCCATCAGTCTGTTCAGTCACAAACTCGGTATCGAGCGGGCGCTGTCGGTATCGCTATTCCCGATGGTGATCCTGACCATGACCATCGAGCGCCTGTCAATCACCTGGGAAGAGCGTGGCGGCAGCCATTCGTTCAAGGTCGCACTCGGCACACTGGTCGCTGCTACCCTCGCGCACCTGTTGATGACCATTCCGGAGCTGACCTACTTCGTCTTCACCTTCCCGGCAATCTTGCTGGTACTGGTAGGCTTCATGCTGGCGATGGGGCGTTATCGTGGCTACCGGCTGACCGAACTGATGCGCTTCAAGGCGTTGACCCAACAGGGCTGAGGAAACCGCATGTTCTTCCTGAAAACCTTGAAAGCGCTCAAAGCCCATGGCGTCATGGGCATCAACCGCCGCAATGCCGACTATGTACTCAAGTACAATAAGCGGCACCTGTATCCGGTGGTCGACGACAAGATCCTGACCAAGGAGCGCGCCATCGCTGCCGGCATTCATGTGCCGGAGCTGTACGGGATCATTGAAACCGAGAAGGATTTCGACAAGTTCGATTCGATTGTCGACAAACACAAGGACTTCGTTATCAAGCCGGCCCAGGGCGCCGGCGGCGACGGCATCATCGTCATCGCCGATCGCTACGAAGGCATGTTCAAGACCGTATCGGGAAAGATCATCAGCCGCGACGAAATCGGCCACCACATCTCCAGCATCCTGTCTGGACTGTACTCGCTCGGCGGCCACCGTGACCGGGTAATCATTGAATACCGAGTCACCCCCGATCCGATCTTCAAGAGCATCAGCTATGAAGGCGTACCGGACATTCGCATCATCGTGCTGATGGGCTATCCGGTGATGGCCATGGTGCGCCTGCCGACCCGCCAATCCAGTGGCAAGGCCAACCTGCACCAGGGCGCGATCGGGGTCGGTGTCGATCTGGCTACCGGCATAACCCTCAAGGGTACCTGGCTGAACAAGAAGATCAGCAAACACCCCGACACTGCCAACCCGGTCGATGGTGTACAACTGCCGGATTGGGACGGTTTCATGGCCCTGGCGGCATCCTGTTACGAATTGTCCGGTCTGGGGTACATCGGCGTCGATCTGGTACTGGATCAGGATCAGGGTCCGCTGATTCTGGAGCTCAACGCCCGCCCAGGCCTGAATATCCAGATTGCCAACGATGCCGGCCTGACCCACCGCTGCCATGCCGTCGAACGCCATCTGGCGGCACTGAAAAAGACCGGCCATGAGCCGGAAACGCCTGAGCAGCGCGTGGCCTACGCCCAAAAGCACTTTAGCCAGCCGCGTTCAATCAAGCCCGAAGACCCCCCGGCAAGCCCGGAGTCCAGCAACTCCGAAAACCCTGCATGACGACATCGTAAATGCACTACCAACTCACTGAGCTGGGCTATCAGCCCAGGCTTGATGCCTGGCTGCCCAGCGTGCGTGACCTTGGCCATCCGGTCCTGCTGGACTCGGCCACCCCCTCTCAGCTGGGCCGCTACAGCCTGCTGAGTGCCGGCCCAAGCCAGATAATCGAACCGCTACATGCAGAACACGGCCGAGAAACGCTTGCTCGCCTGCGTCAACTGCTGGCCGATCTTGGCCCGGCATCCTGGCCCGGCCAGCCCCTGCCCTTTGGCGCCGGGGCTCTGGGTTATGTCAGCTATGATTTCGGTCGACACCTGGAGGCCCTGCCCGAGCTAGCCAAAGCCGATATCCGGCTACCCGACCTGCGCATGGGCATTCACCTGTGGGCGCTGCTGAGCGATCACCAGCAGCGTCAAAGCTGGCTGGTGAGTCATCCACGCCTGCCGAACAGCGAGCACGAGGCCATTCTCGAACGCCTGCGCACCAGCGCTGTCGCACCAGCCCCCTTCCACCTGACCAGTGCGTTCCAGGCCGAGCAACGCCGTACCGATTACCAGCAAGCCTTTGAGCGCATTCAGCACTACATTCAGGCCGGCGACTGCTACCAGATCAATCTGGCTCAACGCTTCAGCGCCGACTGCAGTGGCGATCCCTGGAGCGCCTGGCAACGCCTGCGCCAAGCCTGCCCGACTCCGTTTTCCGCCTACCTGGAAAGCCCTGACGGCGCTCTGCTCTGCCTGTCACCGGAACGTTTTCTGCAGGTCCATGACGGCCATGTAGAGACCCGCCCGATCAAGGGCACCCGAGGGCGTGGCGCAACGCCAGAACAGGATCAGGCTCTAGCCGAAGAGCTACTTGAATGCCTCAAGGACCGGGCGGAAAACCTGATGATCGTTGACCTGCTACGCAATGACCTGGGCCGCAGCTGCCGGCCCGGCAGTGTCCGGGTTCCCGAGCTGTTCGCCCTGGAAACCTATCCCAACGTTCATCATCTGGTCAGCAGCGTAACCGGCGAGCTGGCCGAAGGTCAGGACGCCCTCGACCTGCTGGCCGCCGCCTTCCCGGGCGGATCGATCACCGGAGCACCGAAAATTCGCGCAATGCAGATCATCGAGGAACTCGAACCAGTCCGGCGCAGCCTGTATTGCGGCAGCATCGGCTATATCGGCTGTGAAGGCCAGATGGACCTGAATATCGCCATCCGCACCCTGATTCATCAGGATGACCGACTCTATCTGTGGGGAGGTGGCGGCATCGTCGCCGACTCGGAGGCTGAAGCCGAATATCAGGAAACCCTGACCAAGGTCAGGGTTCTGATGGAAGCACTAAACTAAGAAGACACTGATTAATTGCACACAAGCCCAGCGACAATTGGGCCAACGCAGAAACAGATTTAATCAGTGTTTCCCTAAATCAGAGGCTCAGCGTACGATTCGACGCTTTGATGAACTCTTTCTTCAGGTCTTCATAGGTGTGCACTGCCGGAAACTGCGGGAACTCGGCAATCACGTTGTCCGGGGCGTGGAACAGGATGCCGGCATGGGCTTCGGACAGCATGGTAGTGTCATTGTAGGAGTCACCAGCAGCAATGATCCGGTAGTACAGGCTCTTGAGCGCAATAACAGACTGACGCTTGGGATCCTTCTGGCGTAGTTGATAATCCACTACCCGGTCGCTCTCGTCGGCAATCAGACGATGACACAGCAGGGTCGGAAAACCGAGCTGACGCATCAACGGCTGCGAAAACTCGTAGAAAGTATCGGACAGAATCACGACCTGAAAGCGCTCGCGCAGCCAGTCAACGAACTCCACCGCGCCGTCCAGCGGCTTGAGGGTGGCGATCACTTCCTGAATATCACCCAGCTTGAGGCCGTGCTGATCGAGAATGCCCAGGCGTTGCTTCATCAGCACGTCGTAGTCGGGAATATCCCGGGTAGTCGCCTTCAGCTCTTCGATACCGGTTTTCTCGGCAAAGGCAATCCAGATTTCCGGTACCAGTACCCCTTCAAGGTCAAGGCAGGCGATTTCCACGGGCAGCTCCTGATGTGATCGATGAAATGGCCGACAATCTACCGGCTAAGCGCCTGCGACGCAATGCCAGTCCAAGCTAACAGACACGCCTGTTAGCTTGCCTGATGATAGCCAAAAGACATAAAAATATAACTAAATAAAAGAGGATGGACTAAGTCGGGCTTTGTTAGACTTCGCTCAAAACAGCGGCGCATTGACCGCCTGGAAGGAAACGAGCCTGATGACCAAGACATTCGACCCCGCCGAACTGGCCGAAAGCTACGCCGGCAAATCCCCCCAGGACATACTCAAACTGGCCTTTGAGCACTTTGATAATCTGTGGCTGTCATTCAGTGGCGCCGACGATATCGTAGTGCTGGACATGGCTTGGAAGATTAACCCCGCCATCAAGGTATTCACCCTGGATACCGGCCGCCTGCACCCGGAGACCTACCAGTTTCTGGAAAAAGTCCGCGAGCATTACGGCATCGCTCTGGAAGTACTTTCCCCCGAGCATCAGGCCCTGGAAGCCTATGTGAAGGAAAAGGGGCTGTTCGATTTCTACAAAAGCGGTCATGGCGAGTGCTGCGGCATCCGCAAGATCGCCCCGCTACGGCGCAAGCTGGCAACCGTCGATGCCTGGATCACTGGCCAGCGCCGCGACCAGAGCCCCGGCACCCGCAGCCATGTGCCGGTGATCGAACAGGACGAGGCATTCGGCAGCGAAGCGCATCCGCTGATCAAGTTCAACCCGCTGGCCAACTACAGCAGCGAAGATGTGTGGAACTACATCCGCATGCTGGAGATTCCCTACAACCCGCTGCATGAGCGCGGCTTTGTCAGCATTGGCTGCGAGCCCTGCACCCGTGCGGTACTGCCGAACCAGCACGAGCGCGAAGGCCGCTGGTGGTGGGAAGAAGCTACCCAGAAGGAATGCGGCCTGCACGCCGGCAACCTGATCGCCAAGAGCTGATCAGCGTCCCTGCACACTAGCTGCCAGTCTAATGGACTGGCAGCTCTACTCCTGCGAACAACTCATCAAGTTCCAGCTTGTTGTGGCACTGTAGGGCCTTGTCGACCACATCGCGGGTCAGGTGCGGCGCGAAAGCCTCGATGAAGTCATACATATAGCCACGCAGGAAAGTCCCCTTGCGGAACCCGATCTTGGTTACGCTGGGCTCAAACAGCTTGCTGGCGTCGATTGTCACAAGGTCGGCATCGGCCACCGGATCAAGCGCCATATGGGCGACAATCCCGACCCCCAACCCCAACCGCACGTAGGTCTTGATCACGTCAGCATCGGCGGCAGTAAACACCACCTTGGGTGCCAGACCGCGATTGCTGAATGCCTCGTCCAGCTTCGAGCGACCAGTAAAGCCAAACACGTAGGTGACCAGCGGATGTTCAGCCAAAGCTTCGAGTGACAACTCCGGCAACTTGGTCAGTGGATGCCCCTTAGGTACGATCACACAACGATTCCAGCGATAGCACGGCATCATCACCAAATCGGAAAACAGCTCCAACGCTTCAGTGGCAATCGCAAAATCAGCGGTGCCATCGACCGTCATCTCGCAGATCTGCATCGGCGTGCCCTGGTGCATGTGCAGGGACACATCGGGATAGCGCTGAATGAAGCGACCAATAATCGGCGGCAAGGCGTAGCGTGCCTGGGTGTGGGTGGTTGCCAGAGTCAAGGTGCCCTTGCGTTCGTTACTGAACTCCTGGGCGATCTGCTTGATGCTTTCGACCTTGCGCAAAATCTCACCGGCGGTAGCAATGATGCGCTCGCCCGCAGGCGTAACTCGGGTCAGGTGTTTGCCGCTGCGAGAAAAGACTTCAACCCCCAGTTCATCCTCAAGCAGGCGGATCTGTTTGCTGATACCCGGCTGTGAGGTGTACAGACTCTGCGCGGTGGCCGACACGTTAAGATCGTGATGAGCGACCTCCCAGATATAGCGGAGCTGCTGCAGTTTCATGATGGGATCCCCTGGTCTGACGGTTTCACGGTCGTGCGCCGCGTTATAACCATAATAACCGTTATCACTACGAGGTTAGACCATCTGTAACTGAAATGATTGGTCAGGCGACAAAATAACCGACCACTGGTCTGCCAAAAGGCTTTAAGGGTCTTTTTTCGCCTCGTCAGACCGGTGTAAGCAGTTTGAGGTTGGTTCCTAGCTGGTTTTACGCAGATTACTGATGCCGTGCGGCACATGCCCGGTCGGGACCACTCCCACGGCTCGCTGACAATGACCTTCCTGGTCATCGAAGAACAGATCTGCTCCGAAGGCACGCAGGAACTCAGACTTATCGAGCCCGCCGAGAAACAGCGATTCATCCAGGCGAATATCCCACTCTCGCAGGGTCCGAATTACCCGCTCATGGGCCGGAGCTCCACGCGCGGTAACCAGAGCAGTACGGATTGGGCAATCATCGACACCGAACTCGGTCTGGATCCGGTTCAGAGCGGCCAGGAAATGCTTGAACGGCCCACCGGCCAACGGCTCACGCGCAGCGGCGCGCTCCTTGGCCTGAAAGGCCTCCAGTCCATCACGCTGAAACACTTGCTCGGATTCATCGGAGAACAGTACCGCATCGCCATCAAAGGCGATGCGCAACTCGTCACCGGTGTCACGCGGGCGCCCCGAAGGCAGAATCGTTGCGGCGGCAAACCCGGCTTCCAGAGTGCTGCGAACATCGTCGGCATGGGTGGAAAGAAACAGATGGCAGCCGAAGGCTGGCACATAGGTAAACGGGCTGCGACCGCCAGCAAAGGCAGCCCGGGTAATCCCGAGCTGATAATGCTGGATCGAGTTGAAAACTCGCAGACCGGTATCAGCGCTGTTGCGCGACAACAGCACCACCTCTACCCGGCTTTCGCCTTCCAGCAGGCTGTTGATCCGTAGCAGCTTCTGCACCAGTTGAAAGGCTTCGCCAGGGGCCAGCGGTTCGTCTTCACGCGCTATCTGATATTGCCGGTAGGCTTCCAGCCCTTCCTGCTCATAGACCTGGTGACTGTCATCCAAATCGAACAAGGCTCGCGAGGAGATCGCAATCACCAACTTGTCACCGAGCAGTACGGGCATGGCACCTCCTGGCAAAGGGGTCAGTCAGCGGCCAGGTACCTGTCCTGAATGAACCGCAACATCTGCAACAATGCCTCGGTTTTCGGCATCGCGCAACCGGCCTGGGCGGCCTTTTCCAGCGCTTTGCCGTACAGATTGTCCAGCTCCATCGGGCGCTTGTGCAGCCAGTCGTGGTACATGCTGGGCTGATAGTCCGGCATGGTGTGGGTGTGCTTGAGCAGTTTTTCCGGGTATTGCTCCGGCATGCTGTAGCCTTGGGCCTCGGCAGCACTGACGATCTCGGCCATCAGATCACGAATCAACTGCCAACTGGCCGGGTTATCGAGCAACGCTTTGGTGCCGCCATTGAGCAGTACGGAAACGCCATTGAAAGCTGCATTCCAGACCAGCTTCTGCCAACGAGCTGACTCCAGGTTGGCGGCCTCCCGAGCCTTGATACCGGCTTGACGGAATAGCTCCGCGCCCTCGCTCAGTACAGCCGCTCGCGCCGTATCGTCGCCGGCTGGGCCGCTATGGTAGGCCAGGTCGATCAGGCCGTTGTCTTGATGCACCACCACACCGGGCGCGGTACGGTACAGGCACACATAGCACAGCCCGGCGATCAGGTGTAGGTCATCAGGCAGCAACGGCCGCAGGTCGGCTTCGTTATCCAGCCCGTTCTGCAACAACACTACCTTGGCCCCAGGCGCCGCAGCCTTGGCAATGATTGGCGCCAACTCAGCATTAGTAGTCGACTTGGCGCCCACCAGCAACCAGTCACAGGCCGGCATGTCGGCCACGTCGCGATAGGCCTGTACCGGATTGAGGTTGAGCATTCCGTGCACCCAACTGTCGACGGTCAGCCCCTTGTCGAGCACCGCCTGATACTCACTACGTAACAAAAAGTGTACGTCCTGGCCGCTACGGGCCAGCATCAGGCCGTAAAAGCCGCCAATGGCGCCCGTACCGATAACCCCGATTCTTGGCATGCTGCTTTGCATATCACCCTCTTCTTGTCATGTGCATGGTCCGACTGGACGTCATGGTAATCGTCTTTGCCAGCTCAAGACCGTCAGCCACGCGACAAAGCTGGCGTTCGATCCAAACCATCAATCGACCCAATAGTAGCAAGTTGGGGTAGCCTGGCGCGGCAAGCTTGATTAAGCTGTCAGCCACCCTGGAGCCTCCATAATATTGAACCAAGGCGCCGCTGGCTGCCTGACAAACCTGCTGAGACTGATGATGGCCGACTTACCAATCGATGACCTTAACATCGCTTCGAACGAAGTACTGATCACACCCGCCCAACTCAAAGCCAAAATTCCGCTGACACCGGCCGCCCAGGCGACCATCAGCGATAGCCGCCAGGTTATTCGCGACATTCTCGATGGCAAGGACCAGCGCCTGTTTATCGTCATTGGCCCCTGCTCCATCCATGATGTCGAAGCCGCCAAGGATTACGCCCAGCGCTTGAAAAAACTGGCCGAGGAAGTCAGCGACACCTTGTATCTGGTCATGCGGGTCTATTTTGAAAAACCACGTACCACCGTTGGCTGGAAAGGTCTGATCAACGACCCCTATCTTGATGATTCATTCAAGATCGAAGACGGCCTGCACATTGGCCGGCAACTGCTGCGTGATTTGAGTGAGATGGGCTTGCCGACCGCTACCGAAGCGCTCGACCCAATCTCCCCACAGTACCTGCAGGACCTGATCTCCTGGTCCGCCATCGGCGCCCGTACCACCGAATCGCAAACCCACCGGGAAATGTCTTCGGGCTTGTCTTCGGCGGTCGGCTTCAAGAACGGTACCGACGGCAGCCTGACCGTGGCCATCAACGCCCTGCAGTCAGTCTCCAGCCCGCACCGCTTCCTGGGTATCAACCAGGATGGCCAGGTATCGATCGTAACCACCAAGGGCAACAAATACGGCCATGTGGTACTGCGCGGCGGCAACGGTAAACCGAACTATGACTCGGTCAGCGTCTCGCTATGTGAAAAGGAACTGCAAAAGGCCGGCGTACCGCTGAACATCATGGTCGACTGCAGCCACGCCAACTCCAACAAGGACCCGGGCTTGCAGCCACTGGTGATGGATAACGTTGCCAATCAGATTCTCGAAGGCAACAATTCGATAATCGGCCTGATGGTTGAAAGCCATATCGGCTGGGGTAATCAGTCGATTCCCCAGGATCTGTCGCAACTGCAGTACGGAGTTTCTGTGACTGACGCCTGCATCGACTGGGATACTACAGTCAGCAGCATCCGCAGCATGCACGCCAAACTCAAGGATGTTATGCCCAAGCGTCAGCGCGGCTGATCCCGGCCCTTAAAACGACAAACCCCGCCAAGGCGGGGTTTGTCGTTTCTGCAATAGGACTCAGGCAGTACGGGCTTCGACGAGGCGAGTCTGGCGATCCATGTACCACTCCACGTACGAGCAGGAGGGTATAACCGTGTACCCGCCCTCCTCTGCATAGCGCAGGGCATGGGCTGTCAGCCTGGCGGCCAGCCCCCTGCGGCGCAGAATACTGGGCACGAAGGTACGGTAGATATCCAGCGTCTTTTTACCCAGATCCATATAGGACAAATAGGCTTTTGCGCCATCGACGACAATGTAGAACTGCTGTGCTTGCGGATCGTGTTGGATCGGCGTCAGTGGCATTGTCGGTCTCCTGTGGAAATCCAAAAGGGAACAGGGGAACAGTATAGACAACAAATCAGGAAAAAAATTCCACCCGATTTTTCGCTCACCCCCCCTGTCATTCCCCGCTTCCGACTCAGCCCATACCCAGCATCATCAGTAGTGCGATCGCGGCCAGACAGGCCACCACCGGGATAGCCACGGTGACCACGAACATATCCTTGTAAGCCTCACGATGGGTCAACCCCATGATCATGAAGGTGGCGATCACTGCGCCACAATGCGGCAACGAGTCTAAACCGCCCGAGGCAATGGCGGCGATCCGGTGCAGGATCTCCGGTTGTACGCCCATCTCCAGGTAATGCGGAGCCAGCGACTGCATGAAAATCTGCAGACCGCCAGAGGACGAACCAACGATGGCCGAGACTACGCTGGCCGAGGCAAACACTGACAGTAGCGGCGGCAGATCAGCACTGAGAATCCACTGGGCAAACTGACCAAAACCGGCGGTCTGGGTCACGACTCCACCGAAGCCGATTACTGCCGCCGTATTGAGCAGCGGCATGATCGAGTCTTCGGCGCCCTGGCCAAATACTTGCCCCACCTTGCGCCGCATGCTCGGGAACAGCACTACGCAGGTCAACGAACCCAGGATCAAGGCCATGCTCGGCCAGATGATCGGTTGCGTCTGGCTAAAGACCAGACTGCGCGCCAGCAAGCTGTCGCTACCGGACCAGTCACCCATGGCCAGCAACAGCCGCGGCAGCATGATCACGCCCAGCACCACGATCATCGGAACCATCGCCAGATACCACGGCGGCGCATCGGCAGGATCACCGATCAACTGCTCCATACGCTTGTCCTGGGTATTCTCGACAAAGCCTTCACCATTGGCCCGGGCCAGCCGCCAGCCGCGTTCGACATACCACATGCCAAGCCCAACCATGATCAGAGCAGCAAAGATCCCGATCCAGCCGCCGGCAAACAGGTCGGTCCCCAGCGAACTGGCCGAGATCACGTTATGGATCGACGGAGTCCCCGGCAGCGCGGTCATGGTGAAGGTTCCGGCCCCAACCGAGGTCGCCGCCGCCCAGAGCCGTTTGGGCAGATTGGCTTCACGCATCAGAGTGATACCCAGCGGATACATGGTGAACACCACCACGAACACCACTACACCGCCGTAGGTCAGTAGCGCACATACCAACATGCCCACCAACAGGGTGCGCTTTACACCCAGGCTATTAGTAATGGCCAGTGCAATGCTCTTGGCTGCCTGACTGGTCGCCATGGCCTTACCAAAAATTGCCCCACAGAGGAACAGCAGAAAGAACTTGCCAGCAAAGGTGAAGGCTCCAAGCGGGCCGAAGGGATAGAACTCAAGCAGAGTCTTGGGAATCAACAATCCGTTGGTCACTGCCACTACCAGGGCACAAACCAGCGAGGCGATAAAGATATTGGCTCCGCGCAGGGCCATGAAAATCAGCAGGGCGAGCCCCGCTAGCAAGCCTAAGTTGCCCAGCATCAATGCATTCCTTGTAGTTGTCTCATTGTGGTTGCGACACATTACCGCACTGTCGAGCCAGAACAAACACCTGCAACAGGGAATTAAAATTGCTGAATACCCTCTAACACGCTGGTTTATGACTTATGACAACACCATAGTCAAAAACCAGTGCTAGTATTGTTGATGCTAACGGGGAGCGTTCAATAGAACCGACCCAACGCAAGGACTCATCGAGAAGGGGAAAACCATGAAAACTGCACTGCAATTGTCCGCCGTTGCCCTGGCCGCGCTTTTGGCTGTCGGCTGCAGCAACACCCAGCAACAGGAAACCAGCGCTCGTCTGACTGCCAACGAGAACGCCACAGCACGTGCTCAGGCTCGTGCCGATGAGGCCTATCGCAAGGCGGAAGAAGCACTGGCTGCCGCCCAGCGGGCTCAGCAAAGCGCTGACGAAGCCAATGAGCGGGCCATGCGCATGCTGGAGCGGACCAGCCGCAAGTAAGACCCTGAGGAAACTCTGATTAATTGCACAAAAGTCCAGCAGCCCGGTTGGCGCTGACCTGTTCTAGACTGTCGATGCCCTGGACGGGCATCGTCAAGCCCCCAAGGATGGGTTCACGGCGTGTCTAGAGCAGGTCAGTGACAACTGGGCCGACACCGAAACTGATTTAATCAGAGCTTCCTAAATACGCCTTTCCAGCCCACTCCGGTTGGAAAGGTGTACCTATTACGGCTGGCATGCCGTTTTCTGCATACACCAGATCACGGATCTGCCCCCAGTCCAGCCGATACCCCTCCACCTTGGCGCCCTGCGCAGCCAACAGACTCTGCATTGCTGCCTGGCGATCCAGCGTTGAAGGCATACCGTGCTCATCTAGTGGCGTATGCACCTCAAGGTACAGTTTGCCTTCGTGCACACCCAGCTTGAACGGTTGATTAACGATGGTTACCTGGGTACCTATCGGAATATGCGGGTAAAGCTCGGTAATGTCCGCATTGTTCATGCGAAAGCAGCCATGACTGACCCGCATACCGATACCAAACTGCTTGTTGGTGCCATGAATCACATAGGCTCCCATGGCCAGATTCATCTTGAACGGCCCCATGGGATTGTCCGGCCCCGGCGGCACTACCGCCGGCAAATATTCACCTTGTGCAGCATGCTCTTCACGAATCGACTGGGGCGGATACCAGGATGGATTGGCTTCCTTGCGCGCAACCCGGGTTTGGCCAATGGGTGAGGACCAACCCTCTCGACCGATACCCACCGGATAGGTCATGACTTTCTCGCCACCAGGCGGAAAATAATAAAGCCGGTATTCAGGCAGGTTGATGACAATCCCTTCACGCGGCGCATCAGGCAAGATGTGTTTACCTGGCATCACCACCTGCACCCCTTCGCCTGGCAGCCAGGGATCGATATCCGGATTGGCCGCCAACAGCTCCAGATAGCCGAAACCATACATTTCGCCAAGATCGGCAAAAGTATTCTCGAACCGTGCCTCGACACTGTAGATACGCCCGACCAGCTCCTGGCCCGGGGTCAGATCATAGCTGGTGGCCATCGCCGGAACAGCCAGCAGCAAGCTCAGCAAACCACCCAGCAGTCTAGTCCTGGATCCACTCATCGTTCAGCTTACTCCAACCCCACTCAGCTCTATCTGCATAGACAACCCCGACAGCTCAACATTCCGAGCGACCGGGCGTCGTACCTGATACTGCCCGCGCGCCATGGCCAGACACGCCGGGCACAGGCCCCGCAACGCTTGACGGGTTACTTCGCGATAGACCGGCCGTGATGGCAAAAGATCCCCGCACAAGGTTCGCTCCCGCGGCACATCCAGCCGCAGATTGATATCCACCAGGTGCACATGCCAGGGATTACTGACAAACAGATCCTGCTGCTCATCCTGCTCCACCATGCACCACCGCCTTGCCATCCAGGACAGCGTCACCTGGAGTTCCTCATCATTCAATATCCTCGGACCGTGATTGCAGCCATTGTTCAATGGCCGGCCAGGTATTATCCAGGATTATGGGCTGCGCCGCAGCGGTTGGGTGTATGCCATCAGCCTGCATCAAGCTGTCCTCGCCAGCCACCCCTTCCAGGACGAATGGTACCAGCGGCACCTCGTGGGCCTGACTGACATCGACGAAGACCTGTTCAAACGCCCGGGTGTAACGCACCCCATAATTGGGCGGAATGCGGATACCCAGCAGCAACGCATCAGCCCCGCTGCTCTGCACACTGCGCACCATACTGGAAAGATTCTGTTGCATATTGGCTGGAGGCAATCCACGCAAGCCGTCATTACCACCCAATTCGATCATTACCAGGGCCGGCTGATAGCGCTCCAGCAGGCTCGGCAAGCGGGCTAGCCCACCAGCCGTAGTGTCACCGCTGACCGAGGCATTGATCACCTCATAAGGATAGCCATGCTGATGCAAACGCTCCTGCAGCAGGCTGACCCAGCCCTGCTCAAGTTCCAGACCGAATGCGGCACTGATACTATCGCCAACAACCAACAGACTCTGTGCATTGGCCGGCAGCGCCAGCCAGCCGGCCAGGCACAGAGCCAGCCAGGATTTCCAGACAGTTTTCAAGGCAGATACCATGTCAGACAGCGTGATCGTTGCCAGCCACCTTAGCAAAGTCGTTCGTACCTCGGAAGCCGAGCTCACCATCCTCGACGACGTCAGTCTGCATATCGCCCGCGGCGCCAGTGTCGCCATCGTCGGGGCATCCGGCTCGGGCAAATCGACCCTGCTCAGCCTGCTGGCCGGGCTCGATCTGCCAAGCAACGGCGAAGTCGAACTGGCCGGCAAGCCGCTCAGCCAGCTCGACGAAGACCAACGTGCAGCGCTCAGGGCCGAGCATGTTGGCTTCGTATTCCAGTCCTTCCAGTTACTCGCCAGCCTGACCGCGCTGGAGAATGTCATGCTGCCGCTGGAGCTGCATGGCCGCAGCGACGCCCGCGAGCGGGCAGCCCAGCTACTCGAACGGGTTGGCCTGGGCCAGCGCCTGAGCCACTACCCGCGTCAGCTTTCCGGTGGTGAGCAGCAGCGCGTGGCGATTGCCCGCGCCTTCGCCAGTGAGCCGGACATCCTGTTCGCCGACGAGCCAACTGGCAACCTCGACGCCAAAACCGGCCAGCGCATTACCGACCTGCTGTTCGAGCTCAACCGTGAACAGGGCACCACCCTGATCATGGTCACCCACGATGCACGCCTGGCCGAGCGCTGCCAATACGCCCTGCATCTGGAAGCCGGCCGCTTGCTGGAGCAGGCCGCATGAGCCGAGAACATTCTGCTCAGCTGGCCAGCCGCCTGCTGGCCCGTGAATGGCGCGCCGGAGAGCTGCGGGTGCTGGTCCTGGCGCTGATCATCGCCGTTCTGGTCAGCACCGCGATCAGTTTCTTCACTGACCGCCTGCAACGCGGCATGGCCAGCCGCGCCGCCGAATTTCTCGGCGCCGACATGCTGATCTCATCTCGCGATCCGCTACCGCCACTGTACGCTGAGCAGGCCAGCAGCCGCGGCCTGGAATGGACCGAAGTGGTCGAATTCTCCAGCGTCATGGCCAGCGACAGCGACATGCAGCTCTCCAGTGTCAAAGCGGTGGGGCCCGGCTATCCATTGCGTGGCCAGGTCCGCATCAGTGACCGACTGTTTGGCCAGGAGCAGGTGGCTGAGCAGACGCCGGCCCCTGGCCAGCTCTGGGTCGAACCCCGACTGGTCAGCGTGCTTGGCGTGGATATTGGCGACACCCTGGAAGTCGGCCTGTCAGAACTGCGGATTGACGCATTGCTGACCCACGAACCCGATCGCGCCGGCGACTTCTACAGCCTGACACCACGGGTGCTGATGAACCTGGCTGACCTCGAGGCCACCGGCATCATCCAGCCCGGCAGCCGAGTACGCTATCGATTGCTGGTCAGCGGCCCGGAAACAGCCCTGGCCGATTATCGCCAGTGGTTACAACCACGCCTGAACGAGCACCAAAGGCTGGTGACCGTTGGTGACGACAACCGGCAGATCGGCAATGCGCTGGAACGCGCCAACCAGTTCCTCGGTTTGGCCAGTATTGCCGCAGTGGTACTGGTCGGGGTGGCGGTTGCGCTCTCGGCCAACCGCTTCGCCAGCCGCCACTTCGACACCAGCGCCCTGCTGCGCTGTCTGGGTGCCAGCCGCCGGCTGGTACTCAAGGTATTTCTGGTGCAACTGGCCTGGCTCGGCCTGCTGGCCACCCTGATCGGGCTGGCACTGGGCTGGCTGATGCAATGGGGGTTGGTGTACCTGCTGGCTGATTTGCTGCCTCCGGACATTCCCCGTCCCGGCCTGACGCCGCTCCTGATCGGTACCGCCACCGGGCTGGTCGGGCTGATCGGCTTCGCCCTGCCACCGCTGCTCAGACTCGGCCGAGTCTCGCCCCTGCGAGTTCTGCGCCGCGATCTGGCGCCACTACCGAGCAGCGGCTGGGTTATCTATGGCCTGGCCCTGGGCTCGCTGACGCTGTTGATGTGGCAATTTACCAGCAACCTGCCAATCACCCTGGCAGTTGTTTTTGGCGGAGCCCTGGCGTCTCTGCTGCTCGGCCTGCTGGCCTGGGCCCTGCTCAAGCAAACCGGCGCCCGGCTGCGCAACGCCAGCCTGGCCTGGCGTCTGGGTAGCGGGCAATTGCTCAAGCAGCCGACCACCGCAGCCGGGCAGATTCTGGCCTTCGGCCTGATCCTGATGTCCATGGTGGTTATCCTGATCCTGCGTACCGAACTGCTCGACACCTGGCAGGCCCAGTTGCCGGATGATGCCCCCAACCACTTCGCCCTGAACATTCTGCCCAGCGAAGCCGAGGCCTTTACCGCCAAACTGGAACAGATTGGCGCTCGCGCCGCCCCACTCTACCCGGTCAGCCCCGGCCGGCTGATCGAAGTCAACGGCCAACCGGTGCGTGATCTGGTCACCAAGGACAGCCAGGCCGAGCGCGCAATCAACCGCGACCTGAGCCTGACCTGGTCAGCTACCCTGGCCACTGACAACCGCCTGAGCGCAGGCCGCTGGTTCGACCAGTTGCCGGATGACCGTCACTGGGTTTCGGTCGAAGCCGGGCTGGCAGACAACCTTGGCGTCAGCCTGAACGATGACCTGACCTTCGTGATCGCCGGCCAGCAGATCCAGGCCCGGGTCGGTAGCATTCGGGAAGTCGAATGGGACAACTTCACCCCGAATTTCTTCATGATCTTTTCCCCCGGCACCCTCGACGGCATGCCCCTGACCCTGCTGACCAGCTTCAGCCTGCCAAGTACTGAACGCGAAGCTCTGCGCGATCTGGCACGGGCCTTTCCAGCCATGACCCTGCTTGAGGTCGAAGCCATACTGGCACAGATCCGCGACATCCTGGCCCAGGTCACGCTGGCCGTTGAATACGTCCTGCTGTTCGTCCTGCTGGCCGGCTTTACCGTTCTGTTCGCCGCCTTGCAGGCTACCCTGGATGAGCGTCTCTACGAAGGTGCACTGCTGCGCACCCTGGGCGCCGGCCGGCCACTGCTGCAAAAGGCCAATCGCCTGGAATTCGCCCTGCTGGGAGCGCTGGCTGGGTTACTGGCCATCGCCGCCGCCGAGCTGATCACCCTGCTGCTCTACCGCCAGGCACTGGATCTAAGCTGGAGTCCGCACTTTGGGCTATGGCTGCTGGTTCCGCTGACTGGAGCCTTACTGATTGGACTGGCTGGAGCCTGGGGCACCCGCCCGGTCGTAGAACAAAGTCCCATGCGCCTGATCAATCGGGGTGTCTGAATGAGCCGCTACCGCCCTCCCCGCAGCGCCGGAACCCCGCTGATCACCGCCGAAGGGGCCCAGCGCCTGCGCGATGAATTGCACGAGCTTTGGCATGTGCGGCGCCCGGCGGTCACCCAGGCGGTCAGCGAAGCCGCCGCGCTGGGCGATCGCTCGGAGAATGCCGAATATATCTACGGCAAGAAGATGCTGCGCGAGATCGACAGCCGAGTGCGGTTTTTGCGTAAACGTCTGGAAAACCTCAAGGTCGTTGATCAGCCGCCCAGCGACCCCAGCAAGGTTTTTTTCAGCGCCACGGTAGAGCTGGAAGATGAGGACGGCCAAAGCTTGACCGTACGCATTGTCGGGCCTGACGAAATCGACCCCAAGCGCCAACACATCAGCATCGACAGCCCCATGGCCCGAGCGCTACTAGGCAAAGCCCTGGACGACGAAGTGGTCGTCCAGGCCCCGGCAGGCGAGCGTTGCTACTGGATTGTCGCGATTCGCTATTAGGGTCTGTTGCCGTTTCATCGCAAACCGCGTTGCTGCGAAAAATGTCGCCAGGCCAGGCGTGGGACGCAGGGAATGGTTACTCCCTTGCCAAGTCCCACAACGACGCATGGCGACATTTTACGCGCAACCCGAAGGGCCGGGCCTGTTTTTGCGCGATGCCGCGTTACTCAATGCTTATTTGGCCCACCAAACCTCGCATTTCGCGCCTTGCCTCGCGCAAAAACAGGCTCCGGCGCGGTTGCGATGAAACGGCAACAGACCCTAGCTACGCCCATGCGGCAGAGTTAAATCCATTCCCTCGCCAAGCGGCACCACCCGGGTCGGGTTGATCATGCCGTGACTGTAGTAATAGTGCTGTTTGATGTGCCAGAAATCCACGGTCTCGGCCACGCCCGGCCACTGATACAGCTCCCGGGTATAGCCGGCCAGGTTCGGGTAGTCCTCGATCCGTCGAAGATTGCACTTGAAATGACCGTGGTATACCGGATCGAAACGCACCAGCGTGGTAAACAGCCGCCAGTCGGCCTCAGTCACCTGTGCGCCCGCCAGATAACGACGCTCACCAAGCAGCTGTTCAAGCCAGTCAAGTGCCGCGAACAGCGTACGGCAGGCCTGCTCATAGGCCTGTTGACTGGTAGCAAAGCCCGCCTTGTAAACACCATTGTTGATTTCGTCGTAAATACGCCGATTGAGCCTCTCGATCTCTTCGCGCAATGACTGCGGGTAATAATCGTCCGAGTTGCCGGTCAGGCTGTCGAACGCCGAGTTGAACAGACGAATGATCTCCGAAGACTCGTTGTTGACAATGGTGTCTTCCTGCCGATCCCACAGCACCGGGACCGTCACCCGCCCGCTGTAATCGGCTTTGGCCCGGGTATAGAGCTGATGATGGTGGGTATAACCGTGCAAAGGTTCCGGACTGTCGTAAACCCAGCCCTCATCCAGCATGTGCGGATGCACCACGCTGACCCCGATATGTGACTCCAACCCCTTGAGCTTGCGCATGATCAGAGTTCGATGAGCCCAGGGACAGGCGAGCGACACGTACAAGTGATAACGCCCGGAGTCTGGACTGAAACGCCCGCCAGGTTCAATGCTGTGACGGAACCCAGAATCCTCCCGGATGAAAGCTCCGTCGTTAGCTTCGGTGTCATACCACTCGTCGTACCAGGTACCTTCAACCAAGCGTCCCATGCGCAACTCCTTATGAACAATTGCTGCCGACAGGGTGGCAGCCAAGAGAGTTTTTTGCCGGCCGAGAAAAACCCTGCAGCAATCAGGCCAGAAAACACGTATACTACGCCATTATCATATCCCCCAAGGTTTACTTCTCGTATGTCCGATACCGCTCCGGCGGCGACGCAGTTTGCCGATCTCGGCTTGCCTGCAGCGCTTCTCGAGGCTCTCAACAGCCTCGGTTATGAAACCCCCTCCCCGATTCAGGCCGAGGCCATTCCGACCCTGCTCGAGGGTCATGACCTGCTCGGCCTGGCTCAAACCGGCACCGGCAAGACCGCAGCGTTCGCGTTGCCGGTACTGGCCGGCATCGACCCGAGCCTGCGAGCCACCCAGGCCCTGATTCTGACCCCAACCCGGGAGTTGGCCCTGCAGGTCGCTGAAGCGCTGCAGCGCTACGCCCAGAATCTGCGTGGTTTCTCGGTCCTGGCCCTGTACGGCGGCTCGGCCTTTGGCCCACAGTTCAAAGCGCTGGAACGCGGCGTACAGGTCGTGGTCGCGACGCCTGGTCGACTGACCGACCACTTGCGTCGTGGCAGCCTGAAACTTCAGCAACTGCGCTTTCTGGTGCTCGATGAAGCCGATGAAATGCTCAAGATGGGCTTTGCCGACGACCTTGAAGCGGTTTTCGATGAAGTCCCGGACAACACCCAGAAGGCCCTGTTCTCCGCGACAATGCCGCCCGGTGTGCGTAACGTAGCGCGCAATCATCTGCGCGACCCGAAAGAAATTCGCCTGCACAGCGGCGCCAAGAGCAGCCTGGAAACCATTACCCAGAAAGTCTGGGAAGTGGCCAACCACCACAAACTGGATGCCATGACCCGCCTGCTCGAAGTCGAGCCGGTTGAAGCCATGATCGTGTTCGTGCGAACCAAAACCGCCAGTCTGGAACTGGCCGAGCGCCTAGAAGCTCGCGGCTTTGCGGCCGCGGCGCTGAACGGCGATCTCAGCCAGCAACTGCGTGAACAGGTGGTCGACCGCCTCAAGCGCGGCCTGCTGGATATCGTGGTTGCCACCGATGTGGCCGCCCGCGGCCTGGACGTCGAGCGTATCACTCACGTGCTCAACTACGACCTGCCGCACGACAGCGAGTCCTATGTACACCGGATTGGCCGTACCGGCCGGGCTGGCCGCCAAGGCACCGCAATCTTGTTTGCCACCCCGCGCGAACGGCGTCTGCTGCATGTACTGGAGAAAGCCACCGGGCAGAAAATCGAGCCCCAGGCTTTACCCAGCGCCGATGCCGTACGCAGCGGCCGGCTGAACAAACTGGCAACCCGGCTGAACAGCGCCAGCGAGCAATCCGGCGCTCTGCACGAGCAACTGGTACATGACCTGCAGGAACTGACCAGCCTGGACGCCACCGAACTGGCCGCCTGCCTGCTGTCGATCCTGCCGGGCGCCAAAGCCCTGCTGGAGCCGGTTGCAGACCTGCCTACAGCACCTGCGCGCCGTGAACGTGACAGCCTGGCTGAACGCGACAGTGGCCTGGTGCGCTATAAGGTCCAGGGCGGACGCAGCAATGGCCTGCTACCAAAACCTCTGGTCGAGGCCCTGGTCAAGCATGCCGGCCTGCAGAAGAGCCAGATCGGCAACATCAAGCTGTTCAACGAGCATACTGCCGTCTACCTGCCGCAACTCGACAGCTCGACGCTCAACCGTCTGGCTGGCATTGAGATCAACGGCATGACTCTGCAGATCAAGGCCTGGCCGTTGCCGCCTGGCGAGACCGAGCATCGGCCACGGCACCACAAGCCGCGCCGCGACTTCGCCGGCAAGCAGCCCCCACGCAAGGGCAAGCCTCGCGGCTAATACCGATGGAATGGATCGATATCGGCGTCAATCTTACTGACGCCGCCTTCGACAAGGACCGGGACCAGGTGCTGGAACGCGCCTGGCAAGCCGGTATCAGTCAGATCCTGCTTACCGCCACCTCCCTAGAAAATTGCCATCAGGTTCAGCAACTGTGTGCCGAAGCGCCTCAGCGGCTGTTCTGCACCGCTGGCGTCCACCCGCATGACGCCCGCCACTGGCAAGCCCATTCCTGCACTGAACTACGCCAGCTCGCCCAGGCCGATTGTGTCAAGGCCATTGGTGAGTGCGGCCTGGACTTCAATCGCGATTTCTCCCCTCGCCCACAGCAGCGCAAGGCACTGGAAGACCAGCTCAGCCTTGCCGCCGAACTGGGCATGCCGGTGTTTCTGCATGAACGCGATGCCAGTCAGACCCTACGGGAAATACTTCGCGACTACCGTGACCAACTCCCGGCGACAGTAGTGCACTGTTTCACTGCCGACCGCACGGCGCTGTATGGCTATCTGGATCTGGACCTGCACATCGGCATCACCGGCTGGATCTGCGACGAGCGCCGTGGCACCCACCTGCATTCCCTGGTCGCCGATATTCCAGCCGGCCGGCTGATGCTGGAAACCGACGCTCCCTGGCTGCTTCCGCGGACACTCGCCAACAAGCCGAAAAGTCGGCGCAACGAGCCGGCCTGGCTGCTGGAAGTGGCCCGCACCGTCGCCGCCTGCCGCAGCGAATCACTGGAACAACTGGCCAAACATACCAGCGAAACCGCTCGCCAGTGCTTCAACCTGCCAACTCCCGACGCGTAGTCTATAGTCTGCTGGCACAGTGTCATCCTGCACTAAGGAAGCGGCATGCCAGAACCCACCCAATCGGAACGCCCAGCCTCAGCATTTCCCTGGCCAGCGCTACTGTTGGCCAGCACCCTGATCCTGATTACCGGGCTATTGCTGGCCCTGCTCCACTACCAGTTGCACAGCCGAGCCATGCTCAGCAGCGGCAATGCGCTGTTCAACCAGATCGCCAAGCAACTCCAGTACAGCTTGGCCGCCACCTATAACCCGCCCAGACGAGCACTGAACCTACTGGCGCTGGATGCACTGCCCGACACCGAAAACCTTGAGCAGCGCTTGACCCGAATCCCGATGCTGGCCCAGGTCCTGACCGACAATCCACAACTCAACTCGGTGTATATCGGCTGGGACAGCGGTGATTATCTGATGCTGCGACCGCTACCCAACGCGGCCAGCCGAGACCGCTTCAACGCCCCCCAGGCTGCCCACTGGATGGTCTGGCATATCGCTGCCGGGCAGTACCGGCGTCCGGTCGTCATCCATCTGTACCTGGATCAAACATTCAAGCTGCTTGAGAGCCAGCACCCGCCGCATGACGGCTTCGATCCCCGCACCAGACCCTGGTACGAGGCAGCCAAGGCCAGCGCCAATCAGATCATCACCACCCCTTACGTGTTCTTCTCCACCAACGAGTTCGGCACCACCATGGCCAGGCCTGCCGGTGACAACGCCGTACTCGGTGCCGACCTGACCCTGAGCCAGCTTTCCACGCTGCTCGCAGACCACCGCATGACCCCATCCAGTGAACTACTGATCTACGATACCGAAGGCACCGTAATCGCCTATCACGACGTACAGCGCATCATCAGCACCAGCCGCAGCGGCCCCTTGCGTCTGAAGCGTTTTAACGAACTGGGCAGCACTCTGCTGGCCGCTCTGGCTTTGGACGGCTATCAGATCGAACGACAGCAGCCTTTGACCTTGGAGGGGCGTCACTGGCAAGTCTTGCAGCAGCGCCTGCCAGTCAAGGATATACCCGACAGTTACCTGGCCATACTGGTCCCGGAAGATGAACTGCTGGCTGACGCCTACCGGATCCGCCGCCAAAGCGTGTTCGCCACTTTGCTACTGATGCTGGTGCTGGTACCACTGGTCTGGTTAGCGGCGCGACGCCGCTCTGGAACGCGTTCAGCCCTTGGCTGAGACAGGCTTTTGCGGGATGATGGGGCATTGTTAATGCCAACCAGCAGCGCTGTCGGAGCCTCTATGCCCCTCTTCAACAAACAACGTCTGTGCTGCCTGATCACTGTGCTGGGCATCTCGTTCGCAGCACCACTGTGGGCAGAATCCGGCGACCAGGGCCGCCTGCCCGGCCAGATCAGCACGGCACTGGCCAACGCCCAAATCCCTGCCAACGCTTTCGCCCTCGCGGTCATCCCGCTGGAGGGTCAGGGCATGCCACAGTTCGTCAATGCCGACCAGCCACTTAACCCGGCCTCGACTATGAAGCTGGTGACAACCTACGCTGCGCTGGAACTGCTTGGCCCAACCTATCAATGGCACACCGACCTGTACGGCACCGGCCCGATCAGCAACGGCGTACTGCAGGGGGATCTGGTTTTTCGCAGCAATGGCGACCCGAAGCTGACCATGGAGCGGATCTGGCTGATGCTGCGTGACCTGCGCGCCGCCGGAGTCCGTACTATCAGCGGCGATCTGGTGCTGCAACCAGCAGACCTGCGCTTCCCGGCCAACCCGGTGCGTTTTCAGGATGATGGCAACGATCCCAGCCGCCCGTTTCTGGTGGAACCCGATCCGCTGCTGAGCAACCTCAAACTGTTCACCCTCAGCACTTTTGGCGAGTCCGGCGGTGTGCGCACGCACCTGGAGCCAGCCCTGCCAGAGCTGCAGATCGACAATCAACTGAAGTTGCTGCCGGCGGTCCGTTCCTGCCCCTGGCCCAACATCACCTACGGACTGCAGGACCATGGCAGTCACGCCAGACTGACTCTGACTGGCAGCCTGCACCAGGGTTGCAGCGCGCAACGCTACCTGTCTGCGCTTGACGCCAGCACCTATACCGGCAGCCTGATTCGTACTCTATGGCAGGAAATGGGCGGCACCATCGCCGGAACCACACGGATTGGCCGCACTCCGGCCAATGCCCAACTGCTGGCACGCAGCTACTCACCGGATCTGGTCCAGGTGGTGCGCGACATCAACAAGTACAGCAACAACACCATGACCCGGCAGTTGTTTCTGACCATCGGTCGCGAACGGCGCAGCGCCAATGACGCTGACGACCACCAGGCCGCCACCCGGGCAATCAACCAATGGCTGAGCGGCAAGGGCATTCAACCCCGCGGCCTGGTACTGGATAATGGCTCTGGTCTGTCACGTATTGAACGCATGACTGCTCGTGATCTGGCCATGATGCTGGAGCAGGCCTGGCAAAGTCCCTTTGCTGCGGAGTTCATCGCATCCATGCCGCTGGCGGCCATGGACGGCACCATGCGTCGCCGCCTGCGCGGCACGCCAGTGGCCGGTGAAGCGCACATCAAGACCGGCTCGCTGCGCAATGTCCGGGCCATCGCTGGCATAACCCGTGATGCCAACGGCCAGTCCTGGGCCGTCGCTGCAATCATCAACCATGGCGCGGCAGGAGCAGGCCGCGAAGCGCTGGACCTAGTACTCAAGGACGTGCACCGCCGCGTGCCGACTGACGTCGCCAGCCACAAACAGCAGTGACCGTCAGGGCCTGTTGCCTGACCCGGTAACGGCTTAGCGCCGGGTCAGACGCCAGGTCCGATGAATCTTCGGATTACGCTGGAAGTCCCGATCCACGGTCTGTGCGGATATATCCTCGACCTGATAACGCTGCTCCAACTCCGGATCAAGCTTGAAACGACGGAAGTTGTTGGAGAAGTACAGCACCCCGCCTTTGGCCAAACGCGCCATGGCCATGTCCAGCAGGCGTACATGGTCACGCTGAACATCGAACACGTCATCCAGGCGCTTGGAGTTGGAGAAGGTCGGCGGATCAATGAAGATCAGGTCGTACTCAGCGCTATCCGCTTCCAGCCACTGCATCACATCGGCGCGCTCCAGGCGATGCAGATCAGACAAACCGTTCAGTGACAGGTTACGCCGCGCCCAATCCAGATAGGTCTTGGACAGATCGACACTAACCGTACTACGCGCGCCAGCGACCGCGACATGCACACTGGCCGTGGCGGTATAGCAGAACAGGTTGAGAAAACGCTTGCCCGCAGCCTCAGAGGCCAGCCGCAGGCGCATTGGCCGGTGATCAAGGAACAAGCCGGTATCCAGGTAGTCAGTCAGGTTGACCAGCAAACGGACCTGACCTTCACGCACCTCCAGAAACTGACCACGCTGATCCATGCGCTGGTACTGCTGCTTGCCTGCCTGACGCTGACGCTGCTTGAGCACAATCCGCTCAGGCGCCACTCCCAGCACCTGCGGCAAAGCCACCAGCACATCCTGAAGTCGGGCCTGAGCTTTATCTTCACTGATCGATGCAGGCGCTGCATATTCCTGCACATGCACCCACCCGTCGTACCAGTCGACAGCTACGGCAAATTCGGGCATATCGGCATCGTACAGACGGTAGCAGTCGATCCCCTGCTGACGCGCCCACTTGCCCAGCGTCTTGAGGTTTTTGCGCAACCGGTTGGCAAACATCTGCGCCGACTCACTGAGCCGCGCCTGGCTGGCTGGACTATCCTGGCTGACCGGAACATCGCTCTCCCCGGCTTTGCCGGTCAGATAGCTTTGCGTTTCGAGATTCATCAGCAGCAGCTTGCACGGCAAAGCCCCATTGAACAACGCATACTGCTTGTGGCTGCGAATACCCATACGCTTGCCAAGGTCCGGGTTGCCGGTAAAAATTGCCGCTTGCCAGCCTGGGCAACGCTCACGCAGCACCTCGCCGAGTTTCTGATACAGGTAAACCAGACTGGCGGTATCGCCCAAACGCTCTCCGTAGGGCGGATTGCACACCACCAGACCGGTTTGCCCCTGATCTGGATGCGGTTCAAAGCTGGCCAGCTCGCCCTGATAGACCTTGACCCACTCACCCAGACCGGCGCGCTGGATATTGTTGCGCAGCGGCTGCAACAGGCGCGGATCGGCCTCGTAGCCACGAATCCATAACGGTCGACGGCTCAGCCCCTGCTCGGCTCGGCCCCGAGCCCCATCCACCAGGCGCTGCCACAGCGCCGGAACATGTTGCTGCCAGCCACTGAACCCCCAGTGCTGGCGTTGCAGGTTGGGGGCGATGTCGGCGGCAATCAATGCGGCTTCGACCAGAAAGGTCCCTGAACCACACATGGGGTCGGCCAGCGCAGCACCCTGGCTGGCCAGTTCTGGCCAGCCAGCCCGGATCAGAATAGCCGCAGCCAGGTTTTCCTTGAGCGGCGCAGCTCCCTGTTGAAGGCGATAGCCCCGCTGGTGCAGGCTCTGCCCGGACAAATCCAGCGCCAACTGCACCTCTCCCCGGCGGCAATGCACATTGATTCGCAAATCCGGCTGTTTGCGGTCGACACTGGGGCGGCTGCCATCAGCCTGGCGCAACTGATCGACAATTGCGTCCTTAACCTTGAGTGCGCCGAAATGAGTATTGTCTACTCCCTGAAGCTGGCCACTGAAATCAATCGCCAGACTGCCGCTGACCGCCAGATGATCAGCCCAGTCGATCGCCTGAACACCCCGATACAGATCCTCTGCACTGGTCGCAGGAAAACGCGCTAACACCAACAACACACGGTTGGCCAAACGCGACCACAAACAGGTGCGATAGGCTTGCTCCAGCGTGCCTTCAACGCTGACCCCAGCCAGGGTTTCCTTCGTCGAGTCGATCCCCAAGGTATGCAGTTCGTCGAGCAGCAGACCCTCGATCCCCTTCGGGCAGGTTACAAAAAATTCAAGAGTCTCACGCATCCGGTTGATTTCCAGTGTTCTGTTACAGTTTTATGTCCTAACCCCACTAACCAGCTTTGGAGGTATGACGAATTGGTCTTTCGGAGCTACCGCCCTATAGGGTACAACAGCACCATGTCTTGAGCGTCGGTGTATCGAGAATCGGCCTGCTGGAATGGTTTGGCGATTCTCGGGTATTGGGAGGTTATCCCGGTACCAATACCCCGTGGCGGCCGTTTGTCGCACGGGTAGTTGAACCACACGAGGGCTTTACCATATGAGAAGACTCAAGCGTGATCCGATGGAACGAGCATTTCAGCGCGGTTATCAACATGGTGTTCAGGGCAAGTCCCGCGATTCCTGTCCTTTCAATACTCCCAGCGCCCGGCAGAACTGGATGAATGGCTGGCGTGAAGGTCGGGCCGATCATTGGGCCGGCTATACCGGTATTTCCGGTGTGCATCGATTAAACGAGATGCATGCCGTAGGCTGACCTCCCTATTCGACGATTTTCTCCCAAGGCGCTCTTCCACAGCGCCGGGCCCCAGCGGCCCAAGGCCCCCGCTCTGCGGGGGCCATTTATTTCTGGGCACCTCAAGATGAAAATTCAGTGACCCGCAGCGCCGCAATGGCATCCACGCACTCGCGAACCAGTTCTGGCCCACGGTAGATAAAACCGCTGTAGATCTGCACCAGACTGGCGCCTGCACGAATCTTCTCCGCAGCATCGGCGCCCGACAGAATCCCGCCAACCCCGATGATTGGCAACTTGCCACCCAGCTCGCCAGCCAGCACTTTGATGACTTCGGTTGAGACCTGGGTCAAGGGACCACCGGACAAACCACCGGCTTCATCAGCATGCTTCAGTCCTTCAACCGCTGAGCGCTCCAGAGTGGTGTTGGTGGCAATCACCGCATCCATACCCTGTTCGACCAAGGTATTGGCCACCAGCCCCAGTTCCTCGGGCGTCATATCCGGTGCGATCTTGATCGCCACCGGCACATAACGGCCGTGCTCGGCCTGCAGCTCGATCTGGCATTGCTTGATCTGCTCCAGCAGCAGCTTGAGCGCATCACCGTACTGCAGAGTGCGCAAACCAGGCGTATTGGGCGATGACAGGTTGAGAGTGACATAGTCGGCCCGGCCATAGACCTTGCGCAGACAATACAGGTAGTCATCGACCGCGTTCTCAACCGGCGTTACCGCATTCTTGCCGATATTGATGCCCAGCACCCCGCGGTAACGGGTAGCCTCCAGACGCTCAAGCAGGGCATCCACCCCCAGATTGTTAAACCCCATACGGTTGATGATCGCCTCACGTTCCGGTAGCCGGAACAGACGCGGCTTAGGGTTGCCCGCTTGCGGCCGGGGGGTAACGGTACCGACTTCGATAAAGCCGAAACCCATAGCCGCCAGACCGTCGACCGCCAATGCGTTCTTATCCAGACCGGCAGCCAGACCGACCGGATTGTCGAAGTTCAGGCCCAGTACCTGCACCGGCTGTGGCGCAACAGGCCGCGCCAAGCGTTCTGCCAGCCCCAAACGCCCGGCAGCACCAATCAGGTCCAGCGCCAGATCATGGGAGGTTTCAGCCGGTAGACGGAACAGCAGCGAGCGCAGGGTCGAGTACATGGAACGGGCCTTGTGCGGGGAATGGACTGGCGCAGAGTATACAGCCCCGCCGTCAGGGCTGCACGGGCAAGCGCAGGTGTACGGCCAAACCACCATGGGCCGATTGGTCCAGGTCCATCTGCCCGCCATAAACCTCGACCAGATCAGCGACGATCGCCAACCCCAGACCATGACCGCTGACCTGTTCATCCAGCCGGGTGCCGCGCAGCAAGACCTTATCCCGCTCGTCTGCGGTAATGCCCGGACCATCGTCCTCGACACTGAGCCACAGCTCACCGCCTTGCTGCTGCCAATCGAGCCAGACCCCGGTGCGCGCCCATTTACAAGCGTTATCGAGCAGATTGCCCAACAGCTCAAGCATGTCCTCACGCTCGAACGGCCAGTCGCCACAATACTGTTCTGGCAGGTGCAGCCGAAGCTGGTCGCCATGGATGCTGTGCAGCGACTGCACCAGCCAAGGCAGATCCTGCGCCGGATCGAAGCGCTGGCCGACCTGTCGCTCAGGCGCCAACCGGGCCTTCTGCAACGCTCGCTCCAGCTGTTGACGCATGACCAGCAACTGGCTCTGCATGGCTTCCAGACTATCCAGCTCGATCTGGCTGGCCTGCTGCTGAAGCTGGCTATCGAGTGCCGCCAAGGGCGTTTTCAGGGCATGTCCCAAATCGGCAAGCCCGCTGCGTGAGCGCTTGATAATGCGCTCAACCTGACGACCCAGATGGTTGATTTCCTCCACCAGCGGGCGGAACTCCAGCGGCACCGCCTCGCTCAGCACCAGACGCTGGCCGGTATGCCATTCAGCCAGTTCATCCCGAGCCTGGCCCAACGGGCGCAATGCGCGGCGCAGCAACCACTGCTGGAGTAGCAGAGTGAACAGAATCACCACGCCCCCCAGCCCCCAGATCAGCCAGCGCGCACGATCAAAGGATGCCAGCAAGGGCTGGTAGTCAATCGCCACACTGATCAGAAAATGTTGCCCGCCTTTCTGATAGTTTCCCGACCACACCAGCAACTCTTGTCCCTGGGGCCCTGGGGCCAATACATCGCGCAGCCCCGGATCACTTTCGAGCGGCAGGCGCTGATCCCACAATGAGCGTGAGCGCCAGCGCCCGTCCAGGCTGTCGATCACGAAATAACGGCCGGAGAACGGGCGCTGGTAGTCAGGGTCAATACGCAGACTGTCGAGGTAGAATCCCTGATCACCCGGCGTGATGGCCGCCAGCAGCGAGTCGGTTTCACTTTGCAACACAGTGGTCAGATAGCGTCTGAGCGCCTGATCGAATAACCAGACACTGCCCTGCCCGATCAGCACCACGGTAATCAGCAGAGTTACCAGCAATCCGCCACCCAAACGGCGACCGATAGAAGTCATGGTTCCAATCCGACAAACACGTAGCCTTGGCCACGCCGGGTAGCAATGGCATCGCGGCCAAGCTTGCGACGCAGATGATTGATCTGAACCTCGATCACATTGGAGTCGCGATCAGCCTCGTAGTCGTAAAGGTGATCGCTCAACCGGCTCTTCGACAGGACCTTGCCAGCGTGGAGCATCAGATAACGCAGTAGCTTGAACTCGCTGGCCGACAGTGCAATATCTTCAAACCCGGGGCCTGAGACCTGCTGGCGCTGCTCATCCAGACGTAAGCCACCGGCTTCCAGCCAGGGCTGCGGGTCACGCCCATGACTACGGCGCAGCAGCGCCTGAACCCGCAGCAGCAACTCCTCATGATGAAAGGGTTTGCCCAGATAGTCGTCGGCACCAGCCTTGAGCCCTTCAACGCGCTCACTCCAACTGCCACGGGCAGTCAGAATCAATACCGGCACATCAATCCCGGCGGCGCGCCAGTTACGCAGGATATCCAGGCCGCTGCGCCCAGGCAGCCCCAGATCCAGCACTACTAGGTCGTAGGGCTCCTGCTCGCCCAGGTGCTGGCCATCCCGACCGTCGGCGCGCCAGTCGACCACATAGCCGGCCTCCTTGAACAGCGCACACAGGCTATCGGCCAATGACACGTTGTCTTCCAGCAGCAGCAAACGCATCAGTCGTCCTCGTCGATATCGAGCAGTTGCCCAGTCACTGCGTCATATTCCAGTTCGATTACCCGACGCCCCTCGGTTACTATCTCGATCTCGTACACATAACGGCCATCGTCCCACTCCAGCTCGGCTTCCAGGAACCGCCCGGGGAAACGTCGCAGGGCATCATCAATGAGCGTCTGTAACGGCAATATCACCCCCTGCTCTACCAGGTACAGCGCTTCGTCATGGCCAATATCGCGGCCCGCCCAGGCGAATGGTGAGCCGCTCAGGGCCAGCACCAGCGCCAGAGGCAGCCAGGCTGCACTGACGCTGCGGCGTTTTTCAGTTATCTCGCTTGTGACGCAGGACCTCGCCGCTGCTGGCATCCAGCTTGACGTCCCACTCGGCCCCTTGGGCATCGCGAATCTCCACTTTGTAGACATAGCGTCCGTATTCGTGCTCCAGCTCAGTATCGGTGATGTCGCCAGGCTGAACTGCCAGGGCCTTGTCGTTGAGCTGATCCAGTGCCTGAATTTGTCCTTCGTTGACCAGCCGTAGCGCCTCATCGACCCGCACATCATCGGCAAACGCAACAGAACCAGCCAAACCCAGCAGCACAGCGCATGACAGTGTGGTGAGTTTTTTCATAGTATAAGTCTCCATTTGAGCTGCCCCATATCAGGGCCGGTAGTTGAATGCCTTTACAGCTTAGCCGGGCTACCTGAACCGAACCTTAAAGAGCCGCATGACCGCCATACATATCGCCACCCCCGCCCTGACCCTGCGCGCAGGCCACCGCGCCATGGCCCATATCCGCGAGAACGGCTTGAGCCCGAGCGACGTCCATGTCATTCCGGGAGCAGCCGGCGGCCCAAAGGCCCTGGGTATTCAAGGCCTGGATCTGGCACTGTTCGGCGACTGGCTGGCCCGCAGTCCGCAGCCACGCAGCCTGATCGGCGCCTCAATCGGCAGTTGGCGGTTCGTTAGCGCCTGCCTGCCCGATCCGGTAACCGGGTTGCGGCGCCTGGGCGAGCTCTATACCGATATGCGTTTTCCCAAGGGCATTGGCGTCGCCGACATCAGTCAACGCTGTGCCGACATGCTCGACGCCCTGCTCGGCGAGCATCAGGCCCATGTACTCAATAACCCGCACTACCATCTCAATGTCATGGTGGTGAAAAGCCTTGGGCTACTGCGCCATGACAGCCGCTCACGACTGGGGTTGGGGCTTACCGGCGTCATCAGCGCCAACCTGTTGGGCCGGCGCCACCTCAAGCGTTATTTCGAACGAGTCATCCTCCATGACCCGCGTCAGCGCCCGCCGCTGGCCGAGCTACTCGACTTTCCCAGCCAGCACATCAGCCTGAACAGCAGCAACCTGCGCTCGGCACTGCTGGCCTCGGCCGCGATCCCTATGGTGATGCAAGGCGTGCGCGATATTCCCGGTGCCGGCCAGGGCGTTTACCGTGACGGCGGTCTGCTCGACTACCATCTGGACCTGCCCTACCAGACGCCCGGCGTGGTGCTATACCCGCACTTCGTTGACCGGGTGGTGCCTGGCTGGTTCGACAAGTCGTTGCCCTGGCGGCGCGGCAATCCCGAGCAGTTGGCCGACGTTCTGCTGCTGGCCCCCTCGCGCGAGTACCTGGCCAGCCTGCCGCACGGCAAACTACCCGATCGCCGGGACTTCAACCGTTACCTGGGCGACGATGACGGCCGCGAGCGTTACTGGCGCGGCGCCATGGCCGAAAGCCAGCGACTAGGCGATGAATTCCTTGAGCTGGCCGACAGCGGCCGGCTGATCGAACGTCTACAGCCGCTCTGAACATGTCAGGACCGCTGGCGCTACCGGCCCAGAGCCACTCGGCACTCGACGATGCCCTGATCATTCTGCGCTTGGCTTTTATCTACGCGCTCCTAGGCCTGATCAGTCACTGGCTGGCCCGCGGTCTGATCGGGCTCACTGCCAGCAGCCTGCACATCGATACCCAGTTTCTCCTGATCGACGCTCTGTTCGCTGGCTTGATCATCGTTGGCAGTCTGCTCGCCGCGTGCCTGCTCAAGCCTGCCGGAGCCATGCGCTGGCTGTGGGGCCCATGGCGTCCGGCCAGAGGCCCGATGATCGCCACGAGCCTTGCGGTTCTCATGGTACTGTTGGCAAACCCGCTGGCTGACTGGGTCAACCTGCATATCCAGACCAACCTACCCTGGCCGGAAACCAGCAGCGCCCCACGAGCCGTTACCCCACTGCTTGATCTGCCAGCGGGACGGTTGCTGCTCGCCCTGCTGATCACCATCGTCTGGGTGCCGCTAGCCGAAGAGCTGGTATTTCGTGGCTGGCTGTTTCAGGGGCTGGCCGCAACCCGCCCAGGGCTGCTGGTTGCCCTACCCTCAACCACCCTGATCTTCACCCTGCTGCACAGTTTCTACAGCCCCGGCGGCATGCTGGTAATTGCCCTGCTCGGTCTCTTGCTTGGCTGGCTGCGCTGGCGTTACCAGCAACTCTGGCCCTGCATTCTGGCGCATGCGCTCTACAACGGCCTGACCCTGCTGCTGGTCGCTCTGACATGAGCAAGCATCGCTGCCCGCTATGCCAGGGCGAAAGCCAACCCTACCAGCGCGATAAGCGTCGGGATTACTGGCAATGCCAGCACTGCGAGCTGGTCTTTGTGCCGCCTGAGTGGCATCTGACGGCAATCCAGGAACGGGCCGAATACGACCGCCATGAAAACCAGGTCGATGACCCCGGCTACCGGCGCTTTCTCAGTCGGCTGGCAGAGCCCTTGCTGCAACGCTTGCCTGCTGCCAGTCGAGGTCTGGACTTCGGCTGCGGCCCAGGCCCGGCCCTGGCCGCCATGCTGAGCGAGCATGGCCATCAGGTCGCGCTGTATGACCTGTTCTACGCCCCCAACACCGAAGTATTCAAACAACACTGGGATTTCATTACCGCAACCGAGGTGGTGGAGCACCTGGCGCAACCGGGATCGGAACTACAACGGCTCTGGCAATGCCTGCGCCCGGGTGGCTGGCTGGCCCTGATGACCAAACGGGTCACCGGCCCGGACGCCTTTGCCCGCTGGCATTACAAGAATGATCCGACGCACATCTGCTTTTTCAGCAGCCGCACTTTTGAATGGCTGGCACAACAGTGGGGAGCCGAACTGGAGTTGATTGGCGCGGATGTGGCACTGCTGCGCAAACCTTGAGAGACCCAGCACCAGCCCACGAACCGAGCTTATTGTTAGTCCAGAACCCGCCGAGCGCCCTTGAACGTGCGCTGCCAGTGACTGGCCTGCAACTCGTCGACCCGAACCCGCCCGCCCGTGCTGGGGGCATGCAGGAACCGGCCCTCACCGACGTATATCCCGGCATGATCGACTCGCCGCCCGCCCATGGCAAACAGCACCAGATCACCAGGGCGCAGCGCATTGGCCGGAGCCTGGCTTTGCAGGGCATTCAGCCCCGAGGTGGTGCGCGGCAGGCTCATACCGGCCGCTTCGCGATAGACATAATGAATCAGGCCACTGCAATCAAATCCGGTATCGGGTGAGCTGCCACCATAACGGTAAGGGGTGCCGATCAGGCTGAAGGCCCGGAACAGCACATCGCTTTGAACAGGGTCAATCGGGGCAGCGACGGCTGGTACCTCCGGTGCCATTTTCGGCGTACCGGAACAGCCCACCAGCAACAACGCCAAGACCATCATCGGCCATATGTTCAAACGCATGCATCCCCCATTCCAGCGCCTCTGCGCTCACCTTGCCGGGTCAATCCCGCCGGGTCAAGTCCTGCGGCCGGTTCAGTGGTTGACGGTATGGGCGAGCATCACCGACAACTGACACAGTGGACGGCCACTCTCAGTCTGCCAGTGATTGAACGCCGCTTGCACCGCCGCCAGATCACGCTGACTGCTTGGCGGCTTGTCGACCACTCCCTGCGCCTTGAGCGCCGCCAACACATCATTGGTCGGAACGAAGGTATCCTTGCCAAGCATCCGCAGATAGCGTGGTGCCGATAGCCCGCCCAGTTGGTTACCACGCTTGGCCAGAAGCCGCCACAACGCAACGATTTCGGTTGCCGGCCAATCCGCAACCAGCGCCCCCATGCTGCCGTACTCGGCACGCACATCGAGAATCATCTGGGCATTGCGCGGGACACTTTTGAGCTTGCCCAGGTGGCGGATCAGGCGGCTATCTTGCATCAACCGCTCAATGTGCTCTGAACTCATGAGCACTACCTTGTCCGGATCGAAGCCGAAGAAAACTTCCTCGAAAGCGGGCCACTTGGCATCCACCAAGCTGTGCTTGAGCCCGGCGCGAAACACCCGTAACGCCAACAGTGACAGGCAGCGGTCATCACTCAAAGCCCGCAGCTCGTCAGCGGGCCTGGGCTGTGGCAACAAGGCTTCCAGGGCCTGCTCGGAGCCAAAACGGTTCAGACAGAATTCATGGAGCCATTTGTAATCCTTCATCACCCCTCCCTGGCTCTGGCGGTCAGAGATTCATCACATTGACAAAGCGCGGCGTGGCCTGCTCATCGATCTGCAGGCTGACAAAGTCAAACAGCTTCGGGTCAGCCAACTGCGAGGGTTGAACATTACGCAGTGCCCGGAAGATGTTCTCGACCCGGCCGGGAGTCTCGCGTTCCCAGTTCTGCAGCATTTCCTTGACCACCTTGCGTTGCAGGTTCTCCTGCGACCCGCAGAGGTTGCATGGGATGATCGGGAACTCGCGCATCCGTGCATAGGCGGCAATGTCTTTCTCATTGCAGTAGGCCAACGGCCTGATCACCACATTGCGGCCATCATCGGAACGCAGTTTGGGCGGCATGGCCTTGAGGTTGCCGCCGTAAAACATATTCAGGAAAAAGGTTTCAACGATGTCATCACGGTGGTGACCCAGCGCCATCTTGGTTGCCCCGATCTCGTCGGCAAAGGTATACAGGTTGCCGCGACGCAGGCGCGAACACAGAGAACAGGTGGTCTTGCCTTCCGGCACCTTCTCCTTGACGATCGAGTAGGTATCTCGCTCGAGGATGTGGTAAGCCACGCCAATGCTGTCCAGATAGGCCGGCAACACCTCTTCGGGGAAACCCGGCTGTTTCTGGTCCATGTTGACCGCCACCAGCTCAAAACGGATCGGCGCAACCTTCTGCAAATACAGCAGCATGTCCAGCAGGGTGTAGCTGTCCTTGCCACCGGACAGGCACACCATCACCTTGTCGCCCTCTTCGATCATGTTGTAATCGGTGACCGCCTCAGCGGTCAGGCGACGCAGGCGTTTCTGCAACTTATTCTGGTTGACACTCAAACTGGTCATGGCGCAAACACATCCACATGATTGGCAAAGCCGGCTATTTTAACCGCAATCGCCCGCCATAAAAACAACGCCCCCGCTGACCTTGCGACCAGCGGGGGCGTTGTCTCTCTCGAGCTTAGCGCAGGTACACAGGCCCCACACCGAAGCCCCAGAAGATCACGGCGGTGGCAATCATCGCCACCAGCACCACCAGACCAACTGCAAGAATCGAACTGGAGAACAGGAAGCCTTCTTCCTTGGGAATATCCATGAAGATCGGGATGCCCTGATAGAGCAGGTAGACGGTATAGCAAATGGCCGCTGTACCAACGATCATGCCCAGCCACAGACTCGGATACAGCGCGGCCAACCCTCCGATAAACAGCGGAGTGGCGGTGTAGGCAGCAAATACTACACAGTCGGTGATCGTCGGGCTGGAGTCGTAGGTGCGGGCCATCCAGTGGATAAAGGCGCCCATTACCGCGACACCGGCCAGCATCGCCAGATAGGACAAGGCCGTCATCTGCAACGCACTGGCCTGGGTTAGCTTGACCGCTTCAGCCGTGCCGATGGTCCAGCCCACCTGGGTCGTGCCGATATAGGCTGAGACCACCGGAATGGCTGCCAGAATCAGCACATGAGTAAGATACATGTGACCAATGCTTTCTTCCTCACCCTTGATCTCCTTCCACTCCTGATCCGGATGAGTGAACAACCCCAATACGTGATGGATCATGGTCTGACCTCCTGATTATTATCTGCCCCGCTGTCGTGGTATACGCCCCCCAGCAACGGGTGAACAGGTGCGACAGCGTGTCGCAGCCCTTGTACTCGACTATAGCCAAAAAATGGCCAAAAAAAGCCTCCCCGCTTAGAGGAATTGGCGACTTCAGGCTTTCCCGTAATAGCGTTGCAGAATTAACAGAGCTTCATTGATCTCTTGCAGGGTCGCGGTATCACCTCCCCGGTCGGGGTGGTGACGACTCACCAACTCTCGATAGCGGCGCTTAATCGCCTTGGGGCAGGCTGGGTCGGGAAGTTCAAACAAGGCCAGGGCCTGGCCTCTTGCCTGAGCAGAAATGGCTGCCGGCATCGCCCTGAACTGACTCAGCAGTCGCTCAACATCCTCACGGTGGGTTGTGACCCACTGCTGCCAATCCAGGTAATAGCTGCGCAAGGGATCTGGCTCACAGAGCCCCGGCCCACTATCCCGACGCCTCTCAAGCACAATGCTCAGGGCATGAATGCGCAATTGCTGCCCGCATTCGGCCAGGCGGTCGGACAACCGGTACAGCGCGTGAAACAGCAGAAAATGCACCTGAAACAGCCGCAGCGGGTCGCGCAAGGCACCCGGGGTAGCGAATAACGACTCAGGAAAGCGCTCGGCCAGCAGGCCAATCAGGCGGTACTCGCCGATCCCGGCGGGGTGCGTTCTGAGCACAGCCAGCACGGCTTCATCAAAATCTGGCGGGAGTAACTGGTCGGCAGTGGAAACGGTCATTGCTCAAGTGTATCAGCCCAACCCCAATGCTCCGAATGTCATTGGATCGACATCAGGCTGACATGCCCATGTCACCAGCACGGGGTATCACTGTTGCCGCTCTTTCTTACCTCTCAAGGACCCAACATGAACAATAAGTGGATCATCGCCGCCGGTACGGCCCTGGCCCTGGGCCTGGCTGGCTGCAACAGCGGCAGCAGCAATCGCAGTAATCCCGAGGAGCCGCCAGCCCCCGCACCGGAACTGACCCCGGAAAGCATCTCGCTCAGTTTCCTGGGCCGTTACAGCTCCGGTATCTTCGGCCAAAGCGCGGCTGAAATCCCGGCCTTTGATCCGATCAACCGGCAAATTTTCGTGGTCAATGCCCAGAACGGCGCCATCGACGTGCTCGATGCCAGCGACCTGAGCAACCCCAGCCTGATTCAGACCCTGACCATGGAAACCATCGCCCCCGGCGCCGTGGTCAACAGCGTGGCCTACCGTGACGGTCTGCTGGCCGTGGCCGTTGAAGCCGCCAACAAGACCGACAACGGTTACGCGGTGCTGGTCGACACCAATGACCTGAGCATACTCGATCACACCCAAGTCGGCGCCCAGCCCGACATGTTGACGTTCACCCCGGACGGACGCTATCTGCTGGTCGCCAACGAGGGCGAGCCTAGCGACGACTACAGTGTTGACCCGGAAGGCTCCGTCAGCGTGATCGAGCTGGACGGCCAGCAGATCGTCAGCGTTCGTACGGCCGGTTTCCAGGCTTTCAATGACCAGAAGCAGGCGTTGATCGACCAGGGAGTACGGATTTTTGGCCCCAATGCCAGTGTGGCTCAGGACCTGGAGCCGGAATACATCGCCGTCTCGGCTGACAGCCTTACCGCCTGGGTCGCCCTGCAGGAAAACAACGCCCTGGCCAAGCTGGATATCGCCAGCGCCACCATCACCGACGTACTGCCCTTGGGCTATAAGGACCATGGTCTGGACGGCAACGGCATCGATGCCAGCGATACTGACGGCGTCATCGACATCCGCACCTGGCCCGGCGTCGTCGGCATGTACCACCCTGACAGCATCGCGGCCTACAGCGTCGATGGCGCAACCTACATCGTCACCGCCAACGAAGGTGACGCCCGCGCCTGGGGTGAAACCAACCAGGCCTACTGGGATGGCGATGCCAGTCAGGGTTTTGTCGAGGAAATCCGCCTCAAGCACCTGGTTCACCGCAGCGGCTTTGCTCGCCGGGTCGGCGACGACATGCCGCCGCACCTGCATGCCCTGGCCGCAGGCGCACTGCTCAACCCCGAGGTGTTCGGCTATTGCGGCGCCAGCGCTGGTGAGCCTGGCGACTGCCGCGAAGACGACCTGCTCGGTCGCCTGACCGTTAGCTGGGTCGATGGCTACCGTAAGGATGCCAGCGGCAACCCGGTGATGTTCGACAGCAATGGCAACCCGGACCCGGCCGGTGACCGGATCATGTATGACCAGATCTACGCCTTCGGCGCCCGCTCCTTCTCTATCTGGGATGAAAACGCCAATCTGATCTGGGATTCCGCTGATCAATTCGAGCAGTTTCTGGCCAGCGACGAGTGCCGTACCGGGGCACTGCGGGACACCCCTTGTCGTGACTACTTCAACTCCAACCACAGCGCTGGCGACAGCTTTGACAACCGCAGCGACAACAAAGGCCCCGAACCCGAAGGTGTCGCCATTGGCAAGCTGGGAGAAAAGACCTATGCCTTTATTGGTCTTGAGCGCATGGGTGGCGTAATCGTTTATGACATCAGCTCCCCGCAAGCGCCGCACTTCGTCGACTACCTCAACACCCGTGAAGACTGGGTGAGTGATCCGCAAACCAACCTGGCCAACGTCGGGGACCTGGGCGCAGAAGGTCTGGTATTCGTAGCCGCCAACGACTCCCCCAATGGTGAACCCCTGCTGATCATCGGTAACGAAGTCAGCGGCACCACAGCGATCTATCAGATTGACCAATTGTTCGCTGACTGAGTCAATCAGCGCCGGGCACTGTTGTGCCCGGCGCTGGTTTTCAGGCCGCCTGGTCAGCGCCCTGACCTGACTCCTGCCGTTTCATGGCTGCCACCGCCTGCAGAAACTCATCGCCCCAGCGCTGAATATCGTTGTGACAGACACAGGCATAGAGTTCACGCAGCCGCGCCCGCCGCTCGGCCTGCCCCAAAGCCAGGGCCACATACAGGGTATCGCGCAGATCATTAGGGTCATGTGGATTGGTACGCAAGGCACCATGTAATTCCGCTGCCGCCCCGGCAAACTCGGACAACACCAACACACCCTGCCCCTGACACAAGCCCTGAGTAGCGACATATTCCTTGGCCACCAGGTTAAGTCCATCGCGCAGGGGCGTAATCCACATCACATCGGCCATCAGGTAGTAGGCCACCAGCTCATCGAACGGAAACGCCCGATAGAAGAACTGCACCGGCACCCAACCAACCCGGGAGAATCGGCCATTGATGCGTCCGACCGCACGCTCGATCTGGGTCAGCAGCTCATCGTAGATAGTCATTTCCCGTGCCGCCGGCACGCAGACGGTCAACAGACTGACCTTTCCTACCAGTTCCGGATGAGCCTCAAGTAATGCCTCGAAAGCCAGCAGCTTTTCCAGAGTGCCTTTGGTGTAATCCAGTCGCTCCACCGACAGCACTACTCGCACCCCATGCAGTTGCTCACGCAGGCGCTGCATCAACTGCTGACACTGCGACGATTCGACTATCGCTCCCACCCGAGCCACATCCAGCCCTACCGGGTGCGCCCCCAAGCCAATTCGCCGGCCATGCACCATGATCGCCGTGGTCATCCTGTCCAAACCCACCGCGCAGCCGTAGGTCAGGAAACGCGGCGCGCAGTCCATGGAATCCAACACCTCGACCGGCGCAACGCCACGCGCCACATCAACGAAATTTTCCGCCTGTCGCGGAATATGAAAACCGATGTAATCGCACTGCAACAAGCTGCCAACTATCTCCCGTCGCCAGGGCAGAACGTTAAACACATCCGCCGAGGGGAAATAGGTATGGTGAAAGAAAGCAATGGTCAGATCGGGACGCAGCGGTCGCAAGAACGCCGGCACCATCCACAGGTTGTAGTCATGCAACCAGACCGTCGCACCTTCGGCGGCCTCGGCGGCTGTGCGTTCGGCAAACAGCCGGTTGACCTTGAGAAACACCTGCCAGTCTTCTTCGCAAAACTGGGCACGCTCCCAGAAGGTATGCAGGGTTGGCCAGAAAGCCTCCTTGGAGAAGCGCTTGTAGAACACGTCTACATCCTGCTTGGTCAAGGCTACCCTTGCGGCAACCAGATGCGGGTAGCGACCTGAGTCGACCGGCGTATGAACTTCAAAGGCCTGCCCCAGACGCGGCTCATGGGTCGACCAGGCAACCCAGGAACCCCGTCGATCCTGAGCAAAAAAGCTCAGCAGGGTCGGAATGATACCGTTGGGCGAAGACGGTGGCCGGCGCACCAGTCGACCCTGCTCAAGCCCTTCTTCATAGGGCAACCGGTGATAGACCATCACCAGGTCAGCCTTGCCCTTGATCTCCAGATCGGGCAACTCCGAGTCAACCCCCTGAGGGCCAAGAAAACCAAAGTGAGCGAAAGCCTCGAGAATGCCGCCGCAACCGCTCAGGCGCGCATGCAACACCCTGGCTTGCTCAGTCGTGGCTTCCAGCAGACCGGCTTCTGAATCTCCAACACAAACCCCCTTGAAACCCTGCTCGTACATCGACAGATCATTTAAGGTATCGCCTGCCACCAGCACATCATCGACAGCAATCTGCAAATGCTCGACCAGACGCCGCAGAGTACTCCCTTTGTTAACCCCCCGTGGCAAACAGTCCAGATACATGCCTGCCGAAAACAACAGGTCACAACCGAGCTCGCTAGCCAGGGCCTGCAACTGTTCGGTCACCGCCTCGGGGCTGCAAAAAAACGAGCAGCGCCGTTGTTGTGGCACGGACTGACGCTCCAACCCTGGCTTATCAGCCAACGCGGCCAACACCTGTAGTTCCCCAGGCCAGCAGTCCTCAATCATTTGCTGCAACGGATAGACCGGCTGCAGAGTCCGACCATCGACAATGGTCGCACCGACATCGCAAATAATGTAATCCGGTGCAGGAATGGCCGGATCGGACAATAGCGGGACCACCACCTCGAGCCCGCGACCGGTGACAAAAACCAGGTTGATACCCGGATGGGCATTGATTAGTTGATACAGACGCTGACGATTTTCCGGATCGCCGGCCAGCAAAGTGCCGTCCAGGTCGGTAGCTAGTAGCATGACAGATTCCCCTCTTCCGGCCCCGGCCAACCAGCCGGAGCCATAAACACAACGGACAGCTCAGCCGCGGCTTGGCTCGTCCGCTTCGTCGGCAGGTTCGGGCGATTTCGCATGATTGACCGGCTGCTCTGCGGCCTCCGGGTCTTCGTCCAGCATCATTTCCAGTACGGTCGGCGAGGTCCGCAACATCGGCACGAAGTGGGCCGGCTCCTCAACGATGCGATCGCGTCCTGCACGCACCTGCTGCCAGGCATACACGGCGCACAGACCGAACATGAGGGTAAAAAACAGCGGCAGGGCCAATGCAGCGGTCAGCCCCATCAATGCCCCAGCCAAAGCTGGCCCCACTGCGGCACCCAGTGCATGCAGCATCAACAGCGCGGCATTGCCGGATAAAATATCTTCCTTGTGTAAATGATCAACCAGGTGAGCAACCACTGTCGGATAGACCGCAAAGGCGCCGGCACCAAACACCGCCGCAGCGACCAGCAACCATTGACCGAAAGGCCCAAGCAGCGCCATCAATAGCCCGCCCAGCGCCGCCAGCGCAGAAACCAGACAAACTGCCCGGCGCCGGTCGATACGATCAGACAACCAGCCCAAGGGCCACTGCAGTAGCGCGCCAGCAATGATCACCAGCGACACGAATCCCGCGATTTGCGCCGTCTGCATCCCCATACGGGCCGCATAAACCGCACCCAAGCCCCAGAACCCGCCCATCGCCAGACCCGAGAGCAGTGCGCCGGCGCAGGCAACAGGCGCCGCTTGCCAGATCCGGGCCAGCGGCAAGGCCGGTGTGTCACTGATCTCGGGCTGCGGTAAACGAGTGGCGACAACCGGCATCAAGGCGACCACCACCAGCATTGCCGCCACGGCGAACAAAGTGAAGACCAACGGACTATCCAGATGCAGAAGCTGTTGTGCCATGGCTAGCGCCAGCAGGTTGACTGCCATATAGGCGGCAAACACCTGCGCACGGTGCTCATTTGGTGCCTGGGTATTGAGCCAGCTTTCAATCACCGTGTAGATCCCGACCAGGGCCACGCCGGTGACCACTCGTAACAGGAGCCAGACCGGCGCATCGACCAGCAGACTGTGAAGCAGCACGCAGACCGAGGTCGCTGCCGCAAAGAAGGCAAATGCCCGCACATGTCCCATCCGCCGGATCAGTCGCGGGCACAACCAGGTACCAACAATGAAGCCAACGAAATAGGCAGAGCCAAGCAGCCCCAGCATCTGGTCGGAGAACCCCTCGGCGCTGCCGCGCAGAGCCAGCAGGGTATTGAGCAGCCCGGTGCCCAGCAGCAGCAAGGCAATCCCGGTCAGCAAGGCGCCAATCGGCAACAACAGTCTGAACATGGAACCGAATCTCCCATACGGTTGTTTTCGGTGCCAGGCAGGTAGGCGGGTGAAAAAGGTGCGTAATTTATATTTAACTCTAAAAACCATACCGCAACAGGAGCGCCAAGAAAACCCACACACCTCCAACCCGGGCTCCGATAACGCTACACTGGAAACATACCGAAAACGGAAATCCCCATGTCGAACAAACGTCTGCTGATCGTCGCTCATGCCCCTTCCGAGAACACTCGAAAGCTGGTGGAAGCCGTCTTGCAGGGCGCCAGCCACAGCGATATCGAGCAGGTCGAGGCACTCTGGCGCCCGCCGCTTGAAGCGGTGCCGGAAGACGTGCTGCAGGCCGATGCCATCATCCTCGGCACCACAGAGAACCTCGGCTACATGAGCGGAGCGCTCAAGGACTTCTTTGACCGCTGCTACTACCCGGTATTGGAAAAAAAGCAAGGGCTACCCTGCGCCCTGTACATCCGCGCCGGCATGGATGGCACCGGAACCCGCCGGGCAATCGAGTCGATCGTAACGGGTCTGCGCTGGCAATGGGTCCAGGATCCTCTGATCCTCAAGGGCGAGTGGCAGGAAAGCTTTGCCGACCAGGCCTATGACCTTGGTCTGTATGTGGCTGCCGGTCTGGATAACAGTATCTTCTGACCTGCAGGTCATCCCGTAAGGGAGCCAAGGCTTCTGGAGCGGGCCTTAGCAGCATTATACTTGGCGCATGGACCAGCTCATGCAACGCCTTGAAGACTGCTATCGGCTGGCCGAACAGCATTTCGGCCGCCATTTCCCTCGCCCTCGGGTCGATCTCGACCTGCGCGGTCAGCGAGCGGGAGTCGCCTACCTGAATGACAACCGCTTGCGCTTCAATGCCCTGATGTACCGGCAGAACAGCGCCGACTTCCTGCGTCAGACCGTGGCCCACGAAGTTGCTCACCTGATTGCCCACCAGTTATACGGCCCACGGATCAAACCTCACGGCCGGGAATGGCAAGGACTGATGACCCACCTCTACGGCCTGCCCGCCCAGCGCTGCCACACGTATCAGGTACCGCGCCGACGCTCGACCCAGTACCTGTACCGCTGCGGCTGTGCCGAGCACCTGCCGTTTACCGCCCAGCGCCACGCCTGGGTGACCAAGGGGCGCCAATATCTGTGCCGCCGCTGCGGCAACCTGCTGCACTTCACTGGCCAGCAGACACAGACCTGATCTGTCATTTTTTTTGATCACCCTCTGGCAATAAACCCATTCAGGGGGTAGCATCAGCCTAGATTGTAAAAAATATTCAACAAAAGGTGCATCATGGCCTATACGCCGCATACCACGTCCTACTACGCCGCATCCGCCAACCCCAGCCCTGAGCGGCCGCCGCTCAACGGCAACCACGAGACCGACGTCTGCATCATTGGCGCAGGTTATACCGGTATTTCCACCGCCCTGTTCCTGCTTGAACACGGTTTCAAGGTTACTGTACTGGAAGCCGCCAAGGTCGGGTTCGGCGCCTCAGGGCGCAACGGCGGACAGATCGTCAACAGCTATAGCCGGGACATCGATGCAGTCGAACGTAGCGTAGGCGCTCAGCAGGCCCGCCTGATCGGTGATATGGCTTTCGAGGGTGGACGCATCATTCGCGAACGGATCGCCAAGTACAACATTCAGTGCGACCTCAAAGATGGCGGCGTATTCGCAGCCTTCAACAAGAAGCAGATGGGGCACCTGCAGGCGCAAAAAGCCCTGTGGGAGCGTTACGGCCACACTCAGCTGGAATTGCTGGATGCCCAACGAATCCGCGAGGTGGTCAATACCGACCGCTATGTCGGCGGCATGCTCGACATGAGCAGCGGGCATATTCATCCGCTCAATCTGGTCCTTGGGGAGGCTGCCGCGGTTGAATCGCTGGGCGGCATCATTCACGAACAGTCCAAAGTGATTCGCATTGACCAGGGCGAACGTCCGGTAGTCCACACCGAACAGGGCCAGGTAAAAGCCGATTACGTGGTTGTCGCCGGTAACGCTTACCTGGGCAACCTGGTGCCACAACTGGCGGCCAAGTCCATGCCCTGCGGCACCCAAGTGGTAACCACCGAGCCGCTCGATCCCGAGCTGGCAAGCAGCCTGCTACCCCAGGACTACTGCGTCGAGGACTGCAACTACCTGCTCGACTACTACCGGTTGTCAGCCGACAAGCGCCTGATCTTCGGTGGTGGCGTGGTTTATGGCGCACGAGATCCAGCCAATATCGAAAGCCTGGTCCGCCCCAACCTGGAAAAGACCTTCCCTCAACTCAAGGGTGTGAAGATAGATTACGCCTGGACCGGCAATTTCCTGCTGACACTGTCGCGTCTGCCGCAGGTGGGCCGCATCGGCAACAATATCTACTACTCCCAGGGCTGCAGCGGCCACGGCGTTACCTATACCCATCTGGCCGGCAAGCTCTTGGCCGAAGCCCTGCGCGGTCAGGCCGAACGTTTCGACGCCTTTGCCGGACTGCCCCACTACCCCTTCCCCGGCGGACGGTTGATGCGCATTCCTTTCACCGCCATGGGTGCCTGGTACTACAACCTGAGGGACAAGCTCGGCGTGTAAAATCAGTGACTTGCATCACATTGCCGGCATACTCCAGGAACCCTGGGGGTAATTTGGAGTCACAGATATTACGTCGACCTATGCGCAGCAGCTATGCTCAATGCAGCACTAGGCCAGTACCAGTGCTGCACTGGGTCGTCAGCTATAAGGACGCCCGAACCCATAACGAGGAGTACCCACCATGACGTTCATGCAATCCACCAAGCGTTACCTGTCCATCCTGATGGCCGCGCTGTTCATGTTGACCAGTCTCACCAGTCTGCATGTTCAGGCATCCATGGTGGGCACCCACGAACTGATCGCAGACCAGCAGCTCAGTGTAGACCGCGACGCTCTCAAGGCCATGCTTGCCGACCAGGCAGTGCAGGAAAAAATGGCTAGCATGGGCGTCAGCCCCGACCAGGTCGAGCAACGCATCAACAGCCTGACCGCGTCTGAACTGGCCTACTTCAACGCCCAACTTGATGAAGCCCCGGCCGGTGCCGGCGTGCTGGGTGTGATCGTGCTGTTTCTGGTGATCTTCATCATCACTGACATGCTCTGCGCCACCAACGTCTACAAGTTCGTCAACTGCATCAACCGTTGATCTTGAACCTGTTACGCACTCTTGCCCTGCTCGGGCTGGCAGTTTTGCTGTCAGCCTGCGCCGGGCGGCAGCTCCACCTGCCCTCACCCGAGCAACTCGATCACCTGCCACCTCGGGTGATGCTTGATGTGCCCTTTCATCCCCAGGACGCCTATCAGTGCGGCCCAGCCTCGCTAGCCATGATGCTCAACCAGCGCGGCATAGAAGCCTCACCGGATACACTCAAGGACAGGGTCTATCTGCCCGAGCGTCAGGGCACCCTGCAAGTCGAGATGGTTGCCGCAGCCCGGGAGCAGGACTTATTGGTCTATCCCCTGAATGGCAAACTGGAGAATCTGCTGGCCGAGCTGGCCGCAGGCAACCCGGTATTGGTCATGCAGAATCTGGCGTTCAACTGGTACCCGCAGTGGCACTACGCAGTAGCGGTTGGTTATGACCTCAACAGCCAGGAGCTGATCCTGCACAGCGGCCTGAACCAGGCCCAGCGCGAGCCGTTCAAGGTTTTTCTGCGCACCTGGCGCCGGGCCGACAACTGGGCGCAGCTTACTCTTCCTCCCGAACAGCTGCCGGCCAGCGCCGAGCCCCTGGCATACCTGCGAGCAGCCAATGATCTGGAGCAGGTTGGACGCCTGGATACCGCCACTACCGCCTACCTGACAGCCCAGAAACACTGGCCCGACGAGCCGGTAGCAGGCTTTGCCCTGGGTAACATCGCCTGGGCGCAAAACAAACCGCGCGAAGCCATGCAGCAGTTCAGCCAGGTGGTGGAACGCCACCCAGGCCTGTCCGCCGGCTGGAACAACCTGCTGGTCACGCTCGAAGCCCTGGGCTGTGAAAACGAAGCGGCCAAAACCCGCGAATGCCTGGAGCAGAGCTCACCAGAGGCCTGCCCTGTGCCCAGATGCCCGGCTAGCGCTTCCCGCTGAGCGACCCCAGCAGCCCCCGCGCAATCTGCCTCCCCAACTGGGTGCCAATGCTGCGCATTGCCGCCCGCCCCATACTCCCCAGCATTCCACCGAGTGCGGCACCAGGTTCGGCAGTTTTGCGAGCTCGCCCGGCAGGCGGAGTAGCAGGCTGCCTCAGTGACTGCTCAGCCTGGGCCCGGAGAATCTCATAGGCCGACTCACGATCCAGCACCTGATCATAAACCCCGGCCAACGGCGATGCCGCCAACAACTCCCGGCGTTCCTGCGCGGTAAGCGGGCCCATCTGGCTCGCGGGCGGACGCACCAACACACGCTCAACCGGAGTCGGCACACCCTTGTCATCAAGCACCGACACCAAAGCCTCGCCCACGCCAAGCTCGGCTATCACTGTCTCGCAATCCAGGCCCGGGTTGGCTCGAAAGGTCTGCGCCGCCGCACGAACGGCTCGCTGATCGCGCGGTGTAAAGGCACGCAGGGCATGTTGAACACGGTTTCCCAACTGACCAAGCACGACCTCGGGAATATCCAGCGGGCTCTGAGTCACGAAGTACACCCCCACGCCTTTGGAGCGAATCAGTCTCACCACCTGCTCAATCCGGTCAACCAGCGCCTTGGGCACATCCTTGAACAGCAGATGCGCCTCATCGAAAAACATCACGAACTTCGGCTTGTCGGCATCGCCCTGCTCCGGCAACTGCTCGAACAGCTCTGACAGCAACCACAATAAAATGCTTGAATAGGCCAGCGGGCTATCCCGGTACAGGCGCTCGGCATGCAGGATATTGACCACTCCACGCCCCTGCTCATCGGTTTGCAGAAAATCATCGAGCATGACCGCCGGCTCGCCAAACAGATCCGCGCCACCCTGCGCTTCCAGCGTCAGCAGAGCCCGCTGTATGGCGCCAATACTGGCTGGCGACAGATTGCCATAGCGAGGCCCGATTTCCGTTCGTAGTTCATTGACATGGGCCAACATGGCCTGCAGATCCTTTAGGTCGAGCAACAGCCAGCCATTGTCGTCGGCAACTCGAAAAACAATCTGCAGCACACCACTCTGGGTGTCATTGAGGTTGAGCAAACGCGCCAACAGAACCGGCCCCATCTGCGCCATAGTCAGACGCAACGGATGTCCCTGCTGGCCATGCACATCCCAAAACACCACTGGGGCTGCTGCCGGCACCAGATCGCTCAAACCAACAGCCGCAGCACGCCGCTCCAACCCTGGACTCATGACACCAGGCTTGGCAATTCCGGAAAAGTCCCCCTTGATGTCCGGGACCAGGACCGGCACACCCAGTTCGGAAAATCCCTGGGCCATTACCTGCAAGGTGATGGTCTTGCCGGTGCCCGTGGCGCCGGCCACCAGGCCATGACGATTGGCCATGCGCAAGCGCAACCCTACCTTCTCGGACTGGGCAGCCCCCAACAACAGGACAGACGCATGGGACTCATTCATGGCGATCTCCGGTGCGTATAAAGGATCTATGGAGCATAGCCGCTGTTCCGCCCACCTGCCGCCCGACACAACCCCAAACATGAATTCAGCAAAAAATACAGCAACAAGTTCACAAAACTACAAACTTAATTTCACCCCGATAACAACTTGATATCAATTCACCTTCAAGCACCATAAAAGTCCAATCAGTTCACACTTTATCCCTTGATTCGACAAGGCCACCCCACTAGGATACGCCTTGCCTGGCGCCAATGCGCAAATTGTTGCGCACACCGAGTGCGCAAAAAGTTGCGCAATATCATAGAGCTGCAACATTAAGCAAAACTCTTGGCGCAATAAAGGCACGCACAGCGATAACTTGGATAGTTATCCGGACAGCATTATCAAGGACTGACGAACTTCACATGCTCGCCGACTATTATATTTCCCTGGCCCACTCAGCAATCGGCGACGACAACTTTGCCGGGGATGACGCTCGTTATTCACCCGAGTTTGAAAGTCTCGAAAATGAGCTCGAAAAAGCTGCCGGCCTGCACCTCAATGGTGGCCCGGACTGGAAGAAAGTCCTGGAGCTGGCCGAAGCCCTGTTGCGCCATCAAACCAAGGATTTGCGCGTCGCCTGCTGGCTAACCTGGAGCCTGTACCAGTGTGAGCAGTTGCCAGGCCTGCACGCCGGGCTGGCCATGCTCGAACAGCTCTGCACGCAACATTGGGATGACCTGCATCCACGCAAGCAACGCACCCGCAGCGCCGCCCTTGGCTGGCTTGCTCCGCGTCTTGATCAGGCCCTGGGCGAACACAAACCCAGCGCCGAGCAACTCCAACTGATTGAACAGATGTGCCAGAGCCTGACCAGCCTGGATCAGACCCTGAGCACCCAACTGGGCAATGACGCCCCCCACCTCCAGCCGCTGTGCCGGCGCCTGCAAGCCTTGTTGAAGCAACCAGCGGGCGACAGCGCGACGCCAAGCACCACAGCCACCGCGAATCCGGCCTCAATCAGCCCACCACCAAGCCTGGTCGGCACTACCGCACCCGAACTGATCATCAGCACCCGTGATGCTCACAAGGCCCTGCGCGCCCTGCAGGAGCAGGCCCGGCCGCTGTGCCAATGGTGGCAGAACCAGACCCCGGGTGATCCGCGCGCCATCCGCCTGTCACGCACGCTGTTGTGGTTGCCACTGGACAACTTGCCCGATCACGACGCCGCCGGTAAGACAGCCCTGCGCGGGTTGCCCAATGACCGCCTTGCGGCATTTCAGGAACGTATCAATCAGGGCCAGCACAGCAGCCTGCTGCCGGAACTTGAAACCAGCCTGGCCCGGGCACCGTTTTGGCTCGACGGTCAATACCTGCTTTGGCAGTGCCTGAACGCGCTCAAGGCCGAACAGGCTATGCAGGAACTGGAACAGCAACTGGCGCAACTATTGCGTCGTTTGCCAGGCCTTGAGGCGCTGAGCTTCTTTGACGGCACGCCGTTCGCCAACAACGAAACCCGCGCCTGGCTGAGTAGCCTTGGCAGCAACCGCAGCGCCAAACCAAACACGGCCACCAGCCACCACGACGGCAATCAAGCCGAATGGGAACAAGGCTACCAGCAAGCCCAGCAAATCCTGGCCCAGGACGGATTGCGTGGCGCAGCCGAGCACCTGGCGGACGGCCTGCAACGAGCACGTGGCGGTCGGGCCCGGCTGCACTGGCAACTGGCCCGTGCCCGCCTGTGCTTTGAAGCACGCAAGTACGACCTGGCAAAAACCCAACTCGAATCACTTGACCACGTGCTCCGGGGCTCTGCTCTGGAAGACTGGGAACCGGATCTCGTCATCACTGTGCTGCGCCTGCTGCACAACTGCTACGAGCTGATGCCGCAGAATGCGGCTGTGCGCGAACGCAGAGACGGGATCTACCGCAGGCTGTGCCACCTCGATTTCGAGACGGTACTGGATCAGGCCCTCGGGCCGTAAGTAATGGAGAAGGAAGATGGCCAAAGAAGGCTCTGTAGCCCCCAAGGAACGTATCAATGTCACCTTCAAGCCGGACACCGGCGGGGCCCAGGAAGAAGTTGAGCTGCCCTTGAAGCTCATGGTCCTGGGTGACTTCACCCAACGGGCCGACGACCGCAAGATCGAAGAACGCAAACCGATCGCGATCGACAAGAACAACTTCGATGAAGTGCTGGCCAAGCAGGAACTCAGCCTGACCTTCAGTGTGCCCAACCGTCTACAGGACGATTCGGGTGCCGATGAGCTGGCGGTTGGCCTCAACATCAACTCAATGAAGGACTTCAACCCCGCCAGTCTGGTCGAGCAGGTTCCGGAACTGCGCAAGCTAATGGAACTGCGCGACGCGCTGGTCGCCCTCAAGGGCCCACTGGGCAATGCCCCGGCCTTCCGCAAGGCGATTGAAAGCGTATTGAGCGACGACGATTCGCGCGAGCGCATCCTCACCGAGCTGGGCCTGGCCGCCCAGGACCAACTCGACACCTGAGACCGACAAGGACGTTAGCCCATGAGCACGCAAACCGCATTGGATCAAACCCAGGCCGCCGGCCAGGACAGTATTCTTGACCGCATCATCGCCGAAACCCGGCTAAGCCCTGAGGATGAAGCTTACGGCATCGCCAAGCGCGGCGTCTCGGCCTTCATCGAAGAGCTGCTCAAGCCGCAGAACGACAAGGAGCCTGTGAAAAAGGCCATGGTCGACCGGATGATCGCCGAGATCGACGCCAAACTCAGCCAACAGATGGATGAGATTCTTCACCACGCCAGCTTCCAGGCACTGGAATCGTCCTGGCGCGGTCTGAAACTGCTGGTCGATCGCACTGACTTCCGCGAGAACATCAAGATTGAGCTGATCAACGCCTCCAAACAGGATCTGCTGGAAGACTTCGAAGACAGCCCGGACATCGTTCAGTCCGGCCTCTACAAGCATGTCTACACTGCCGAGTATGGTCAGTTCGGTGGCCAGCCGGTGGGTGCCCTGATCGCCAACTACTACTTCGACCCCAGCGCACCGGACATGAAAACCCTGCAGCATGTGGCCAGCGTCGCCAGCATGTCCCATGCCCCCTTCATCGCCTCGGCCGGCCCCAAGTTCTTCGGCCTGGAGAGCTTTACCGGGCTGCCGGATCTGAAGGATCTGAAGGATCACTTCGAAGGCCCACAGTTCGCCAAGTGGCAATCGTTCCGCGAGCGTGAAGACTCTCGCTATGTCGGTCTGACCCTGCCGCGCTTTTTGCTGCGCAACCCCTATGACCCGGAAGAGAACCCGGTCAAGAGCTTTGTCTACAAGGAAAACGTCGCCGGCAGCCACGAAGACTACCTGTGGGGCAACACCGCCTTCACCTTCGCTACTCGTCTGACCGAGAGCTTCGCCAAGTTCCGCTGGTGCCCTAACATCATCGGTCCGCAGAACGGCGGCGCGGTGGAAGACCTGCCGCTGCACCATTTCGAAAGCATGGGCGAGATCGAGACCAAGATCCCCACCGAAGTGCTGGTATCCGATCGCCGTGAATACGAACTGGCCGAAGAAGGCTTCATTGCCCTGACCATGCGCAAGGGCAGCGACAACGCCGCGTTCTTCTCTGCCAACTCGACCCAGAAGGCCAAATTCTTCGGCAACAGCGAAGAAGGCAAGAACGCCGAACTGAACTACCGCCTCGGCACCCAGTTGCCCTATCTGTTCATCGTCAACCGCCTGGCCCACTACCTCAAAGTGCTGCAGCGTGAACAGATCGGTGCCTGGAAAGAGCGTACCGACCTGGAGCTGGAACTGAACAAGTGGATCCGTCAGTACGTTGCCGACCAGGACAACCCGAATGCCGAGGTCCGTGGCCGTCGCCCGTTGCGCGCTGCCCAGGTAGTGGTATCGGACGTTGAAGGACAGCCGGGCTGGTACCGGGTCAGCCTCAGCGTGCGACCGCACTTCAAGTACATGGGGGCGGACTTCACCCTGTCACTGGTCGGCAAGCTCGACAAGGAATAAACCGACGTGAGTTACGGCAGCCTGTTTGAACGCCTGGCCGGTGACGCCACGCAACGAGTCGATCTCGGCCATACGGACGCCGTTGCGGCGTCCGTGTCCCGGCATCTGGCGCAGATGCTCAGCACCCGTGCCGGCAGCGTGCAGACCCTGCCCGACTACGGGCTGCCAGATCTCAACGACATGCGCCTGTCCGTGCACGATGCTCTGCAACAGGCACGCACAGCCATCGAAGGCTTTATCGAGCGTTATGAACCGCGGCTGCGCAATGTACGTGTCATTGCGCTGCCACGCAGTCACGACCCGCTGTGTCTGAGCTTCGCCATCGAAGGCCTGCTGGATGTAGCCGGCCAACGCCAGAAAGTCAGCTTCTCCGCCAGCCTCGACGGCAGCGGACAAGTCAGAGTCCAGTAAAAGGAGTTACCCATGTCAGGCAAACCCGCCGCACGCGTCGGCGACCTTACCAGTTGCCCGAAGAAGGGCCACGGCAACAATCCGATCAGCGCCGGCTCGCCGGATGTACTGATCGACGGCCTGCCGGCAGCCCGGATGGGCGACCCGACCGGCTGCGGCAGCACCCTGGTCGGCGGCGTCAGCACCAGCGTAATGATCAATGGCAAGCCCGCCGCCGTAATCGGCAGCAGTGGCGACCATGGCAACACCGTTGTCCAGGGTTCAGGCAGCGTACTGATCGGATAGTTGTTCTCACTACAGGGATAGTTGCGTGTCATTCAACCACTACTACCAAAGCGAGCTGAGCGCGCTGCGCCAGATGGGCAAGCGCTTTGCCGAGCGTAACCCGGCGCTGGCGCCGTTCCTCGGCCAGAGCGGCAAGGACCCGGATGTCGAGCGTCTGCTCGAAGGCTTCGCCTTTCTGACCGGGCGTCTGCGGCAGAAGCTGGATGACGAACTGCCTGAACTGACGCACTCGCTGATGCATCTGCTGTGGCCCAACTATATGCGCCCACTGCCGGCCTTCAGCATGCTGCAGTTTGATCCGGTAAAGCGCGCAGGGCCAGCCGTCCGAGTGGCGCGCGACACGCCGGTCGAGTCGGTGCCCGTACAGGGAATCAACTGCCAGTTCCGCACCACCAGCGAGGTCGAGGTTCTGCCACTGCAATTGAGCCAGCTGGATTACTCGGTCAAGGGCGACGGCGCGCTGCTGAGCCTGAAGCTGTCGATGGTTTGCGACGGCAACCTGAAGGATCTGGCCCTGCGCCGCCTGCGCCTGCATCTTGCCGGTGAGCGCTATATCAGCCAGATGCTCTACCTGGGCCTGTTGCGGCATCTGGATGGTATCGAACTGGTCCTGCTCGACAAACAGGGCACGCCTCTGCCCTGGCATAAGGGCCCCACCGCCAGCACACTGCGACTGGCCGCCGAACAGGTCCAACCAACCGGGTTCGAGGATAATCAGGCCCTGATCCCCTACCCGCTCAACACCTTCAGCGGCTACCGCTATCTGCAGGAATACTTCGCTTTTGAAGACAAGTTCCTGTTCGTCGATATCAATGGTCTGGAGTGCCTTGGCGCCGCTGGCGAGGACGTGCTGCAACAGGCCGCCGGCCTGGAGCTGCGCTGCCATATCCGCAAGGCCGGTATCCAGCGAATCCGCCCGAGCAGCGACAATGTGCGCCTGTATTGCACCCCCGTGGTCAATCTTTTCAACCACGATGCCACGCCAATCCGGCTCGACGGACGCCAGGACCACTATCTGCTGCGCCCGGCCGAATACGCCAGCCACCAGTGCGGCGTCTACTCGGTCGAGCGCGTCACCGGCTGGAAGCCTGGCGGCATGGGTTATGAGGACTATGTGCCTTTCGAGTCATTCGAGCACGACCACAGTTTTGATGTCACCGAGCCAAAACCTCACTACAGCGTGCGTCAATCACCCTCGATCCAGGGCGATGGGCTAGAGACCTACCTAAGCTTCGGGACGCGCAGCAGCGAACGACATGAGACGCTGTCAATCGAGTTGATGTGTACCAACCAGAATCTGCCGAGCCAGCTTGGCATCGGCGATATTTGCCGGCTCAGCGAAGACACCCCCGACTATCTCAGCTTCCGCAATATCAGCACGGTCACGCCCAGCTACGCGCCACCGCTGGATAGTGACTTTCTGTGGAAGCTGATCAGCAACATGTCACTGAATTACCTGTCGCTGGCCAATGTCGAGGCACTCAAAGTAATCCTCGAAACCTATGACCTGCCGCGTTACTACGACCAGCACGCGGCACGAGTCGGCCAGCGCCGGCTGGAAGGCCTGAAGAAGATTTCCCACAGTCATGTAGACCGTCTGCACCACGGCCTGCCTGTTCGAGGCATCCGCACCGAACTGCTGATCGATGGCGACAATTTTCTTGGCGAAGGCGATCTGTTCCTGTTCGCCTCGGTACTCGATCAATTCTTTGCACTGTATGCCAGCCTCAACTCGTTCCATGAGTTGCAGGTTTCAACCACCCAGGGAGAGCGGTATCAATGGACACCACGCATGGGGCAACAGCCCCTGCTCTAAGCCGGCTCGGTCGCAGTATCCGCGAGTACAGCCTGTTTCAGGGTGTTCTGCTGGTACTGCAAAGGCTGCGTGAAGAATATCCGCAGTTGACCGACGACGCCCTGTACGAGCGCCTGGAATTCCAGGCCAACCCGAGCATGGGTTTTCCCGGCACGGATATAGAGCAGGTGGAATTCTTCCATGAGCAGGGGGAGTTGCGCGCACGGATACGCGTCAATGTGCTCGGCCTGTTCGGCTCAAGTTCGCCTTTGCCTGCGTTCTACAGTGAGCAGGCGTTGGGCGACAGCCTGACTGGCAATCCGACCCGGGACTTTCTCGACCTATTCAACAACCGACTGCAACGCCTGATGCTGCCGATCTGGCGTAAGTATCGCTATCACCGCCGCTTCAGCGAAGGAGCCGACGACGGGTTTTCCGCCCAGTTGTTCGCCCTGATCGGTCTGGGCTACCCGGCACTGCGCAGCTCAAATGAGCTGAACTGGAAGCGTCTGCTGCCCTATCTCGGCCTGCTCAGCATGCGCGCCCAGTCCGCCGCGCTGGTCTCGGCCGTATTGCGTTACTACTTCAAACACGCGGCGCTCCATATCGAACAGTGCGTCGAACGGCAGGTTGAGATTCTGCCCGAACAACGCAACCGCCTGGGCCTGGCCAACAGCCAGTTGGGTAGCAGCCTGGTACTGGGCGACAGCGTGCGTGATCGCAGCGGCAAATTCCGCATCCACATTCGCGAACTCGACTGGGACCGCTTCCACGATTTTCTGCCCACCGGCAGTGCCTATCAGCCGCTGCTGGCTCTGGTGCGCTTCAGCCTGCGCACCCCGCTGGCCTATGACATCCGCCTGCAACTGCGCAAGGAAGAAATCCGCGAGCTTCACCTGGGGCGCAACAATCACTGCCGGCTGGGCTGGACCTCTTGGATTGGCCAACGTGACAGCGACGCTGAAGTCACCCTGGCCGGACGAACTCATTAAGGACTGATGAACATGATCAATGTAGATATCCAAAAACTGGTGCAGGCTCTGGACGCGGACAGCCGCCGCGATCTTGAAGCCGCCGCCGAACGCTGCGTCATGCGTGCGGCCAATAAGGTTCAGATCGAAGACCTGCTGCTGGTGTTGCTTGAGCGGCCCAACAGTCTGCTGAACAAAGCGCTGCTGGACGCCGAAGCCGATATCGACAGTTTCCGTACGCTGCTGCAGCCCCGCGGTGAGGGTGATGGCAGTCGCAGCCCGGCGTTTGCCAGCGAACTGGTGCAATGGCTCCAGGATGCCCTGCTGGTAGCCAATCTGGAGCTGGGTCAAACCCACATCGATCAGGCTGCCCTGCTGCTTGGCCTGCTACGCAACCCGGTTCGCTATGTTGGCAGCCGCTATCAGCCGATGCTCGACAGTATCCGCATTGAGCGTTTGAGCGATTACGCCCTGGCCGGACAAGCCACGGGCAACGCCCCGGCTGCGGCTGCCGACTCGGCCTTGAGCCGCTTCACCCACAACATTACCGCTCAGGCCCGGGACGGCAAGCTGGACCCGGTCCTGTGCCGTGACCAGGCATTGCGCCAGATGATCGATATCCTCGCCCGGCGGCGCAAGAACAACCCCATCGTCGTTGGCGAAGCCGGCGTTGGCAAGACCGCCATCGTCGAAGGGCTGGCCCTGCGCATCGCCGCAGGCGAGGTCCCCGAGGCCCTGCGCGATGTCGAGTTGCTGTCTCTGGACCTGGGTCTTTTGCAGGCCGGCGCCAGTATCAAGGGTGAATTTGAACGCCGCCTGCAAGGCGTGATTGATGAGGTCAAGGCAGCCGCCAAGCCGATCATCCTGTTCATCGACGAAGCCCACACCCTGATCGGCGCCGGCGGCCAGGCTGGTGGCTCGGATGCCGCCAACCTGCTCAAGCCAGCACTGGCACGGGGAGAGCTGCGCACCATCGCCGCCACCACCTGGAGCGAATACAAAAAGTACTTTGAAAAGGACCCAGCCCTGGCCCGACGCTTTCAGCCGGTACAGTTGCACGAGCCGACCACCAGCGAGGCCGTTACTATTCTGCGTGGACTGGCACCGCTGTACGAGCGCAGTCATGGCGTCTATCTGCGTGACGATGCCGTCGTCGCTGCCGCCGAGCTGTCGGCCCGTTACCTGGCTGGGCGCCAGTTGCCCGACAAGGCCGTCGACGTACTGGATACCGCCTGCGCCCGCGTACGTATCAGCCTGGCCTCCGCCCCGGAAGCCATCGAACGCTTGCGCGGCGAAATTGCCGAAGGCGAGCGTCAATTACAGGCTCAGCAGCGCGACCACCAGGCCGGCCTGGAGCTGGACAACCTGTTGTTGACCCAACTGCAGGAGCGCCTGGAACAGGCCCGGGATGAACTGCTGAGCCTGGAACAGAGCTGGAATCAACAGCGCGAGCGGGCCACCCGGCTGCTGACCCTGCGCCAGCAATGTGCCGAGATGCGTCTGAGCCAGACTGAAGCCAACGAACCCGACACCGATGGCGACCTACCCGACAACCTGATGCCTGATAGCACCACTGATCTGGCCGCACTCGAAGCCGAGCTGGCGAGTCTGCAGGCCGAGTTGCAGGCGGTTCCAGCCCCAGCGCGTCTGGTCAGCCATGAAGTCTGCCCGCGGCTGGTCGCCGAAGTGATCAGCCACTGGACCGGTGTACCCGTTGAGCAGTTGGCCCGCGAGCACAACAACAAAGTCGCCGGATTTGCCGCTGAGCTGCGCCGCCGGGTACGTGGCCAGGAACAGGCGGTAGTGGCGCTTGATCGCGCCATGCGGGCAGCCGCGGCCGGTCTTAACAATCCGGATGCACCCGCCGGGGTGTTTCTGCTGGTAGGTCCAAGCGGCGTCGGCAAGACTGAAACCGCGCTGGCACTGGCTGACCTGCTGTACGGTGGCGAGCGCTTCCTGACCACCATCAATATGTCCGAGTTCCAGGAAAAGCACAGCGTTTCGCGACTGCTGGGCGCTCCACCCGGTTACGTCGGCTACGGTGAAGGCGGCATGCTCACCGAGGCGGTACGCCAGAAGCCCTACTCTGTAGTCCTGCTGGATGAGATCGAAAAAGCCGATCCAGACGTACTCAACGTGTTTTATCAGATCTTCGACAAGGGCGTTGCCAACGACGGCGAAGGACGGGAAATCAATTTCCGCAACACCCTGATTCTGATGACCTCCAACCTCGCCAGCGAGCAAATCAGCCAGCTCTGTACCGAAGCTCAGCGGCCAACCGCCGACGATCTGGAGCAGGCCATCCGCCCGACGCTGAGCCGGCATTTCAAACCCGCCCTGCTGGCACGTATGCGCGTGGTGCCCTACTACCCGGTCGACGGTGAAGTATTACGCGAGCTGGTAAGCCTCAAACTCAAGCGCTTCGCCAATCGTCTGCAACGTCGCCAACTGGGCTTCAGCCACTGTCCGGCCCTGGTCGAGCATTTCGTCGAACGTTGCCACTACGGCGACAGCGGTGCACGCCTGATCGATCACCTGATAGATCAACAGTTGCAGCCGCAGATCGTCGACCAGTTACTGGATGCCATGGCTAGCGGCAGTACGCTCCGTCACGTGCATGCCACTCTCAACGGCGAAGGGGCTCTGGTCTGTGAGTTCGCTTAAACTGCCTGCCCTGTTCGACCGGCTGACGCACCCGCTGCATTATGCCGAAGACCTGCTCGCGCGCTTCACCGCGCTGGCTGGCAGTCGGGGCAGTCGTCAGTTGCAGGAACGTTTGGTCGAAGCCGCCAGCAGCCTGACCGGCTGTCCGCTGGGCCAACTGTTCCTGCTCGATGCCACGCATACCCAGTTAACCCTGGCCGCCGAGTGGCTCGACGGCCAGCCGCACAGCCGCGAAGCAGACACCGTATCGAGCGACTACAACGACCAGCAGCTGCTACAGTACTGCCTGTGCCAGAACCAGGTGCTGTATCTCGCCCAGCTCGACAACAGCCTGTATGCCACCCCGTTCCTGCCGGCCACCAACGCGGATTGGCGCAGCCTGCTGTGCCTGCCCCTGCACGACGACCAGCAACATGTTGCCGGGCTGCTACTGCTGGCCAGCCACGAGGCTCTGGAACTTCATGGCTATGCCGACTCCCTGCAACTGCTTGGCAACTTCGCCCTGCATCAACTGCATCTGCTGCAACAAGTACAGCAAGGCCAAAGCTCCACCACCGAAGTACGCGAACCTGCGCCAAACTATCCGCGTGGCTATGGCCTGATCGGCGACAGTCCAGCCATGCAGGCGGTTTACCAGTTGATCGGCAAGGTCCTGCACAACCCGGTCACCGTCCTGCTGACCGGCGAAACCGGCACTGGCAAGGAACTGGTCGCCCGCGCCATCCACGACTATGGCTCTCGCCGCACCCAGCCATTCATCGCCCAGAACTGCGCCGCGCTCCCGGAAAACCTGCTGGAGAGCGAGCTGTTCGGCTACCGCAAAGGGGCATTCACTGGCGCCGACAAAGACCACCGGGGCCTGATCGACAGCGCCGATGGCGGCACCCTGTTCCTCGATGAGATCGGCGACATGCCACTGGCCCTGCAAGCCAAACTGCTGCGCGTACTGCAGGAGGGCGAAGTACGGCCACTGGGCAGCAGCGACACTCACATGGTTGATGTGCGCATCATCGCCGCCACCCATCAGGATCTGCAGGCTCAGGTGCGTGATGGCCAGTTCCGCGAAGACCTGTATTACCGCCTGACCCACTTCCCTATTGAGCTGCCACCGCTGCGCGAACGTGGAGAAGACATTCGCATACTGGCCATGCATTTCGCCGATGAAGCCTGCTGCTTCCTGCAGCGCGAAATCTGTCGCTGGTCCGACAGCGCCCTTGAGCATCTGGCCGGTTACAGTTTCCCCGGCAACGTACGCGAGCTCAAGGGACTGATTGCCCGTGCCCTGCTGCTGTGCGACGGCAACCTGCTGTTGCCCGAACACTTCAACCTGCCGGAAACCATCAGCCAGCCCAACGGCCTGAGCTTGCGTGAACGTATGGAGCGTGTGGAGCGCAACCTGTTGCTCGACTGCCTGCAGCGCAACCAGGGCAATCAGACCAGCGCCGCCAGCGAGCTCGGGCTACCGCGCCGCACCCTTCTTTACCGTATGCAACGTCTCAATATCAGCCCGGCTGATCTGAAATCCAGGGAGAGGAACCATGTTCAATCCGGCCAATGAAGCCCATTTCAGCCTGACCCTCGACGGCCTCGACCACGACTTCAAGGTCCTGGCCTTTACCGCCCGCGAGGCCATCAGCCAGTGCTACCGCATCGAGCTGCAACTGGTCAGCGAACAGCCCGACATCGACCTCGAAGCCCTGTTGCAGCACAGCGCCTGGCTGGACCTGGGCAACGGCAGCGGCCTGCACGGGCTGATCCACCACGCCGCCGTCAGCGAATCCGGCCAGCGCCTGACCCGCTACCAGCTGGAACTGGTACCGCACCTGCACTACCTCGGCCTGCGCCACAATCAGCGCATCTTCCAGCACCTGAGCGTGCCCGAGATCATCGCCCGGATCCTGCCCGAACACGGCATCCAGTCCGACGCCTGGCAGTTCCAGCTCGGCAGCGACTACCCGGCCCGTGAGTACTGCACCCAATACGACGAAAGCGACCTGCACTTCATCCAGCGCCTGTGTGAAGAAGAAGGCATCCACTACCACTTCCGCCACAGCCCGGACGGCCACCTGCTGGTGTTCGGCGACGACCAGACCGGCTTCCCGCGCCTTGAGCCAACCGGATTCGACCAAGGCAACGGCATGGTCGCCGACGACCCGGTAGTCAAACGCTTCGGCCTGCGCCTGGAAACCCGCAGCAGCCGGGTCAGCCGCCGCGACTACGACCACCAGAAAGCCCGCCTGCTGCTCGAAAGCGAAGCCCGCAGCGAACACCTGCCGGACCTCGAAGACTACGACTACCCCGGCCGCTTCACAGACCGCGAGCGTGGCAAACAGCTGGCCCGCCGTGCCCTCGAACGCCACCGCAGCGACTACCGCCAGGCCAGCGGCGACAGCGACCAGCCGAGCCTGCGCAGCGGCCACTTCCTCGAACTCGAAGGCCACCCCACCCAGAGCTGGAACGACCTCTGGCTGATCACCGCCATCCACCACCAGGGCAAACAACCCCAGGTGCTGGAAGAGTCGGTCACCAGTGACAGCGACAACGATGACGACTTCACCCAGGGCTACCGCAACCACTTCACCGCCACCCCCTGGGACAGCGCCTGGCGCCCGGCCCTGAACCACCCCAAACCCAAGGTCCTCGGCCAACAGACTGCCGTAGTCACCGGCCCGGAAGGCGAAGAAATCCACTGCGACAACGAAGGCCGGGTCAAGGTCCAGTTCCACTGGGACAGAGAAGGCCAGGCTGATGCCAACACCAGTTGCTGGCTACGGGTAGCCAGCAGTTGGGCCGGTAACGGCTGGGGCGCCGTGACCATCCCCAGAGTCGGCATGGAAGTCTTGGTCAGCTTCCTCGAAGGTGACCCCGACCAGCCACTGGTCTCCGGCTGCCTGTACAACAGCGCCCACCCGGTGCCCTATGAGCTGCCCGAACACAAAACCCGCAGCCTGTTCAAAAGCCTCTCCAGCCCTGGTGGCAACGGCTTCAACGAACTGCGGATCGAAGACAAGGCCGGACAGGAACAGATCTTTATCCACGCCCAGCGCGACTGGGACCAGGACATCGAACACGACCAGAAGATCCGCGTCGGCCATGAACGTCACGAACGCATCGAAGCCAACCGCTACAGCGAAAACCTGGCCGAAGAACACCACACCACCCATGCCGACCGAAAGACCGAGATCAAGGCCGACGATCATCTGACCGTAGCCAGCAGTCAGCATGTCAAGCTGGGTCAGGGGCAGTTCATCGACAGCGGCCGGGAGATTCACTATTACGCTGGCGACAAAGTAGTGATCGAGGCGGGTATTGAGCTGACTGCCAGAGGCGGCGGCTCCTTCCTCAAACTCGACCCCAGTGGCGTGACCCTGAACGGGCCCGGTATTCGGATCAACTCCGGCGGTGCGGCTGGGCGGGGTTCGGGAATAGGCATACTGCGGCCAAGCGCCCCAGGAGCCGTCGAGCAGGTTATGTATGGCACCGCAACGCTGGCAGTCCAACCCAACAACCTTTCCCGCCTGAAAGCAGCAGCCAGAGATAACCTGCTACTGGCCAGCCAGTGTCATCGCCAGCCAGATGGCCACTGCCCGTTGGAGGCTTGCCCATGCCGGAACGCTTGAACATGCAACGAGCTATGGCTCCCGGCTATTCGGATGACTGCTATCTGTTGCTCGATGGCTTAGCTATGGATGTGCCCGTTACGGCTTTCTCTCTCGATGAGCATCCACAGATCGAACCACTGTTTCGTGGTACCCGGCACTCGGAAGTCATCGAAGCCAGCCCCTGGCTGGTCAAACCCGTGGCTGGAGGACAGTTGCTGAGTTCTCCCGAAGTCTGGCAAAGGCATGGAGTGGTGCTGCATTCAGTCGTTGGCAAAGACACCCTCGCACAACATCTGCGTAGCCTGATCAGTGTCCGCCTGCCATCCCAGCAATTGGCCTACTGCCGCTTTTACGCTCCAGAGTGGACCGCCCGACTGTTCAACTCCATGCACCCTGAGGATTTTCAAGCTTGGTCAGGCCCCATCTCGAAATGGTTGATCCATAACGATGATTCGTGGACAGCCTACACCTGCGACAGCACCGGACAGCCGAAGGATGTAAATGACGAAGGTTGGTACATGCTACGTGAGGAACAACTGGCGCAGTGGCAAGCCGAAGAACAGCAACGTTTCATTGACCGGGCTATGCATCATCTCGGCTGCAAATCATACCAGGCAGATTTCGCCACCCAGCGCGAGCGCATAACCAGTCTGATCCAGCAGGCCCAGAACTATGGGTTCACACTTGAACATCAGGCTCTGCAATACCTGGAGCTGGCCTGGCGCTTCCCGCATGAACTCAGCACTCAGCAATGGACAGACTATCTGGCTGACCACAGCCACACCGCTGACCAACGTTTGCACGTTGCAGAGCAGCAACTGTTTGGCCTGAACAAGGACGTCTAACCATGGAATACATCGTCAAATCCGGGGACAACCTCAGCCTTATTGCGCGCTCCAACGGCACAACGGTAGCAACGCTGATGCGCCTTAACCCCGAGATCGAAGATGCCAACCGCATCTATCCACAACAGAGCATCCGCTTACCTGACACTGCCAGCACGCGGCAAACCAGAGCCATTGGCCAAATCGCTGACTGCAGCGAATGTGTCGATGAGTACGTCGATTTGCTGCATCAGGCAGATGAGGCTGTTTTCATACCGTTGACCGCCGAGCATCAACGTGAAATCCAACAGGAAGAAGCGATTCTTGAACAGCTTATCCAGCAGTTTCATGCTGCTATGGAAGGCATGGAAGACAGCATTCAGAGCTTCAAAGATGATTTTATTGAACGCTTGGAACAAGAACGCATCATTGATCGCGCCAAACCTGCAGAGCCTCTGCAACTGACCGAAATACGCCGTCTGATGGGTAACCGACATTATGCCTATGTGCGCAAAGACTCAGGCTGGCGTCGGCACCGAAGCTACAGCATAGATGCTCAGGACAGAGCACGGGCTAAAGGCTGGTATGACCCGGCCAGCGGTAAAGTTGACGGCAGCAAGCTGCTAGACACCATAGCCGAAGACATGCGTACCCCGTCTCTCAAAGCCAGTCTGACCTTGCATGAGAGCTTTACCGACTGGTGCCTGCTCGAATGGCAAAGTGACCCGGTTCGCTGGACGCCTATCGAAGGGATGCCTCCCATCGTCGCCGGTGCGCAGGCCCAGGCCATGCGCTATGCCATGGGCGCCAGCTTGCAAGCGGGCTATGACCCCAGAAGCATGAATGCACACATAGCAGCCAAGGCCAGTGCCAGCGCCAGCCTGATCGAGGGCAAAGCTTATGCCGAATGCGCCTGGCCAGCCGAGGAAGACAGTGAATGGATCATTCGCTATCGCGATGAATACGGCAGTTTGCAGGATGCGTCACTAGGTAAATTCCGTGCCCGGGTCAAGGCCGAACTGATCGGCTTTGCCGGCGCCAGCGCTTTACTCAGTGCCAATGTGCATATCGATATGAGCAACGGTATTCCGCAACTGCGCGGCACCGGTAACTCAAACCGCAGCCGTGGCTCAGGAGACCCAGCTTCGGTTGAAGCTGGTGCCTTTGTCGGTGTACGTGCCGATGGCAAACTAGAAGGCAGCATAGAGTGGCAGGACACGCTGGCAGAACAGCGACAGTGGGTCGCACTGTGCACTCTGGGTGTTAGTGCGGGTGCAGCCCTTGGCCTAGGAGCCGAAGCACGTTTGCAGATCAAGTGGAGCAGCACAACACATAAGTTTTACTTCAATGTACATGCCGGACTGGTGGCCGGGGCTGGCGCCTCAGGCGAGGTTGGAGCAGAGGTAGACGCTGGAACCTTTGTGACCATGGTCAAGTGCGTCTACAACGCCCTGTTAACCGTGGATTTTCGCAAGGTCGAGGAAATAGATGCCGGGGCCTTCAGCCAACTGACCAACTTTGCTGTACTAGGCGTTCTCAAAGGAGTTGGCTATGCAACTGAAGCCATCCATTATGGTGGGGCAGCTGCGGAGTGGGTAGCAGGAGAAATAAATGCACTTATCGAGGAACATCGTACTGCCCGAGAAAGAGAACAGTTGGCCATAAACACAGCCGACAATATCCTGTCCGACCTTGCTCAGAGAGATAACAGCTGGATCAAATATGCCCCTCCGGAAGTCAAAGGGCGCCTTTTGGATATCCTCTGCTTCGACTACGGCCCAACCTTCTGGGATCGCTACACCTGGGGGGCCAACAGCCGGGAAAGAGCCATTCTGGCTCTTCTGGAAGTCAGTCAGTGTTGGCGCGACTACGAAGAAACCGTTACCCGCATCAATCCGACTGGTAATAAAGGAAACTTTAGCGCCAACCGCAATCGTCTGCGCAGCCTGATGCGGCTATTTCCGAGCCTGCAAATCGAGCGTATCGAAGCTCGACTGCAAGGTACGCGCGCCACGCCCAACCAGCCGGTACAACTAGCGCGACATGTTCAACTGACAGGAACACATTATGCGTAATCGTTCTGCTATTACCGCATTGCTTTGCAGTGCCACGCTACTTTATGGCTGTCAGGAAAGTTCGCGGGCCGCTAAAGCGCTTGACCTGCAACCACGTATTGCCGAACTGACCAGCCGCGCCATAAACAATCTGGTCTTTATCGAAGGCGGCACCTTTATCATGGGTGACTTTGGCGCCGTCGGCGAGGATGGCGTATGGCGGCCCTATTTCCCGCCGACCATCGAAGAAGACCAGCCCCATGAAGTCACCCTGTCCAGCTACTCGCTGAGTCAACACAAAACAACCTGGGGGGATTTCGATACCTATCTTTTGGCCAACGACTTGCCATTCATCGTGCAGGCTTTCACCAAGTCCTGGGAAAGAACGCCTTTCGATCAAGAGCCTGAAAGCCGCTTTTTTGTTGAGAAGCCAGCCACTGTCACCTGGCAGGAAGCCAAGGATTACTGCCAGTGGCTGGGTGCCCAAACCGACCTGCCGCTGGACCTGCCCACCTCTGCCCAGTGGGAGTTTGCCGGGCGCAACCGCGGCAGTCAGGCGTGGATTTTTTCCACCCATGATGGGAAAGAGACCAGTTCTGATATGAAGTGGTACATGCACGACACAGGCGAATATGTCCCGGTAGGCAGCCGCCTGCCAGCCAACCCCCTCGGCCTCTACGACATGGCTGACAATGGCAAGGAATGGGTCAACGACTGGTTTTCCGAAACCTGGTATCGGGAAAACCCCAAAGTCACTGACCCGCAAGGCCCTGACGAAGGTACGCAAAAAATTGTACGTAACCTCGACTTCAGTTTTTCTCGTATTGGCGTCCCCGAGTCCTTCCCAAGCACCTTTAATGATGAGTGGACGCTGATAGTTACCAATACCTTCCGCTGCGCCCTACAAAGCGCGTTTCCACAGGGCCGGGCAGAACCATGAAACCTGTCACCCTGTCCAACTACTCGCTGAGTCAACACAAAACAACCTGGGGGGATTTCGATACCTACCTATTGACCAATGGCATTGAGGTTTTTGAACGCAACTACCAGGACAAATGGGCGAGGGAGCCGTTCGAAAAAGACCCTGCCAACGAGTTCTTTATCGATAAACCTGCCCTGGTGACTTGGCAAGAAGCCAAGGACTACTGCCAATGGCTAGGTGCCCAAACCGACCTGCCGCTGGACCTGCCCACCTCTGCCCAGTGGGAGTTTGCCGCACGCAACCGCGGCAGTCAGGAATGGATTTTTTCCACCCATGATGGGAAAGAGACCAGTCGTGACATAAAGGCGCACATGTACGGCAGAGATAAGTACGTCACGATTGGCAGCCGTCTGCCAGCCAACCCCCTCGGCCTCTACGACATGGCTGACAATGGCAAGGAATGGGTCAACGACTGGTTTTCCGAAACCTGGTATCGGGAAAACCCCAAAGTCACTGACCCACAAGGCCCTGCTGAAGGTACGCGTAAAGTCATTCGTAACCTTGATTTCAGTTTCTCACGCACAGGAATGTCCGAGTCAGCACCTAGCCTAGTCAACGAGAACTGGGACAGCGTTGCCGAATATACCTTCCGCTGCGCCCTGCAAAGCTCGTCGCTCCTAAGGCAAGCAGAACCATGAAACCCCACTATCAGGATCCCCCATCAGAGCGCTTCAGCCTTGATCAGGACCAATACACCAATTTGTGAACCATTACCCAGCAAGCACGTAAATAAGGAAGTCACCTCATGAGAAAATCCATCTGGTCCATCGTTCTGCTGTCTCTGGCCCTGCTGGCTGGGACCGGCTGTACAGGCAACCACAAGGACTACCGCCCGCTGGGCGAGCCGCAGGCCACTCGCGGCAACTGATTCACACAGGAGCAATATTCCATGGAACTGGTTTTCGATATGGTCAGCGCCCCGCAGCAAATTCCAGGCATGGCCGCCACCAAGACCTTCAAGCATGCCGGCGGCATCATCGGCCGTTCGGAGAGCTGTGACTGGGTTATTCCCGACCGCAACCGGGTCATTTCCGGCAAACATGCTCTGGTCAGCTATGACAATGGCGCCTTCTTCCTGACCGACACCAGCAGCAATGGCATTCATCTCAAGGACAGCGGCATGCCTCTGGCCAAGGGACAGCCTGTGCGGGTCGAGCATGGCAACGTTTTTTGCTTAGGTGACTTTGAGATTCGCGCCCGCCTGATCCAGAATCCGGCAGAGTTCGAAACCGGCCTGCACCACAGCCAGCCAACCGGCAGCATCATCCCCGACGATGCGTTTCTGGATCTGGATCCGCTCAATGCCCTGGATCAGCAGGAACAACGGCATTATCAGCCAGAGGACGAACTGTCGCTGCTCGCGCCTCAGCCAGAAGCAGTGCCGTTGCAACCACACGACTATGCCAGGATCGATACCGAAACACTGCCGGTACCGGAATTGGTACCCCCGCCACCGCCCCCAGCAGAGCCCGCGCCAGTAGTGCGTGAAGCCTTGCCGTCGACCTTCTGGGCCAAATATGAACAGGCTCTGGGAGTCAGCCTCGATGGCCTAAGCGAAGACCAGCGAGAAGCCCTGGCAATAGCTGCTGCCGGCTTGCTCAAGCAAAGCATTGGCAACCTGCAACAGACGCTCAAGACCCGCAGCGAACTGAAGGCGGAAATGCGCCTGGCACAAACCACGGTGCAAACCTCTGGCAATAACCCGATCAAGCACACGGCTGACAGCAGCGAGGCCCTGACCGCCCTGCTGCGCCAACAAGAGCCAGGCAAGATGCCCGCCGCCCATGCCGTAAGTCGCGCCTTCCGGGATCTGCAGGCCCATCAGGTAGCACTCAGCGCCGCCAGCCGCAGCGCGGTCAAGGCCATGTTCGAGCACCTGTCACCCGAACAGCTGACCTTGCGTTTTGAGCGCGAGAGCAAATCCCTGCTCAATACCGCCGGCGGCCGCTGGCGTGCCTACACCAAGCTGTACCTGGCGATGCAGAGCAACGACGACTGGAGCAAGCGTCTGTTCGCTCGTGACTTTGCCACTGCCTACGAAGAACAGATTCGTCTAATCGCCACCCTCAATACCGATATCCAAGGATGATCACCATGTTGCGTATTGCCGTAATTTCGCTACTGCTGCCCCTGCTCGCTCTGACCGGTTGTGCTTCGCTGGGCTCGGGCCCAAACACCCGGATCGACCTGACCCTGGAAGGTAGCCGCACACTGAATCCCGATCTGCATGGTCGCCCATCGCCGATCGTGATCCGTCTGTACGAGTTGAAGAACCCGGTGGCGTTCGAGCACGCCGAGTTCTTCGCCCTCTACCAGCAACCGCAGGAAGTGATGGCGCTGGATCTGGTGGCTCATGAAGAGCTGGAACTGCGTCCCGGCGAGCAGCAAACCCTGAAACTGACCACAACGGACCAGGGGCGCTACATTGGCGTTCTGGCAGCCTACCGCAATCTGCCGGAAGCCGACTGGCGCACCGTGATTCCTCTGCGCCAGGGCAACCGCAATCAGGTCACGCTGTATCTCGATGAACTGAGCATCCGCCCCCAGGCTGGCGGTCGCGGTAACGGGAACTGAGCCATGACAACACAGAAAGTAGTCTGGCACGAAGGCATGCTGCTGCGCCCGCAGCATTTCCAGCAAAACGACCGGTATTACGACCACCAGTTCAAGACCCGCACTCAGCAGTTGCATACAGCGGCCTGGGGGTTTTTCGGGCTGGAGATTGATCGCCAGTTCCTGGCCATGGGCAAGCTGGTAGTCAGCCAGGCCAGCGGCATTCTGCCTGATGGCAGCCTGTTCGAACTGGGCGCCGAGCGCGAGCCGCTAGCCCTTGATGTGCCTGCGAACACCAGCAACAGCGCGGTGTACCTGGCCTTGCCCCTGGTTACCGGCAATCATGTCGAGGCCCGGCGTGCGGAGCAGAAGGATGTGCTGGCCCGCTACCTGGCCAGCGAAGAGTCAGTCACCGACTCCAACGCCGGCGACAACACCGTCAGCCAGATCAGTTGCGCCCTGCAGGACTTCCGCCTGCTGATGGGCAACGAGGTGGACGACCCGGCTTTCGTCAAGATCAAGCTGTGTCACATCCTCGATACCACCCCCGATGGCGTGGTCAGTCTGGACGCCGACTTCGTACCAACGTTCCTGCACCTGCATGCCAACAGTTTTCTGTTGTCGTGCCTGAAGGAAGTCATCAGCATGCTCACCCACCGGGGCGACATCCTCGCCGAGCGTATCCGCGCCAGTGGCAAGGTCAGCGGAGCTGAGGTTGGCGACTTCATGATGCTGCAACTAATCAATCGCCACGAACCGATCCTGCGCCATCATCTGGCCGCCGAACAACTGCATCCGGAGCTGCTGTACCGCGAGCTGCTCGGCCTGCTCGGTGAACTGTCGACCTTCTCCAGCGAGAGCAAGCGCCCCAAGCTCGACAGCCGCTACCTGCACAGCGACCAGGGCAACAGCTTCCGCAAGCTGATGGACGCAATCCGCCAGGTGCTGTCGATGGTGCTCGAACAGCATGCCGTGGAGCTGGACCTGCAGCAACGCCAGTACGGCATCCAGGTCTCGCCGCTCAAGGATCACAAGCTGCTGGGCACCTCCTCGTTCGTCCTGGCCGCCAGCGCCCAGTGCGACTCCGAGGAACTGCGCCAGCGCTTGCCGGCGCACCTGAAGATTGGCCCGGTCGAGCGTATCCGCCAACTGGTCAACCTGCACCTGCCCGGCATCCGGGTCAAACCGCTGCCGGTGGCGCCACGGCAGATCCCTTTCCATTCGGGCAAAACCTATTTCGCGCTGGAACTCAACTCCGAGGAACTGGCGCAACTGGAGCGCTCGGGCGGCTTCGCCTTCCACGTTTCCGGCGACTTCCCCGAACTGGAGCTGAAATTCTGGGCCATCAGGAACTGAGATCATGATCAAGGAAATGGATTACAGCCAGGACGACCAGACGGTCATCCTCAACCGCAACGGCGACCTGCCGGCGAAGACGCCTCTGACCGACTTCTCCGCACCGCCGAAGCTGGAAAAGATCGACCAGCGGATGATTTACGCCACCCGCCGGCGCGCCAGTGAAGGCGTCAATCTGAGCCTCAACCCGCTGATTGCTGTCGCTGCGGCACTGCTATCGGAAGTGGTACGACTGAAGAACAGCTACCAGGCCGAAGACCTGCACGCCCTCAAGGACCGACTGGTCGCTGAAATCAAGCTGTTCGAGCACCGGGCCCTGCAGGACGGCGGCGACAGCAGTGAAGTCATGGCCGCCCGCTACGTGCTCTGTACTGCGATTGACGAAGCTGTGGTGACCACTCCCTGGGGCAACGAAAGCGCCTGGTCGCAAATGAGCCTGCTCAGCAGCTTTCACAATGAAACCTTCGGAGGCGAGAAATTTTTCCAACTGCTGGAGCGTCTGTCGCGCAATCCGGTCAAGCACCTGCACCTACTGGAACTGATGTACCTGTGCCTGTCGCTTGGTTTCGAGGGCAAGTACCGCGTCATGCCACGCGGAACCCTGGAACTGGAGGTGATCCGCGACAGCCTGTATCGGCAGATTCGCCAGTTACGGGGCGACATCCCCCGCGATATCTCGCCACACTGGCAAGGCCTCAAGGATGCCCGCGGCCACTTTGTCCGGGTCGTGCCCTGGTGGGCCATTACCCTGTTCACCCTGCTGTGTCTGGCCATCATGTATGGCGGCTTCAGCTGGGTGCTCAGCGAGCAGCGCCAAAGCATCATGCAGAGCTATGAGAGCCTGCACACCAGCCCCACTGACAGTACCTTCAGGGATGATTTGCAATGAACGTCAAAACCCTTCTTCTCAAAGGCATGGGCCTGTTCAGGCGTGACTGGGTATGGAGCCTGGTACTGGTCCTGGCCCTGGCCAGCCTGGTCTGGTTTGCCGGCCCAGCGCTGGCGATCAATGGTCGCGAGCCCTGGGGCTCGGCGGTCAGTCGACTGCTGACCATCAGCACGCTGTTTCTGATCTGGGGCCTGAGCCTGGTGTTCATCAGTTGGAAGGCCAACAAGCGCAAACAGGCCGAAGAGGATGATGCCGATGCCCAGGAGCGCATTCGCCGTGAAAGCCTGATCGTCGAAGAGCAGCTCGAACTGCACAGCCGCTTCAAGCAGGCCATGCGTACTCTCAGCCGCTCCAGTCTGTACAAAGGCCGCAGCGAGCGCTGGCGCAAGGAGTTGCCGTGGTACCTGCTGATCGGCCCCCAGGCCAGCGGAAAGACCAGTCTGCTGGACTTCTCCGGCCTGGAGTTTCCACTCAACAAGGGTGAGCAACGCCCCAACCGGGAGATCACCGGCACCCGCTACGCCGACTGGTACTTTGCCGAGCATGCGGTACTGATCGATACCACCGGCCGTTACCTGAACCAGCCCGACCCGCAGGTTGACAATATCGGCTGGCAGACCCTGATCGGGCTGCTGCGCAATCGCCGCCCTCGCCCACTCAATGGTGTAGTGGTGAACCTGCCGGTAGAACAACTGCTCAGTGACAACGAACTGGAGCTGGAGAATCTGGCCCGCCAGACCCGCCAGCGGCTGCTCGATGTCAACCAGAAACTCGGCGTCGATGTGCCGGTCTACCTGGTGCTGAGCAAGGCCGACCGCCTGCCTGGTTTTGATGAGTACTTCGACCAACTGTCCAGCGATGAAAGCGACCAGGTACTGGGCGCTACCTTCCGCCAGGAGCAAAACGGCACCGACATTCAGGTGGTACGCCAGGAGTTCGAGGAACTGCTGCGCAGGCTCAACAGCCAGGTAATCATGCGCATGCATCAGGAGCGTGACACCCAGCGTCGCGGCCGCATCCTTGACTTTCCGCACCAGCTCAGCCGGATTGGCGAGTCACTCAACCTGTTCATCGAACTGGCCTTCTCCGGCAACCGCTACCAGCGGGCCAGTCAGTTGCGCGGGTTCTACCTGACCAGTGCGCCGCAACTGCAGGGCGACATCGATCCCATGACCGCCAGCATTGGCCGCAACCTCGGTCCATCAGGCCGCGAACTGCCAACCGTGCGCAGCGGCCGGCCGCGCTTCATCAAGCATCTGTTGAGCCGGGTGATCTTTCCCGAATCAGCCCTGGCCGGTCTTGATCAGCGCGAAATCAAGCGCATCGACTGGCGCCAGCGCATCCTCTACGCCAGTGCCGCCGCCTGCCTGGTCCTGTTTGGCCTGGGTTGGGCCAGCAGCTTCTCCAACAACCATGGCAAACTCGAACAACTGCGCGACCTGTCCCAGAAACTGGACCGCCAGCAACGGCAAGTACCGGCAGGCGACAATATCGACCAGTTACTGGCGACTCTTGATACCCGCTATCAGGCTACTCAGGTCTTCGCCCCGCGTAGCGATACCCGCTGGCGTGAGCGTTACGGACTGTTCCAGGGCGACGAGGTCAACCCGGCGCTGTACGACGATTATCGTCAGGCCCTGGAAAACCTGCTGCTGCAGCGGGTTGGCCAGCGCCTGGAAGCACAAATGCTGTCCAGCCTCCATGATCGCGAAAAGCTGTTCGGCAGCCTGCGCGCCTATCTGATGCTGCACTATGCCGAGCGACGTGACCCGGAGTATCTGAAAGAATGGATGGCCGCCGACTGGTCTCAGCGCTACACCGGCAACACCCGTGTCCAGACCGGGCTGAACACCCATTTCGCCCGGCTGCTCGAAGGCCCGTTCCTGCCCTACCAGACTGACCGGGAACTGGTTGCCGAAGCCCGTCAGTACTTACGCAGCGAATCTTTGGCCAGCGTGTTGTATCGCATGCTTCGTGAGCAGGCTGCACGGCTGCCGGAGTACCGCATGATCAATCAACTCGGACCACGTGGTGCCCTGCTGACCAGTGCTCAGAACATCATTCCCGGCTTCTACACCCGCAACGGCTATCAGCAGATGTTCATTGCCCAGGGCGGTGATCTGGTGCAGAACATGCTGCGCGACAACTGGGTACTGGGTGACAGCGATACGCTCAGCGCCCAGGACCTGCGTCGCCTGATGGCAGAAATGGAGCAGCTGTACTTTGCCGATTACGCCAACTACTGGACCGAGGCACTGGCCCTGCTGGCGGTAGACCCCATGGCTGGTGTCAGCGAGGGCGCGCAGCAGCTCAGCAGCCTGACCTCAGCCAACTCACCGATCATCAAGGCGCTTGAAGAGGTGCGTCTGAACACCCAATTGAGCCTGAGCGACAGCAACGACACCAGTACTCGCAGCCCGAGTGCGGCTCAACGAGCATTGGAGCGCCGCTTCGAGGCCCTGCATCAACTGTTGAATCAGGACGGCAACCCAGGCCCAGAGCTGGTCAACGCCCTGCAGGCGCTGGACGCCATGCAGGGACAGCTCAACAGCCTGGCGCACGCCAGCGCTCCCGAGCAGGCGGCTTTCGACATGGCTCGCGCCCGGGTCGCCGGCCAGCAGGACGCCATCAATCAGGTCCGCGCCAGCGCCGCCCGTCTGCCGCAACCGGTCGACAAGTGGTTCAACGCCCTGGCCGCCGATACCTGGTTGCTGGTTTTGAATGATGCCTATCAACACATCAATCAGCGCTATCGTAGCGAACTGCTGGCTGCCTACCGCCGCTCGGTCGGTCAACGCTACCCGTTCAGCACCGAGACCGAGAGCGAAGTGGCGCTGGCGGATTTCCGTGAGTTCTTCAAACCACAAGGTACGGTTGACACCTTCTTCGATCGTTACCTCAAGCCCTTTGTTACCGGCAGCGCTGGCCAGTACCGCCTGCGCCAGGTCGATGGTCGAGGTTTGCCGGTATCACGCGAGTTTCTCGCCCAGATGGGCCGCGCCGAAACTATTCGTCGCAGCTTCTTTGCCGAGAACCCCAATGAGCCACTGGTACAGTTCCGCCTGGAGCCCATCATGCTTGACTCCAACCTGGGCCGGGCCAATTTCAGGCTAGGCAACCAGAGTCTCGAGTACCGCCATGGCCCGATCATCCAGACCGCATTCCGCTGGCCCGCCGATGACAACAGCCGCAGCAGCCTGACGGTCGAAGATCTGGGTGGTCGGCGCATGAGTCTGGATCAGAACAGCGGCGCCTGGTCGCTGTTCCGTCTGCTCGATCAATTGGAGGTTGACCATCACACTGATCGGGATGTGCTTATCCTCAAGGCCAATCTCGGTGGCATGCGGGCCAATTACCTGCTGCACAGCCAACGCTCGCCGAACCCGTTCGACCTGAGTCTGCTGCGCAGATTCAACCTGCCAGCGAGGATCTGATGGATTTGTTGACTCCCTGGCGCAGTTCCGCCCGTACCGACACAGGCAAGGTACGGGCGCGCAATGAAGACGCTTTCCTGGCGCTGCCAGAACGTGGCCTGTGGGTCGTCGCCGATGGTATGGGTGGGCACCAGAACGGCGCCCTGGCCAGCCGCATGATCGTCGAACGACTGGCCGAACTGCCGGGCGGCAGTGACCTTGACCGGCGGGTCAAGGAGCTGCGCCAGGCCCTGCATGACCTCAACCGTCGGCTAGGCAAGGAGCTCACCCTGACCGCGGACAAACCCGACCCGGTAATCGGCAGCACGGTGGTTGCCCTGCTGGTCGAAGGCGACCGCGCCGTCTGTGTCTGGGCCGGTGACAGCCGCTGCTACCTGTGGCGTAGCGGCAATCTGTATCAGATGTCGCGCGATCACTCACTGCTCCAGCAACTGATGCAGGAACAGCAGATGAGCGCCGAACAGGCCGCCAGCCAACCTGGCGCACACGCCCTGACCCGGGCCGTAGGTGCCAGCGAAACGCTGGTTCTGGAAGTAGTGGAGTTCACCGTCTACCCCGGGGACACTCTGCTGCTGTGCAGCGACGGGCTGTACCAAAGCATGTCCAGCACCATGCTGGGCAATGCCCTGAGCCTGCCTTCGACTTCGCTGGCACTCGAACGGATGTTCGAACTGGCACTCGACGGCCCCGCCCGTGACAACATCAGCGCAGTAGTCATTCGCCGATGAACTCAATGGAGGTCCCCGTGACTGCCCCACTCAAGGACGAGGACAACCTGTCCGACCTGACTCATTTCGCCTTCGGACAGAGCGAAGAAGCTCCCGCACCGGAGCCCATCAGCATCGGCCCGTTACCGGATATTCTCAACGGTCGCTATCACATCGAGCGCCTGCTCGGTGTCGGTGGCATGGGCGCGGTCTACCGTGCCCGTGATCTGTTGCGCGAACAGTTCGGCGACCCCGAACCTTTTGTCGCCCTCAAGACCCTGACCGACAGCTTCGCCGAATATCCTGATGCCAACGCCCTGCTCTACAGCGAGTTCGCCCTGACCAGCCGACTGCATCATGCCAACGTCATTCAGGTCTACGGCTTTGATGTCGACAGTGACTGTCAACGCGCGTTTATTACCATGGAACTGCTCAAGGGGCCAACCCTGGACCAATTGATCGAAGCCCACCCGGCCGGCATGGACTGGGAGCAGTTGCGCGGTATCGCCATCCCCTTGCTCCAGGCCCTGAGCTACTCGCACCAGCGCGGCGTACTGCATGGTGATCTCAAGCCCAGTAACGTGATGCTCACCGACGACGGCGTACGGCTGTTCGATTACGGCCTGGGCCAGGCCCGTCAAGGGCTGTTGCCCGGCCTGCCACGCCTGAGCCGGGCCCGCATCGCCGCCTGGACCCCACGTTATGCAGCGCTGGAGTTGCTCAACGGAGAAGCGCTCGGTAGCCCCGCTGATGTCTATGCTGTGGCCTGCATTCTTTACGAACTGTGCAGCGGCCACCACCCATTCAGTCGGCTGACCGCACGCCAGGCCAAGGCCATGGAACAGGACAAAACCCTGGAACGCCCGCCCAACCTGCCCAGCCATTGCTGGCCCGCCCTGCGCAGTGCATTGGCTTTCGAGCAACAGCAGCGCATCGACTGCCAGACGCTACTGACAGCCTTCAGCGCCCCGCGCCCAACTGTCCTTCGCCGTTTGTTCCGTGTGCTCGGCCGAAGCTGAGCACAGGTCGCGGTTTATCGGTATTCACAGGCCCGGGTTCTGCTACAATGCCGCCCCTGATCAAAACCTGACCAGTTGCCATGAGCCTACAGCCCCCCACACTACACCGCCCCGGCCCATCCCGACGCTTCTGCGTTGCGCCGATGATGGACTGGACTGATCGTCACTGCCGCTTCTTTCTGCGCCTGATCAGCCGCCAGGCACTGCTGTACAGCGAAATGGTCACCACTGGTGCGGTTATTCATGGCGACCGCACACGTTTTCTCGGCCACAGCCCGCAGGAGCAGCCTCTGGCATTGCAGCTGGGCGGCAGCAATCCGGCCGAGCTGGCCACCTGTGCAGCCCTGGCCGAACAGGCCGGGTATGCCGAGGTCAACCTGAATGTAGGCTGTCCCAGCGACCGGGTTCAGAACAACATGATCGGCGCCTGTCTGATGGGCCATCCGGCCCTGGTGGCCGATTGCGTCAAGGCCATGCTCGAGGCCTGCAGCATACCGGTCACAGTCAAGCACCGCATCGGCATCAACGGTCGCGACAGCTACGACGAGCTATGTGATTTCGTCGGCCAGGTGCATGAAGCCGGTTGCGACACCTTCATCGTGCATGCCCGTATCGCCATTCTTGAAGGCCTGTCACCCAAGGAAAACCGCGAGATTCCACCGCTGCGCTACGAGGTGGTCAGACAATTGAAGGCTGACTTCCCACAGCTGGAAATTATCCTCAATGGCGGGCTTGCCAGTCTGGATCAGATGCAGGCGCAACTGGACTGTCTGGATGGCGTCATGGTGGGCCGTGAGGCTTACCACAACCCCTACCTGCTGGCCGAGGTCGACCGCCGTTTCTATGCCGACGAGCAACCGGTCCGGAGCCGGATTGAGGTGCTGGAGGCGCTACGTCCCTACATCGTCGCCCACCTGGAACAGGGCGGCCTGATGAACCATGTCACCCGCCACATTCTCGGGCTGTTCCAGGGCCTACCCGGCGCACGTCACTTCCGCCGCCAACTGAGCAGTGAAATCCACCGCTGTGAAGATCCTCTGGCGCTTTATGACGAGCTGCTGAGCGACATGACTCGGCGGATGCAGCCACGGGATTGCCCGGTGTAACAGGCTTGCGGTAAGGTCAACCAAGGACTTCACGTTTTCGTTCAAGGCCGACCATGACCAGCAAACTCGACAGCCTCAAGCAACACACCATCATCGTCGCCGATACCGGCGACATTCAGGCCATTCGTGCCCTGCAGCCGGTCGATGCGACGACCAACCCGTCCCTGCTGCTCAAGGCCGCCGAGCAACCGGAGTACCGCGCTCTGCTCGACCAAGCCCTGCGCCAGGCCGCCGGCAGTCTCGACCCGATCAGCGAAGCCTGTGACCGGTTTGCCATTGCCCTGGGCAGTGAAATCGTCAAACTGGTGCCCGGGCGCGTCTCTACCGAGGTCGATGCGCGCCTGTCGTTTGACCGCGACGCCACCATTGCCAAGGCCCACCGGCTGATTGAAGGCTATGAAGAGCTCGGAATCACCCGCGACCGGGTGCTGATCAAGATCGCCGCTACCTGGGAAGGCATCCAGGCGGCTGCGGCGCTGGAGCGCGAAGGCATTCAGTGCAACCTGACTCTGCTGTTCTCCTTCGCCCAGGCCCAGGCCTGTGCCGATGCAGGGGTCTTTCTGATCTCCCCGTTCGTTGGGCGGATCTACGACTGGTACAAGCGTCAGGAAGGTCGGGATTTCAGCGGTCTGGACGACCCAGGAGTGCAATCAGTTGCGCGGATTTTCCGCTACTACAAGGAACATCTGTACGCCACCGTGGTGATGGGCGCCAGCTTCCGCAATATTGGCCAGATCGAAGCCCTAACCGGATGCGACCGGCTGACCATCAGCCCCGCCCTGCTCCAGCAACTGGCCGGCGAACCCGGTGAACTGGAGCTGTCCCCTGCGCTAAGGGGTACGGCCGACTCGCGAACAGTGCTGGACGAACGGGCATTCCGCTGGAGCCATAACGAAGATGCCATGGCCACCGAAAAGCTGGCCGAAGGCATCCGCGCTTTCGCAGCCGACCAGCTCAAACTGGAACGCCTTCTGGCTGCCCGGGCCGCCTCAGCAGCCTGAGCCCAAACTCGGGACAGCAGACCAGGGCCTCGGATCGGGGCCCATCCAAAAAAGGGCGGAACGGGGTTGCCAGTCAGCGATGCTGCTGGTCTGACTCGAGCGCACTAACCAGATCACGAAACGCATCGCGGTTATGCGCATTCAGGCTCATCAGGATCCGATGAGCCTCGAGCACCTTGGCCTTGACCATCTCTTCAGACAAGGTTTGCCCCGGCAGGTCCTGCAGTTCGGTCTCACTCGGTGTCGCTTCCGAGACGATATTGAATACCTGATCAAACCCCATGCTTTGCAACAGGCGATTCATGTCGTCGTGATTGGAGACCAGCGTCGGCAGGAAACCAACCTTCTCTTTCGACAGAATCGACAGCTTGGCCAGCAATCCTAGTGAGGTACTGTCGATGCCCTCGGTTTCAGTCAGATCAATCACGATCGACTGAAAGTTCAGAGCGCAAAAAATCTTTTCAATATAGGCATCCAGCGCCGCGCACAGAGTCAGGCGCACATCCCCGATAAACTTGAGGACAAAGGCACCCTCACATTCGGCGAACTGGATCTTGCCGGTGGTCATCATCAGGGATTCCTGCTCAACAGCAACACAGATATATCGTCCGGCATGGCCGTTTTACGGTCCATGCCCAGCAGTTTCAGCAGATTCTGCATTCCGCCGTCAGCCTGCTCCATCAATTCCGGCAGCCGCGCTTCCTTCTCCCTCAGAGTAGTACCCTCGATACAGTCGAGCACCCCATCCGAGCACAGCATCAGGGTGAAACACTCCGGCAGCTTGAGTTCATGATCCTCATACTCAGCATCCTCGAACAAACCGACCGGGCGGCCCTTGCCGGGCAGGTAGCTGGCCTTTCCTTCACTATAGAGCACCGGCAAAGGCAGATGCCCGCCGATACTGTAAGTCAATGTTCCGCTGGTTTCGTCGATCACACCGCCCAGCATGGTCACATGCTTGCCCAGCTTGCAACTGATCAGACTACGGTTGATGTGACCCAGCACATCCGAAGGCTTGAAGTGAATAGGTCCTTCACTTTCCTGCCGGCGCTGCTCATAAAGTAGCCGCGTGCTCATGAACTTGAGCAACACAGTCACAAACGCCGAGGATGAGCCATGACCGGACACATCGGCCAGATAGAACGCCACCTGAGTGTCAGACACGCGGAAGTAGTCAACAAAATCCCCTGAAAGGTACAGGGACGGAAAAATGCGGTGTTCGCACAGATAGGCGCCACTTTGCCAGGGGCTTGGTGGCAGCATGTTGAGCTGCACCTGATGGCCTGCCGCCTGATCATCCTTGAGCACTTTCAGGTGGTTTTCCAGTTCACGGTTGGCCTGCTCAAGGCGCTCGCGGATGCGCTGGTTCTCCAACCGCAAACGGGCCCGGTCGAGCGAGCGGCGTACCGCGTGCTCAAGCACTCGCATATCTTTGAGGGGTTTGATCAGGTAATCACTCGCACCTACTCGCAGCGCTTCGACCACATCGGTCATGACGCTGTCGGCGGAGATGACGATGACCGGGGTTTCCGGTGCTCTGTCAGTGATCTGCCGGACCAGCTCGAAGCCACTGATATCGGACATGTGCAGATCGCACAATACCAGTTCGGGTCGTTGGCTAGTGAACAGGTCGAGCCCTTGCTGGGCGTTGCCTGCCTGGAGCACATCGAAACCGCATGTTTCCAGATGTTTGCCGATGTTCTGACGCACGGAATCGTCATCATCGATTACCAGCAATGTCGTGCCAGGAAGCTGCATAGAGTCCCTACGCCAATGCCCCGAAACCGTCAGGTTGCGGGGCCACAGGGGTATTTATCTGTCTGATCAGGGTAACCTGACGCTTTCAAGGGGCAAACACTACTCTTATCCGCCGTCCCAGGCAACCTTTGCCGTACCGAACTCCTTGTCCGCCAGCCCCGGGCCGACTAGGATGACGAAAAAACCGCTCAATCGGCCAAGGAGCTGCCATGTCGTTTCACGACCAGCACTACAGTGAAAAGCGTGATTTCATTCGCATGCAAATCGAAAGCGAAGGGCAACTGACCCTGACCGATAGTGGCGAAAGCTTTCATGTTCACTGTCAGGACCTGTCCAGCCAGGGAGCACAGGTGATCTTGCCCCGAGCGGTGGCCGAAGGGGTTGCCGTGCGTTTCAGCCTGGCCTCGCCAACCCCTGGGCTCCCCGGACTCGAGGCTCTGGGGCGGGTGGTCCGCTGCAGTGCCGATGAAGCCCAGGGGTTTCGGGTAGGTATTCAGTTCGACAGTGTCGGCTAGGAAACCTCAGAAGTCGTCGTCAACCATTCCGTCGCGTACCTTGAACTCGCGATTCTGCAGATAGGCATTGCGAATGAAGGTATAGCGATCACCCCGGATCAGCCGCTCCTGACCAAGTAAGGCAGCGCGGGTATCGACCATTTCGGTGGCCATCGTACTGTTACGCGTGCGGATATGATCCAGGTGGTTGTAATAGTTGTAGCCTGAGTAGGCTTCCACACCACGGGCAGGAGCGTCACGCAGTGTGCTCGGGCCCAGGAACGGCAGCATGACGTACGGCCCGCTGTTCACCCCCCAAACCCCGAGCGTCTGGCCGAAATCTTCGTCATTGCGCTGCAACCCCATACGGGTAGCGACATCGAACACCCCGACCACCCCCAGGGTGGTATTGAGCAGAAAGCGCGCGGTGTCTACCCCGGCGTCATGGAACTTGCCCTGCAGCAGGTTGTTGACCAGGTTCTTCGGCTCACCCAGGTTGTTGAAGACATTGCTGACCCCGTCATTCAGCGGCTTAGGCATCAGTCGGTCATAGGTCCGGGCTACCGGGCGCAGGGTGTAAGTGTCCAGCGTGTCATTGAAACGAAAGACGGCCCGGTTAACCGGCTCCCAAGGGTCGGGATTGCGGTATTCAGCCTCATCGTCGTAATCATAATCGGCCCAAGCCGGAGTTAGCCCCAGCCAACTCAATGCGGCCACCAGTACGGAGCCAACCGACAACTTGTTCAGGTTCATGGAGTTGCTCTCCCTTTTCGACTCATCACGCGAAGCGGAATCCTTGGCACCGCCCCGAAAAACGCGCAGTTTAATCCAAACCGGCACACAACTCAGTGTTTTTCGTGCTAAACCGCATCGTTAAAGCGCATCTTGATGTTGCTACAGCCCCCGCCCACCGTAGCACTGAAGTCTCAGACCTGACATCCGCTTGTCATCTCTCTGTCATGGGATCAGGCGATCATGACCGGTGCCCACAGCCGACACAGGATCCCCATCATGCTCGCTTCTCCAATTCAGGCCCTGGTTTTCGAGTATGCGGGCACACTGATCGAAAGCCGCTGCACTGAGCACCCCGAGCTGCTGCCGGGGCACCAAGCGCTGGAAAACTGCCTGGCCCGCCGAGGCATTCCCGTGGCGGTCCTGTTCGACGATGAACTCCCCGCCACCGCACGCCTGCTCCCGGAAACCTGGCTGTGCCTGCCCGCACTACCACAGCGGCGCTTCCCCGCGCCTGACCCACTGCTGAAGGCAGCCACGCACCTGGCAGTCGACCAATTGCGTCGAGGAGTTCTGGTCAGCGGGACCGTGGCTGGTGTGCAGGCCGGGCTGAATGCCGGCTGGTGGACGATCGGTACGGCCATGAGCGGTCCGCTGCCAAGTGTCGGGCTGAATCTGTGGCGCGACATGGAGCCGGCGGACCAGGACCGGGTCCGCATGCAGGCCACCCTGGGACTGATGAATGCCGGCGCCCACTATGTGATAGACACCATTGCCGATCTGAACGAATGCCTGCTCGACATCCAGACCAGGCTGGAACGCAACGAGCGCCCCTGACGCAATCGCCCGAGCCGGGTTATAGTTGGGGTAAAGGTAAACCTCAAGGAGTTGTTTCGCTATGCCCACCAAGCGCCTGAAATCCCAACTCGAGTCACTGCAGCAGACCCTCAACCAGGCCGACGGACCGCTATCCGAGGAAGAACGCGAGGCGCTGCAGACGCTGGCGGACAACATCGAAGCCAAGCTGACCCTGATGGAGGCCGAAGAGGCTATGGCCGAGGCCGACCCCACCCTGGTGGATGGCGTCAACCTGCTGATCGAGCGCCTTGAAGCCCGTCATCCGACACTGGTCGGCACTCTGCGCAGCGTAGCGCAGAGCCTGTCAGACATGGGGATCTGACGTTAGACGTTACTGGCGCGCCAGGCGCCAGTTCTCAGGCAAGCCCGCCTGGGTCGAGCGATAGGGGTTGATATCCAGCCCGCCACGACGCACATAGCGTGCGTAGACTGTCAGTTGTGAACGCTCCCCCAACAGCCGACGCAGATCGACGAAGATCCGCTCCACACACTGCTCGTGGAAGTCCGAGTGCTGGCGGAACGACACCAGGTATCGCAGTAACGCAGCGCGATCGAGTGCCCGACCGCTGTAACTGATCAGGACCGAGCCCCAGTCAGGCTGCCCGGTGACCGGGCAGTTGGACTTGAGCAGATGGCTGTGCAGGGTCTCACTGACCTCCCCCGCAGTTCCGGCCAACGCCAGCAGTCCGGCGTCGTAGTCGTAGCGATCAATAGTCACATCCAGGTCATCCAGACACTCGCCAGGCATCTGGAACAGTCCGAACTGGTTAAGCTGGTTCATCCCCATCAGGCGCACCATGACCGGCCCCTGAGCGGCCACCGACAGGTCCGACTCCAGGGTCCGCAACACCTCCCCCCTATCACTGAACACCGTCTGATTGAAGGAGTTCAGATACAGCTTGAATGACTTGGATTCAACGATCCGCGCCGCCTTCACTGGAAACACGAACTCGGCGGCAGCTACCTCGGGCTTGCCGGATGGATTCAACCAGGACAACTCGTAACAGTTCCAGACATCGGCACCATGAAAGGGCAATGCATCGGCGCGCAGCCCCAACTCTTCCCATTTCGGTGCCCGGGGAATGGGGAACAACAGCGAGGGGGTGTAGACACTGACATAGGCGCTGGATTTGCCCAGCGGCGACTGTTCAGCCGGGTGCTGCTTCATGCTGAAGACTCTCTCGTTGCATTGTCGGGCGGCTCTGGACAGGCCAGCCCGACGCGTGGATCAGACGGGATTACTGGCGCAGGCCGGTGCCACGCACCAGCAACCAGTAACTGTAGCCATACAGGATAACGGTAAACAGTGCCATCAATGCCAGGGCCGTGCCAATACCTATATCCGAAACGCCCAAAATGCCATAGCGAAACGCATTGACCATATGCAGAATCGGATTGATCAGCGAGACCTTCTGCCAGAACTCCGGCAACAGATGGATGGAGTAAAACACCCCTCCCAGATAGGTCAGCGGTGTCAGCACAAAAGTCGGGATGATCGAAATATCATCAAAGGTGCGGGCAAATACCGCATTGATGAAACCGCCCAGAGAAAACACCAGCGAGGTGAAAAACACCACCGCGATGGTCAGCCACACATGCTCGACCTGCAGACGGGTGAAGAACAGCGACATCAGGGTCACGATCAGCCCCACCGCCAGCCCCCGAGCCACGCCACCCAGGGTATAACCCAGCAGGATCACATGCGGCGAGACCGGCGCCACCATCAACTCCTCGATCGAGCGCTGAAACTTAGTGCTAAAGAAGCTCGACACCACGTTGGAGTAGCTGTTGGTGATCACCGACATCATGATCAGCCCGGGCACGATGTAGTCGATATAACGCAAACCACCCATCTCACCGATACGACTACCGATCAGGTTGCCGAAAATCACGAAATACAGCGCCATAGTGATGGCCGGCGGCAGCAGGGTCTGAGGCCAGATGCGGGTAAAACGGCGAATTTCCTTGGTCAGGATGGTACCCAAGGCAATCCAGCTAGTGTGCCAATGCTGCATCAGGCGGCTCCTTTCTCGGCGTTTTCATCCACCAGAGTCAGGAACAATTCCTCCAGGCGGTTGCTCTTGTTGCGCAGGCTGAGTACTTCGATACCCGCCGAGGCCAAGGCGGCAAACAGCGCATTCATGCCCTGAGACTTGTCGACCTGAACCTCCAGCGTGTGCTCATCGACCAGCAGGCATGGGTAATCGCTCAGCACCGGAGCGACGCTCAGCGTCTCGCGCACATCAAGCAGGAAGGTCTCTACATGCAGCTCCTTGAGCAGCCGACGCATGCTGGTGTTGTGAATGATCCGGCCACGGTCGATGATCGCGATATGCCGACACAACTGCTCGGCCTCCTCAAGGTAGTGGGTGGTCAGCACAATGGTCACACCCTGAGCGTTGATGTCCTGCAGAAACTGCCACATCGAACGTCGAATCTCGATATCCACCCCGGCGGTCGGCTCATCCAGAATCAGCAGCCGGGGCTCATGAATCAGGGCCCGGGCGATCATCAGCCGGCGCTTCATCCCCCCCGACAGCATCCGCGAAGGCACATCGCGCTTGTCCCACAGGTTCAGGCGCTTGAGGTAGTCCTCCGCGCGCTCGCGGGCCTGACCCAGCGGGATTCCGTAGTAACCGGCCTGATTGACCAGGATATCCATGACCTTTTCAAACTGGCTGAAGTTGAATTCCTGAGGAACCACGCCGATGCAGCGCTTGGCGGCCATCAGATCGGTATCGATATCGTGACCGAAAATCTCGACCTTGCCGGCGCTCTTGTTCACCAGTGACGAGAGAATACCGATGGTGGTTGATTTGCCGGCGCCATTGGGGCCCAGCAGCGCAAAAAAATCCCCCTCACGCACCTCCAGATCAATCCCCTGGAGTGCCTGGTGACCATTAGCGTAGGTCTTCTCCAGCCCGCGAATGCTGATAGCTGCGGTCATGTGCTGATTCCTGCCAGTGTCTAGACGAATCGCACACTATGGGGGCAGGAACAGGAAAATCAACCCTGCCCTACATGGGGTCTCTGCCGTGCGGCGATTACAAAAGTTCTACAAATGTGACCGGCCGGTCGATTGTGGGGCGCCCCCGCGCCACCTTATGCTCGATGCACTAGACAACAACAATTCCCCCAGCGGAGACACCCCCATGGCACTCGTGCCCGATACCCCGGCCACGGTCAACGATGACCCAGCCAGTCGCATTACTCCGGCCTATCGTCGCTACGCCCTGATCATTCTGGTCCTGGCCTACACTTCCAGCCATGTCGACCGCAATATCGTCGGCATTCTGATCGAACCACTCAAGGCCGACCTGCTCCTGTCAGACACCCAGCTCGGTTTTCTGTCCGGCATTGCCTTTGCCTTGTTCTACGCCACACTCGGCATTCCGATCGCCATCTGGGCCGACCGCTCCAACCGACGCAACATCATTGCCTGGTCCATCGCCATCTGGAGCGCCATGACCGCACTCTGCGGACTGGCCCAGAACTTCTGGCAACTGGCTGCAGCCCGGATTGGGGTCGGGATTGGCGAGGCTGGCTCCAGTCCGCCATCACACTCGATGATTTCCGACCTGTATCCCAAAGAACAGCGCTCCAGCGCCATGTCGATCTACGCCCTGGGTGTTTACTTCGGCATCATGATTGGCTTCATGGTCGGTGGCTTCGTCGCTGAATGGTGGGGCTGGCGAGCAGCCTTCTTCGTCGTCGGACTACCCGGCCTGCTGATTGCCCTGCTGGTGCGCTACACCCTGATCGAACCACCGCGCGGCCATGCCGACGGTGTCAAACCAGCTGCTCTGGGCAAGGTCAATGTTCGCGCCGGGTTTGCCTCACTGTGGCAGGTGCGCACTACCCGGCACGTCGTGATCGGCGTGACTCTTACTGCACTGGTCGGTTATGGCAGCATCGTCTGGGGGCCGGCCTTTCTGATTCGCAGCCACGGCCTTACCCCCGGCCAGGTAGGCCTGTTTCTCGGTCCGGTCATGGGCATCGTCGGCGGCCTGGGTGCCTTCATCGGCGGCCTTCTGGCCGACCGTCTGGCGGCCCGCAACCAGAGCTGGAACGCCTGGATCGTCGGTCTGGCCAAAATCCTGGCCATCCCCTTCATCGTGGCTTTCTATCTGGTCGACAGCACCTTCTGGGCATTGGTGATCTATATGCCGGCCGCATTCCTCGGCGCCTTCTACCTAGGCCCCAGCTTCGCCATGATCCAGAGCCTGACCCCGCTGCGCAGCCGGGCCCTGGCATCGGCCATCATGCTGTTCATCCTGAACCTGGTCGGCCTCGGCTTTGGTCCGCAACTGATCGGCATAGCCAGTGACCTGATGCGCACCCTGTTTGAAAACGACAGTCTGCGTTATGCCCTGCTCGGTGCCGCCTTCATCAACATCTGGGCATCTTTCCACTACTATCTGGCCGGCCGCACCCTGCCTGCCGATCTCAGCCGCGTAGAGCATTGAAAGCTCTTGTTGGCGGGCGTTCCAACGCCCGCCAACACCCTGCAACAGCCTTCCTTTCGATATCACCCGGCAAACCGGCTATGCTGAGTTCTGGCATAGGCAACTGGAAAGGAGCGCTAAATGTTGACCCTGCTATGGCTGATCGGCCTGGTACTCTGGATCGCTGCATTGGCTTATATGCGCAGCGGCCTGCTCAATGGCTGCATCGCCACCGCGGCATATCTGCTGATAATGACCGTTTTCGGACCTGTCCACTGGCTGCTGGACCTGCTGCTCTGGGCCGCCTTCCTGGGTATCGCCATCCCTCTGAACATGACAGACTGGCGCCGCACCAGCATCAGCACGCCACTGTTCAACTGGTTTCGCAAGGTACTCCCACCGTTATCCGACACCGAGCGTGAAGCACTCGACGCAGGGACCGTCTGGTGGGACGGCGAGCTATTCAGCGGCAAGCCGGATTGGAACAAGCTGCATAACTTCCCCAAACCGACCCTGAGCGACGAGGAAAAAGCCTTCCTTGACGGCCCGGTGGAAGAACTTTGCCGCATGACCGACGAATGGGACATCACCACCCATCGTCAGGACCTGCCCCCGACAATCTGGGACTTCATCAAAAGCAACGGCTTTTTCGGCCTGATCATTCCCAAACAGTACGGCGGCAAAGGTTTTTCCGCCTACGCCCACTCCCAAATAGCCATGAAGCTGGCCAGCCGCAGCGGCGATCTGGGCAGCACCGTCATGGTGCCAAACTCGCTGGGGCCGGCCGAACTGCTTATGCACTACGGCACCGATGCCCAAAAGGACCACTACCTGCCGCGCCTGGCCAGTGGCGAAGATATTCCCTGCTTTGCCCTCACCTCGCCCGAGGCCGGCTCAGATGCCGGCTCGATGCCGGATAAGGGCATCGTCTGCAAGGGCCAGTGGCAAGGCCAGGAAGTACTGGGGCTCAGACTCACCTGGGAGAAGCGCTACATCACCCTGGGCCCGGTCGCCACCCTGCTCGGCCTGGCCTTCAAGGTCTACGACCCTGATCAATTACTTGGCGAACAACATGAACTTGGCATAACCCTGGCCCTGATCCCAACCGACACCCCCGGCGTCGAGATCGGCCGCCGCCACTTCCCGCTCAACGCTGCCTTCATGAACGGCCCGAACTCCGGCAAGGACGTATTCATTCCCATGGACTACCTGATCGGTGGGCAGGGCATGATCGGCCAAGGCTGGAAAATGCTGATGAACTGTCTGTCGGTCGGTCGCTCTATTTCACTACCGGCCGGCAGTACCGGTGCCACCAAGATGGCCAGCATGACCACCGGCGCCTATGCCCGGATCCGCCGCCAGTTCAACCTGCCGATTGGCGAGTTCGAAGGCATCCAGGAAGCTCTTGCCCGGATCGGCGGCAACACCTATGTAATGGATGCCGCCCGCACCATGACCGTTGGCGCAGTCGATCTCGGCGAGAAGCCCTCGGTTCTCTCGGCGGTCGTCAAATACCACCTGACCGAACGTATGCGCCAATGCCTCAACGACGCCATGGATGTACACGGCGGCAAAGGCATCTGTATGGGACCGAAGAACTATCTGGGTCGCGGCTATCAGTCAGTGCCGATTTCCATTACTGTCGAAGGCGCCAATATCCTGACCCGCAACATGATGATCTTTGGTCAAGGCGCGATCCGCTGCCACCCCTTCGTGCTCAAGGAGATGGCCGCCACCCAGGAAAGCGACCAGCACAAAGCCATAGAGCGCTTCGATAGCCTGCTGTTCGAACATATCGGCTTTGCCTTGGGCAATGCGGCAGGCAGCTTGCTACTGGGCCTGAGCGGCGGACGTATCGGGAAAGCCCCCGGCAACACCGAAACCCGCCCCTACTACCGCCAGCTCAACCGTCTGGCGGCGGCCTTCGCAACCCTGACCGACATCAGCATGCTGATGCTCGGCGGTGAACTCAAACGTCGTGAACGTCTGTCCGCCCGCCTCGGCGACGTACTCAGCAATCTCTACCTGGCCAGTGCCACCCTCAAGCACTATCAGGATCAGGGCTCGCCGGAAGAGGACCTGCCCTTTGTACAGTGGGGTGTTGAAGACCTGCTGGCCAAGACCGAGCAGGCCATGCATGAAATTCTGCTCAACTTCCCCGACCGCCGCCTGGGCATCGCCCTGCGGGCCATTATCTTCCCGCTCGGACGCCGGCTCAAACCACCGGCCGACAAGACCGGAGCCGAAGTCGCTCGCCGGCTAATGACCCCAGGCGCCGCCCGCGACCGGTTACTGGCCGGCTGTTATCGCAGCAATGATCCAGAAGACGTCACCGGGCTGCTCAACTACACCCTGGAAAAGGTCATCGCGGCCGACCCGCTGGAAACCAAACTGGCCCGGGCCGTGGCCAACGGCGATATTCCTGCAGGTGACGCCGAGGCTCAGCTTGATGCAGCCGTCACCAGCGGCCTTTTCAGTGCCGAAGAGGCTGACCTGATGCGTATCGCTCGCGATGCGCGGCGCGCGGTAATCGAGGTTGATGACTTCACCAAGGAAGAAATGAGCCCTGTTAAACCCAAGCCCCGCAAGAGCAAGACTCAAGCTACCACTGAGTAACTCAGTGTCAGCTCACTGGACCGCCGAGTGCAGTATTTTGCTACACTCGCGCGGTTCAAGCCTGTCTGGAGTCCCCGATGTCTACCCCATTGAGCTACCACACCTACCATCTGGCCCTGCTGCACAGCCTATACGATACCCTGCGTGCGCAAGCGGTGCTGATGGAACAGGTTCCCGAGGAAAGCAACCTGCTGTTTCTCGAGCGCTTCGCTGAGCTGGTAGACGCCATGGAACGCCAGGAGCACGATAGCCAGTACCTGGGCCAGGAACTGCTTTGCCAGATCATCAGCCGCTACCCGCAGATTGCCCACCTGATCCCCCGCGACCTGCTGTGGTACTTCGGTGGCGACTGTCTGCATTTCATGCCCGACGAGGAAATTGCCCAGTATCAGCTTCTCGACGAACACCGAGCGGAGGCCGAAGCCCGCGGCGAAACCTTCGACTGGGCCCAGGCCAAACAACTGCTGCAAAGCTGAATCCACGCGCGAGAGGGACTCGCGACTCTCAAGTCCGCGGCTTCCACTCATCAATCAGGCGTAGCTCCCGGCGGGCGTGACTTGCCACTGCAACGGCGATCAGCCCACCCATCACCGACACATGCTCAAGGGCAAAGAACAGTGCCAGCTCTGCATCAGAAGCTGGCAAAGCCCAGAAACGGTGCACTATCAGGATCGCCAGCAGTAAAAAACCTGACAAAGCCGCAGCAGCCAACCAAACCACCCGATCCAACAGAATCAGCACAGAACCAAGCAGGAGCGTCGAGGCAACCACCACATTGAACAACCAGGCCGGCTCCAGACCGGCATCACGCATCTCGGCCATACCGGCATCAAAGTCGATAATCTTCGCCAGTCCGGATGAAGCAAAAACTACTACCAGCAACAGCCGCGCAACCAACCACAGCCACCCACTTTCAAGCACTTCCCCCAACTTCTGCATAGATTGTCACTCCCAATCTGGATGATCGTCACTCGGGCTGCAGCCCCAACAAAGCCGCAAAAAAGCCGCAGCAGCCAGAGTATTTAAACGGTTGCCAAACCTGGCGCGACGCACTATAAAACCTCAAGTAAACTTGAGGTCAATAACCAGTAATGAGAAAAAATACGCCCGACTCCACACGCCTGCTAAGCATCGGCGAACTGGCCAAACGTAGCGGGGTCGCCATTTCGACACTGCACTTCTATGAATCCAAAGGACTGATCAAAAGTCTGCGCACAGCCGGTAACCAGCGCCGGTTCCAGGCCGTCGTACTCCGGCATATCGCGATCATCAAGGTGGCCCAACGCACCGGCATCTCCCTGGAAGAAATCAAAACAGCCTTTGCCAACTACACAGCAGGCAACAAACTGGACGCAGAGCAATGGCGCAAACTTTCTTCAGACTGGAGAGCCAACCTCAACGAGCGAATCCAGAAACTGACCCGTCTTCGTGATGAACTCGATAGCTGCATAGGTTGTGGCTGCTTGTCACTGGCTGACTGCCCGCTACGCAATCCTGATGACGTACTTGCCGAGCAGGGTTCCGGCCCCAGGATTCTGGAGCGCCCCTGCGACGAATCGCAATCATGACCCAGGCAGCCCGGCCGAAAAACAGACACAAAAAAGCCGCCTGAAAGGCGGCTTTTTTGATAATTTGGAGCGGGAAACGAGACTCGAACTCGCGACCCCGACCTTGGCAAGGTCGTGCTCTACCAACTGAGCTATTCCCGCAAATCTGACGCCGAAGTGGCGTCCCCTAGGGGACTCGAACCCCTGTTACCGCCGTGAAAGGGCGGTGTCCTAGGCCACTAGACGAAGGGGACACATATCCGGTCTTCACCTGCCAAAGCCTTGACTTTGACTACTTGCTGCTTCCGCGTTGCCGTGTTCGCTGCAAGTGGCGCGCATTTTATGCACCCCCTCCAACACCGTCAACCCCTCAACTCAATATTTTTTCAGGTTTTTTTCCAACCCCTGATTTTTCGGGGAATTGCGTCCCGACGCAAAAGGCACTTGCATGTCAGAGTATTAAGTTGGAAGCTTGCCATAAGCTCCAAGCGACATAAGAGAGATAAACCGTGTCCCCATTACTGATTGGTGCATTGGTCATAGGTGGTCTGCTGATTCTGATCAGCATCGGCTTCATCAATCACAGTCTGGAACGTGCCCGGCTTGAACGCGCGCGCCAGGTAGCCGACCTCAATGCCCGACTCAACGTTTGCGATACCGTCAGCATACAGTTGCCGGGGCAGTTCATGAGTCCCGAACTGAAAAGTCTGCTGCTGCGTCTGGAAGTTCAGTTGCTCGAGCAACTGGTCAAGGTTGACCGTAAAAACGACAGCCCTGGCAAACGCCTGGACAGTACCCGCCAACAATTGAGCAGCGCAGAGCCGGAAATCAACAACCCTCCGCTTAAGGTCACCAGCGAAGCCCAGGCCAAAGACGTGCGCCTGATGCTTGAAAACCTGCACAAACTATTGACCCAGGCCCACAAGGACGGGCTGATCGACAAGCCCGCCCTGCAACGCTGGTCCGCCCAGATCCGCCAGTTCCTGATCAATACCGCCTTGGAACTGTTCCAGAGCCTGGCCGAGCAGGCCATGCGCCAGGGCAAGCCACGCCTGGCGAAACTGCAGTACGAGCGTGCCATCAGTTACCTGCAAAAGCACAACAATCCCGCCTACACCGAACATTTGCAGCGACTCAAACACCAACATCAACAGGCTGAGCAACTGGCAGCCCAGCATGAGCACACCAGCAGTGATGACAATACCGAGCTGGCTGCCGGCCTTAAGGCAATGGAAGAAAGCGACGAAGCCTGGAAGAAAAAGGCCGTTTACGACGACTGACTAAGAAAGCAGCGATTAATTGCACACAATCTGAGTAGCCCTATTGTCGCTGACCTGTTATGGACCGTTAGATGCCAGGGATGGCATCTACGAGCCTACATGGATGTATTCACGGCGTGTCCAGAACAGGTCAGCGACAATTGGGCCAACACTGAAACTGATTTAATCGCTACTTCCCTAACCCGTATTGGAACCCGCACATATGCCCCTGACACTCTACGGTGCCATCCTCTCCCCGTTTGTCCGCAAAGTCCGCATCGTACTGGCCGAACACGACATCGCCCACGAGCACGTCCCAGTGCCGCCCTTCCAACAACCGGACTGGTATCGGGATATCAGCCCCCTTGGCCGTATCCCGGCGATCCGTGACGGCGAACTGAACCTGGCCGATTCAGCCGTGATTGCCCAGTACCTGGAGGACACCTACGGCCAGACCAGCCTGTACGGCGACAACCCACAACAGGCAGCCCAGGTACGCTGGCTGGAAAAATACGCCGATTATGAACTGGCCCCCTGGGCCACCTTTGCAGTATTTCGCAACCGTATCGTCAAGCCGGTGATAGGCCAGCACTGTGATGAGACCCAGGTCCGTGAGGCACTGGACGATCGGCTGCCGCCGCTGTTCGATTATCTGGAAGGGCTGCTCGATGGCCGCCGCTACTTTGTCGGCGAGCGCCTGACACTGGCTGATATCGCCGTAACCTGCCAGTTGATCAACCTCGCCCATGCCGGCGAGTTGATCGACGAGCTGCGCTGGCCCAACCTGTCATCCCTGCTGAGTCAGGTCAGCGCTCGCTCAACTGTCAGCGCCCTCTTGCCCGCCGAGCATCAACTGGTGGGCAAGATGAAGGAAAAGGCCTCAGGTAGCCTCACTCAGCCCCAGTAACGCCTTACCCACCCAGGCCCTGGCAAACTGGTAAGCGCAGCGCCCGTTGCGATTGCCACGCGCCAGGGCCCAGCGCAGCGCCTCCTGCTGCAAGTCTTCGGACCAGCTCCAGTTCAGCCCATACTGTCTACTCAACTGCGTCAACCAATGGCGCACCACATTCAGGTAATGTTCCTGACTGAACGGGTAGAACGAAACCCACAGCCCAAAGCGATCCGACAACGCGATCTTTTCCTCGATCGCCTCGCCCGGATGCAATTCACCATCGACCATGCTGGAACCCAGATTGTCGCTGTTGTGCTCCGGCAACAGGTGCCGGCGGTTGGAGGTGGCATAGAGCAGCAAGTTATCCGGACTGGCTTCAACACTGCCATCCAGCACGGTTTTCAAGCTCTTGTAGGCCTGATCGTCTGACTCGAAGGCCAGATCATCACAGAACAGCAGAAACCGCCACGGCTCCGCTCGAATATGCTCAACCAGGGCAGGCAGATGCAAAAGATCGGCCTTGTCGATCTCGATCAGGCGCAACCCCTGCCCGGCATAGGCAGCCAACAGGGCCCTTACCAACGATGACTTACCAGTCCCGCGAGCGCCCCAGAGCAGGGCGTTATTGGCTGGCAGCCCGGCCACGAACTGCTCGGTATTGGCTTGCAGCAACTGTTTCTGGCGATCCACCCCAACCAGATCATCCAGCCCGGTATCCAGCTTGACCTCCAGCGCCCGCAAACGCCCGCCCTCACCTTCAGCCACCCAGCGCGCCGCCAACACCGTGTGCCAGTCCACCGCTTGCGGCTGAGACGGCATGCCCTGCTCCATACGCTCCAGAAAATCCACCACCCGTTGCATAAAGCGGGTCTGGGTGATTTCACTCATGACAAAATCTCCTAGGTAACAACTGACCAAGAATGCCATGCGCGCGCATTGGGCACCACAACACGGACTGCGATCCAAAGACAAACTAAGCTAAGCTCAACAGCATAACGACGGCAGGATGCTCCCCAAAACTGATGAACATACGCTTTACCGATCGACTCTCGTTCAAACAGGCGCGCCTGGGGGTTCTGGCCGCATTCATTCTGGGCATCCTGCTGGGGCTGATTCAGGTGCTGGTGGACTACCACTCCGAGGATGCGGCCATCGACCGCGAGGTTCAGGCCCAGATCAACGTCAGCCTCGGACCCGCCTCGCGGATTGCCTACAACATTGACGCCGAACTGGCTCTGGAACTGGTCAACGGCCTGCTTCAGGCGCCCCCAGTAGTGCGTGCCGAGATCATCGACAGCAACGGCGTTGCCCTGGCCAGCGTCAGTCGGCCCATGGCCTCAAGCCGTTATCGCGCGGTCAGCGACGCGCTATTCGAGCGCCGCCGCGACTACTCCCAGCCGCTGTTCGTCGAGCATGTCACCGACGAATTACTCGGCCATCTGGTCATTGAAGTCGACACCTTCCACCAGGGCGCCAGCTTCCTGCGCCGCGCCGGACTGACCATGCTATCTGGATTCATCCTCAGTCTGGTGCTGTCACTTATCCTGATGGTGCTGTTCTACGCCATGCTGACCAAGCCGTTGGTCCGCCTGATCATCGACCTGCTGAACATGAAGGCCGAAGAAGAGCGCAGCCGCCTGCCCTGCCCCGACGGCCACGAGCGCGACGAAATCGGTGCCCTGGTTGAAGTAATCAACCACCAGTTGCAGAGCATCGATGTCAGCATGCGCCAGAAACTACGGGCCGAAGAACGCCTGCGCCAGTACCTTGAGGAGCTGGAAAGTATCGTCGAGGCCCGCACCACCGAATTACAGGAAACCAACGCCCAGCTGCGACTATCCAACCAGGAGCTGGAGCTGTCGCGCGAAGAAGCGCTGGATATGGCCCGGGCCCGCTCGGTGTTTCTGGCCAACATGAGCCACGAGATTCGCACACCGATCAACGGACTGCTGGGAATGATCGGCCTGACCCTGGACAGCCCGCTCAATGACGAACAACGCCAGCAACTTTCGATAGCCTACGACTCAGGCAAGGTACTGGTCGAACTGCTCAACGATATTCTCGACCTGTCCAAATTCGAGGCTGGCAAATTACAACTCGAGCATATCGCCTTCGACCTCGGGGCCCTGCTTGAGGATACCGCCAGCCTGCTGTCGCAAAACGCCGGCAAACAGGATATAGAACTGACCTGCCAGATCGACCCGCAATTGCCTGGCCAAATGTATGGCGACCCAACCCGGATTCGCCAGATCGCCAGCAACCTGCTGTCCAACGCGTTGAAGTTCACCGAAAACGGCCATGTCAGCCTTAGGTTGCGACTGGACACCAGTGACAGCCGGCAGCAGTGGGTCCATATCAGCGTGGCCGATACCGGCATCGGCATTGCCGAACATGCGCTGGACAGCATTTTCTCCCCCTTCACCCAGGCCGATGTACACATATCGCGCCGGTTCGGCGGCACAGGTCTTGGACTGGCGCTGTGCAAGAGCCTGAGCGACGCCATGGGGGGGCGACTGCAGGTCATCTCGGTCCCCGAACAGGGCAGCACCTTCACCGTCAGCCTGCCTCTGGAAACCGCCCAGAACGAGCCCAGCTACGCCTACCCCACCGCGCGCAAGGTAGTGGTCTGGAATCAGCAGGGACGCCGCCAGGGCAGCATCCTCAAAGAGCTGCTGTGTCACTGGGGCATGAACTGTGAACTGCTGACTTACACGCCCGATGATGAACCACCACAACACCCCTGCCTGCAGGCCGACGTCTGGTTGCTCGACAGCCCGATACTGGCCAGGCGCTTGGGGGAAATGAGCATCGAAATACCGCGAATGTTGATCTGCCCTTATCCGCTGCTGCTGCCCAGCGATGAAGCCAAATCGCTCAATGTGCAGCTTCAGGTCGCCAGCCCTCCTGCTCGCGCTCGCCTGGCTCGAGCCATTGACGAACTGTTCGATAACACCCGCGCAGGAGTCGAACAGGAGCGCAACCGGGCCCAAGAGACCGGCCAGCACATCCTGCTGGTGGAAGACAACATGGTTAACCAGATGGTCGCTCGCGGCATGCTGAGCCGGCTGGGTTATCAGGTCGATGTCGCTGAGCATGGCGAAGCCGCACTGAACCGTCTGGAACAGCAGGGCTATGATCTGGTACTGATGGACTGCAACATGCCGGTTCTGGATGGCTATGAAACCAGCCGCCGGATGCGTACCGACCCACGCTGGCAAAAAATCCCGGTGATCGCCCTGACCGCCAACGCCCTGCAGGAAGACCGTCAGCGCTGTGAAGCCGCCGGCATGAACGACTATCTGGCCAAACCGTTCAAACGTGAAGACCTACAGGCGTTGCTGGAGAAGTGGCTGGGGAGGCACTAGCCTCCCCAAGGATATTTTAAGGGGCCTCTGAAAACGTAGGTTCCTTAACGTTTGAGCAGCGCCTCAATATCCCCCTTAAGCTGCTCCGGCGCGGTAGTCGGCGCGTAGCGCTTGATCACCCGACCATTGGCATCGAGCAGAAACTTGGTGAAATTCCACTTGATCCGCTCACTGCCCAACAGCCCCGGTGCAGCTTTCTTCAGCTGCACATACAGCGGATGGGCATTGGCGCCGTTGACTTCAACCTTGCTGAACATGGGGAAACTCACCCCATAGTTGAGTTCACAGAACTCGGCGATCTGTCCCTCATCACCCGGCTCCTGGGCGCCAAACTGGTTGCAGGGAAAACCCACCACCCGCAAGCCCTGCTCCCCATACTCCTGAGCCAAGGCCTCCAGCCCCTTGTACTGCGGCGTAAAGCCGCACTTGCTGGCGGTATTGACCACCAGATAAGCCTTGCCACCCAACTCCGCCAGGGTGATCTCACGGTTGTCGATGGTGGTACAGGGGATATGCAGCGGATTATCGTATGTTGTCATGCTGGCTCCATTGGGCTCGGCTGGTTCAGGGGTGACGATTTGGGACTAACGCGGCTCAAGGCGCAATGCCACCGAATTTATACAATAGCGCAATCCGGTCGGCGGCGGACCATCGGGAAACACATGCCCCAGATGTGCGTCACAGCGCGCACAGAGCACCTCAATCCGGTGCATGCCATGACTGAAATCCTCGGCAGTGGCGATAGCCTGCTCACTCACCGGCGCGTAGTAACTAGGCCAGCCACAGCCGGCATCGAACTGGGTTTCGGTATCGAACAGCTCGGCATCGCAACAGATGCAGTGATAACGCCCTGGAACCGTATTGTGGTAATACGCCCCGGTAAACGGGCGCTCGGTCCCCTTCAACCGACACACGTGGTACTGCGCTTCATCAAGCTGATCTCGCCAGGCCTGTTCGGACTTGGTCACTTTCTCCATACCGGTCTCCTCGGGATGTTGATAACGGGCTTTCCCAGTCAGTGTCGCACAACGTATGATGCGTGTTTTACTCCGCCGGTACAGCCCCCAGGGATCACAAGGTAAGCACCATGCAGGTTAGCAAATCAAATAAACTGGCCAACGTTTGTTATGACATTCGCGGACCGGTTCTGCGCCACGCCAAGCGCCTCGAGGAAGAGGGTCATCGGATCCTCAAACTGAACATCGGCAACCCTGCACCCTTTGGCTTCGAAGCACCGGAGGAAATCCTCCAGGACGTGATCCTCAACCTGCCTACTGCCCAGGGTTACAGCGACTCCAAAGGCCTGTTCTCGGCACGCAAGGCGGTCATGCATTACACCCAGACCAAGGGCATTCCCGGCGTCACCATCGAAGACATTTACCTGGGCAACGGTGTATCCGAACTGATCGTGATGGCCATGCAGGGGCTGCTCAACAACGGTGATGAAGTGCTGATTCCAGCCCCCGATTACCCGCTTTGGACTGCCGCCGTGAGCCTGTCCGGCGGTAAACCGGTACATTACCTATGCGACGAGCAGGCCGACTGGTATCCGGATATCGAAGATATTCGCAGCAAGATCACCCCCAACACCCGGGCCATGGTCGTAATCAACCCGAACAACCCGACCGGCGCGGTGTACTCGCGTGACATGCTCGAACAACTGGCTCAGGTAGCTCGTGAGCACAACCTGATTCTGTTCGCCGACGAAATCTACGACAAGATTCTCTACGACGGCGCTGAGCACGAATCGCTGGCCGCCGTTGCCCCGGATGTGCTGTGCCTGACCTTCAACGGACTGTCCAAGTCCTATCGGGTCGCCGGTTTCCGCTCCGGCTGGATGATCATCAGCGGCCCTAAACAGCGCGCCCAGAGCTACATCGAAGGCATCGATATCCTTGCCTCCATGCGCCTGTGTGCCAACGTACCGTCGCAGCACGCCATCCAGACCGCGCTGGGCGGCTATCAGAGCATCAACGATCTGGTATTGCCGGGTGGCCGCCTGCTGGAGCAACGTGACACCGCCTGGGAACTGCTGAACGAGATTCCCGGTGTAACCTGCACCAAGCCCAAGGGCGCCCTGTATCTGTTCCCGCGCCTGGACCCCAAGGTCTATTCGATTCACAACGATGAAAAGATGGTCCTTGATCTGCTGTTGCAGGAAAAAATCCTGGTGGTGCAAGGTACCGCCTTCAACTGGCCGTGGCCCGACCACTTCCGCATCGTCTCGCTGCCACGCAAGGACGATCTGGAAATGGCCATCGGCCGGATCGCCAACTTCCTCAAGGATTACCGGCAGTAACCGGCGCCATGGCGGACCTGCACATCGAGGACTTTTACCGCGACGTCGCCGGCATACTGCTGAGTCTGTACAGCAGTTTTCCCCGGCCGACGACGCTGTTCGTCGTCGATCTGATCGGCGAGCACGAACCGGACCCTTTCGGCGTGCCCGCCCCTCGCCACATGGCCTGTTTCAGCGCCATGCTCTGGCTCGCCGAAGAAGGCTTCCTGCGCCATACCGGCAGCATTCGCCAGGAAGGCCTGGATCAGTGCTGTCTGAGCGAACGCGGCTTTGTCCTGCTGTCTACTCCGCGCCTCGACTGGCAACAGCCTGAACTGCCTGCCAGTGTCGCCCATCAGCGCGCAACCCTGGCGCAGAAACTGCGCGAAGCACTGCATAGCGGCTCATCCAGTCACCTGGCCGAAGCGGTACGCCACTGCTTCAAATCCGGCAGCACTTACGATTTGAAATAGACTGACAATTGAAAGCCAGCAAGAATCACCCAATATAACCACACAAAGGACCATGGCTTGCCTGCGCAGGCGCTGGCCAGACCGTAGATTTTACTTTCGATGGGAGCTACAACCGTATGATGCGCATACTTTTATTCCTGGCAACCAACCTGGCGATTGTGTTGGTAGCCAGCATTACCCTGAGCATCTTGGGGCTCGGCATCCATGATGGTCAGGGCGGAATGGACCTGACCGGCCTGCTGGTCTTCTGCGCCATCATCGGTTTTGCCGGCTCCTTCATCTCGCTGTTCCTGTCCAAATGGATGGCCAAGCGTAGCACCGGAGCCCGGGTCATCACCCAGCCACAAACCCGCCAGGAGCAGTGGCTGGTCGAGACTGTCACCGAACTGGCCCGCGAAGCCGGCATCGGCATGCCTGAAGTGGCCATTTTCCCCTCCCGCGCCGCCAACGCCTTCGCTACCGGCTGGAACCGCAACGACTCGCTGGTTGCGGTATCCGACGGTATGCTGCAACGCTTCAGTCCCAACGAAGTACGCGCGGTCATGGCCCATGAGATCGGTCACGTTGCCAATGGCGACATGGTCACCCTTAGCCTGATTCAAGGCGTGGTCAACACCTTCGTGATGTTCTTCGCCCGCATCATCGGCAACTTCGTTGACCGGGCGGTATTCAAGAACGAAAGTGGTCGTCCGGGGATCGGCTACTTCATCGCCACCATTTTTGCCGAAGTGATTCTAGGCATCCTCGCCAGCATCATCGTCATGTGGTTCTCGCGCCAGCGTGAATACCGCGCTGATGCCGCCGGTGCCCAACTGGCCGGAGCCGGCAACATGATCGCGGCGCTGGAGCGCCTGCGTGCCGAGCAGGGTATTCCGGTGGAAATGCCTGGCGAACTGACTGCCTTCGGCATCAACGCCAATCTCAAGCACGGCCTGGCTGGCTTGCTGATGAGCCACCCGCCGCTGGAGCAGCGGATTGCGGCGCTGCGGGCCGGCAACTACCGCTAAGGGAACACTGATTAAATCAGTTTCGGTGCTGACCCAATTGGCGCTGAGCTTGCGTGCAATTAATAAGCGTTCCCACGCTTCGTGTGGGAACGCTGCTCAGGCTACTCCGCCTTCCAGCTCGCTGGATACAGCATCTCTTCGCGATAGCCACTAAGCACCCGGCGCAGTCCGGTTAACTGTTGATCCAGTTCGGGGTCACCGCTATCAATCAGAAATGGCCGGCCATGCAGAGTCTTGAGCTTGGTCTTGGTCGCCACCACCAACAGATTATCGAGCCCGGCTGCACGCACCACCCGGGGTGAAATCTGCTGATTCCCGCGCCCGAGGATGTGGCCCTGACCACCAATTGCGGTCACCAGGATGCGCCACTCTCCACCCCGTTGCATCAACTCCCAGAGCTGCGGCTCGCTGACATCGGTAGCGATCAGTCCGCCATCACAGAGCACATCCACACCCAGCAAGGTGCCCTCCAGCCCCATGGTCTCGAGCAAGCCCAGCGTGGTCGAGCCCGGCCCCATGATCCAGAACCGGTCTGAGGCCTGCTCCTCCTGCAACCAGGCGCCGATATCATCGAGCACCAGGGTTTCCAGCTCGCGCCCGCCTTGCTTGACCTGCTGAACGAAGCGCCCTTCCTGGGGCACTGCCAACTCGCCGTAGTGCCGGGTGCGCACATTGCCCTGACGGAAGGCCTCCTCGTCGATATCACGGACATCCGCCTCGGCCAGACGCACCAGATCCCCCTGCACCAGCAGACTGACCAGTTCACCCGCCGCACGCGGATTGACCGCATAAACCCCAGAGTGGATCTTGACCCCGGCAGGTACGCCCAATACCAGTTGCCCCGGGCGAGCGCTGTGGCAGATATTGCGCGCCGTGCCATCGCCGCCGGCAAACAGCAGCAGATCAACCCCCCGGGCCTGGATCTGGGCGGCAATGCGCTCGGTATCCGCAGCACTGGTATGTGCTCCAGCCAGTTCACCAATCTGCTCGAAGTCGAACCCCATCTCGCCAAGCAGGTCCGCCCCCATCGGGCCGGGTGCGCTCAGAATCTGGATTCGCTCACGCAGCGGCAGCAAGGCCTCCAGAGCCACCCGCACACGGGCCTGGGCTCGCGGCTCGATACCCATAGCCAGAGCTTGTTCGGCCACGCCATCGCTCCCCTTGAGCCCCGCCTGCCCACCCAGACCCGCCAGCGGATTGATGATCAGTCCAAGTCGGAACGGTGTTTGCATTACAACCCCTGTCAGTGCCATGTGTCACAAAGTCGTCATTGTGGTGCCATATCCTGCGCCCGTAAGCACGAAAGCAGGCAACCAAGCCATGACTGAAAAGAGAGAGCATTCCGTGAACCTGAACGCCCTGCACAATATCGCCAACACCCCTGCTGCCCATCAGCCCTCGGTGCAATCGACCGGTGGCTGGCTGATTGATGAGCAGGGACGGGAAATCGCCATTACCGAACAGATGGTTCAGCAAGCCTGCCGTGCACTTGAATGCAGCAGCATGGCCGCCCGCCAGGCTCAGATCAGACGCTGAACCCCAGTTCACTGAACAGCCGCGCCTGCTCGGCCGGCAGCCCTGCATCCGCGCTCAGGCGCAGATGGGCGCATTCGCGCCGCAGCGGATAATCCTTGCGCAGCCGGTCAAAGCCGGCGCGCAAAGCCGCATCATCCCCGGCCTCGACCAACATCCGGCGAAACCGGGCATCGTCATCGCGCACATCATAGACCCAGCGCAGCGCCCGGCTCAGCATCCAGTCCGTTGACGTTGCCGCGCTCAACTGCAACTCAGCCAACCCATCCTGCGGCGCCAGTTGCCCCAGCGACAACTCGGGATCAATACCCAGAAACCGGCAAAACGCCTGATAGATCTGCTCGGTGCCGCGCAACTTGCCATCCAGGCTGTAGCCAGCGATGTGCGGAGTGGCCAACTCACAGCGGGCCGCCAGTGAACGGGCAACCCAGGGCTCGTGCTCCCAGACATCCAGCGCCAACGCCAGATCCTGACGCTCAGTCATAACCTGTTCCAGCGCGGCATTGTCGATCACCGGGCCACGACTGCTGTTGATCAGCCAGGCGTTCGGACGCAAAGCCTGCAGCCGAGCCTGATCGAACAGATGCCAGGTCGGGTGAGCACCCTCACGACTCAGCGGCACATGCAGACTGATCACATCAGCCTGGGCGATCAGCTCATCCAGCCCGACAAAACCTGTTTCGCCCCGCGCCGCCCGAGGTGGATCACACAGCAGGCATTCAACACCCAGCGTGGCCAAAACCCGGACCAAGCGGGTACCGACCTCCCCCACCCCGACAATCCCGACTCGCTGCTGGCGCCAGTCGGTAGCGCGGCGCTCGGCCAGCGTCAGCAGGCAACTGAGCACATACTCCACCACCCCCCGGGCATTGCAACCCGGCGCACTGGCCAGGCTGACTCCGGTCCCGCGCAGACCATCAAGATCCAGGTGGTCGGTGCCTATGGTGCAAGTGCCAACAAACCGTACCGGCGTATCCCTGAGCAGCGCCTGATCGACCCGGGTCACCGAGCGCACCAACAGTGCATCAGCCTGACGCAAGGCAGCACGATCTATAGCCCGACCAGGCAAGCGGGTAATACTTCCAAGCCCGGCAAAGAACTCATCGAGCAGAGGGATGTTTTCATCGGCAACAATATGCATCTGAGCGTCTCCATTAGCCTGGGCACAGTAGCTCGGTTGCTGTTGGGCTGCTCTGGACCGTTAGATGCCATGGATGGCATCTACGAGCGCCCATGGATGGGTTCACAGCGTGTCCATAACAGCCCACCAGCAACCGAGTGAACATGGCGTATCGCGATTGTCCCGGCTGCCACCCGGCCCGTCCAGTATTGCCGTTCATCCGGAGTCAATAGGCGCCCGCTTGCATCATCAGCAAGACACTGCTTAACTGAGCCCATAAAGTCTTTTTGTGACCTGAAAGTTTCGATAACACTCTAAGACGCCACGATACGACCGGGTGCTCGCCACCTTTTTTTGTTGAAGGACCTGCCTGAACACCTGTGCATACACGGTAACGACCCATTACCAGCACAGGTGCTGTCCTTCCCACCCGCAAGCCCACCAATAACAAACCCCTCGATCCTGCCGATCGTCCAAGGGCCCACCTTGTGCTTTTCATGGCCTGTTGCCAACTGCCCAGCAATGCAATCGCATGCGGCGCTTGTCGTATGCCTTTCAATTCAGGCATGCCGGGAGATGTACAATGAAAGCAACTCACTCACTGGTCAGCAGTCAAGGGCTGTTCCGCGTTCATACCGCCTATTACGCCAGCCCGGCCCCGCAAGGCACCATTATTCTGGTCAACGGCTCCTTGGCGACTACCGCCTCGTTTGCCCAGACCGTGCGCTATCTGCAGCCCTGCTTCAACGTGGTCTGTTTCGATGAGCCCTATGCCGGCCAATCCAAACCCCACAACGACCACAGCCAACCAGTGACCAAGGAGCAGGAAGCCCGGATTCTGCTCGATTTGATCGACTACTTCGAAGCCGATCACCTGCTGTCATTCTCCTGGGGCGGAGCTTCTACCCTGCTGGCTCTGGCCCAACGTCCCCGTGCCATCCGCAAGGCAGTCATCATGGCCTTCTCCCCGGTCATCAACCCGGCCATGAGCGATTACCTGGAAACCGGCGTGCAACGCCTGATCGCCTGCGACCGCACAGGCGTCGCCGACCTGATCAACGAGACCATCGGCCAGCACCTGCCCTCACTCTACAAACGCTACAACTTCCGCCACATCAGTAGCCTGGACGACCATGAGTACCTGCAAATGGCTTTTCATGTGAATCAGGTGCTTAAGCAAGATACCAACTGCTATATGACCAACGCCGAGCGCATCGATGTTCCGGTACTGTTCATCAACGGCGACAAGGACATCTACACCACCCCCGATGACGCCCATGGCTTTGGTCGCTATATCGAACGTTCACGATTTGCCACGATACGCGGCGCCGGACACTTCCTTGATCTGGAGAGCAAGGCCACTTGGCAGCAGACCCGTGATGAAATCATGAGTTTCCTGCGTCTGGCACCGACCCGCAGCAGCCAGCCCCGTTTCAGCCTGCTGAGCAGCGATGAACCACTGTTTGATATCGGCCGGGCCGGTGCTCCAGGCTTAGCTACAACTGCTCGAGGCTGAAGTCCGCAGCTTGCAGCCGGACTCCCGGGCGGTAGAACGCCAGCAGGGCCTGGACAAATCGGGCTGGACGCTCGGGTAGTCCGGCGTTCAGAAAGTGCAGAGTCTGCTCCAGCACCCGCTGCTTGAATAAGCTGGAATCGGTAGGCTCACCATTGAGATTGTCCAGGCTGACCCGGAACTTGTGACCGGCAGCCTGACAGAACAGCCATTCGTAGGCCTGCGGCTTGACTTCAACCTGCTCAAACGCCTGCTGCTGCTCGGCGCTGCGCCCGTCGGGAGCATACCAATAGCCAAAATCGGCCAGCAAACGCCGCTGCGGCCCAGCAACGCACCAATGGGCTACCTCATGCAGGGCGCTGCGAAAGAAACCATGGGCAAAAATAATCCGATGACGCGGATGCTCGGCATCGGCCGGCAGATACTCAGGCTCGTCAGCACCAGCCACCAGTACCGTGTTGTACTCGGCTTCGAAGCACTCGGAGAAAATACGGACAAGATCCTGGTAGTCGTGGTTCATCAGCGAGCGAGGGAACCTCTGAAAAACGTAGGCGAGACAGGCAAGACAAGGAAAAAACAGCCGAAAAAGCGCAGTTTACGTGGTGTAAATGAGCATTTTGAGGCTGTTTTTAACGCAGTATTGCCAACGCAGGTAGTTTTTCATAGGTTCCCTAGACAATAGTGAGTAACTTGATACGATGAGCCGCTTTTGTCGAGCCCATCCCTGCCCCATGACTTCAGGACAGACCAACCCCACTCGGTGGCGGCGCAGTGTAACAGAATTGCGTAGCCTGATCTGGCTTGCCTTGCCGATTATCGCCGCCCAAACCGCCCATACCCTGCTCGGTTTTGTCGACACCGCCATGGCCGGACGCTTCAGCGCCCAGGCGCTGGCTGCCGTGGCGCTGGGCAACGCTTTCTGGGTGCCAACCTTTCTGTTTCTGACCGGCACTCTGATGATCCTGACCTCCAAGGTCGCTGCCAGCCACGGCGCTGGCCGTCTGGCTGATACCGGTACGCTGATACGCCAGGGGCTATGGCTTGGCCTGCTCCTGGGCTGTCTGTGCGGATTGTTTCTCAGCGCCATGGAGCCCGTCCTGATCCTGATGGAGGTGGAGCCGAGCCTGATCGACCCGACCATGGCCTACCTGCGGGCCGTCGCCATGGGCTTTCCGGCCGTCGCCTTGTTCCAGGCCCTGCGCGCTCTGAGCGATGGCATGTCACGTACCATGCCGACCATGCTGATTGGCTTTGCCGGCCTGCTACTCAACATCCCTGCCAACTACGTGCTGGTCTACGGCAAGCTGGGCTTTCCGGCCCTGGGCGCACTGGGCTGCGGGATAGCGACGGCCCTGGTGATGTGGTTCATGCTGTTGTGCATGGTGATCTATCTGAAGCGCTCACCACACTTTGCTCCCAGCGGCCTGTTCGCCCGTTTTGACTGGCCAAGCTGGCTCACCCAGCGCCAGTTGCTCGGGCTGGGCCTGCCGATCGGCATCGCGCTGTTTGCTGAAACCAGCATGTTCGGGGTTATCGCACTACTGATCGGCTCACTGGGGGAGATTGTGGTCGCCAGCCACCAACTGGCCCTGAACTTCACCTCACTGCTGTTCATGGTGCCCTTCAGCCTGGGTCTGGCGATCACCGTGCGGGTCAGCCACAACCTCAACGCCCATGGCGCCCGGGCCGGGCTGTTCGCCGCCAAGGTCGGTATCGTCAGTTCATTGTTCTATGCACTGTTTTCCGCTGCGCTGGTGTTGTGGCTGGCTGATCGCATTCCGTTGATCTACACCAACAATCAGCAAATCATCGCCCTGGCCGCCAGCCTGCTGTTCTACGCCGCGCTGTATCAGTTTTCCGATGCCCTGCAAGTGGCCTGTGCCGGCGCCCTGCGAGGCTATCAGGACACTCGTCGGCCCATGCTGCTGACCATCATCGCCTACTGGCTGGTCGGCATGCCATGCGGTTATGTACTGGGGCTGACCGATCTGCTCGGCCCAGCCCGCGGGCCGGCCGGTTTCTGGCAGGGGCTGATCATCGGCCTGAGCGCCGCAGCGTTGTTTCTGTCGATTCGCCTGGCACGGGTTGGTGCCCGCCGCAAACGTCATGAGGCCAAACGCAGGCAGCCCCGACACTCGCCGTAATCTACGATTTGGCAGTAGTTATTAACCGCGTGGCATACTGAAAGCAGCCCTGTTGGAGTTCGACGATGAAGTCTCTCATCGCACTGCTCAGTCTTGCCCTGCTGCTGACCGGTTGTGACGTTGGTGCGCCGGCCAGCCGCCAGATGGACAACTATCTGACTCGTCTGGGCCGAGTACTTGAGCAGCCCGTCAGTCACTTTGACTCACGTCATTTGAGTCATTACCGAATGCCCGAGCGACGTGAACGGGTACAGACGGTGGCCGAGCAACGCTTGAGCCTGCTGGATCTGGTGGTGGAGTCACGACACTGCCACGCCTTGCAGCAGCGCATCAGCGAACGCAACAGCAGCCTCGGCCGATTGATGCCGGCCAGCCACCGACTGGCGCATGAAGGGCAGTTGTTACAGGCGCTCGACGAGTGCCTGCTGGTGATTGCCGACGACCCCAGACGCAGCGAATTGAAAACCCAGCTCGAAGACATCGGTGCTGCCAAGCGGGCCAGCCTGCCAGCGGTATTCTGGAATGCCCTGAACGCCAGCAGCGAATTCGAATACTACCTGCGCTTTGCCGACCAGCCACTACCGCCAGATCCGAGCATCTCTGACACCCTGGCTCTGCAGGCGCTGGCTGAGCTCAGCGGCATTGGCCAGGCGCTGCCCGAGCAATTACCCCCCAGCCGTGAGGTGCTTGACCCGTTATTTCAAGCATTGCAGCGCAGCTCACGCAGCGGCCAGCTGATCCACAGCCTGGCCCGTCTGAACCACACGCTGAATCAAGCCAGCACCATGCTGGAAAGCCCCAGAGCCGCCCGGCTCTGCCCGCTGGGCCAACCTACCCCGCAATCACGAATTCTGTTCAACGTCTTCGTGACCTATTATGCCGGCGAGATCCAGCCGCTGCTGGCCCAGGCCCAACGGCTCGGCCAGCCCTGGCAGCAGCAGTTGACGCACCTGCGCGAGGTGCCCGAAATACCACCGGCAACCGCGGCTTATCTGCAGCGCCTGAGTGGTCATGAACAGGCTTTGTGGGAAAGTTTTCAGGCCAGCGTCCAGCGCCATAACCAGGCCTGGCTGCAGGTACTGGAACGCTGTCAGCTGCAGCCAGGCCAGCCTGGCTGGGAAGCTGCTCGCAACGAGTAATGCGGAGAGTCAACCCGCCTTGCGGATCAGGTAATGGAAAATTCCCGCCTCTTCACGCTGCTCAAGCAAGGCATGACCAAGAAATCCGCAGAACTTGGGGATATCACGCTGGGTCGAGGGGTCAGTCGCCAACACTTCCAGCAATTCGCCAGCAGCCAGGTCGCGCACGGCATTGTGCAGCATCATGACCGGCTCGGGGCAGGTCAGACCACAGGTATCGAGTTGACGGTGTTCGTTCGCAAAATCAGTCATGCCATTGATCCACAGGGTACGGACCGATTATCCGGTAAATACCCGCCACTTGCCAGCCGAGCGAAGCCGACCGACACTATAGACAGGAGTCTGAAAAGCTCCGGTTTTATCTGCCTGTTTTAAGGAAATTCCATGATCAAAGTAATGATCGAACGTGTCATTGCCGAAGGCCTCGAGCAACCCTACGAAGAAGTGGCGCGCCAGGTGCTGCAGAAAGCCATCCAATCCCCCGGCTTCATTTCCGGTGAGTCATACCGTGATCTGGAGCGCCCCAATCACCGGGTCGTGGTTGTGACCTGGCTGAACCGCCATTCCTGGGAACGCTGGGAAAACTCGCCCGAGCGCCAGGAAAGCATCGGCCCGTTCTCCGCCATGCTGCAGGAGCAGGAAAAAATCACCCTGCTCGAGCCACTGTAGGAGGCTAGTCTGCGTCGGGTTACCTGTGACCACGCACAATCCGGGCGTGGCAGGTAACCTCTTCGCGGTCGGTATAAAGTTGTTTGCAAGCCAGCGTGGCTTCCAGCCCAGCCTCATCCAAAGCATCCTGGACATGGGCCATGCACTGCATGACTTCCTGATAACGCCGTTTCATCGGCAGTTTGAAGTTGATGATCGCCTCCCGGCACCAGCCCCGGGACAGCCAGGTTGCCAGCAGCGCACTACTGCGGGCAGGCTTGTCGACGATATCACAGACCATCCAATGGACCGGGCGCTTGGGCCGAAACAGATAGCCGTCGGCCTGCACATGCTCAACCTGTCCACTCTCCATCAACTTGCGATTCATCGGCCCATTGTCTACGGCAATCACTTTCATGTGCCGGTTGACCAGTTGCCAGGTCCAGCCACCAGGCGCTGCACCCAGATCCACTGCTGTCATACCGGGGGCCAGACGGCTATCCCATTGCTCGCGGGGAATAAAATGATGCCAGGCCTCTTCGAGCTTGAGCGTCGAACGGCTAGGCGCCTCACGAGGCACTCGCAACCGCGGAATACCCATCGGCCAGGGCGCGGCATTGTTGGCCCAGGACCAACCGACGAACAGCCGCTCACCACTCTCGAATACCAGATGCAGGCGCGGCAGTTCTGTCTTGTTCGGACGCAGGAACCGGGTTTTGCCTAAAGCACTCTCGAGCGGCTTGCGCAGCTTCTTAAGCAGTGCCGCCAAAGCCTTGCCATCGTTGGTATCGGCGGTCTCCAACCATAGCAAAGAGGCCAGCGGCCCCTTGGCGCAAGCCTGAATGACTGGCGTGATACGGTCCTCGGGGTCGACATCGAGCCAGTCGCCCAGGGCCCATTGACGGGTAAAGATCAGACTCTGGAAGTCCAGTTTGCGCATCAGCCGTCCGGCATCGCCCTCAGCCGGGCAGACAAAACGCACGATGGCCGCCCCCTCACGGGTGACCGGATAACCGGCCAACCCACAGGCATTGGCCAACTCCTGCATTTCCGCTGCAGCCTCGGACTCGAACCCCGGACGACAGTGCAACAACAATTCCTGCATGGGTTACCCCAGTCAAATCAATGGGGGGCTACTCTACCGCTGGATGCCAGCGATGACCAGCACGCCTCGTCGATATGGCTCGTCGCAACAAGTCGTGAATAAAACTCATCAGACCAATGCTAAACTTAAATTTCCCTCATAATGAGTAGTAACCCGACCATGCTTGAAATCCGCCATCTGCGTACCCTGGCCACCCTGCGCGAAGCCGACAGCCTGGTGGAAGCTGCCGAACGCCTGCACCTGACCCAATCGGCGCTGTCACATCAACTCAAGGATCTTGAAGAGCGCCTGGGCCTGCCACTGTTCGTACGCAAGACCAAACCGGTGCGTTTCACCAGCGCCGGTCTGCGACTATTGCGTCTGGCCGACAGCCTGCTGCCGCAGTTGCGCCAAGCCGAGCGCGACCTGCAGCGACTGGCTGGCGGCCAGGCCGGGCGCCTGCACATGGCAATCGAATGTCACAGCTGTTTCCAGTGGTTGATGCCAACCATCGACCAGTTCCGCAACGCCTGGCCGGAGGTCGAAGTCGACTTCGCCTCGGGCTTCTTCTTCGCCCCGCTGCCAGCGCTGGCACGCGGCGACCTGGATCTGGTGGTGACCTCCGACCCTCAGGATATTCCGGGCCTGAGTTACGTACCGCTGTTCACCTATGAAGCCCTGCTGGCAGTCAGCAACCAGCATCCACTGGCCAGCCGCGCCTATATTGAACCCGCCGACCTGGCGGACGAGACCCTGATCACTTACCCGGTAGACCGTGATCGACTAGACATTTTCAAACAATTTCTCGACCCGGCCGGCATCGACCCCCAGGCCATCCGCACGGCCGAACTGACCGTAATGATGCTGCAACTGGTGGCCTCTGGACGCGGTGTCAGTTGCCTGCCCAACTGGGCCCTGGCCGAATACCTGCAACGCGGTTACGTCAGTGCCAGACCGCTGGGTCCAGACGGTCTGTTCGGCACGCTCTACGCCGCTGTACGCGAAGATATGCTGGAGATGTCCTACCTGCAGGACTTTCTGCTCACCGCCAAAGACACCTCATTTGCCACCCTGGAAGGCGTCAGCGCCAGGATTGAACAGCGCGCAAACAAGCTCTAAGCCAGGCCGTTCGCGGCCTGGCGCGACCTTGCCATTAACCCGAATAGGCGACTTTCATCAGCCGCCGACAGTGTTACCGTTCAGCCGCTCGAGCTCTGCAGTTGGTGCGGACCCGGCCATAGCGCTCAACAACCTTGAATAACAACAGTTGAACGGTAACCGATATGAAAACACCTGCATTGAAGCTTTCCACTCTCGCTCTGGGCCTGGCGCTGGCCTCCAGCGCCTGGGCTACCAACCCCGACCCAGGCCCTGGTGGCGATACCGGCACCGGCTTCCCCGGCGTCTCCGACTTCGCCGCCAGCGGCCCATTCAGCACCACCAGCGAAAGCGCCGGACTCAGTTGTACCGCCTACCGGCCACGCACTCTGGGACAAAACGGTGTGCAACACCCGATCATCATCTGGGGCAATGGCACCGGTGCTTCGCCAAGCACCTACAGCAGCCTGCTCAATCACTGGGCCAGCCACGGCTTCGTAGTCGTTGCCGCCAACACCAGCAATGCCGGCACCGGCCAGGCCATGCTCAGCTGCCTGAGCTACATCATCCAGCAACATAACCGCACTACCGGCACCTACGCCGGCCGCCTGGATATCAACCGGGTTGGCGCTGCCGGGCACTCACAGGGTGGCGGCGGTACCATCATGGCCGGCCAGGACAGCCGCATCAGCGTCACAGCGCCATTCCAGCCCTACACCCTGGGTCTGGGCCATAGCAGTTCATCGCAAAGTAACCAGAACGGCCCGATGTTCCTGATGACCGGTGGACGCGACACCATTGCATCACCCACCCTCAACGCCCTGCCGGTCTACAACCGCGCCAATGTTCCGGTGTTCTGGGGTGAGCTGAACTCGGCCGGGCACTTCGAGCCGGTTGGCAGCGCCGGTGGCTATCGTGGCCCATCAACCGCCTGGTTCCGCTATCACCTGATGGAAGACAACAACGCCGAGGGCACCTTCTACGGCAACAACTGCGGTCTGTGCAATGACCGTGGCTGGACCGTACGGCGCAAAGGGATCAACTAAGAGAGTTGCTTGATCGTTCCCACGCTATGCGTGGGAACGCCCTAATCCCCTGAAAGTGTCCGAAACTGATTTAATCAGCTTTAATCAGCACTTCCCTTATAGTGCGACATTTCCACAATCCGTCCCCTGCCCCCTGCCTGACCTGGCATGCTACCTTTTGAACCATTATCCATTTGCCCGGACACTCGATTGGAGCCGCCATGAACTCAGCCAGCAAAGTAGCCATTGTCACCGGAGCCGGTAGCGGCATCGGCAAAGCCACCAGCCTTGCCCTGCTGCGGGCCGGTTATTGTGTTGTCCTGGCAGGACGCCGCCAGGAAACACTGGACGCTGTACTCGAGAGCGCCGGTGAACTGGCCGCCAATGGCCTGGCCCAAGTGACCGACGTGCGTGCCCCGGAGTCAGTCCAGGCCCTGTTCAACGCCACTCGGGAGCGCTTCGGCCGGCTTGACCTGCTATTCAACAATGCCGGAACCGGAGCCCCACCCGTGCCCTTGGAGGATCTGTCATTCGCCCACTGGCAGGCCACCGTCGAGACCAACCTGACTGGTGCCTTTCTCTGTACCCAGCAAGCCTTCAAAATGATGAAAAGCCAGGATCCCATGGGTGGACGGATCATCAACAATGGCTCGATTTCCGCCCATGCACCGCGACCCAACTCGGCCCCTTATACCTCGACCAAGCACGCCATGACCGGCCTGACCAAATCGACCTCACTCGATGGCCGACGCTACAACATCGCCTGCGGCCAGATCGATATCGGCAACGCGGCTACCGACATGGCCATTCCGATGCAGCGCGGCGTGCCGCAGGCCAATGGCGAAATTGCTGCCGAGCCGGTGATGGATGTCGAGCATGTCGCCCAGGCAGTAGTGCAGATGGCCGAACTGCCGCTGGCAACCAACGTGCAGTTCATGACCATCATGGCTACCAAAATGCCCTTTATCGGGCGCGGTTGAACCCTGCCGAGACAACAGCGAATTCCGTTCAGCGACCAAATAAGACCAAAAGTGCATTCATTGTGTGACTCAAGATCATGCCGAAGGCATCAAACCTGGCATGGATCACACCTGGTACACTTTTACTCATGGTATCGTTGTTGCTACCATAGAAAGTGACAATACACTCTGAACACTTGAACAGGCCACCACATCATGAGCACCTCCCCCACCCCGCTAGCCCTTGCTCTGTCCCAGCGAAAGTCGGATGAACGGGCAACGCCCATTACCGCCTTCCGCATGGCCCGGCGCTGGTGGCTGGAGGGGCGGCGGCTGAACCTGTCGCTGCTGGCGGAAGAACTGGGCATCGGACGTGCCACCTTGATGCGCTGGGTCGGCAACAAGGATCTGTTGATGGGTGAAATCCTCTGGTCTCTGTATAAGGGTATCTACGATCAGGCCATTGAGCGTGCCGAAGCCACACCCGAGCTCAAGGGCATCGATTTTCTGACCCAGATCTATACTGACATCAATGTCGCCCTGATCGACGCCAAGCCGCTGCACGACTTCCTGCATAACGAACCGCAATGGGCGCTGCAACTGCTCACCTCGCACATTTCCGGACTGCAGCAACGGTTGATCGATACCTGGACTGAGCTGTTCGAACAGCAGATCGCCGCAGGCCTGATCAAACCGGAAATGGATGCCGAAAGCCTGGCGTTCTACATCATCAAAATTGGTGAAGGGGCGATCTACTGTGACCTGGTTTGTGGTCGCGAACCCAACCCAGGGCCAGCCAGTACGGCCTTTCGTCTGCTGGTAAACGGCCACAGCAACTAAAGCCAGAACCTTACACGGGCCTGGTCGCCGGCCAGTCCAGCACGAAACAGGCCCCCCCAAGATCAGCCGAGCTTTCCACATGGGCTCGGCCCTGATGCCAGTAGATGACCCGCCGCACAATCGACAACCCCAACCCATAGCCACCGGATGAGCGTGTACGGCTGTCATCCAGACGCAGGAACGGGGTAAAAATACGCTCGCGGTAAGCTTCGGGAATCCCGGGGCCATCATCCTCGACCATCACCCGGCAGCGTCCCGACTGCACCAGCGTGGTCACTCGAACCCGGGTACTCGCATGCCTGAGAGCATTGCTGGCCAGGTTGATCACCGCCCGCTGCAGGTAGCGTCGCTCGGCATCAACTGCATATCCGGCCCCATGAGTCAGATCCCGATGCTCAAGTCGAATGTCAGGCTTGAGTGGCGCTAACTCTGCTATCACCCGGTCAACCAGGGCAGGCAGATCTGTCGCCTCGAGCACCAGCGCAGGAGCCCCCTGCTCCAGCCGGGCGTAGGTCAGAATCTCGTCCACCAGCTTGTCCAGTTCAGTCAGATCAGCATCCATACCCTCAAGATAACGCTGCAAATCCGCTTCACTACCCGCGGTTTCAACCATTTCCAGACCAAAGCGCAAACGCGCCACCGGGGTCCGCAACTCATGCGATACGGCACCGATCATTTCCCGCTGAATGCGCATCAGACGCTGTAGATGGTTGGCCATATCATTAAAGGTTTTACCCAGTTGTCCCACTGCATCGTTGCCGCGCGGCTCCACCCGCGCCTCAAGCTTGCCTCGAGCCAGATCGGTAGCCGCCGCCTCCAGGCTCATCAGCCGCTGCTCAAGTTGGCGCACCAGCAGATAGATCAGCAGACCGCTCAGGGTTAGAACCAGAACCCCGGTGATCAGCAGCATCTCTGGCGGGTAGTCACGCATCTGGTACAGCGGTCCCAGACTAAGCACCCACTGGGTATCAGGAATTTTCAGATACAGCAGCACCGAGTCCCCTTCCGGCCCCAGGGCCATGACGGTATCACTCTCATCGAGCCGGCGAATCTGATCCAGATCCAGATCCGCCTCGTGCATCCGGGTAAGCTGTAGCGGGTAACCAAACCCTTTCTCGCGGCGCAGCCGCTGCAGCCGCGCAGGCATATCGGCTTCCGGATGCCTGACCAGTTCATCGGCGATCAAAAATAACGTAGCCCGGCCCAACTGTTCGGAAATGCGTTGAATATCGGTGGTCAACACCACCTCTTCTGACAAATCAACCAGACTATAGACTCGCACCTGTTGGGGACCGGTTGGCCTTACCAGCACCTGCCCCCGGATCAACCGGGCCCAGGCACTCGACTCCAACCCCAGATCGGACAACGGCTTCAGTTCAAGCGGTACCCCGATCAACCGGGTCCAGACCGCCAGGGCCTTGAGCCGCTCGGCGGTATCCATGGGCTCCAGGTTGTCCGCCATCAGCCGAAAGGTACCGCTGGCGATCCGTTCACGGTAATCCTCAACCCGCACATCATTGATCATGCGAATACTGAGCAAAGCCAGCAGCGAAACGGCGACCAGTACCAGCAGCATGCCGCCATAAATCCGCAGAAAGATCGAGTTCACGCGGGACCGGACTCGGGCACGACGAACAGGTACCCCTTGCTGCGCACAGTCTTGATCATCCGCGGCATATCCGGGTCATCACCGATTTTTGGCCGGATGCGGGAAATGCGCACATCGATGGAACGGTCCTGACCGTCATACTCAATGCCACGCAGGGCGATGAAGGTTTCTTCGCGGCTGAGGATGCGACCAGCGTTGCTGGCCAGCAACCAGAGCAGATCGAACTCGGCACCAGTCAGGTCGATCAGTTCACCAGCCAGCCAGGCCTCACGGCGCACATGATCGATCACCAACTTGCCAAACTCCAGGCGACTCGGTGCCCCTGCAGGTTCGGCGTCCTGACGGCGGCGCAGCAGTGCCCGAATCCGAGCCAGCAACACCTGCGGGCGGACGGGCTTGTTGACGTAATCATCCGCCCCCAACTCCAGCCCCTTGATGTGGTCCTCATCCTCACTGCGCGCAGTCAGCATCAGAATCGCACCAGCATAGCCGCCTTCACGAACCTGCCGACATACCTCCAGGCCATCCATGCCTGGCAGCATGATATCCAGTACGACCAGCGCCGGAGGGCTGGTTTGAATACGCCCCACAGCCTGCCGCCCATCCGCCTCAATGGCCACCTGCAAACCATTGGTCTGCAGAAACTCGGCGATCAGCGCAGCCAGCTTGTGGTCATCTTCGACAATCAGAATGTGTTCGCTATCAGTCGCCATACCCATATCCAACGCCATCGTCATCGCCACAAGAGCGGCGATTGTAGCAACGCCGTAGCCAAATACCCACAACCCGACCAGGCAGAAAGCGGTACGTTCATTGCCAAAACCGGAACACTACATGTAGTGAACAGCCGGCCAGGGCTACAACCCGCGTACTTACTGCCGCCACGCCACCAAACCTGCCACAGCCCCCGGGACATGCCATAAATCCGACGCAAATCCCAGACTTGCGCAGAGTAAAAATACACACTATCTTGTGTCGAAACGCGCAACCAGCCCCATATATTGACCAAAAACCTAAAAAACCAGGTCTTGTCAATAGCCTGGAGCAACATCTCTTCAATACGTTCAGCGCGCCCGTTTCAAGCCCGCCGGCTAAAACCGTAGGGCTACTCCAAACCAGATATAGTGTTACAGGCCAAGCCAAGGAGACGCCATGCACACCTCGACCTCGACCACCAGCCAGACACCCGGTCAGCCAGGCCTCGAACAGCAGAGCGGCGAAGACGTTCTTCTGACGGCTCCCGGCCAACTACGTGTAATCAAGCGCAACGGCACCCTGGTGGCCTATACCGACGACAAGATCAAGATCGCCATGACCAAGGCGTTTCTCGCCGTTGAGGGCGGCCAGGCCGCCGCTTCATCGCGCATCCGCGCTACCGTCGATGAACTCTCCGAAGCTATCAGTGCCACTTTCCGTCGCCGCATGCCTTCCGGCGGCACCCTGCACATCGAAGAAATTCAGGATCAGGTTGAATTGGCGCTGATGCGCTCTGGCGAGCAAAAGGTTGCTCGCGCCTACGTTCTGTACCGTGAAGAGCACGCCCGCCAGCGTCAGGCCCGTCAACACGAGCAGCCGGTCGAGGCACACCCGAGCATCCGCGTAACCCTGGATGACGGTAGCCAGGCACCACTGGACATGGGCCGCCTGCGCACCCTGATCAGCGAAGCTTGCGAAGGTCTGGCCGAAGTCGATGCCGCCCTGATCGAACGCGACACCCTGAAAAACCTGTACGACGGCGTCACCCTCAAGGACGTCAACACCGCACTGGTGATGACCGCCCGCACACTGGTCGAACGCGAGCCGAACTACAGCCAGGTCACCGCCCGCCTGCTACTCGATACCCTGCGTGCCGAAGCTCTGGGCTTCCTCGGCGTAGCCGAACGCGCCACCCACCATGAAATGGCCGAACTCTACGCCCCGGCACTCAAAGCTTACGTTGCCAAAGGCGTCGAGTTCGAACTGCTCGATCCGCAACTGGCCGAGTTCGATCTTGAGCAACTGGGCGCCGCCATCGACCACGAGCGCGACCAGCAGTTCGCCTACCTGGGCCTGCAGACCCTGTACGACCGCTACTTCATTCACAAGGACGGCACCCGCTTCGAACTGCCGCAGATTTTCTTCATGCGCGTGGCCATGGGCCTGGCCATCGAAGAGCCGCAGAAGAACGAGCGCGCCATCGAGTTCTACCGACTGCTGTCGAGCTTCGACTACATGGCCTCGACCCCGACCCTGTTCAACGCCGGCACCCTGCGTTCACAGCTGTCGTCCTGCTACCTGACCACCGTTCCCGACGACCTGGGCGGCATCTACGACGCCCTGCGCGACAACGCCCTGCTGTCCAAATTCGCTGGCGGCCTGGGTAACGACTGGACCCCGGTGCGCGCGCTGGGCTCCTACATCAAGGGCACCAACGGCAAATCCCAGGGCGTTGTTCCCTTCCTGAAAGTGGTCAACGACACCGCCGTAGCCGTCAACCAGGGCGGCAAGCGCAAGGGCGCCGTGTGTGCCTACCTGGAAACCTGGCACCTGGACATCGAGGAATTCCTCGAACTGCGCAAGAACACCGGTGACGACCGCCGCCGTACCCACGACATGAACACCGCCAACTGGATTCCCGACCTGTTCATGAAGCGAGTGTTCGATGACGGCCAGTGGACCCTGTTCTCGCCCTCGGACGTGCCTGACCTGCATGACCTGACCGGCAAGGCCTTCGAAGAGCGTTACGAGTATTACGAAGCCCTGATCGAGTACGGCAAGATCAAGCTGTACAAAACCATCCAGGCCCGCGACCTGTGGCGCAAGATGCTCAGCATGCTGTTCGAAACCGGTCATCCCTGGCTGACCTTCAAGGACGCCTGCAACCTGCGCAGCCCGCAGCAGCACGCCGGTGTAGTCCACAGTTCCAACCTGTGCACCGAGATCACCCTGAACACCTCGGCCGACGAAATCGCCGTGTGTAACCTGGGCTCAATCAACCTGCCGCAGCACATCGTCGATGGCAAGCTGGACACTGCCAAGCTTGAGCGCACCGTCAAGACCGCTGTACGCATGCTCGATAACGTCATCGACATCAACTATTACAGCGTGCCGCAGGCGAAGAACTCCAACCTCAAACACCGCCCGGTCGGCCTCGGCCTGATGGGCTTCCAGGACGCTCTGTACCTGCAACACATCGCCTATGGCTCGGACGCTGCCGTAGCCTTTGCTGACCAGTCGATGGAAGCGATCAGCTACTTCGCCATCCAGGCCTCGTGCGATCTGGCCGATGAGCGCGGCGCCTACTCCAGCTTTGATGGTTCGTTGTGGAGCCAGGGCGTCCTGCCGCTCGACTCGCTGGACATCCTCACCGAGCAGCGCGGCCAGCAGTACATCGACGTCGACCGCAGCCAGACTCTGGACTGGGCACCGGTACGCGAACGGGTCAAGAAAGGCATCCGCAACTCCAACATCATGGCCATCGCCCCGACCGCGACCATCGCCAACATTACCGGCGTATCGCAGTCGATCGAGCCGACCTACCAGAACCTGTACGTCAAATCGAACCTGTCCGGTGAGTTCACCGTGATCAACCCCTACCTGGTACGCGACCTCAAGGCCCGCAACCTGTGGGATCCGGTCATGGTCAACGACCTCAAGTTCTACGACGGCTCGGTACAGCAGATCGACCGCATCCCCGATGACCTCAAGGCCCTGTACGCGACAGCCTTCGAAGTCGACACCAAGTGGATCGTCGAAGCCGCCAGCCGCCGCCAGAAGTGGATCGACCAGGCCCAGTCACTGAACCTGTACATCTCCGGTGCCAGCGGCAAGAAGCTGGATGTGACCTACCGCATGGCCTGGTTCCGTGGTCTGAAAACCACCTACTACCTGCGCGCCCTGGCCGCCACCAGCACCGAGAAGTCCACAGTCAACACGGGCAAGCTCAACGCCGTATCCAGCGGCAGTGCGCCAGCGGCAAACGCTGCACCAGCCGGCCCGGCACCGGTGCCGCAGGCGTGTTCGATTGATGACCCCGATTGCGAGGCTTGTCAGTAAACGCACGTATCTGAGCGGCGCCCGCGTTGTTGCCGCGCCAGCCGAACCCGGTCACGTACTCCAGTACGCTCCCGGGTCCGGCAGCCACGGCGCCTAGCGCTCACTCGCTCAGCGACAACCAGGCAGACACCGAACCAATTCAAAAAGGGAGCCCCACCATGCTCAGCTGGGACGAATTCGACAAAGAAGACCAACCCGCCACTCCGGCAGCGGCCGCCCAGAGCGCCCAACCGGCCCAGGCCAACAACGCCCTCAACGACCAGGCCAGCAGCGCCGTTGAAGATGCCCGCCAGGTCAATGCCGACGACTCCGACGCGGTAGCGCGCGCCAAAGCCGCGCTTGACCAGCTCGACATCCAGGAAGGCCTCGACGATCTTGAAGGTGCTGCCGCACGGGTACAGGTTGGCGACAAGCAAATGATCAACGCCCGCGCCGACCTCAACCAGCTCGTACCCTTCAAATACGACTGGGCCTGGCAGAAATACCTCGACGGCTGCGCCAACCACTGGATGCCGCAAGAGGTCAACATGACCGCCGACATCGCCCTGTGGAAAAGCGCCGACGGCCTCACCGAAGACGAGCGCCGCATCGTCAAGCGCAACCTCGGCTTTTTCTCCACCGCCGACTCACTGGTCGCCAACAACCTGGTACTGGCCGTCTACCGCCTGATCACCAACCCCGAATGCCGCCAGTACATCCTGCGCCAGGCCTTCGAAGAAGCGATCCACACCCACGCCTACCAGTACTGCATCGAGTCACTGGGCATGGATGAAGGCGAAATCTTCAACATGTACCACGAGATCCCCAGCGTCGCGAAAAAGGCCGCCTGGGGCCTCAAGTACACCCGCGCCATCTCCGACCCGACCTTCAACACCGGTACCGTGGAAACCGACAAGGAACTGCTGCGCAACCTGATCGCCTACTACTGCGTACTCGAAGGCGTGTTCTTCTACTGCGGCTTTACCCAGATCCTGTCCATGGGCCGGCGCAACAAGATGACCGGCGTCGCCGAGCAGTTCCAGTACATCCTGCGCGACGAGTCCATGCACCTGAACTTCGGCATCGACGTGATCAACCAGATCAAGATCGAAAACCCGCACCTGTGGGACGCCCAGATGAAGGACGAGGCAACCCAGATGATCCTGCAGGGTACCCAACTGGAAATCGAATACGCCCGCGACACCATGCCACGCGGAGTACTGGGCATGAACGCAGCGATGATGGAGGACTACCTCAAGTTCATCGCCAACCGCCGCCTGACCCAGATCGGCCTGAAAGAAGAATACCCAGGCACCAGCAACCCGTTCCCGTGGATGAGCGAGATCATGGACCTGAAGAAAGAGAAGAACTTCTTCGAAACCCGCGTGATCGAGTATCAGACTGGCGGGGCGTTGAGCTGGGATTGATGGCCGACACTGAATGATTGAGACCGCGCCACCCGAAAGGGAGATTCGGGTGGCGGCAACACGTGTAGATTCCCCCCCTAGCCGGAATGGACGCTACGTCTGTTTTCAAATCGCTTCCGGTAAGCACTGGGCGTCAGCCCCACTCTCTGCTTGAACAAGCGTCGGAATGAGTTGCCGTCTTCATAACCCACTTGCAGAGTGATCTGCTCGAAAGCTTGCTGGCTACTTTCTAACAGGAACTTGGCTTTTTCCAGGCGCAGGTTCTGCAGGTACTCGAGGGGATTCTGGTCAGTAGCTTCCTTGAAGCGACGAATGAAATTGCGCATGCTCAGGCCAAACTCCTCGGCCAACTGCTCCATCACAATGGTTCTGCCAATCCGATTCTCCAACCAGATCTGGATTTTCAGGATCTCGGCGTCAGTGTGATTCTTCTTGAAGGTAGTACTCGAATAAGGCGTTTGGCTGCGCTCAGAGAAGTCGACCAGTAATTTTTTCGCGCACTCGGCGGCCAATTGCGGCGACGAGAATTTACGCACCAGATGCAGCAGCAGATCGCTGCCACTGGTGGAACCACCCGAGCATAGGAGCTGGCCATCATCCGTGACTGTGCGCTCTATCTGCAATATCACTTTGGGAAAACTGCGCGCGAACTGTTCGCCGAACACCCAGTGGGTGGTAGCACAGCGACCGTCCAGCAACCCGGCCTGCGCAGTGACAAAAGCGCCGGTACACATGCTGGCAATGTAGCAGCCTTGCTGGTGTTGCTCTTGCAGCCATTCAACCATTTTACCAAGGCTGGGTAATACCCCAAGGATATTGAACATAAAGCCCGGCACCACAATCAGTTTCGGGCTGTTTACGTCTGCCAGTTTCTTGTCCGGGGTCAGGCGCAACCCGCCCGAGCAGGTTATCGGCTGCCCATCAATCGACGCGGTTTCAAGATCAAACAGCGCCGAGTTGCTGCGCTCTTCACGTGCGTTCTGTTTGACCGCGTAGTGGTGCAGCACATTGGCGGTCTGAAAGAAATCCAGGGTCGCAGCAACGCTGGTGGCTGAGCATTGGTCTGCCATCAACAGGGTGATTTTCATCTGTTGCCCTCCTTCCCCACACCAGCAATACACCCTGTAAAACATCGCATGTTATTTGTCATTTTTGCCCATGGTTGCAGCCTGGGTCAATCGCCAATACTTGTGCTCAACGCTTTACCACGTAAAAAAGGGCCTGCCGGAATGAAGAACAGCGCATACAGACTTTTCAAGAAGCCCTTTTTTGGGCGCTTTGTCAGGCCTTGGCATTGGCCAGAAGGAGTCGATCAGCAGCAGTGGCAACGCCTGACGATTGCCAGCCAGTCCGGGGCGAAACTCTCTGGGCTTTTAGCACCAGCCCACTGCGCGGTAGCCAAGGGTGCGGTGTTGATGGTGCATCCAATGGGCGCCATCGCCAAAGGCTTCTGGATGAAATACGGCCATGCCGACATGCTACGTGAGGCCGGTTACCACGTTCTGCTTGTCGACCTGAATGGTTTCGGCGAAAGCACCTCGACCACTATGGACTTCCCACTGGACGTATTGGCCGCTGGCCAAGCCCTGCAAGCGCAGTATCCGCAGCTACCGGTGGCGGTAATGGGCGCGTCGATGGGCGCAGCCATGAGTGTGTGCGCCATGGCGCAGCCTGAGCATCCATTCAAGGCGGCGGTGCTGGAGTCAGCATTCCCTACGCTGTTGCACTTCTGGTCGCGCTATCCGATTCCCAGGCTGGGCATTCAGCTTTCCAGGCTTGTATACCCTGCCGGCGAGCGCAGTTTGCGGCCCCTGGATGCCGCGCAACGCCTGGTCGGCCGCCCCAGTATGTTGATGATCTATGGCGATGCCGATGAGTTCACGCCAGTCGCGGATGGCCAGTTGTTATGGCGCGTCCTGAACAGCCATACCCAGGCAGAATTCTGGCAAGTGCCAGGGGCACAGCATACCCATGCCTATGCTGCACAGCCGCGGGACTATGCGCAAAAAGTGGTGGCCTTTCTAGATACACAGTTGCTGCACAGCGAGCAAGCTGCCAGGCAAAAGTAGCGTTCTAGCCTGAAGCTAACCAACCAGAATCTAGGAGCAATTATGAACTTCAATGATGCCATGCTGGCGATAAGTGAAAACACCTTGGAGCCAGTGACAATCCCAGAAAAATGGGGCCAGGGTAGAGCCACCTTTGGTGGCATGGTGGCTGCGATCATGTATCAGCGCGTTGCCCTGCACATGGCTGCAGACAGGCCCGTGCGCTCCATCATGGTGTCGTTCGTGGCGCCGGTCGCACCCGGCGCTATGGATATTCGGGTGCAGCTATTGCGCGAAGGCAAAGCCGCCAGCCAAATCCAGGCCACGGCATATCAGGGCGATCAGGTCTGCGCTGTGATGCTGGCCAGTTTTGGCGGAGAAAGGGAATCGATGGTGCATGTTGAACCGGACAAAGCCCCCGCCTTTAGCGCACCGGACGAGGGGCATACCTTCCCTTTTCTGCCCGGCCTGACGCCCGACTTCACCCAGTACTTCGATTACCGCTATACAGTGGGCAAGATGCCGTTTATGGGGTCGACGCAGAAGGTGATGGGTGGCTGGATCAAATTGCGCGAGGAATCAACGCAAGCCGTTTCAGTCGCACAGACACTTGCCCTGCTCGACGCCTGGCCACCGGCGGTATTCAGCATGTTGAAAAAGCCCACTTCCGGTAGCTCTCTCACCTGGACTATCAGTTTTGTGAACCTGCCGGACAACTGCAGTGCCAATGACTGGTGGCAATACCTGGCGGACATTCATAGCTCGGCAAACGGCTATGGCCATATCGACGCCACCCTGTGGGACAAGCACGGCGAGGTAACGGTAATCAGTCGGCAAACCGTCAGCGTCTTCGGGTAGAAGTACTCTTGGGCCCTCAGATCTTTACACAGGCAAAAAGGGCATTCCCTGAGACATCATCCCAGGGAATGATGCACTGGTAATCATGCTCCAGTACGTGCACCTCAAAATAGGGCTCCAGCAGCGTAGCCAGTTCGTTGAAACTCACCGCCACCATAGCGTGCTGGTCCTGCCACACCTGTTGCTCGCCCTCACCCGCATAGTACCAACCGGAGCTGAAATTGAATTCCGTACCCACGTGCCGAACGCTGTGCGAGACAAAGGACTGGTTATCGATCCTGCGGTTGTCGACCGCGTTAAAGCAAAACAGCACACCGCTTGCCAAGCCTGCATGCACATTGGTTTTGCGCCCTGTAGTCGATATCCGCACACATCACATCGTAATACGCCGACAGGTCGGTATAGATAGCGTTGCTGGACATGGCGACCTGTTCAAGCCGTTGCACGGTGGGAAGCACATCATAGCGGGTTAGATCAAAGCACCCAGATCTGCGTGTATCTGTAGGAGCGACAGCCCCATAGCGAATGACAGCGCCCGGATCGATAGTCACTACCACAATACAAACCTGTCAGCTTGTCTGTCATTCACCACATGAATCAGGTGTTTTCTCCAGCCGGCATGGTAGACCCGCTTTATTGACACTGGCAGAGCATCAACCGTAGTTTGGATTGACCAGTTGTGAGTGAAGAGCAGGGACGAGCAATCACGATAAAAATAAAAGATCGGAGAAGCTCATGAGAATCACATCGCCCAAGAGCAGGTTGAGTGCAAGCTTGTCGCTTGCAGGCCTGCTTGCGTTTGGCAGCACCAGTCTGGCCAATGCGGACACCTACGATATGCCGCACCTGCTGGTGATAGGCACCCCCGGCACCTCCAGCGGCAGCTTTGCTTCGACCAATGGCTGGGGGCCAATGCTGCAGCAAGAGCTGGGCTCCAACGTCCGCGTCGTGCCGGAAGACAGCGAAATCCAGCGGCATCGGCGCCTTACCGAGCGGCGCGATCTGCTGCTGAGCTCGGTCTCTGCCGCTGAACTGCGCTTTCAAATCCAGGGCATCGGTCACTACGCCACCATGATGCCGGTCCCACAACGCGTCATCTGGCATCACAACGATACCCCCTGGACCTTCGTCGTCGCAGGCGATTCCGATCTGCACAGCATGGACGATCTCAAACGCAGCGGTCTGCGGGTTGCCCAGGGGCAATTCTCGATCCCTATGATGACCACCGTCAGGGACGGGCTCCCGGCTTTCCTGGGTATGACCCCAGAGGAAAGCGCCACACACTTCAACTTTATCGCCGCCAGCAGCTATGTCGAAAACTGCCGATCGGTTATTGAAGGCCGGGCTGATGTTGCCTATTGCGCATCCGTCAGTTCGGTAATGGCCGAGTTGGAAGGTGCGCCCGGTGGCATTCGCTGGCTCGCCATGGATCTGGATGACGAAGCGGGATGGCAACGCTTCCTCGAGCACAGTCCCATGGCCGTACCCGGCCCCATCACCATGGGCGTTGCCAGCGCCAGAGGCGTGGATGGCCTCGCCTCGAACTTCCTCTATGCCGCACCAGCGGATCTCGACGAAGCCCTCGCCTACACCCTGGCCAGGTGGTTTCACCAGGCCTTTGATCGCTACAAGGGCTCCCACCCGCTGTCCACACGGATGAGCCTGGAGGTGTTCCGGGACTACCTGGACCGCTCCCCTCTCCCCATTCACGAGGGCACTGTCCGCTACCTGAAGGAGATCGGTGCCTGGACCGAGGAGGACGACCGCTGGAATCAGGAGGCTATCGAGAAGATGGACAGCTGGATCTCCGCCAGGCAGGCGGCCCTGGATGAGGCCAAAGAAAAGGGAATCCAACCGGGCAGAAACAACCAAGCCTTTATGGCCATTGTGGAAAAGCATACGCACGGGCTGGAAGGCTTCCGTACCCGTCTTTGATCAAAAAAGCACGCCATACCCAGGGTTGTCATGACCAGCGTCGTCATAAACCGGGCCTGAAAAAGGATCACCATGAACACCGACACCATCACTGCTGAAGAAGCTGCACAGGGTAACGAGGTCACTCGGCTGGGTGAGGCGTATTCGTGGCAGAGCATTGCCTTTGTGCTGCTCAGCGTCTGCGGGCTGGTCACCGGGATAGCCTATATCTTCGGTTTGACCTGGGACGGCCGACGCATGCTAGAAGGTGAGTACTACTGGATCTTCATTGGCTTCTTCGCCGCAGCCGCCTTTCTGGCCCTGCCTGCCAAGTCCGGTCAGTCGAAGATACCGGTTTATGACATCCTCGCGGCTATCGCCATCTTGGCCGTGAGCTTTTACTTTGCCACCAACGCCTGGGAAATGGTCCAGGCTGGCTGGAGCAGCCTGTATCTGGGCATTGTTGTCTGGTTGTTGATGATGGAGCTGGCCCGGCGCAGTGGCGGCCTGCCGTTTCTGCTGGTGGTGCTGGTGATCGGACTCTACCCGCTGGTCGCCAACCATTTCCCTGGGCTGATCATGGGCGTGCCCTATCAGTTCGACCACATGCTGGAGTCTTACATCTTCCGCGCCGAAGGCATGATGGGCATCACCACCAAGATCGTTGCCGAGATCATCCTCGGCTTTCTGGTGTTTGCCGGGATTCTGCTGGCGACCGGAGCGGGAACCTTCTTCATCGATCTGGCTAACGCCAGTTTCGGCCGCTATCGCGGCGGTCCGGCCAAGGTGGCTGTGGTGGCCAGCGCCTTTATGGGCAGCCTGTCCGGCTCGATCTTTTCCAATATCGCCGGCACCGGCTCCATCACCATCCCGACCATGAAAAAAGCCGGCTATCCGCCCCACTACGCCGGCGCCATCGAGGCCTGCGCCTCCACCGGTGGTGTGGTCATGCCGCCGGTAATGGGCGCCATCGCTTTTGTTATGGCCATCACCATCGGCGTGGATTATGCGGTGATCATGATCGCTGCGATCCTGCCATCATTACTGTTCTACTTCGGCCTGATCCTGCAGGTCGATGCCTACGCCGCCCGTACCGGCATCAAGGGCATGCCGAAGGACGAACTGCCCTCCACCCGCAAGGTGCTGCTGAGCGGCTGGCCCTTCCTGTTCGTGATGTTGTTTCTCATGTGGGGGCTGCTGTATATGCGCTGGGAGTACTACACGCCCTGGTATGCCTGCATCCTGATGATCGGCCTGTCGTTCCTACGCAAGGAGACCCGCCTCACGCCCGCCCGCCTGTTCAGCGCCATTCGGCAAATCGGCGTACTGGTCACCCAGACCGCCGCCATCATCCTGCCAATCGCCTTTGTGGTCAGCGCCTTGACCATTACCGGCGTCACCGGCTCAGTGACCTCCGGCCTGGTGGGTCTGGGTGGTGACAACGTGTTTCTGGTGATCCTGTTCGGCATCATCGCCTGCTTCATCATGGGCATGGCCGGTCTGGCCATCGTCGCCTATATCTTTCTGGCCGTCACCCTGGCCCCAGCCATTATTGAAGTTGGCGGGCTGAACACCATTGCTGTGCACTTTTTTATTGTCTACTACGCCATGCTCTCGGCCATCACCCCACCGGTCGGCGCCGCGGCTTTTCTGGCTGGCACCATAGCCGGAGCCAGGCCGATGAGAACCTCCTTCACCGCCATGCGCCTGGGCATTGTCATCTACTTTGTGCCGCTGTTTTTCCTGTTCCAGCCCGCGCTGGTTCTGCAGGGCGATCTGACACCACTGGTTTACGTATTACCCTCGATCATCATCGGCATCATGTTGATTTCCGGCGGTCTGGAGGGCTACCTGCTCGGAGCTGGCTTGCTGAAACCCTGGCAGCGGTTACCCATGATTGCCGCAGGCTTCGCCTTCAGCTTCCCAGGCCTGATCACAACCCTGATCGGCGGCGTGTTTTCAGCGCTGCTGGTCGCCATGGTCTGGCAGCAGAACCGAAGCAAGCCAGGGCTGGCCTGACAACCCCGATAATGGAACGAGGTAAACATGAACACGCTACGCAGCGATTTTGAAACGGCCGTACTGAATGGCCAGGACCACCTGTCCGACTGGCACGTGATCACCCAGCAGATGGTAGACGAGTACGCCGCACTGACCGGCGACGGTGAAGGTGAATGGGTCCACCTCGACCCTCAACGCGCCTCCCAGGAGCCCGACTATGGCGGCACCATCGTGCAGGGATTCTTGCAGGTGTCGCACCTGATCAAGTTGCACGCCGAAGCCATGAAAGCCCGGCCCGCCATCGACAAGAACTTTGCGCTTAACTACGGCTTTGATCGGCTGCGCTTTGTCGGCCAGATGCCGGTGGGGGTGAAGTTTAGGGCGCGTGTGGGTGCCCGTGAGCTGGCACACAAGCCCAATGGGGGCTGTTTGCTTAAGCAGCACGTGCAGCTTGAACTGGAGGATGGACGGCCTACGCTGGTGGCGGAGTGGTTGTTTTATCTGGATGGGCGGGCGTTTGGGGAGTGATATCAATGACCCGAACGCCTTGACTGTCTGACCCTGATTTCTCTCCAGACGCCAACGGCAGCCTATGTTTGCACTTGAGCAATCGCCTTCGCCAATTCATCTCGGACCATTACACTAGCACCCAATCACCCCACGCCCTTTCCGGGCATGCACCCCAGGCCAGATTGTGAAACTTAGCAAACGCCTCAATCAAATCAGATCCATGGTCCCGCCCGGTTATACCCACATCTGGGACTGCTGTTGTGATCACGGCCTGCTCGGCGCAGCGCTGCTCTCCGATCAGGCGGCACCGCACATCCACTTTGTTGACGTGCTGCCCAGGCTGATCAATCAGTTGAACGAAAAACTCCAGCGCTTTTATCCAGTGACATCCAACAACTGGTATACCCACTGCCTGGATACTGCCGCACTGCCACTGGAGCACTATCCCGGCAAGCATCTGATCATCATTGCCGGTGTGGGTGGAGACCTGACTACGCGGTTTATCCAGGCGATTCATCACCAGCATCCCCGCGCCCAGCTCGATTTTCTGCTCTGCCCAATTCATCAGGAATACCCTCTGCGCCAGCAATTGATTGCTCTGGATTTCAGACTCAAAGAGGAGGTGCTGGTGAGCGAAAACCAACGTTTTTATGAGGTGTTGCTCGTCTCGGCGGAGCAAAAGGAAATGGCCGAGTGGCAAAAGATCAGCCCCGTAGGCGATAAAATCTGGCAGGCAGACACCCTCAAACAGGAGAGCATTGCAAGGCGTTACCTGCACAAGACGTTAAAGCACTACCAAAACAGCCAAAAGGGGAATGCAGACAATGTGCGAAAGGCTATAGATGCCTATCGTGCGGTCACGATCAGCAAACTGGAGGAAATCGGGGTCACAGAAATCGGGTCAGATGAAAATATCCCTGCTTCTCTGAACTGATCCTGAATGAATCTTCATCTGACCCCGACTATTTCCATGTGTGCGGTAAAGCTGGCTATACCGGCGTTCAAAAACGGGATAAGCACAAGGGGCGCAAGCAGGTTATCTGGTCAATCGCCATGCGGCCAGGCAAGTTCAAATCGTTGAGCAAAACCAAGTGATGGTAACCCCCCCATTTACTCGATGCTTTTAACGCGAATGAAAACTGGCGTTTTTAGCGACCATATCTATTGACCGTAACGCAGATGCAGTCACAAGCTCTTTCGCCCTGTCTAATTCCTGTGCGGAAAGATTGTTTATATCCTCTGGCCAGTTGATTTCCACACGACTATCCTCAACTGCTGTCGTGCCTTGTTGTATATCAACCATCGCGGCAAGCCTGAGGGGGTTTAGCGCATAAGCTCTGACAGTAAAATGTCGAAGCGCCCTTGCATTGCATCCCTGTATAAAGTGGCAACGAGTATATAGCCCGTAATTGCTGGCTGTTACTGATACGCCGTATTCAATATCACCTTCCATCGGCTCTACAGTGAGAAGAAAGTCGAGATCATGACCGGCTAGGGATGCGAGTACATGATCCTCAATTGCATCATTGAACAAAAGACTGTCCCAGCCTGGCTTGATCATCTTTGTTGCCCGAGACTGAAGCCCAGGTGTTGGCTCAACCAGAACAACCTGCTGACCATTCACACCATCAAGTTTCTCCACAACATAAGCATTAAGCTCCTCCTTGATACCCCAATCTGAAACGTCGGAACGAATGAAATTCTGATACCTCAAGGTTCCAACATGAAAATGCTGGGGTTGCTCATCTATCAGCACCATAAAGCCTATCCTGGCGTTATCAGGCGGTGTAACAGCGGGTGGAGGTTTCAATGCGCACCCAGAAATAAAAAGACTCACAAGTAAAAGCGGCATAACCATTATCAATTTTTTCATAGCATTCCCCTGTATATTGGGCGTTGTACTGAAGTTGATTTTCAAACTGCGGTTAGGGATCATTGAAAGTGTCAGGGGGGGGCAGGCCTCACCTCTTGTTGGCTTCAAGCCCCCTGAATATTGTTTCCTCACGACAGCGCTTTCCGCTGACTCTATACATTCACCACCCCTTTACACTTCGGATAAGCGCTACACCCCCAAAAATCATTGCCCGCATTTCTACCCTGCCTAGCGGTGCGCTTGACCATTGCACTCCTGCAAAGCGGGCACAAAGGCTCTGAAGCCAATGGCTGTTGGAAAGGTCTGGTAGCAATGGCTGGCTCGACAACAGCAGATGTAGGGCTTGGATTTCCCAGCAACGGCTTGAGCTCGTTGCCATCAATCAATTGAATATTCCGCCCTTCCGCAAAGGCCTTAGCTTCCGCAGTAAACTGCCCCGAAGTGACCACGTATCCACCCGCAGCACCCTCCACTGCCATAGCCCCAAAGAACTCGCGCATCACCGGCAAGCCCACTTTTAACGAGCGCCAGTGCTTGCACTGCACCAGATACTTTTCGCCTTCTTTGCGCAGGATAAGGTCTATGCCGCCGTCAGCCCCTTTGCCACCGGTTTCGGTAATGCTGTAACCCTTTTTGCGAAAGGCTTCACCAATCAACAACTCGAACGCCTGCCAGCTCAAGCCATCTATGGCTCTGCCAGGCTGGGTCGCAGCATTGACGTTTTGGAGGAGTTTTTTGCGTTTACGGCGGGCAGCAATGGAGCCGAGTGCACCGAGCGCACAGGCAACGGGGATCAGGTATTGACCAAACTGCGCGAAAGCGTGCCATATCTGGCTCAGGAAGAGACCAGAAATATCTTCTAGCTTGCCTGTGGTGGACGTAACCGCCGGGCTGGAAGCAACCTGATGGAGTATCAACCAGGCAATAAAGCCGATCAACAAACTGACCCACCAGGGCAGCTTGGCAAGTACGTCTATCAGCTTTTCAAAATCCGAGGTACGTCTACGTGCCATCCTTGGGCTCCTGCCAGTGGCTTAATGCCATGCAGTCAAGTTAACCGCTTCCGGCGATAAAGACCACTACTGCATTGTATAAAATCCGGTCTTCGGAAAGACTTACTCAGCAGAATCACTGACTGCCTGCTCTGCCTCCTCACTATCTTCGATCGCCAAAATTTCGACCGGATCGCGCTTCTGCAACTTGGGAGGCGGGGCCACCCAGGCTCTGAGTTTTTGCCCGACCTCCTGGTAAAAGTGCGGTACGGCCTTTTCAAGTTCTTCGATAAAGACTTTGGGGCCTGAGAAGCGAGCACCCAGATCGGCCATGTAAAAGACCTCGAATGCACTGGGCGCTACGTTGGTTGACAAGGTCTCCAATGCATTGCCGTCTACCAGGAGTTTGGCCAATGGGGTTTGTGTTTCTTCTGCTCGACCGGGGCGGATGGCCTTGACGTAAATACCGTCTGTTTTTGCCTTGCTCACCTGCTTGATAAGCCAGTTTACACGGGCTGAGCTCCGAAGCTTGTCTTGCGGAGCAGCAAGGCGCATTGAGCAGATTATGGTGCGTTTGGTCAGATCCGCGACGATTTCCAGGTCGGCTGCAGCATCTGGAATATCCAGGCAGCAAACCAGTTTTTGCTCCTTGGCTAACTGCTCACACTCCTCTTTCAACCTCAGCACCGGGTCTCCTCGATGCGCCTTGCTGATCTTCTGTTTGACCTGCCTGCGCAGCTTGCGGCTCATTACCAGGCACAGGTCGCGCTGCTCCTGATGCCAGCTGGAAACCGTGTTTTCAACCTCTTCACTGGTCTTGCTGAGTACCGCGCCACTTTTCACTTTGGCAACAACGTCTTTCCATTCCCGGTTCATGCTCTCGAAGCGCGTAATGCCGCTGGAATCATGACTAAAAAAGCGAAGCACTTCTTCAAGAATGAAGCGCTGATCCGGGGAGGTAATTTCTCCTGAATCGAGCAATAGCGTGGCCTGGGTAACCACATACATCCATGACCAGTGATACAGCTCAAGTCCCTTCAGCAATGACTTGGGAAGTTTGACCGGGTGGTGGGTTGGCAGTGCAACAAACTGGTTCGTGATGGTAATGACCGCGTCGATCTTGTTCTTTTTGGCCTGTAGCAGATAGCGCTTGAGCTGTTCGGCATCGACCTCGGCATTGCCGATCTTGGCTTCGATCAAGGTTGACCATTGCTTACTGCCGGTAACCATTTGCACCAGACCATCAGGACGGTCTTTTTTCGGCACGTCCAAATCACACTCCAATGCGACCTCAGTCCAGGCACCTATGCGTGCCCTACCGCTGACACGATGCCCAAGAGATGCAAACATCATCTGTCGAAATTCATACACGCCACGCAATGCGGCAAGTAGAACTGATGCTGCGCGCTGTTCGCGGCTTGTGTCAGCCACAACAGGGATCAATCGAGCGACTTCGCCTTGAACTGCAAAATCTGGGCGTTCCATGTGCGGTCATCCTTTTTATTGTGTTTATAACAATGCAGCTACATAACCAGCTTACCCACCTTGCTTTTCTCCCCGCTGCTTCTGAAACGCATCACTGAACGCCGCCGCCAGGATGCCAGTGGGCATGGCCACCAAACCGATACCGGCTACGGCTGTAATACCCGCAAAAAACTTACCGGCTGCCGTCAGAGGTGTTACATCACCATAGCCCACCGTCGTGAGTGTCGCCACACTCCACCACAGGGCACGGGGTACGCTTCCAAAGGCGTCCGGCTGGCCTTCGGCCTCAAGCAGATAGAGAAAGGTGCTGGATACCAGTAGCAGTAATAAAGCAATCAGTGCGCTGATCAAAAGTTCATAGCGGCGAGCATGAAAGGCACCACCGAGCATGGCCCAGGCGTGGGTAAAACGGCCGAGCCGGGCGATCCGTAATACACGCAATAGACGCGCAAGGCGCAGGTAGTAGGCGGTGACATCGGTACCTGTGAGCAAAAACGGCAACAGCGCCAGCAGGTCTATCAGGGCCCACAGACTGAACAGATAGCGAATACGGCCAAAACGGCCAGTGAACAGTGGGTTAAGCGGAGCGACATAAACCCTGAGGCAAAACTCGGCAGCAAAAACGATAAAGAACAGCCATTCGGCCAAGTAGAAAAAGACCGGGAACTGATCAACCAATGTTTGCTCGGTTTCGAGAACAGCAATCAGAACCGCTATCAGGATCAGCCCACAAATCACCAGATTGAATAGCGAAACGCCCTGTGCTCGGGCGGATGGATCAACTGCCTGATGGAGCCAAGCTCTGATATGCAATTGATGTCCTTTTTCGATTTGGCACGTAAAACAACAAGCTGAACCTGAATAATTTATAGCATGTAGTTAAGTGGTCGGTTAAATCAGACCCAGCACTTGCTGCGAAGCATTAAAAAGGCACCTATGTATTTTCCTCAACATCTCAAGCGTTAATGGCAAGCCCACTGCGAAAGTATTTGTTCTTCAGGAAGACTCCCCGCGTGCAAACTCATTCTCTGCCAACGAGATCATTGCGAAATACACCGACGGCGTAAAAGGGTCCAGAAAATGAGACACCTCATCTGCATTATTCTGGCCGTGGGACTTGTCGGCTGCCAAACCTATCAAAACTACGACATTCAACCTCAGGGCGCCACAGCCCAGATTGACCTCTCATCACTGCCTGATCCGTGGATATGTATCCATAGCAGTCGCCTTAGCGTGAAATCACCCAAAAATGGGCCGGTGACCATACCAGCCGGCTCTCGTATCAGTGTGGAAAGTATGTTTACCTGGCATGGCCATAACGTCACCTATCCTTGTGACCCTTCGGTAAGTTTTGTTCCTGTTGAAGGCGAATCCTATTACGTACACGGCGAAGTAATAGCTGAAGCCTGCTCTACGCAAGTCTTCGTGATATCCGACAAGAATCGGGTGGGTCTGGACATTGTCCCAATGTGTCGCTCGAGGCACCTGCAGCCACTAATATTCCGTCACACACTCTGGCAACGCCAACGCAACAAGGGCCACCCTGACAGCAGCCCTTGTTGTGTTTAGCGCCCTTGCCGTCTCATCAGACTGCCGGTGCCAGTTCGGCCTCCGCCTCCGCCAGCATGGCAAACTCTTCGTCCGCAGATTTGAGTACCAGGCGTTTACGGCTGTAACCGAAGTAGTAGACCGCACCAATCACGAACAGACCAAGGGTGAAGAAGAACGCACGCGGGTCGAAGGCATAGACTCCGGTCAGCGCCACCAGCGACAGCACCAGTGCAATGCTCGAGGTCACGACCCCGCCCGGGGTGCGATAAGGCCTCAGCAGCTCCGGCTGACGTACCCGCAGCAGGATGTGACTGAACGCCATCAGTGCATAGGACACCGTAGCGCCCACCACCGCCATCGCCAGCATCAGGTCGCCCTCACCACTCAACGAAGCCAGAAAGCCGAATACACCAGGCACGATCAGAGCCCGCGCCGGTACTTTGCGCTCGGTAGTCAGCGACAACGAGGTGGGCAGGTAGCCAGCGCGCGACAGGGCAAATACCAGGCGGCTGTAGCCGTAGATGATCGAGAAGAACGAGGCCACCAGACCGGCCAGCCCCAACACGTTGACCAGCGTTGCCAGACCGCCCTGGCCCGTAGCGTTGAGCGCGTCCACCAGCGGCACTTCACTACCGCCCATGGCGGCGGCACCACCAGCACCCGGCACCAGCACCACGACCAGCAGCGCGGTAAACAGCAGGAACAGCATGGCGCCGATGATACCGCGCGGCACGTCACGACCCGGATCCTTGGCCTCTTCGGCAGCCAGCGGCACGCCCTCGACAGCCAGGAACAGCCACATGGCGAACGGCAGCGCCGCCCACACCCCGTACCAGCCCAGCGGCAGCAATGCACTGGCACCAGCGGCTTCGCTGACCGGTACATCGAACAGGTTGGACACATCAAAGTGCATCACCAACGCGACCCCCGTGGCGACAATGGCGAACACCGCCAGACCGCTGATGATCATCATGGTCTTCAGCGCTTCACCAACACCCGCCAGATGAATGCCAATAAACACCGCGTAGAAGGCCGCATAGACCCAGGGGCCGTTGACGCCGATCAGCGCTTCCACCGCTGCACCAATGAAGATGACAATAGCCGCCGGGGCCAGGGCATACTCGATCAGCACCGCCAGCCCGGTAAAGAAGCCACCGGTCGGGCCCATGGCCTGCCGAGCAAAGCTGTAGCCACCACCAGCAGCCGGAATCGCCGCCGACATTTCCGCCAGCGACAGCACCAACGTCAGGTACATCACCGCCATCAGCACTGCGGCGATAGCGAAGCCGGCCCAGCCCGCCTCTGCAATACCAAAGTTCCAGCCGGCAAAATTACCGGAAATAACATAGGAAACACCCAACCCGGCAAGCAGGATGGCTCCTGCACTGCCGCGCTTGAGCTGCCGTTTGGCCAGATAGGCCCGATTGTCATGGGACATGATCACTCCTCAACCCAGATGATTACCACAACGTGAGCAACGCCCTCCCCGGCGTTACTCGGAAACCAGAAAATTGCGCCGGCTGGCGCCATGCTCGATCACCGCCGAGGCGCTGCGATCTTTCAGCCCCACGCCGGAGAGTTGTAGGCGCTGCGCCTCACGCAGCAGATACAGCGCCCGGTGTGCCGCCTCAGCCCAGGGCAACCCGGCAGGGCGCACGTTGGAAATGCAGTTGCGCGCCGCATCGGTCAGCCCCGGACGCGGCGCCCAGGTCAGATACAGACCAAGACTGTCCGGCGAGCTGAGCCCTGGGCGTTCCCCCACCAGCAGCAACACCGCGCGCGCATTCAGCAGCGCACCTATGTCATCGCCAATCGCCACCCGGCCCTGCCGTACTATGCTGATCGGTGCCAGTTGGCAGTCGGGAACCTGCTCAGCCAGCAGAGCCAGAAAAGCCTCAAGAAAGGGTGCGGCGTTCTGCTGTATCGCCAGCGACGACAGCCCATCGACTATGACGATGGCCAGATCGCTCGGCTGCTCAATGGCCTGGGCAATCAGCAACTGGCGTGAAGTCTCATCCAGACGCCGGCCCAGATCCGGGCGTTGCAGGTAGGTCTGGCGGTCACTGGCCTGGCTGTGTAATTCCAGCGGCCGGCCCTGCGCCGCCAACGCCGGTACCCCAGCCAACGCCGAGCACAGCGCCGGCACATCCAGAGGGCAGTGCACGGCATCACGCGCCTGGGCATGCGATAGTTGAAAGGCCAGCAACTCGCTGGTCGGCAGGCTGATGCCGGCCCGCCCCAGACCGATACGGGCATCGGTAAAAGCACGCAGCCGCCGCCAGGGGTTTTCAATGACGGTAGGTTTCATGCCCGGCCTCCCGGTAATGCCCGCAGTGATCGGGCGAACGGCTCAGGCAAGGTCTCGTGCAGAATGTGCCGATCAGCATCACGCATGATCTGCATGCGCATCAGCCACTGTTCAAACTCAGGCGCAGGGCGCGAGCCCAGTACCCGGCGCACGTAGAGTGCATCGTGGAACGAGGTGGTCTGGTAATTGAGCATGATGTCGTCCGAGCCGGGGATGCCCATGACGAACGAGCAGCCCGCCACCCCGAGCAGGGTCAGCAGATTGTCCATGTCGTTCTGGTCGGCCTCGGCATGGTTGGTGTAGCAGACATCACAGCCCATCGGCAGGCCAAGCAACTTGGCGCAGAAGTGATCCTCAAGCCCCGCGCGAATGATCTCCTTGCCATCGAAGAGGTACTCCGGGCCGATAAAGCCAACCACGGTATTGACCAGCAACGGGCTGAACTTGCGCGCCACCGCATAGGCCCGAGCCTCACAGGTCTGCTGATCGAGCCCGTGGTGAGCATTAGCCGACAGCGCACTACCCTGCCCGGTCTCGAAATACATCACATTGTTGCCGACACTGCCGCGCTTGAGGCTCAGCGCTGCCTGCTGTGCCTCAGCCAGGGTGGCAAGATTGAAACCGAAGCTGCTGTTGGTCGCCTCAGTGCCGCCAATTGACTGAAACACCAGATCCACCGGGGCACCGGCGTCGATGCATTCAATGGTGTTGGTTACATGCGTAAGCACGCAGGACTGAGTGGGAATCTGGTACTTCTCGATTACCTCGGCCATCAGCGACATCAATCGCGTGGCCTGGACCACATTGTCGGTTGCCGGGTTGATGCCAATCACCGCATCGCCATTGCCGTACAAAAGACCATCGAGAATGCTTGCGGCAATACCGTTCACATCATCGGTCGGGTGGTTCGGCTGCAACCGGGTCGATAGCCGCCCCGGCAGGCCAATGGTGTTGCGAAAGGCGCTGACCACATGGCACTTGCGCGCCACCAGAATCAGGTCCTGATTGCGCATGATCTTGCTCACCGCCGCCGCCATTTCCGGGGTAATACCAGCGCGCACCGACTGCAGCAGTTCAGGCGTAGCCTGATCACTGAGCAGCCAGTTACGAAAGTCACCCACAGTCAGATGGGCAATCGGCGCGAAAGCCACCCCATCATGCTCATCAATGATCAGCCGGGTGACTTCGTCCTGCTCGTAAGGCACCAGCACTTCGTTGAGAAAGGTCTTGAGCGGCAGCTCGGCCAACAGCATCTGCGCCACCGCACGCTCTTCAGCCGACAGCGCAATCACCCCGGCCAGGCGGTCGCCAGAACGTGCAGGGGTCGCCTTGGCCATCAGTTCAGCCAGATCACGGAACTGATAGGTGTGGCTACCCAGCGTGTAACGATAGGCATAACTCATGCAGTAACCTCGGGCATGCAAATTGCTGTGACCAAGATCAATGCGATGGCTGTTCCAGCCGTCTATCAAGATTCGGCAAATTTAGTTTTTATTATTTAAATCAGATAGTTATAAATACACATCAGTAATCGACCAGAGTAGGATGGCTCTACCCCACAAGCGAGCGCGCAACCATGCAGCATCCAACAACCGTGAACGCACCAAACCGGAGCACGCGTGAGGCACAGGACGCCGATGAACATGCGCACAACCTGACCAACTGGCAACAGGAATACGATCAGTTGGGTGGTGGGCGCTTCTATGGCCGCATCGATGAAGTGGCGCTGGAGGGTTGCCAGCTGTTCCGCGAGCACACCAACCGCGCCCTGCGCCAGCAATGCAATGTCTGGAAGGACGCACTCTGGCTGGGCATTCCTGTGCAGAATGCCGACTGCCGCATCAACGGCCTGCCGCTCAGCGCTGAGCAACTGATGTGCCGCCCCGGTGAGCGCGATTTCGAACTTATTACCCCGGACAGCTTCGACATCTACGGCATCGTCATCCGCGAGGAAATGCTGCTAAAGCTTGCCGAGCAGCAGGAGCGCCGCATCGACCTGACCCGGCTGTCCGACAGCCCGCGCCTGAGCGCCAGCCAGGGGCAACTCAACCGCATCCGGCAGATATTGCAGCAAGTGCTTGATCTGAACGCCCGTGGCCTCGGCTCCAGCCAGCAACGCCAGTTGGCCAGCGAAGCGCTGCTCGATTTGCTCGACAACAGCCCGCAGGCCGAGCGCAGCGCGCCAAGTTACGCCCGACGCAAACAGGTAGTGGACCGGATCAAGGCCTTGATCCACGAGCAGCCCAACGCCGACCTGAGCATTCCTGAACTCTGCCAGCGCCTGCACGTCAGCCGGCGCACCCTGCAATACAGTTTTGAAAGCATCCTCGGTATCAGCCCGCTACAGTTTCTGCGCAGCGCCCGCCTCAATCAGGTACGCCGCACCCTCAGCAACCCAGCGCCAGACAGCACGGTCGCAGCCATCGCCGCGCAGCACGGCTTCTGGCACCCCGGCCAGTTCGCCCGTGATTACAAAGCGTTATTCGGGGAAAATCCCTCGGAGACGTTCAAGCGGGTGCAGCGCCGAGGCTGACAGGGTTATCGGCCCCGTGCGCCCTCATCTACCTGGCGCGCGACCATAAACACCTCATCAGCGGAATAGAGATCACGGATAGTAGCCTCCACCTGCGCCCCCAGGGTATCGCGGTAGAGTTTTTGCGCGTGGTTGTCGGCGCGGGTATTGACAATCACATGCTTGAGACTCGAGCCCTGACGCACCAACTGTTCACGCACCAGCGGCAGCGACTGCACAATCAACCGGCGTCCGATACCGCGCCCCTGGGCCGCCGGTAGCACCGCCAACTGATCCAGTTCCAGCACAGCCTGATCACGAAAGCCGCTCTTCTGCGCCCAGAGAATGAAACCCAGCACCTGCCCTGCCTCTTCGGCCACAAAACACAAGAAACGCGGAAACGCCGCCAGCGTCGAAGCCAGCCATTGCTCCGACTGCTTCTGCCGCACAAAAGCCAGACGGTGGACCTCGGCTGCAGCAGAGAGGTCATCGGGGTGCATGGGGCGGATATGCATAATGAAAACCGTAAGTTATGAATCAGAACATGCGAAACACAGTTTACACAAACCAGACCTACGCCTTCTTTCTCACTGAAATTTTGAGGCTAACTGTCACTATTGAAACTGCAACCTCAGCGTATATCATGACTCGCCATGCAGGTTAGCCTGCCCCTTTTTCCGCCAACGCCAAGGAGTGACTGTGCGCATTTGTGTTTTTTGTGGTTCCAGCAGTGGTAATCGGCCCGACTATCTCGAAGCAGCCAATCAACTGGGTACGGCACTCGCCAAGGCGGGGATTGGTCTGGTCTATGGTGGGGCGCAGGTCGGCCTGATGGGCGAAGTCGCCAATGCGGCACTGGCTGCCGGTGGCGAAGTCATCGGGGTAATCCCCAAGGCACTGGTGGATCGCGAGCTGGCCCATGAAGGGCTGACTAAACTCAAGGTGGTCGGCTCCATGCACGAACGCAAGGCCATGATGGCCGAGCTGTCCGACGGTTTCATTGCCCTGCCCGGCGGCGTCGGCACTTTTGAAGAGCTGTTCGAAGTCTGGACCTGGGCCCAGCTTGGTCATCATCGCAAGCCCTGCGCAGTGTTCAATGTCAGCGGCTATTACGACAAGCTGATCGACTTTCTAGACCACTGTGTCGAGCAGGGCTTTTTCAAGCCGGTGTACCGCGACATGCTGATCGTAGAGCCGAGTGTCGAAAGCCTGCTGCAGGCCGTAAGCGACTATCAGCCACCCCGCGTGGTGAAATGGATCAATAGCGAGCAAACCTGAACGCAGGCAAAGATTGCACCGCAGCGGCAAAGGTCGCAGGATAAGCGCATCCGCCAGCGCCGAAAGCGACCTGATGCCAATAACGACATCCAGCCCACCCATTCGCCAGCCCTGCCCTCCCGGCACCTGCATTTGCAACCGGGATGCCCTGCTGGACAACCCCGCAGCCGACCCGCGCATTCTGCTGCTAACCCAGCATGAAGAAAAGCGCCTGCTGGCACGACTGGAAAACTGTGCCAGCCTGGACGACCTGCGCAAACTGCAACAGCGCATGGAGCAACAACTGGGGCTACGCACCGAAATAACCCCTGGCCACAACGAAGTGCGCAGCATGCGCGGCATCCGGATTGTGGTCCATGAGCAGGACGGCTTATGCCGTAAAATCCGCCAATCCATCCCGGCCGCCATTCGCCGGGGGCTGGAACGTAATCCAGAAGTTGCGTACGAGCTGCTCAACGAGCACGATCTGCTCAGAGGAACCTGAGCAGATCCCAGGAGTGCTCATGCGCTACGCAACCGCGCAGCCACCTTGCTCAAAGCCTGTTCCGTCGCGCTCCAGCCCAGGCAACCATCGGTGATCGACACCCCGTAACGCAGCTCAGCCTTGAGCGGCTGGCAGCCATCGAACAGATGACCTTCGAGCATAACCCCACGCAAGGTGTTGTCGCCTGCCAGGCGCTGATCAATGACCGAGTCAAGCACCGCCGGCTGCTTGAGCGGGTCTTTGCCACTGTTGGCATGGCTGCAATCGACAATCAGCTTGGCTTCAATGCTCTGCTTGTCCAGCGCAGCCTTGGCTTCTGCTACTGCCGCCGAATGGAAGTTGGGGCCCGCGTGACCACCACGCAGGACCAGATGGGTGTCAGGGTTACCCTGAGTCTGGATCAGCGCCGGCAGGCCATGATCGTCGACGCCGAAGTGCTGGTGCGGATGCGCAGCCGAACGCATGGCGTCGCAGGCAATCGCCAGGCTGCCGTCAGTGCCGTTCTTGAAGCCAACCGGCAAATCCAAACCGCTAACCATTTCCCGATGGATCTGCGACTCACTGGTACGCGCGCCAATCGCCGCCCAACTGAGCAGATCATCCAGGTAACCGGCCGCCAGTGGCTGCAACAGCTCAGTCGCGACCGGCAAGCCACGCTCAGCAATGGCCAGCATCAACCGCCGTGACAGCGCCAGCCCTTCGGCCATATCACTGCTGCCATCCAGATGCGGATCGTACAACAGGCCTTTCCAACCTACTGTAGTGCGCGGCTTTTCAACGTAGGCACGCATCACCAGCAGCAGTTGATCATCGACCTGAGCATTCAACTCGGCCAGGCGGTCGGCGTATTCCAGTGCCGCCACCGGATCGTGCAGGGAACAGGGCCCCACGATCACCAGCAGACGCCGGTCGGCACCATCGAGTACGGCGCGAATGCTGTTGCGTTGTTGCTCAATCTGCTCGGCAAGCGCAGCCTTGAGCGGCAGGCGCTGGCGCAGAATGGCCGGAGTTGGCAGCGGCTGGCTGCGGCGACGGGCGGGTGACGAAGTATCGATCAGGGTCAGGTCGCGGGCTGACAGGGCGGTAACGGTAGCAGTCATGATTCGGGTTCCTTGGCCGGGCGCCTCTCGCGCCTCGGCACTAGCGAAGTGTTCGTAAATGGTGTCCGGATGTGCAGGCGTTAGCGCTGCTAAATCGCCAGGTGCGGTAATAACCCGAGTAGGTGCGGTAAGTGTTCATCTGTGCTGTCCTCATTGCTGCATGGCAAAAACAAAAAACCCCGGTCGGGTTGCCGACCGGGGTTTTGCTGTGTCTGGTGGCGACCCTGAAACGCGGGCGCCTGTTGGGGTATCAGGCGCGCAAGCGGCTAAACCAATACCCAAAATAGAAATACCCATTGCCCAGCAACGACAGCGCACAAACCGCCGCAGCGCGAAGGGCGCTGGTGCGAGTAAGGCTGTGTGCAATGCTGGATGACATGGATAGCTCCGATTTAACTGAGTTCGACTCTAACGGATCAGCGGCTGGCCTGGCAAGTCCCAGATAAAATACTGATCCTGGGAGCCTTGAGCATCTGCTCAAGGCAGGGGATGCAGCGAGTTCTCAGCGGGAGCAGATGCTCCCGCCTCCCAGGAGGAAAGCCCAGAATCTCAACTCACCACCCGATAACAAGGCTCATAGGCCGTGCCGCCTGGAAGTTTCATTCGCTGCTGGTCGACGAAGGCCTGCAGCAGTCGGTCGAGCGGTTGCATCACACTGGGGTCGCCATGAATTTCATAGGGACCGTGTTGCTCGATCAGGCGGATGCCGCGGTCCTTGACGTTGCCGGCAACAATGCCGGAGAACGCCTGGCGCAGGCTGGCAGCCAGTTGGTGGGCCGGCAGCTCTCGACGCAGTTGCAGGGCTGACATGTTGTCGTGGGTCGGATCGAACGGACGCTGGAAGCTTTCGTCGACCTTGAGTAGCCAGTTGAAATGAAAGGCATCATCACGCTCACGGCGGAACTGGCTCACGGCCTTGAGCCCTTTGGCCATCTGCCGGGCAACCTCCGAGGGGTTGTCGATGATCACCTGGTAACGGGCCTGAGCCTTGTCACCCAGGGTAGCGCCAACAAATTCATGCAACTGGCGCAGATAGGCCTCGGCGCAGCGCGGACCGGTAAGAATGACCGGGAATGGCAGATCGGCGTTGTCCGGGTGCATCAAAATGCCGAGCAAGTACAGAAACTCCTCGGCAGTCCCTGCTCCACCAGGGAATACAATGATCCCGTGACCAACCCGCACGAAAGCTTCCAAACGTTTTTCGATGTCAGGCAGGATCACCAGTTCGTTGACGATCGGGTTGGGGGCTTCGGCGGCGATGATGCCGGGCTCACTCAGGCCCAGGTAGCGGCCGTTAATGATTCGCTGCTTGGCATGGGCGATGGTTGCCCCTTTCATCGGCCCCTTCATCACTCCCGGACCACAGCCGGTGCAGATATCCAGGCTGCGCAACCCCAGTTCATGACCAACCTTCTTGCTGTACTTGTATTCCTCGATGCTGATCGAGTGCCCGCCCCAGCAGACCACCATTTTCGGCTCTACCCCAGGTCGCAGGGTGCGGGCGTTGCGCAGCAAGTGAAAGACGTAATCGGTAATCCCCTGCGAGCTGCTCAGGTCAGCCCCTGGCTGGCCCAGATCGCTGGCGGTATAGACAATATCGCGCAGGGCGCTGAACAGCATTTCCCGGGTGCTGGCAATCATATCGCCATCGACGAAGGCATCGGCCGGGGCGTTGATCAGCTCCAGCCGCACCCCTCGGTCTTCCTGATGAATGCGGACCTCAAAATCCCGGTAGGCTTCCAGCACCGTCTTGGCGTTGTCGCTTTGCGCTCCGGTGTTGAGAATCGCCAGGGCACACTGGCGAAACAGCTCATAGGCACTGCCCGAGCCGACTTCACTCAGTTGCTGAACCTCACGTTGGGACAGGGTTTCCAGGCTACCCTTGGGGTGTACCGATACTTTCTTGACTACATCTTGGCGCATGCATTTTTCCAGTCAGAGGTTCCTTTATCCCCACATACTACCAGCAGCAACGAGCCTCATACCCAGCCATCGTTACGCTTACGTCGCCGGAACATGCTCGGCAGGATCAACCCGGCCAGCAAGCCGACCCCGGCAATGCTCCCACCGTAGACCATGTAATCCATCATCGCCCCACGATTTTCATCACCCAGGCGTGCCTGGACGCTGCGCAGCTCTGACTGAGTGGCACTCAACTCTTCATTCAAAGCGGAGCGCATTGCCTCCAGCTCTTCGATCAGGGCCTTGCGAGAGTCCAGAGTTTCCTGCATGCCCTGCACCCGGGTTTCCCAGGTTTCATTGATGCTGCCCAGCTCAGCACTGAGCTCAGCTACTCTCTGTTCCAGTTGCGGCAAACGCTCGGCCTGCCCCGGTACTTCTTGCAAATCGGCGCTGGGAATCCAGACCAGGCTGCCTGACTCACTGCGTACCTGGCTGTAATTGCCCTGGCTGGCTACCAGTTCAACACGCTGCCCGGACTGCAGGGTACCAACGATCCGATAGCCATCGGTCGGGCCACTGCGCACGTAGGTGCTCAAGCTATCGCTGACCCAGCGAGTATTGTCACTCTGGGCCTGAAGAACGCCGCTGAACAACAGCATACCGCCCAGCAGGCAGGCCACCGGCACATAGCGCAGACGGGAAGAACGATTGAAACGGGGTACTGATGCGGTTAGGTGACGAGTCATGGGCATACATATCTTCAATTCAATACGGATTTCCCCTTCGATAACCTCGCAGGGTGTCGAAAGGCGGTACAGTCAAGCTCCACTTATGGGCTCCGCCAGCCAAGAGACATTTCAATTTGTGTCAAGTTCACTCCTGGCCCGAGATCCGACCATACTCATCCGAGCCAGGCATGGGAAATGAATGCGCTACCCAAGCGTCCGGCTTGTGCGCTGGCTCACACCTGAGCGGTACCATGCACTCAGAAAAACACAGCCACTGAAGCTAAACGGCCTGTTCCAATCTATAGTCAACTACAGGGGATGGAATTAACCGACAGTTGCACGGTCACTATGGCTATAGACCAGCATGACCGGGCTGAACCCCACAGGTTCTCCGCAAGGAGCCGACATGGCCAGGCAACCTATGGCATTACCCAGTTTCGATGAACTGCGAACTATGGCCGAACAGCGGCCGGATGACCTGGAACGTCTGCGCGAACGCATGATCAACGAAATCCTTGAAGACCTGCCCGAACCTAGGCGGCGGCGTCTGCTGGGATTGATCTTTCGGATCGAATTGGAACGCAAACGCGCCAAGACTCCCATGCAAGCCTGTCTCAAAATCTCGCAAATGATGATGGACTCGGTCTGCGAATTACGTGAAGTCATGCTCAACGGCCCTTCCGCTCAGCGCTCTGAATCGATCCAAGCCCGGATTATCCCGTTCAAACCTCGCCAGACCAGACACTGACACTGGTTGCTGGCCCGAGCAGCTCCACACGGCCTACACTGTGCGCCCCACTACCCTTTTCCGGACCCGCATGAAACTCAGCGCAAGCCACCTTGAACAGATCAGCGGATTGACTCTCGGACACTACCAAAACCAGGCCGAAAGCTTTCGCGCCGGCACTTGGGAGCATGACGTCAGCCAGAACATCGACGCCCTGCTACGCCACATACCAGGCCAAGCCCCTTTTGATTTGCTCGACCTGGGCTGCGGACCGGGGCGCGACCTCTGCACCTTCAACCAACTCGGGCACCGCCCCATAGGTCTCGACGGCTGCCCCCGATTCGTCGAAATGGCCCACCAGGCCAGCGGCTGTGAAGTCTGGCATCAGGATTTTCTTGACCTGCAATTGCCTGGCAACCGGTTTGACGGCATTTTTGCCAACGCCGTACTGTTTCATATCCCCAGTCAGGAGTTGCCCCGCGTGCTCAAACAGCTTTATGCCAGCCTCAAGCCAGCCGGCATCCTGTTCAGCTCTAATCCCCGGGGCAATAACGAAGAAGGCTGGAACGATGACCGCTACGGTTGTTATTACAACTGGCCCACCTGGCGTGCATTGCTGCAGGACGCCGGGTTCATAGAGCTCGAACACTACTACCGCCCCCAGGGTTTACCCCGCGCCCAACAGCCCTGGCTCGCCAGCGTCTGGCGCCGCCCAGCCCCCTGACTCAACCACACCTTTGCCCGCATGCCTTCGCGACCGCAGACAGCTCCTACCCCAAGCACACCGCACCACCGGTAGGAGCGCTCTGCGAGCGCGAACAGATCTGTCTGGTAGTAATAACCAAACATCACACCCGGCAATAAAGCCTCTCACCCCCACCAAGCCGACTAGAATCGAGAATCAAATCACAACAACAAGGATGCTCCATGCCAGGCCGCTTCTCCCTGACAGTACTCGCTACCCTGATCAGCACTTGCAGCTTCGCTGCCAGCTATTCGCCCCCTGAAGTTCTGGTTGCGCCATCTGCATTCAAAGGAGTCCATGGTCTGGCCGTAGACCAGCAAGGTCGTCTGCTGGCCGGCAGTGTGGTAGGCAACAGCATCTATCAGGTCGATATAGAGACGGGCCAGGTGAGCACCTTCATTGGCCCGGACCAGGGACAGGCCGATGACATCGCCATTGGCCCGCGCGGGGAAATGGCCTGGACCGGTTTCTACTCAGGCCAGGTGCTGTACCGGGAAACTGATCAGGCCCCCATCAGGGTGCTGGCTGACGGCCTGCCGGGTATCAACTCGATTGCCTTCAACCAGGACACCGGCGCCCTTTATGCCAGCCAGGTATTTCTCGGCGATGCGCTGTGGGAAATTGACATCAACGCGCAGCAACCGCCACGGCTGATAGGCAAAGACCTTGGTGGCTTCAACGGCTTTGAGGTGGGACAAGATGGCTGGCTTTATGGCCCCCTGTGGTTCAAGGGACAAGTGGTTCGTATTGATCCTGCCAGCGCCAGACAGGAAGTGGTTGCCGACGGATTCGGCACCCCGGCGGCCGTCAATTTCGACAGCAAGGGCAACCTGTACGTCGTCGACACCCTCACCGGGCAGTTGCTGCGCATCACTGCCGAGAACCGGCAGGTCGAACAGGTCGCCCAGCTGGCCAGCTCGCTCGACAACCTGGCAATTGATCAGCAGGACCGCATATTCGTCTCCAACATGGCCGACAACAGCATCCAGCAGATCAACCCGTTAACAGGCGAAAGCCGTGTGATTACCCAGGGTGATCTGGCCGTACCGGCCGGCCTGACCCTGAGCGAAGACGCCAAGACCCTCTATATCAGCGACATTTTTACTTTTCGTGCGGTTAACACTGAAACTGGTCAGGTTCGCGATATCCGCCGGGCCCATGGTTCTGACGTCGAGTACCCCACCGCTGTTGGCCTGGGGCAAAAGCAGTTGCTGCTGACCAGCTTCGCCACCGGCACCCTGCAAATCCTGAACCGCAGCGATTACAGCACCCAGGCCATGATCCATGGACTCAACGCGCCCAGTGCCGCGGTCGAGCTGGAACCTGGCCGGGTGGTGGTCAGCGAAATGGGGGCAGGCACCCTGGTGATACTCAGCGGCGAGCAATGGCAGGAACGACAGCCCCTTGCTCAGGGTCTGCAAGGACCAGTACAGATGGTCCGGGGCCAGGATGGCATGCTCTACCTGACCGAGGCTGCCGGTTTCCTCACCCAGGTAGATCCTAGTAGTGGTCAAATCACACGCCTGGCCCAGGACCTATTGATGCCTGAAGGACTGGCCCAACAGGCCGATGGTCAGTTCATCATTGCCGAAACTGCCGCCCAGCGCCTGACCCTGGTGAATCCGGAAAACGGCGAACGCCGAGTGCTTGCCGAAAACCTGCCGATCGGCTTCCCCGCCGGCCCCGGGATGCCACCCAGCGGTATCCCGACTGGCGTGGCGGTAGATAACAACGGAGTGATTTACTTCGGCTCGGATATTGATAACGGACTGTATCGAATAAAGCCCGAACACTGAGCCATCCTGCCCCTCCGAGCCGTCAGACAGTTCCAGCATCGCGCAGGTGCTGGGCGGCACTCCGACGACGCTACCCAGGCCACCCTCCGATCTCTGTATTTCAGTGGCCGGCAATCACCTGCCTGAGCACGTAATGCAAAATCCCGCCAGCCTTGAAGTAATCGATCTCGTTACCGGTATCGATTCGGCACCTGGCCTTGAACTCGATACGCTCGCCGTTGGTGCGGGTGGCTCTTACGTTCAGCAGTTGCCCCGGCTTGAGTTCATCGTCGATACCCAGCACATCGATGACTTCATGACCGTCCAGCTCCAGGCTGGCCACCGACTCACCATCAACGAATTGCAGCGGCAATACCCCCATGCCTACCAAGTTGGAGCGGTGAATCCGCTCGAAACTCTCAGCAATCACCGCCTTAACCCCCAGCAGATTGGTGCCCTTGGCCGCCCAGTCACGGCTTGAGCCAGTACCGTATTCCTTGCCTGCCAGCACCACCAGCGCAGTGCCGTCACGCTGGTAACGCATGGCGGCATCATAAATCGACATCCGCTCGCCGCTGGGCACATGGATGGTCTCGCCGCCTTCCTCCCCAGCCAGCATCAGGTTGCGGATGCGAATATTGGCGAAGGTGCCGCGCATCATCACTTCATGATTGCCGCGCCGCGAGCCATAGGAGTTGAAGTCTTCGGGTTTGACGCCCAGGCTCTGCAGGTACTCACCCGCGGGCGAGCTGGCCTTGATATTACCCGCCGGCGAAATGTGATCAGTGGTGATCGAGTCACCGAACACCGCCAGCACGCGGGCTTGCTCAACCGGCTCAAGCCCAACCAATGGCTCGTCGATCCGCTCGAAAAATGGCGGGTGCTGAACGTAGGTAGACTGGCTATCCCACTGGTAAGTCTTGCCTTCACCGACCTGAATAGACCTCCAGTGTTCATCGCCGGTAAACACATCGGCATAGCGCTCACGGAACATGCTGTCCTCGACCAGCGCCACGGCCTCGGCGATTTCCGCATTGCTGGGCCAGATATCCTTGAGAAATACCGGTTTGTTGTTGCTGTCCAGCCCCAACGGCTCATCGTGCAGGTTGATTCGGGAACTGCCAGCCAGCGCGTAGGCCACCACCAGCGGCGGCGAAGCCAACCAGTTGGCCTTGACCTGCGGATGCACCCGGCCTTCGAAGTTGCGGTTGCCGGACAACACTGCCGAAACCACCAGATCCTGCTCACTGACCGCCTTGGCAATCGGCTCCGGCAGCGGCCCCGAGTTGCCGATACAGGTGGTGCAGCCATAGCCGACCAGATTGAAGCCCAACTGATCCAGGTAGTCGGTCAGACCAGCCTTGAGCAAATAATCGGTGACCACCTTGGAACCCGGCGCCAGCGATGACTTGACCCATGGCCGGCGTTTCAGGCCACGCTGCACAGCCTTTTTCGCCAGCAGCCCGGCGGCCATCATCACGCTCGGATTGGAGGTATTGGTGCAGGAGGTAATCGCCGCGATCACCACCGCGCCATGGCCCAGAGTGAACTCTTCGCCAGCCATGTGCACCGAAGCCAGACCCCGGGGGCTACCAACCGCCGTACCGCCACCCTCGCCTTCCAGTCTGGCCTGATCCTGATCGGCCGGAGCCACCTGCAACGCCAGCAGTTCATTGAAGGCCTTGGGCACATCGCCGAGCGCCACACGGTCCTGCGGCCGTCGCGGCCCGGCCAGGCTGGCCTCAACCTGGCCCATATCCAGATGCAGCGTGTCGGTGAAAAGCGGCTCATGACCCGGCTCGCGCCATAGTCCCTGAGCCTTGCTGTAGGCCTCGACCCGTGCTACCAGTTCATCACTGCGGCCACTCAAGCGCAGATAGCTAAGCGTCACATCATCAATCGGGAAAAATCCGCAGGTCGCGCCATACTCCGGGGCCATATTGGCGATAGTCGCCCGGTCGGCCAACGGCAGGTCAGCCAGGCCATCGCCATAAAATTCGACAAATTTGCCGACCACGCCCTTCTGGCGCAGCATCTGGGTCACGGTCAGCACCAAATCGGTAGCGGTCATGCCCTCGCGCAACTTACCGGTCAGCTTGAAGCCGATCACCTCGGGGATCAGCATCGACACCGGCTGACCCAGCATCGCCGCCTCAGCCTCAATGCCGCCAACACCCCAGCCCAACACCCCCAGGCCATTGACCATGGTGGTGTGCGAGTCGGTACCAACCAGCGTGTCCGGATAAGCCCAGCGCTCGCCATCACGCTCCTCAGCCCAGATACTCTGGGCCAGATACTCAAGATTGACCTGATGGCAGATACCCGTGCCCGGCGGCACCACCCGGAAGTTGTCGAAAGCCTTCTGGCCCCAACGCAAGAACGCATAGCGCTCACCATTGCGCTGCATCTCGATGGCCACATTGTCATGAAACGCCGAAGCATCGGCAAAACGGTCAACCATCACCGAATGGTCAATCACCAGATCAACCGGAGACAGCGGGTTGATCCGCTGTGGATCACCACCTGCCTTGGCCACCGCCTCACGCATGGCTGCCAGATCGACCACCGCCGGCACCCCGGTGAAATCCTGCATCAGTACCCGGGCCGGGCGGTATTGAATCTCACGATCGGAGTGCCGGGCCTTGAGCCAGTCAGCCATCGCCTGAATATCATCCCGGGTGACAGTCACGCCATCCTCGTGACGCAACAGGTTCTCCAGCAGCACCTTGAGCGACATCGGCAAGCGGCTGATATCGCCCAGTGCCTGAGCAGCTTTGGGTAGCGCATGATAGCGATAGCTGGTGCTTCCAACCTGCAAGGTGCTGAGGGTATCCAGACTGTTGGGCATGACCGCAACCTCCTTTTAGTGGTAGTTCTGCATCAGGCTTATGCTCTACTGTTATACTCACCACGGTATGGCAGTACAGAGAACATTTATCCCGGCCTTACTCAAGAACCCATGGCTCAGGCCGATATACCCAGCATAGACAAGAATCTCGGCCACCGTTGCCCAATGGCCACCCGCTGCACAGGACACCCCCATGCGTAACAACCAGCCCGTCACTCAACGCGAACGCACTTTCAGTGACAGCCAACGACTGATCTCCACTACCGACCTCAAGGGCATCATCACCTACTGCAATGACGCTTTTGTGGACATCAGCGGTTTCAGCCGCGAGGAGCTGATCGGCAGCCCGCACAACCTGGTCCGCCACCCGGATGTTCCTGCCGCGGTGTTCGAACACATGTGGAAAGACCTGAAAGCCGGACGCAGCTGGATGGGGATCGTCAAGAATCGCAGCAAGAACGGTGACCACTACTGGGTCAACGCCTTCGTCACGCCAATCTGGGAGAAAGGCCAGGTGGCCGGTTTCGAGTCGGTCCGGATCAAGACCACTGCAGGCCAGGTCAGCCGTGCCGAGGCACTGTACAGCCGCTTGAACAAGGGCCAGAAAGCCATCCGCACCGACTGGGCCGGCAGCGTCTCGCAAGTGCTGCCGGTCACCGCCCTGACCGCGCTGGGTGCAGTTGCCGGATTGGCTCTGGGCGGCTGGGGCATTGTACTGGCAGCAGCGCTGGGCGTACCTTCGGCCTTTGCCCTGAAAGCGCTGCACGAGCAGCGGCTGCAACGCATTCTGCAAGCTGCCGACAACAGCATCAGCGACCCACTGCTGGCCCAGATGTACACCCCTTACAACGGTACACTGGGACAACTGGAAATGGCCCTGCACAGTCAGCAGGCTCGGTTGCGTACCTGTCTGACCCGGCTGCTCGACAGCGCCGAGCAACTGCGCCTGCAAGCCGGCGAAGCCAGCCACCTGGCCGGCGAAAGCCACAAAGGTCTGAGCCGGCAACGGCAGGAAACCGATCTGGTAGCTACCGCCATCAATGAAATGGCAGCGGCCACTCAGGAAGTTTCCGGCAACGTCCAGCGCGCCGCCGAAGCCACCCGTGACGCCAACGAACTGGCCAACCACGGCAAGGTGGTGGCAAGCAAGACCCGCGACGCCATCGAACTACTGTCCGAATCGGTCAACTCAGCCGCCAGCGTCTCGGCGCAACTGGCCAGCGATGCCAAGGAGATTGGCACCGTGGTCGATGTGATCAAGGGAATTGCCGAACAGACCAACCTGCTGGCCCTCAACGCCGCCATCGAAGCGGCCCGGGCCGGTGAGCAGGGACGTGGTTTTGCCGTGGTAGCCGATGAGGTCCGGGCCTTGGCCAGCCGTACCGCCGACTCAACCGAGCAGATTCATGGGCTGATCGCCAACCTGCAACAGGCTGCCCAACGCGCCGTGGATACCATGCGTGCCGGCAACGAGCAGGCTGAAGTCGGGGTGGCTCAGGTGATTGAAGCTGATGAGGCGCTGGATGGCATTCGCGCTGCCATCGAACGGATCAACGACATGGCCAACCAGATCGCCAGTGCTGCTGAAGAGCAGAGCGCGGTAGCAGAAGAGATCAACCGCAACGTGGTGAACATCGCGACCCTGTCCGACACCACCGCCGATCAGGCCCAACGCAGCGCCAGCCTCAGCCAGGAACTGGCAGGCACCGCCGCCAATCAGGCCGCACTGGTAGAGCGCTTCAACCGGCGTTGATCGGCCCCCGAGAGGCGGGAGCATCTGCTCCCGCTGCGAACTCTCTGCACCCACATCCTGGAGCAGATGCTCCAGGCTCCCAGGCGGCTCAAGACTCCCGAGCTTCCGAGCAAAAGCTGCGCGCTGTTACTCCACTGTCACCGACTTGGCCAGGTTACGCGGCTTGTCCACGTCGGTGCCCTTGACCAGGGCCACGTGGTAACTGAGCAACTGCAACGGAATGGTGTACAACACCGGCGAGATGCAGTCCTCCACCCAGGGCAAGGTATAGGTCACGCTGTTGCTGTCGTCGTGGTGCTCCACGGTTTCACAGGCGAAGGTAATCAACTGGCCACCGCGCGCGCGCACCTCTTCCAGATTGGACTTGAGCTTTTCCAGCAGACTGTCGCTGGGCGCCACGCTAACCACCGGCATATCTTCATCTACCAGCGCCAACGGGCCGTGTTTGAGTTCACCTGCGGCGTAGGCTTCGGCGTGGATATAGGAAATTTCCTTGAGCTTGAGCGCCCCTTCCATGGCAATCGGATAATGCGGGCCACGGCCAAGGAACAGCGCATGATGCTTGTTGGCGAACCGCTCAGCCAGCGCAGTGATCTGCGGCTCCAGCCCCAGCGCCTGCAATACCAGGCCCGGCAGGCTGCGCAGCGCAGCAACATTGCGCGCCACCAATGCTGCATCCCCACCACGCACCTGCACCAGCGCCGTGGTCAACCACAGCAGCGCCACCAACTGAGTAGTAAAGGCCTTGGTTGAGGCCACGCCAATTTCCGGACCAGCATGGGTCAACAGCCGCCAGTCAGCCTCGCGCACCAGTGAGCTGCCGGCCACGTTACAGATTGCCAGAGTGGCCAGATAGCCCTGATCCTTGGCATAGCGCAGCGCCGCCAGGGTGTCGGCGGTTTCTCCCGACTGGGAGATGGTGATCAGCAGCGTACCGTCAGGCACGACAACAGTGCGGTAGCGGTACTCACTGGCCACCTCGACCTGACAGGGAATCCCGGCCTGCTCCTCAATCCAGTACCGCGCCACCAGGCCAGCATGATAGCTGGTGCCACAGGCAACGATGTGAATGTTACGGATCTCGCCCAGGCGGGTTTCCGCTTCCGGGCCCAGCACAGCAGTCAGCACATGATCATCGCCCAGAGTGCCTGCCAAAGTATCGCTGATGGCATCGGGCTGTTCGAAGATCTCCTTGAGCATGTAATGCCGGTACTCGCCCTTTTCCAGGCTGTGCGCGGCATGCTCATAACGCTTGACCGGGCGCTCAGCGACCTGATGATCACGACTCCAGATATCGCAGCCGGTGCGGGTGATACGGGCGTAGTCGCCCTCTTCCAGATAGCGGAAGCGGTCAGTGACCTGCAACAGCGCCAGCGGGTCAGACGCCAGATAATGCTCGTCGCTGCCCTCACCAATCACCAATGGGCTGCCGGCACGGGCGCAGTACAGAGTTTCCGGCTGATCCTGGTGAATGATCGCCAAGGCGTAAGCACCATGAATATCGCCCAGGGTCGCGCGGAAGGCTTCAAGCAAGTCTTTCTTTTCACCGTAATAGTGCGCCAGCAGGTGCGCTACCACTTCAGTGTCAGTTTCCGAGGTGAAGCTGTAACCCAAGTCGATCAAACGCTTGCGCAGCGGTGCATGGTTTTCAATGATGCCGTTATGGACAATCGCCAGACGCTGCGACAGGTGCGGGTGAGCGTTGTGTTCGGCCGGTTTGCCGTGAGTAGCCCAACGGGTGTGGGCAATCCCCAGATGACCGCCAGCCGGCGCGGCCTCCAATGCCTTTTCCAGCTCGATCACCTTGCCTACCGCACGTACCCGCTGAATGCTCCCGTCGCTGGCCAGAACCGCCACGCCAGCTGAGTCATAGCCGCGATATTCAAGCCGGCGCAGCCCCTCAAGCAGGATGGGGGTGATATTGCGCTGAGCAATGGCGCCAACGATTCCACACATGATGATGTCCTTGATGCAACGGGCAAAGAAAGTCGGAGTTTAACACGAGCGTCGCAAGGCATATGCCCCCTGCGCGCCCGAGTGGTTAGCTGCGGTAGCCTTGCGGATTCTGCGACTGCCAGCGCCAGGTGTCGGCACACATTTGCTCAACTCCCTGCTTGGCCTGCCAGCCCAGTTCGGCTTCGGCGCGTGAAGGATCGGCATAATAACTGGCCACATCCCCCGGGCGGCGGTCAACCAGCTCATAGGGCAAAGCCTTGCCACAGGCTTGCTCAAAGGCACGCAGCATATCCAGCACCGAATACCCTTGCCCAGTCCCCAGATTGAAGGCCCGCACACCCTGCCCCTTGGCCAGCCACTCCAGAGCCCGCACATGCCCACTGGCCAGGTCCATGACATGGATGTAATCACGCACGCCGGTACCATCGGGCGTCGGGTAGTCCGAGCCGAATACCTGTAGTGCCGCACGCAGCCCCACCGCTACTTGAGCGATATAGGGCATGAGATTGTTGGGAATACCACTGGGGTCTTCACCGATCAGGCCACTGGGGTGAGCACCAACCGGGTTGAAGTAACGCAACAGAGCGATATTCCAGCCTGGTTCGGAACGGTGTAGATCCTTGAGCAGCTCTTCGATCATCAGCTTCGAGCGGCCATAGGGATTGGTCGCGCTGGTAGGCATATCCTCACGCAGCGGTAGCTCGGTAGGGTCGCCATAGACGGTTGCCGAAGAACTGAATACCAGATTGCGCACCCCTGCCCGCTGCATGGCCTCACACAGGGTCAGGGTCCCAGCGACGTTATTGTGGTAATAACGCAGCGGCTGCTGCACCGACTCGCCCACCGCCTTGAGTCCGGCAAAGTGAATGACAGCTTCGATGGTGTGTTCGGCAAACAGCCGCGCCAGCAGCTCAGCATCCAGAATATCGCCTTCCACCAGGGTCAACGGCTTGCCAGTGATCTGCTCAACCCGGCGCAGCGCCTCAGGGCTGCTGTTGCTGAAGTTATCCAGCACCACTACCTCATACCCCGAAGCCTGCAGCTCGATACAGGTATGCGAACCGATATAGCCAGCCCCACCAGTGACCAGAATGGTCTTGCCCATTACTCAACTCCCCTGCCCCGGGTTTGCCGCCCAGTGCGGTCAAAGACTTCAATTAACACGCACAGGTTACACTCACCAGGGATGAACTGCACAACCCAGGCACACTGCATCCCGGCAGGAGCGGCCTACGACCGCGAAAGCAAACTCAAAGACTACGGATAGCCGCCAGCAGCGCTTCGGTCTTCGCCTCCATCAACGCCTGATCTGCCCGGCTCTCGACGTTCAGGCGGATCACCGGCTCGGTATTGGACGCGCGCAGGTTGAAGCGCCAGTCGGCAAAGGCCACGCTGACACCGTCGGTATAATCCACATCCTCGGCGCCAGCGGCGAACTGGCGTTCGATCTCCCGCAACACCGCAGGCGCATCGGACACCTTCAGGTTGATCTCACCGGATGAGGGGTAAGCGGCAATCCGTTCATCGACCAGCGCCGACAACGGCTTGCCCTTGCGGCACATCAGTTCGGCCACCAGCAGCCAGGGGATCATGCCGCTGTCACAGTAGGCGAAATCACGGAAATAGTGATGCGCACTCATCTCGCCACCGTAGGCCGCATCTTCCTTGCGCATCCGCTCCTTGATAAAAGCGTGCCCAGCCTTGGTCTGCACCGGCACCCCACCGTTGGCCTGCACCTGCTCCACGGTATTCCAGACCAGCCGCGGGTCATGGATGATCCGCGCGCCCGGCTCCTTCTGCAGAAACGCCTCGGCCAGCAGACCGACGATGTAATACCCCTCGATAAAACGGCCCTGCTCATCGAACAGGAAGCAGCGATCAAAGTCGCCATCCCAGGCAATGCCCATATCCGCCTTGTGCGCCAGCACCGCATTCCGGGTCACCGCCCGGTTTTCCACCAGCAGCGGATTGGGAATGCCATTGGGGAAGCTGCCATCAGGCTCATGGCAGATCTTGATGAATTCAACCGGCACGCCCAAGCGCTTGAATGCTGCCTCGATGGCATCCAGAGCTGGCCCAGCAGCGCCATTACCGGCATTGACCACCAGCTTCAGCGGCTTGAACGCGGCTGGATCGATATAGCCCAACAGGTGCTCGACAAAGGCCGCTCGGGTATCCACCTGCTGATAACTACCACGTGCCGCTTCCGGCACCGAGGGGTCGCGGCCATCGACCAGATTGATCTGCATCTGCTCGGCCATGGCCCGGATGTCGGCCAGGCCGGTATCGGCAGAAATCGGCCGCGAACCCTCGCGCACCAGTTTGAAGCCGTTGTAGTCGATTGGATTGTGCGAGGCCGTAACCTCGATACCGCCATCCACACCCAGGTGGAAGGTGGCGAAATAAACTTCCTCGGTGCCGGTCAGGCCCAGATCCAACACCTCGACGCCTTCGTCGCGCAGACCATTGGCCAATGCCGCCTTAAGGGCTGGCGAGGTTTCCCGCACGTCGCCACCCAGCACAATACGCTTGGGCGACAGGAACCTGGCAAATGCCCGGCCAATGCGATAGGCGATGTCATCATTCAGCTCCGTGCCAAGCTGACCACGGATGTCGTATGCCTTGAAACAGGTCAAAGTGGTCATGTGATCTCCATATAAAAAGCCAATAGGTTTTACTTGGTCATCACGAGTGGCGTAGCTGCGTGGTGATCCATACGCACTCTGGATTGCCACGTCGCTACGCTCCTCGCAATGACGCGAAAATGGGCCACCACGTCGCCGCACCCTGCAATGACGTGAAAATGAGCCGCTAAATCACCGCACCCTGCAATGACGTAAAAGACGCGCCCCAAGCACTCGCATCAACGAGCCCCCCTCTCCGTCATCACGAGCGGCGCAGCCGCGTGGTGATCCATGCGCACCCTGGATTGCCACGTCGCTGCGCTCCTCGCAATGACGCGAAAATGGCCGCCACATCACCGCACTGACGATCAAGGAGCACAGATAAAGTCGGGCTGGTTTATTTATGATTGCCCTGAATAAACGCCAGCAACCCTTCGGTAGAAGCATCGCTGCGTTCGGTGACAGCTGCGCCGCGCAAACGCTCAAGAGTCTGCACGGCAATGCGCTTGCCCATTTCCACCCCCCACTGATCGAAGGGGTTGATATCCCACAGTACCGATTGCACAAACACTTTGTGCTCGTACAAGGCAATCAGCATACCAAGAGTGTACGGCGTTAGCTCATCCAGCAACAGGGTCGAACTGGGCTGGTTGCCGCGATAACGCTGATAGGCCGGCAACGCTTCCGGATCATCCAACGCCCCATCTCCCAACGCCAACAGGCGCGACTGGGCCAGACAATTGGCCAGCGCCAGTTCATGCTGGGCCAGAAGCTCACGCGCAGCCACGCTGTGGGCCTGCTCACGGTAACGCCGGGCCGGCATGATGAAATCGCAGGCCACCGCCTCGGTCCCCTGATGCAGCAACTGGTAAAACGCATGCTGGGCATTCGGGCCCACGTCGCCCCAGATAATCGGGCAAGTTGAATGCTCAACCGGCGTACCGTCGCGCCGCACGCTCTTGCCGTTGGACTCCATCTCCAACTGCTCCAGATACAGCGGCAACTGTTTGAGCCGGCCATCGTAGGGCAACACCGCCAGTGCGTTGATATCTAGCACATTGACGTTCCAGACCCCGATCAGCGCCATCAGCACCGGCACATTCTGCGCCCACTCGGCCTCACGGAAATGCTCATCCACCGCATGGGCGCCCGCCAGCAAGTCGCGAAAACCCTGCATGCCCACCGTCAAGGCAATCGGCAGACCAATCGCCGACCAGAACGAGTAACGCCCACCAACCCAGTCCCAGATCTGCAACTGATTGTCTGGCGCAATTCCCCATTCGGTCATCTTGCCAGCAGCCGAAGATACCCCAAGAAAATGACAATCCAACAACCCGGCACAATCGCCCAACGAGCGCTCCAGCCACTGCCTGGCCGTCGCAGCATTACTAAGCGTGTCCACCGTGGTAAAGGATTTGGACGAAATCACAAACAGCGTCGCGTGCGGGTCCAGGGTGCGCAGCAACTGGGCCAACTGACTGCCATCCATGGTCGATGCGAAATGCATGCGCAGCGGCGCAGCCGTATCAGCAGCAAAGTCTGCCAACGCCTCAGACACCATCAGCGGCCCCAGGTCAGAGCCACCCACACCGATATTGACCACATCGGTGATAACCTCACCGGTCGCTCCACGCCATTGCCCGGCATGAATCTTGGACACCAGCACGTCCATCCGCTCAAGCTGGGCCTGCACCAGCGCAGTGACATCCTTACCATCAACCAGACAGGTCTTGCCGGTAGGCAGGCGCAATGCCCAGTGCATGGCCGGGCGGCCCTCGGTATGGTTGACCGGCTCACCGGCAAACAGGCGATCGATCCAGCCGCGCAAATCATAGGCCTCAGCCAGCGCAAACAAGTGCTGCAAGGTGTCTTCATTCAAACGCTGCTTGGAAAAATCCAGCAGCAGCGGTCCCAAACGCCGGTGCAAACGCTTGAAGCGCTCCGGATCGGCGGCAAACAACCGGGCCAGGTGCTGACCCTGAATCTGCTGACGGTGCTGCTCAAGCGCCGCCCACTGGGTTTCATTCACTGCTGTCATCAACGCCGTCCAATGCCGTAATAGTCGAACCCATGCTCACGGACAAAATCCGGGTCCCAGATGTTGCGCCCATCCAGCAGCAATGGTGCTTTCATGCTATGGGCCAGACGCGGGAAATCCGGGCTCCAGTAAGCCTTCCATTCAGTCAGCAGCACCAGTGCATCGGCCTGTTCAGCAGCGCTGTAGGGGTCATCATGCAGAATCAGATCGGCACGCTCACCAGCCCAGCTATGCAACTCGGGCAAGGCTTGCGGGTCATGCACATGCACCTGCACACCCTGCGCCCAGAGCGCCTCAAGCATGCGCAGCGAGGGCGCGTTGTCGATCCGCCCGGTTTCCGGCTTGAATGCCACACCCCAGATCGCCACCCGACGGCCCTTGAGATGAGTGCCATAATGGCGCCACAGCTTGCGAAACAGCACCTCTTTCTGGCGCTCGTTGATCCGCAACACCTGATCGAGCAACTGGGCCTGCATACCGCTGACCTCAAGGGTCGAAGCCAGGCTCATCACATCGCGGGAAAATTTCAAACCACCAAAGCCACAGCCCGGATACAGATAGGCCTCGCCGATCCGCGAGTCCGCCCCCATACCCAAACGCACCCGTTCGATATCCACACCCAAGGTATCTGCCAGATTGGCCATATCGTTCATATAGCTCAAACGGGTCGCCAGCATGCCGCTGATCGCCAGCTTGGTGAACTCCGCCTCACGCGGGCGCATCACCTGCACCACATCGCGGCGGCGATTGAACGGCCGCAGCAGTTCCATCACCTGACGTCTGGCCCACTCTGAATCAGCGCCCAGCAGCCACTGCTCGGCCCGCAGAAAGCCCTGCAGCGCCGCACCTTCGGTCAGCAGGTCCGGCAAGCTGATCACTTCATGGTGCGCACCAGCAGCAAACTGGTACTGATCAAGGGTAGCCTGCAAAGTCTCGGTCGAGCCGACCGGAAAGGTCGACTGATTAACTACCAGCCAGTCGCCCTGCACCTGCGCGGCCAAACGCTGCAACAAGGCATGGGCCTGTTCAACCCGATTGGGCGCTTTGGCCAACCACAGCACCTGCCCCACCGCTGCCGGCAACTGTTGCGCATCGCCTAGCCGCAAGCGCCCAGACGCAATCTGATCAGCCATCAGCTCCATCAGCCCCGGCTCACGCCAAGGCAAATGCCCAGCCTGCAACGCCGCCAACTGCTGGGCATCGCTCACGAACAGCGTCACCGCATGCCCGCTCGAAGCCAGCGCCGCAGCCGCCACATGGGCGCACAGAGTGTCGCCGTATACGTCGATATGCATAAAAACTCTACTGGTCAGCAGCCTGTGGCAGAGTTAGCAACAGCCTCTGCACAGCTTTGATATTCTTCCATAACACGGCCTTCGGCATGGTCATCGCCATTGTCTCCATACAACGATCCAGCCACCCCTGACGGCTCTGCAACTCTTCCAAAGCCCTCATCAGGTCTCTGACAATCGCTGAACCGTATGCTGTCTCGGCCTTGGCAATTGCTTCCCGGAGCAACTGCAGCCCTGGTTTCATCATAGCCAGATCAATGAGATCACGATTGAAAACCCGCTGGTGATGGACACGCTCAAACACCTTTTTCTCCACTGGAGAGGCCTGCACGCAGCGCTTCAACCAATTCAGTCTCTGATTCCGACATACCCATGGACTCAGCATGACGCCAGTTGCTTTGATAGATACTCCAGGCTTCCACAGGGCTCAGTTCATCCACATGAACGTGCCACGCCAGGCGCTTGAGCACTGGGTAATCTGCCAACCTGATGCGCACAGGAATCCAGCTTTTAGCGTCGGGAGAGTTATCGCCTGCTTCCGGCTGATCATGTTCCTTCAGGCTCACGCTCATGCCCAGAGCATCCAGGGCATTCAGATAAGCCCCGAGGGTTACAGACAACTCACCCTTTTCAATCCGGTACAGCGTAATACGCGACATACCTGCCGCCTCAGCTACCACCGTGGCACTGACTCCCAACTCTTTTCGCCGGGCACGAATCTGCGCTCCCATCTGCAAAGCATGGGCTGCGATTTTTGGTGGAGTACTCGGCGGCTTGGAAGGCATTTCGAAGAAGTATCAACGGGCCGGTTTGTTTCTCATTGTATATCACAACCAAGAATAGTCAAAAATGAGAAACAAACCAGCGCAATAATAGCTACAGCACTAAACTTGATACTGGCGAATCAACGCCTTGAACGCCTCACCCAGTTGCGCGTGGGCCGTGCCGTAGGCCAGCGTGGCCTCCAGGTAGCCGAGCTTGCTGCCGCAATCAAAGGAGCGGGCCTGAAGCTGATAGGCTTCAACCGTCTGTTCGGCCAGCAGTGCTTCGATGGCATCGGTCAACTGAATCTCGCCACCAGCCCCTGGCTGGGTCTGATCAAGCAGGTCGAAGATACGCGCCGGCAATACATAGCGCCCGACCACCGCCAGGTTGGACGGAGCCTGATCACGCGGCGGCTTTTCCACCACCCGCTGCATCGCCGCCATACCGCCCGGCTGAATCGGCTGACCGCCAAGGTCAACCACCCCGTACTGGTGCACCTGCTCCATTGGCACCGGCTCAACCATGATCTGGGCATGCCCGGTCTGGTTGAAGCGTTCGGTCATTTGCGCCAGGTCTGGAGTACTGCCCTGCTTCACCAACACATCCGGCAGCAACACCGCAAAGGGCGCATCACCCACCACCGGGCGGGCGCAGGCAACCGCATGGCCCAGCCCCAGGGCACGGCCCTGACGTACGGCCGACACCTTGAGCTGTGGCGGCGCAATGCTGCGCAATACCTCCAGCAGCTCATGCTTGCCACGACGCTCCAGCTCGGCTTCCAGCTCGTAATTAATATCGAAGTGATCCTCGATCGCCTTCTTGCTGGCATGGGTCACCAACACGATCTCGGTAATCCCTGCCGCCAGCGCCTCTTCCACCACATACTGGATCACTGGCTTGTCGACCACCGTGACCATCTCTTTGGGGATGGCCTTGCTAGCCGGCAAAAAACGAGTACCCAGCCCGGCAACGGGCAACACCGCCTTGGAAACTTTCACAGAAACTCAAACTCCTAACCAGACTCAGTTGAGTCTTTCCAGTCTTCAACTATTTCAGCCGCCTAATACCCAGCGGGGAAGCCAACCTCAAAGCGGGCCGCCAGTTTTGCCAACCTCTTGTCGAGAGTCCATAAACGGCAAGCAGGCGTAATCAATGCGGAAGCCAGCAGCGATATGTCCACCCAACCACAGCCCAGACCAAACAGTTGCTCCCTGTCGATCAAAGCCATGACCTCGTCATTTGTCGCCGTAACTGCAGGCTCCAGCTGAGAGAGTGCGGTAAAAGTTTGCTGGCGCGATGGTGGCGTTCCACAAGCCAACTCACCAATTACCATCGAATGTGTCAGCACCCGATCCTGCAGCAACAGACTAACCAAGCTCTCGTTAGCCCTCTTGAAATGCGACACCCAGACGGAGGTATCAACCAGAACATTCACTCACTGTCACCCGCCGCTCGCCTACGCGGTATCGTCTTCATCTCTGGGGCTGTACCACCAAGAGCGGCCAAGCGCTTAGCCGCCTGAACACGCACAAAAGTACGCATGGCCTCACGGACCAGGTCGACGTTACTCACGTCCGGTCCCGCGAACGCCAAAGCCTGCTGATATAGCTCATCATCAATGGACACTGTTGTACGCATCGGCATTCTCCAATCATCAATACCATCACCAGCTTGCATCACAATTGATGATCAAGCAACCCTGCTTTAAGGGTACACCGTTACCCCAACCCGTTGGATATGTGCCAGAAAATCAGGATTTTCGATATGGTGCATCAAGACCAGATCAAGACTATAGGGCGCCACCAATTCATCCAACGTAGCCGCCAATTTCAGGTAATCAGCAAACGCCAGAGAAGGCGCATCCAGGCACAAATCAATATCCGAATTCGGGCGGTGAGTGCCCAAAGCACGGGAACCAAACAGCACCGCCCGGCGCACAGCCGGACAAGACGCCAGCACATCCCGTACAGGCCCCAGCAGATTTGCTGGTAAAGATGAAACCGAATCAGCCGTTGTCACGCTGCTTCACCAAAGTAACCAGCAGCGCTTGCAGCAACGGGTGGTAGGTATTGAGAATTTCACCCGCGATCAAGCGAGCGGTTTCGCGATTGTAGGTATGGGAAGTCAACGTCCGGCTCTTGATCATGGCCATCCACGACGGCCCCTCAGCAATCAATCCTCGCTCGAATGCCAACCGGATAGCATCGCGGCTCCCTTGAATCCCGCCCTCACCCTGATACAGATAAAAATCCTTGATCGTATTCCAGGCCAACTCATAGGTATATTCGAACGCCTGAATCAAGCCCAGCTCTTCCAGCTTGGAAAGGCTGCGCTCATTATTCAACGCCACAGCCTCATCCAATTCATTGAAGGCCGCCTGAAAGTTCTGCAACCGCTGGTGCCAGCGAATATCCTGTGCCTGACTCATTGCTTTCAACCTAATTCCCGACTCTCCACAATCATAACAGAGCGAATCACAGCGCCAACTTCCAGGTACCGAACCCGCCCCCTACACCTCACGCTTCTTGTGCAGGTGAATCCAGTCAACGATTTCACCCTCGGGCCGGTAGCCGTCCACCAGTTCACGCAGCAGTTGGCGCACGGCGGTAAAATCCTCCCGCTCCACGGCGTTCATCAACCGGCCCAGTCCGGCCTGCAGCTCAGCCCAGCTCAGACAATCCTCGTTGGCGCGCATGATCATCGGGTGCTCGGTCATCGTTACATTGTCGCCAATCAGCAGCTCTTCATAGAGCTTTTCACCCGGGCGCAGGCCAGTGAACTCAATGGCGATATCGCCTTTGGGCGTTTTGCGATTACGTACAGACAAGCCCGACAGATGAATCATCTTCTCGGCCAGGTCGAGAATCTTTACCGGCTGGCCCATATCCAGCACAAACACATCCCCGCCCTGGCCCATGGAACCGGCCTGAATCACCAACTGCGCCGCCTCGGGAATGGTCATGAAATAGCGGGTAATCTTCGGATGGGTCACCGTCACCGGCCCGCCCTGGCGAATCTGCTCGCGAAAACGCGGAATCACCGACCCGGAAGAGCCCAGCACATTGCCAAAACGCACCATGGTGAAACGGGTACGGTTGACCTGATGTGCGCCAGAGGTATCGCCCATCAGTACCGGGCCCGGCTCCTGGCTGAGTGCCTGCAACACCATCTCGGCCAAACGCTTGGTGCTACCCATTACATTGGTTGGCCGCACCGCCTTGTCGGTGGAAATCAGCACAAAGTTCTGCACCCCGGTGCGAATCGCCGCCTGCGCGGTATTGAGAGTACCCATCACATTGTTGAGCACCCCTTCGGCAATATTGTGCTCCACCAATGGCACATGCTTGTAAGCAGCCGCGTGGTAGACGGTATTGACCCTCCAGGTCCGCATGACCTCAGCCAGACGGCTAGCATTGCGAATCGAACCCAGGACCGGAATCAGCTCAACAGGCCAGGACTCACGCTCGATCCGGCCCAGCAACTCGCTGTGAATGCTGTAAAGATTGTATTCACTATGCTCAAACAGAATCAGCGTACGCGGCTTCAACTCAATGATTTGCCGGCACAGCTCAGCCCCAATCGATCCACCCGCCCCAGTAACCATGACCGATTGTTCAGTCACACACAGCTCACTCAGAGCACCAATTGGCGGTACCGGGTCGCGCCCAAGCAAATCGGAGATGTCCACTTCCTGCAGATCATCAACCTGAACCTTACCACTGGCCAGATCCGTCACGCTGGGCACTGAGCGCACCTGTACGGGGAAAGACTCCAGACTGTCGAGAATCTCCCGACGACGCGCCCGACTTTCGGACGGTATCGCCAAAAGAACCTCCTCTACCCCCGTTTCATCGATCATCTGCCTGATACGATTAGGCGAATACACCTTGATGCCGGCAATCACCCGATTGGCAATGGTTTCATCGTCATCCACAAAGGCAACCGGCAACATCGACTTGCCCATCCGCAGAGCCGCCGCCAGTTGATTACCTGCAGTACCTGCCCCGTAGATAGCCACTTTGGGCAAGCTCTCATCACGCTTGCTGAACGGCAACCCGCCCAGGCTATACCAGTCACCAAGAAAGTACTGGCGCATCACCAGGCGCAAGCCGCCAAGCATGACCAAGCTAATCCACCAGTAATTGATCACCAATGAACGGGGAATAACTACCGGAGAATCGCGATACCAGTAAATGGCCAGTGCCAGCAGCAGCGTAGACAGACTCACCGCCTTGAGCATGGTCAACAGAGCCTGGTTGCCCATGTAACGCAACACGGCACGGTACATACCCATGCGAATGAATATGGGGATAGAAAGCACGGGCGCTGCAACGAACAACCACAGGTGTCCACCCAGAGGATGCACCAGCTCATCGGTACCCAGCCGCACAACAAAAGCCAGCCACAGCGCCAGCCAGATCAGCACCGTATCAGCCGCTATCTGCAACAACCGCTTATAACGGCGGCGCAAGCCCAGTAATTTTTCACGGATCGTCAATTCACAGTCCTCTGTTTCAGGCAGAACCTCAAGCCCAGAGGCGGCTTATCCGCACTTAACTATCACCTTAGCTCAGGCATCGCGGCGAGGTTTTATTTATTCACGTTCTCTAAGACAGTTAGACAGAGCGTTCGGTTTCCGCATAACCCGCTTTAAATCGTAGCGCCAGCCAAAACAGTGGGATGTAGGCACATGCCAGAGCAATCACACCATCAACCCACTGCAACGCCGCAACCAGTGCCCAAGGCATCAACCACAGCACATTGATGGCCAGTACAGTCAGGGTCACAGCCCGATGGCTGGCATATTTACGAGCGGCAAACTGATAGGCATGGCTACGATGCGCCTCAAAAACCCTTTCACGCCGAAGCAGACGATGCAGCAGAGTCCAGGTCGCGTCGACGACAAACACCCCGAGCATGATCAGCCAACTCCAAAGCAGCACCGGGTCGACCCAAGCTGCATGCAGCGCCAACCCACCCAGCATCAGCCCCAGAAAGCCGCTACCGGCATCACCCATGAAGATTTTTGCCGGCGGGAAATTCCAGAACAAAAAACCGCCCACCGCTGCTGCCAGCAGCGTAGGGGCCAGAGCAAGCACCGGCTGGTCGAGTAGAAAATAAATCGCCGCCCCGCCCATACACACGGTCAACGCCTCGACACTGGCGATACCATCAATGCCATCCATAAAATTGTACAGATTCAGCAGCCACACCAGAAACAGCGCGGCCAGCGCATAACCCAGCCACCCCAGTTCAAGCACATGCCCCAGCAACATCAACGGCGGCAGCTCCGGCAACCAGTACAGCAGCCAGCATGCCCCCAGAAAGTGCGCCAGCAGTCTCCAACGCGCAGCAATGTGGCGGTGATCATCCACAAAACCAACAATCGCAACCCAGGCGCCTGCCCCCCAGAGCGCAATGACCATAGCCCCAGCCATAACGCCAAGCCACTCCATCAACGGTAAAACAAGCAAAAAGCTGACCACGATTGCCACACCGCCTCCGCGAGGGGTGGGTATCTGATGTGAACTGCGAGCATTGGGCACATCCACCAGACTGCGGACCAATGCATAACGTCGCAAACGAGCGGTAAGCCAGCCAGCCAACGCAATAACCATCACCAGCAAGACCAGCAGACTCATTTTTTCATATTATCCAGATAGCTCTGAGCGACCACGGCCAATGCATCATCCACCGGCACAGGAGGCTCCCAGTTCAGCAATTCGCAGGTTTTTCTCATATCGACCTGGAGTGAACCACAAAGACGTGATGCCACATCCTGCTTGCCCAACAATGTAGCCACCCAATGCAGCAACCTGGAAGGTACAGGTAGCAGCCGAGCGGGTTTACCTAACGCGCTACCCAAACGCCGAAGCAGGTCTGTTGTCGACAAATCCTCGCCATCACTGACCAGAAAAACCTGATTGGCCGCCGCCGGATGATCAACACAGGTCACCAAAAGGTCAACCAGGTTATCCCGCGCCACCAGGCTACGCAGATTATTCGTAGCACCCAACGGCAAAGGTATTCCTCGGTTTAACCAGTTCAGCATCCGTTCAAAATTGGCCTTCACCCCAGGCCCGTAAACCAACGGCGGGCGCACAATTACAATCTCCAGCCCAGTTTCACGCCCCAGAGCCAGCAACCCCTGCTCAGCCTCCCACTTGGACTGAGCGTAGGGATCACATGGGTTGGGCTTATCCTGCGCAGTGAATGGCTGCCCTGGCGGGGAGTATTCACCGTTAACCTTGATCGAACTGACAAACACAAAGCGCCTGACCCCAGCACTGGCCGCCTGCCGTGCAAGCGCCAGAGTCGCTTCAACGTTGACAGCGCGAAACGCCTGCAAAGAATCGGAGACAGACTCGTGCATCACATGCACACGGGCAGCACAGTGCACAACAACGTCCACGTCCTGCACAGCCGCTGACCAGTCAACAGGAGTGGCCAGATCTGGAATCGGAAAATATTCTGCCTCTAGCGAAAGGCCCAGGGGTTGCCGAGCAGCACAGGCAAGCCTTGAGCCATCAGCCCACAGTTCTTTGGCTAGTGCGCTCCCAACTAGGCCGTTACCGCCTGTTAGCAAAATCTTCATCGTTTATCCAGTCGACTGACAAATTCTGGCAACTAAAAAGCCAAGACCAAGACCACATTAGAAATTCCATACCAAAGGTATTAATGCGACCGCCGTTGTGCCTACCAGCACACTCAGCGGAATTCCTATCTTTAGATAGTCGGAGAACCGATAACGACCAGGCCCATATACCATCAGATTGGTCTGATACCCGAGCGGAGTGATAAAACTGGCTGACGCTGCGAACATCACCGCGATCACGAACGGTAAATGGTTCACGCCCAGTTGCTCAGCCAAAGCCAAGGCAATTGGGAACATCAATACCGCTGCCGCATTGTTGGTAATCAGCTCCGTGAATGCGACTGTCAGCAAATACACCAATGCCAAAGCTAGCCAAGGCGACATGCTCTCACTGATCAACATCAAACCGGCAATGCTTTCGGCAGCGCCTGTAACCCTCATTGCATTGCCCAACGCAAAGGATGCAGCAATAACAATGAGAACCGGCAGATCTATATAGCGCCGAGCCTTACTGGCTGTAATACAGCGAGTAGCAATCATTGCCCCGGCAGCCAGGAAGGCAGCCTCCATTATTGACAGCAGACCGAATGCCGAAACCACAACCATTGCCAGCAAGATGCCCAAAGCCAAGGGCGCCTTACGAAAGTCCGGAGGCGTAGAGTCATTCAACGCACTGACTAGCAGAAAGTCGCGGCGGAAACGGTACTGCTCAACAAACTGGTGACTTGCTTCAAGCAAAAGCGTATCCCCCATCCGCAAGCGAATATCACCCAGCTTGCCCGGAATACGGTTGCCCTCACGAGAAACAGACAGGATGACCGCATTAAACCGAGTACGAAACATCGACTCCCGCACCGTTTTACCCAAAGCAGGAAACTCAGCACTCAAGACCACCTCAACGATACAACGTTGATGGTTCTCTACATCGAGCTTGTGAATACTACCATTAGCCGGTTTCAGTCCCTGAATACGACGCAGCTCACTCGCACATTCCGGAGCACCAATAAAATACAGTTTGTCACCTGATTGGAGCATGCGATCTGGCTCCACTACAGTAATCAAGCGACCCAGACGGTCAATCTCCGCAAGGTAGCCATATGACAGGCTACGCAACCCGGCCTGAGCAATGGTCTTGCCCACCAGCGGCCCTGGGCTTTCCACCTCGACCTCAACCCCATACTCACGCACCAACTCCAACTGTTCGGCGACCCCGCCCCGGCTCGGCAGCAACTTGTCTGCAAACAGCACCATAAAGCCACCCCCAACCAACAACAGAGGTATGCCTACCCAAGCCAGCTCAAACAACCCCAGATGCGTCCCCGTCTCACTACGCAACAACCCGTCAACCACCAAATTGGTACTGGTGCCAATCAGCGTGCAGGTGCCCCCAAGAATAGTGGCGTAGCTAAGCGGTAAAAGCAGTTTGGAAGCCGAAATCTGCAAGCGTTGAGACCACGCCTGAATCGCTGGAATGAACATAGCTACTACCGTGGTGTTGTTCATGAATGCGCTGAGCACGCTGGTTGGCAACAGTATACGGACTTGAGCACCCCGAATTGAATGGGGCTGCCCGAGCAAGCGCGAAGCAACCCACTGCACGGCGCCAGTCTCCTTCAAACCAGCCGCAACGACATAAAGCGTAGCAATGGTTATTACTCCTGTATTGGCAAACCCCGCCAAAGCCTGAGGAGGAGTGAGAATCCCGCTGACAACCAGAAAAGCCAAAGCTGCCATCAAGATCAAATCAGCGGGTAGGCGGGTAACTGCCAGTGACAACAACACACCGGCAAGCACCACCAAGGTTAAAATGGCATCCAGTTCCACGTAGTGTTCATCCCCTAGCGGCAATCATTCGATGGGCTTGCAGCCCTAATTAAGGATACTTAAGGAGCCAACACAATACGCTTTAATGCTACTCAGGGACCACTGGCAAGCACTGTCGCTGCATGGCCCAGATAAAGCCAGCTAACTGATCACACGGTAATGTATTGATACCGGCTGCAGCCTTGCGCCCTCAGCCAAATGGGGACTTACACGCCAACTCATCGGCGTCGCTGTTGAATACACACAGGCCTGCATCTCAAGCCTCCTTAAGTATGCCCCGCGCCTTCAGAAACGCCACAATCTGCTCAACCGACCGGTCAAGCGTCTGCACCGAAGTATCGACTACCAGCTCTGGATTGGCTGGCGCTTCATATTCCGAGTCGATACCCGTGAAATTGCGTATTTCACCGGCCCGTGCCTTTTTATACAGCCCCTTGGGATCACGTTGCTCACAGGTACTCAAGGGGGTGGCTACATAAATCTCTATAAATTCATCAGGTCCCACCAACTCGCGAACCAGACGGCGCTCAGTTTGAAACGGCGAAATAAACGCCGCCAATACCAACAGCCCTGCATCAACAAAGAGCGCTGCCAGCTCACCAATACGGCGAATATTCTCTTGCCTGTCTGCATCGGAAAAACCCAAATCTTTGTTCAGGCCATGACGGACATTATCGCCATCGAGCAAATAGGTATGGTGGTTGAGTTCAAACAGCTTCTGCTCTAGAGCGTTGGCAAGGGTCGTCTTACCAGCCCCACTCAAACCAGTAAACCAAAGGATACACGGCTGCTGGTGTTTTTGCTTAGACCGCTCAGTCTTATTGACTTTGCTGGCCTGCCAGGTAATGTTGGTGTTCTTATTCATGCAACCCACTTCAAATAAATTTTACGAACGAGCTTACCATTAACCAGAAAACTTTACGCCAGTCATTATTGCACAAACCCTTTACTCGAAAATCACAAAGCAACTAAAATCTAGCACAAGACAATCTCAATAGTGGACACTCGCATGATTAAAATTGGTGTGGACTGCAGGCCGTTAGCCCGACCGTTATCCGGTATCAGGCGTTACACCAGCGAGCTCCTGAATCGGTTGATGCAAGCACAGGAGGTACATTGGGTTCTATATTCCGACCGCCCTATCTTGGTTGATATTCCTCTCCGCCCCAACGTCACCACAAGATTCGGAAAATCCCAGAACAGTTTGACCGAAATGATCTGGTATCATTTTAAACTTCCAGCCCTACTAAGAAAGGATTCAATAGACGTATTCTGGTCGCCCAGACATCATCTCCCATTATACCTCCCCAGCACACTGAATACGGTGCTGACAATCCATGACATGACGTGGAAGCGATTCCCCGAAAGCATGCGTTTCTTACAGTACTGGTCCGAGCGCTTACAAATGCCTTACTCTATAAAACGCGCAAACAAAATAATTACAATCTCAGATGCAAGCCGCAGTGAAATTATCCATTTCTATCCACGCACTGAGGCCAAAATAAATGTCATACCCTGTGGTGCCAGCCGATTCGACACCCTATCCCCACTGGAGAACCTTCCTGATCAATACCTGCTATTTGTTGGCACCCCTGAACCAAGAAAAAACTTGCTTAGGTTACTAGAGGCATACTCTTGCTTACCTAGCAAAATAAAAGACAATTACCCACTGGTTCTGGCTGGCGGTCACGGCTGGAAACTATCACTCGAAGAAATGATAATGCGCGCTGGCTTAACTGATCACACAACTGTACTGGGCGCCATCAGCAATGAAAACCTCGGCTATGTTTACTCCAAGGCAAAACTACTGTTAATGCCGTCTTTGTATGAAGGCTTTGGCCTACCTATTCTTGAAGCATTTCAATTTGGAATACCAGCACTCACATCCAACGTCAGCTCAATGCCCGAAGTGGCTGGAGCTGGCGGACTTTTGGTTGACCCTCATGATACCGCCAGTATCAGCCAAGCAATAGCTAAGCTGCTAACAGACACCACTGCATATAAAAAGCATGCAGAGTCCACTACAGAGCAATTAAAAAAATTCAGCTGGGAGAAGGCTTGCTCAAAAACCATGCAGACACTTCTACAAAAACAATAAACAAGAATAATACAACATAAATCAAGCATAAAAAGCTATCTAACAAGCTTGTCGCGCAGCAGCTTCAGAGGATACATCCATCTTTGTAACATCAGCCTCTTGAGGGAGCTAAAGAAGAAGCAATAAAAGTGCGCCTCCAGCTTACTACATACCTTATTCTTTATTAATGAATCTCGATACTGTTTCAAGCTTATACGGTATTCCCGATCACTAACCCCGCGCAACGACATATTCGCCAGCACTGAAGGGACCTGCACAAACCTCTCCCCCATAGCCATCGCCCGATGACACCACTCCGAATCCATCGCATGCGTAAAAGCCGGATCGTACAGACCTATCCGCAAATAGCTGCTTCGCCTCACAAACATTGCAGGATGAAAGAGCCACATTCGGTATTTCATAGCATTCAAACGGGGCGAACGCGTGTAGGCATAACCGCTCACCGGGTCAACGTATCGGACAGCACCATAAAAAATGTCTGCTTGTGGCTGTTCTTTGTGCGCGACTAAAAACCGCCTCAATGTGTTAGGTAGCCAGTAGTCATCGCTATTTAATATAGCAATGTATTCACCTTTTGCACGCGCAATGCCCCGATTGAATGCATCAGCAATCCCTTGATCCTTTCCGGTCTCCCAGTAGGCAATATTTTTATCACGGCAAATAATTTCATCGACAGTTCCATCTACAGATCCACCGTCGATTACAATAACTTCCAATAGCTGATTTTCTATCCCCAGTGAGTTAAGAGCATGTACCAAGCCATCCCGATTATTTAACACCGGCACAATCACACTAACAACAGGCTGACGTTCAGGATTTGGTTTCACACTTCAGCCATTTAGCTCACGAGTATCACCACCTAACAGGTCCTTGAGTGCATCTATTACAGGCAGGCGATGCTCAGCGCAGTAGTCAGCATGCCCTTTAAACTCGCTCCAACCGCGAATGAACAAGAAATCAATCCCGGTTAAAGCTGCGGCAACATGATCATAGCGGCTGTCACCGAGGAAAAGCGCGGGTCTCACAATATTCCGTCTTGCTATCTCACGCTGAAGAATTTCCTCCTTGTTATCCGGGCTGCCATAAATACCACCGTCAAATAACTCAGAAAGCCCACGAGACTCGAACACCTCACGCAGCTCTGATTGATCTCCCCCAGAAACTATTAACCACCTGCTATTACAAGTCATTTCTCGGAGTTCAGCTAACCCGTCAGCCACCTTGCATTTAAGCAGCCCCTGACGAACCTCCGTTGCGTAAGCATTAAGCAAGCTGCCAAGATCAGGGCCAACCGCATCATTAGCGACAACCTCGCTCAGCAAATATTCAAACTTTTTGTAGCGCGATATTCCACCATTTGTCGTATGGAAACGCTGTAACTCATCAGCAGCAACTGAGCCGTATGGTAGAGCAGCATTATAAAAAGCTTGAGTCTTGACTTTGTTGGAGTCGAGCACAACACCATCGCAATCGAAAACTAGTGTCTTATAATCAGTTATCTTCATAGCCCATGCACCCGCCTAAGTGCAGCTTCTACAGGTGCGACGTCATCCGGTACATCTACAGCCAGACTTCCGCCTGAAGACTCAACCATCAACACAGGGTTATCCATTTCTAGGAAGCGAAGAATTTCGATATCCTCACAGGATTCCAGAGCGCTTTTCCGGCCAAACGTTTGAAATGCCAAGAGCTCTTGCCTGGTGAACCCATAAATACAGACTTGTTTTTTGTAACGTGCCGGCGCATTCTTTTCGTCCTTATAGCCGGGAAGCGCCTTGCGAGACATATAGACAAGGCGACCTTGCTCATTAGTGATGACTTTGGGAATATTGACACTATCAGGATTTTCTTCTTCCGAAATCCAACAGTAAGTATTGATAATTGTATCCATGTGCTCGATTTTCGTGTCGCGCACCTTGCAAATGTCTATTGGGTCGATAACCGCCTCATCGCCCTGCACATTAATATAAATATCGGCATCAATTTGCTTTGCGGCCTCTGCTAGGCGATCAGTACCCGTCAAAGCCGCCTCGCCAGTCATCACTGCTGAAAATCCAGCCTGTTGGACAACCCCTGAAATACGCTCATCATCCGTTGCAACATAAACATTTTCTTTACCAACAGCCTTTGCAGAGAGCTCCGCCACCCAAAGAATCATAGGTTTTCCTAACAGCGGAACCAAGGGTTTACCTGGAAAGCGCGAGGACTTATAGCGAGCAGGAATTATTACTACAGTTTTCATAATATTAATTAGATAGCGTAAACGGATTTAGTGGGGATGGTGTATCGCGTAGGTGTTATAGAACAGAGTTCTACGCGCTGTTCCAATGCCATGTAGGCACCAAGTAGGGATTGCATTTCAGTGGTACGGGGATCATCAGCAGTGTAACCATCAAAACCTGCCAATATGACTCGGGATGCTTTGCCACTATTGGCAACGGCCAGTGCATAAGCAATCACCAATGAGCAAGGCAATACGCAGTAAGTCTCAGCAAAGGCGAAGGTCTCTTTCTGTACACCTAAACCAAAATCCAGCAAAGGTTTTCCAGCCAACGAGTACTGCACATCCTCTGGCAGCATACTTGCCGGAGTAATCAACGGCTGAGGTAGGCGCGTATGCTCGGCACAGTCAGCCAACAAGCGTACCGGGTGGCAAGCCACTCGAGCATCGATCAGCTCAGCAGCAACCATCGACTGCGTATTTAGCGCCATAACGAAGGGGCGGGCATGACGAATATAACGCTCGAGCGCGCAACGGTGCGCCTCAACTCCCGGTCCAGACCCAAGAATCAATACTTCACGCCCAACCAGAACCTCTGCAGGGTGCCACTGGCCTCGCGGGTTACCTTGGTAAAAGTGACGCGCTGCATCTAACGTATGTGCACTGAACTTCTTACCACCCTCAACCCGCAAATGCTCAATAACAGCCAGAATATCCTCCTCGTTGTAACGCGAGTCACTAAGCATCTCCTGGATATAAGTCGGATGAATGCCATATTTGCCGGCTAAATAATAGAAAGCATTGGTGCCCCAGCCACACTGCTGCTGCATGGGCAGAAAGAACTTTCGGATTAGACCCATTAGCGGAGTGATATTAGGCTTAAGATGCCCATGGTCAGCCAGCTCCAGCACCAGATACTCCGTTTTGGCATTACCAGGCCCACGCCCCATTCCGGTAACAGTCGCATCAAGCCAGGTAACTCCATCGTCCATCGCCCGCAGGCTATTCTGCAAGGCAAACCCCATGTTGTCATGGGTGTGAATACCCAAAGGGCCTTGCCAAAGCTTACGAAGCCAACGGATGATCTGTGAGCACTGATCAGGCCCCATACTGCCCATGCTGTCAGCAAAATACAGCACATCTAATGGCCATTTTAGTGCTTCCTCAGCCAGTGCCTCGACTTCCTCCTGGCTGCGATCAGCCACCTGCATCAGGTTGAAGCCAACAGAAAACCCCCGCTCCTTTAACCAGGCACTGGCAGGCAGTGCCTTGGAAAACTCGTGAACATGGCAGGCAATACGCACCAGTTTCACTCGAGAATTTTCCGCATCAACTGGGAACAACTTCTCAAGCACCAAGTGCAAGTCAGTGTTAGGGTCTACCAGCTCAACAGCATTGACCATAACGCCTAGTGTTAGGTTGTCCGGCACCTGCAAGGTGCTAACAAACTCCTCGGTAGTAAAGGCACAAGCCCCCTTAAAACCATCATTACGCAGTGATCGCAGCCCCAGCTCAACGTAACTCACACCGAGTGCGGACATAGCCTGGAGATAATCGTTGACCAGCCCATGATCAAAGTTCCAGGCGTTATAATAACCGCCATCACGAAGGGTGCAGTCCAAAATTATCACGTCACTCTTCATTCCAACCCTCCTCATAGCCGCTCATAAAGAGCGACAGCACGATCATTTTTTAGCGCAGAAAAAAACTCGCCATACTTCTCTAATGATTCATCTCCAAAATATGCAATATATTCATTAGATAAAGATCGAAAATCTGTTTCTCTTGCCGCGCCCATCACTTTACGCAAGTCATCTATCGAGTCAAATACAAGATCATCAGGAAACGTAACGCAAGGAATATCGGACAAAAATTTAAAAACCGGAACCCCTAAAACCATCATTTCATGCAACAACGAACTCGTATGCCCAACCACAAAAACAGAGCCATCCAAGTCTAAATCTGAGACGCAGCCGGCACATAGATCAGCATAAAACCTCCTATTGTTACCGGGATGGTATCGAACATTCATTATTAGATCTTTGCTCTTTGCGTATTCAACCATCAGCCCGAGCATTTCTACATTCTGTTCCTGAAAAACATTTTGATCCAGAACCACTGTAAAGTACTTAAGCCCCTCAGCCTTGCCCTCCTCTCTAGCCTTCTTAACAGGAGAAGATACAGCAACACTCGGCTTTCCGCAGATTACGACCTTTCGATTGTCACCTGAGCGGCAAATTAGCTCAGCAGTGTCACGCCCCCATGCAAGAAAATACTCCGAGGGCTGATGAAGATAATTAATAACATTCACTGTTGGGTAATCGCGATAGTCTGCATACAACCCATGCTGTAACGTAACTGTCTTCTTTCCTTTTCTTCTAAAATATTGCGCAAGGAGGTTTTCTGTCGGCTGCATGTCCGCAAAAAGCACTAGCACACCAAACTCGAACTTTGAAACAGCAGCTAGAATCCTATAATAAAAACACAGCCGCAGATAAAGAAAAACCCTCTCATAAAAGCTATCTGCCTTAAACGAGAAGAACCTTGGCAATAGCTTAAAAACAACCCAGAAAGCTCTGAGCGCAGGCTTAGATGACTTTCTTATGTAATCCTCAACTATTACCCTTTCACCCGAACCAACCGACGAAGCAACATCTGAAAGCAGGTTTTTATAGTCTCCTCGCACCAAGCTACGAAAAAACAGAAACTCACAAGAACGACACTCCGGAAACCTAAAGACTGTAAAAAATAGATTCTTTATTGCAACAAGAAGATTCCCTCTTCGCCCTATACCCGCCCTTTGGACAAGACCGTAGCGATCAGCATAAAGAACCTGATCATAATCAATCATGATAAGCCCTCATAAGCCTTTCAATCGTCCCGGACTCATCAATATATTCTTCTGGGTGATAATCCCAATAACCAACGTGTTTCAAGTAGTTCTTATAGTTATTTTCAGGGTACGCCCGCCCTTTCCATTTCTCTATTAGCCTCAGCCTATCCTCTACCTTCTTAGCATCATTATTAGCAGCACGCAATTCGGGTGTTGCTTCGAAATAATGTTCAACAAATGACTTCGGAGAAGGAATGCAGGTATACCCATGATCTTTTATCTTTAAGACAAGATCAGTATCTGAAAAATAGAAGTGATAGTTCTCATCACAATAACCAGACTCTTCAAGAGCTTGCTTCAAAAAAATACCATGATTAACGTATAGATTACCAACATTCACCGCAACAGCATATTTCTTACGCAGAGGGTAGTCCCTAAAATAAAACGCAACAGCCCCTAACCTCTCTCCCAGCGAGAGCCTCTCTTCAAACAGGTCAAGGCCATTATTTATAGCTCCAGGAACAATTAATGAATCATCACTGAGCATACATACAAACTTCCCTGATGCAGCCCTAAATCCCAAATTCATGAAATAAGCCCAAGGCTTTCGCTGAATCTTCTTACCTAGCCACTCACCGCGATTGTGCTGTACTATTGTGATGACATCTTTCTGTTCAAGCAGCCACTGCAACGTGCCATCAGTAGACCCTCCATCAATAACAATTATCTCAAGCGCCTTACCAGAGAGCTCGTCCCTTACCGCCTGAATACATAGACGAATCATCTTAAATCGATTAAAGCTACCAATAACAATTGAAATATATGGCTTATGCCTTGGTTCAAGATCAAAAGAAGAGTCACTCACACGCACCTCCCAAAAACACTCTTACAAACTTTACAACCTCACTTATTCAACAACCTTCAAAGCCAACCCCCTACCCACCTCTAAGAATTTTTTAAAATAAACATTTCTCGAAATAACTTCCTTGTCTGATGTATTATCAAGAAGAACCTTCAAAACCTCGAGATACGGGCGAAGACCAGATTCGCTTAGGCCGCCTGCTTCAAATTCGCAAATAGGGAAATCAACAAATTCAAACACAACCCCTTGCATGTAAAGACGTACAAACAGGTCATAATCAGCAGCAAACTTATAAGTCTCATTAAAGCCAAAAATTTTTAATATATCTCTTCGCACAAAAGCAGCCTGGTGCCCAAAAGGCATGCGCTCAAAAATTGTGGTGACAGGCTTTGATCTCTGCAAAACTCGGCCGTCATTAGCTGTCACATAATAGCGATCACCATACATCACACCAGCATCACCTTTCAGAGACTCCGCAACTTTAGAAAGCACAAACTCGTCAACAAAAACATCCCCAGCATTCATAAAGCTTACCCATTGCCCAGTTGCCAACGAGACCCCTTTATTCATCGCCTCATAAATACCGGAATCAGGCTCACTTATCCAAGCAGAGACTTCACTTGTATTTTTTTTTATAACATCAAGAGTACCATCAGTAGACCCCCCGTCTACAATTATATATTCCACACCGTCAAAAACCTGAGATAAAACGCTATCAATTGTCTTCTGAAGTGACTCTTTCGCATTACGCACAACTGTTACAACTGAAAATACAGGCTTTCCCACCTCACCCCCCCCTTATAACCGTTAAACAGTTCAAATACCATTACGCTTTCCCAAGAAAGCAAAACAAACTCTTATTCACGATCACGGACAGCCCTAAACTTAACTAACAAATCCCTATAAGCATTAATCTTTTTTCGTGGACTAAACAGTAATTTATGCGCCACAAGTTCTTCCTTCGCATCAAGCAACACATCTAGCACCTCTTCAAGTCGTTCTGTCCGTGCACATTTTTCTTCTATTTCCCTTTCTTTTTCCTGGATCTCTTTAACGCTTTCCTTCAACAATCCTTCAAGGACATCGACCTTGCTTTGCACAGACTCTAGGTCTTCATCCCTAGCCCCAATCAGTTTTTCTTTCTCTTCTAGCTGTTCAGCAAACTCCTGCAGCTTTTTAACCTGAGCCTTACCCTCTTCAACCAACACCTGAATCTGGTCATCCCGAGCTCTGTTCTCTTCTCTCAATGCTCGGAGTTGCTCATCCCTGACCTTGATGTCCAGTTGGCACCCTTCAATTCTGGAGTTTTTGCTGGCTATCAGTTCGTTAAGGTCTTTGTTTAGCAGATCCTTTCCTTGAACTATCTTGTGAAAATCATCTATACGTATATCTTTCTGTTTTAGTAGTTCTCGGGACTCATTAAGCCGATCTTCGACAATTTTATTTCTATCTCGTAGGCTTCGGACTGTATTGTTCAACGTCGCCAGTTGTTTTCGGGCATCTTCCAGCAAACCTTTCTCACTGCGCATCAAACTACGCCACGACAGCTTGATATCATCAGGGTGCGAATAGGTCTCACGAGCCTCCTTCAGTTGAGCCTCCAGTTGATCAGCATCGTAGCCCAGTTGTTCCAAGCGGTCCTTGCCCAGCCACTGGAAATACTCAGCAATCACTTTATACGACTCCGGATTGCTCAGTTTGTTTACCCACTCATCCGCATGCACAGCATCCGGAGAATCTTTCTCATATACTGTTTTCGGATCGCCGTACAACCACTTCTCCGCTGGAGCCTTGCCGTAGTTTATGCACTGAGGATCGAAGTCCAACTCCAAAAAATCAAAAAGCAAACGGGCCTGGTCTTCAGGACTCGCCAACAGCTCCTCGTAATAAACACAGTAAGTATTTGTATAATTTGAAAAATCACGCGTCAGAAATTCCAGACCTTGTTCAAGATCACTCTTGTAGCCCTTTAAAAGCTCGAAGCGCCCCTTGACCCAAGTTTCTAAAATGGAATTCAAAACCGCCAGCGGGTTACGATAAATAATAATAAATTTTGCGCGTGGAAAAGTACGTTGCAGCTCATCAAAAACTTCATAGTAGCGCGGTGTTTTATCGAGAAAGCGTGACTTACCACTGGACTGCAAATACGGTTCATACATAGACAAATAGCAAGACTGTATATTCTGGTAGTAAAGACTTTCCCCATCCTCGCCCATACCAGAGATAAAATCATGCACACCATCTGCCGCCAACCGCGCATTATAGGTAGTCTGAATATTATCGTTCTTTAGCGCATAGAGTGGATGTAACATCAACCATGGCTCGGAGCGCGTATAGATTTCACTGTGAGTTCCTAGTATTTTCTGCAGCATGGTCGAACCACTGCGGGGTAGTGAAATCATGAAAATCAGTTGGTCATCACGCATATCTAGCCCTCTTAAAGCATTTCCCATTCAGGGGCTTGCCCCATATCGACTATACCGCGCGCAATCCTTTTATTATCAACGATCACCTTGATCACGGCCGCATCAACCATGCGAGTAAGGAATACCGGCTCACCACCTACTATTTCGGCCACCCCAGCATTTGTATAAAAGTGACCCGCGAGCAATGAACAAAGGAATCGCCACTGAACTCTTATGTTTTTACCGGCAGGTATGCTTTCAATCAAGCCATTCACATCATAATGAAGCGACGCTGCTGTGATTGGCAAACCATGAACATCCTTTATTTGCATACCTAATGAGATATTGCGTGCAGCGTCTTTGAACCTTACGCTGTACACATACAAGTACTCCTCTCCGCTAACCAAGACATTTACACGTTTACCTGAAAGAGTCGTAAAGTGAGGATCGATAATCTCAGCACGATCCGAGGCATAGTTAACCGTAGACTTTGGAACCAACCCTTTAACGTAATAAGCTTCAAGTTTTTCCGCGGTGGCGATGGCGGCTGACGACTCTAGCAAAGCCTCTGAATTTTCACTAACTCGCTCATCAATAGACGGTGCTTCCTGCGCATTAAAAGCCTTTATCTCAGACAGTATGGCAGCCCTGTCTTTTTCTTTAGCGAAAATCAGCTTCTCATAAAATTTGGTTACTTCTTTCGGCACAGAGTCAAGGATGATACCGCCATCATGTATAAGTACCGCTCGATTACAAAGTTTGTTCACAGCACTCGCATCGTGTGAAACAAAAAGGACTGTCTTGCCTGCATTGAAAAACTCCTCCATTTTTGCAAAACACTTGCGCTTGAAGACGGCATCCCCCACGGCGAGCACTTCATCAAGAATAAGGATATCAGGTTCAACATGGACAGCCACTGCGAAACCAAGCCTGGACTTCATACCGCTAGAATAAGTCTTTACCGGCTGATCAATGAATTCGCCCAACTCAGCAAACTCGATAATTACCGGGGTCAGGGCGTCTATCTCCTTTGCTGACAGCCCAAGGATCGTAGAGTAGAAACGGATATTCTCTCGTCCGGTAAACTCTGGATTGAAGCCCGCCCCCAGTTCGAGCAACGCCGTGACCTTGCCATGGACGCGAATTTCACCACTATTAGGTGTCAACACACGCGATATCAACTTGAGCAACGTCGATTTACCGCATCCATTACGCCCGACAATCCCCAGGATCTCGCCCTTTCTTACATCGAGGCTCAAGCCACGAATAGCATAAAAATCCTCGTGGTACTTTTTGCCAAATGGGTGCAAAGCCTCTTTCAGGCGGTCCCTACTAACTTTGTACAGTTTGTAGAACTTGGAGACATCCCGGATGGATATAACAGGCTGCTCCATCACACGACCTCCGCGAAATGAGGCTTCAACCTGCGATATACCATCGTACCCAGGGCGAGCAGAAGCAGAGTAATTGACCAGAAGATTAAGCCCTCCTCCGGACGCTGCCAGAAATAATGTGATCCAGTAATGCTGTCGCGATAGCCCGTGACCAGGTAATAGACCGGATTGAGCTTGGCTATCCACTGGTACTGCTGAGGGACCTGAGCAATGCTCCAGAATATTGGTGTCAACCACAGGCCAAATTGAGTGACGATGCCAACCGCGTTGCGAATGTCCTTCACAAACAGGCTGGTGGATGAAGTAATCCAACCCAGCCCAATGAGCAAGGCCGCCATGCACAGGTAGTAATACAGCAGTTGCAGGCTGTGCACCCCCGGAGGATAGCCACTCAAGCTGGCAAGTACCAGCAGCAACGCAATGAGGACGACATGCGGTAGCAGGGAGCCCAGCAGCTTGACGAAGGGCAACACGCTGAGCCTGAAATCAACCTTCTTCACCAGAAATGAATAGGCACTAATGACTCCGGTGATAGACGACAGGTTGGCCGCAAAATACAGCCAACAGACCATCCCACTCAGCAGGTAGAGCCCGAAAGGCAAACCATCCAGTACGGCTCCCTGGCGAAAGCCCAGAGTGAAAACGCCATACAGTACGCCGATGTACAGCAGGGGTTGTAAGTAATTCCAAACGAACCCGAGATAAGAGCCCTGGTTCTGTTGTTGATAGTCGCGCCTGGCCAGTTCAAAGATCATGCCTTTGAACCGAACCAGGTCTTTCACGAAACCATAAAGCATCGAACGCCTCAAAGCCTGATGGCTTCATCATCCAGATTGTCAACATACCATTGGTACGCCGATGCGAGCCCTTCCTTGAGCTCAATCTTATACTGCCACCCCAGAGCTCTCAGGCGATCAACGTTCATTAGCTTTCTCGGCGAACCATCCGGCTTACTGCTATCGAAGATGATCCGCCCCTTGTAACCAACAACATCAGCAAGCGATTCGGCAAGCTCGCGAATGGTTACATCACAGCCGGTACCAACATTGATGTGCGAAAGCATAGGTTGAGTATTGGCCTGATAGATCTCGGCATCAAGGTTCATCACATGGATGCAGGCTGCAGCCATGTCATCAACATGTAGAAATTCACGCATTGGTTTGCCAGTACCCCAGATAACAACTTCTTCCGCGTCATTGCGCTTTGCATCGTGAAAGCGGCGAATCAGAGCAGGAATGACGTGACTATTTTCCGGGTGATAGTTGTCGTAAGGGCCATAAAGATTGGTCGGCATCACCGAACGATAGTCAGTACCGTGCTGGCGGTTATAGGACTCGCACAGCTTGATCCCAGCAATTTTGGCGATTGCATAGGGCTCATTGGTACTTTCAAGCGTATCGGTAAGCAAGGCGCTTTCCTGCATGGGCTGACTAGCCAGCTTGGGGTATATGCACGAGCTACCAAGGAATAGCAACTTCTTCACACCAGCAGTAAATGCTTCATGTATGACGTTGCATTCGATCATCAGGTTTTCGTAGATAAAATCGGCTGGGTACTCGTTATTGGCATGGATACCGCCCACTTTGGCGGCAGCTAATACAACGTATTCAATGCTATCTTCTGCAAAGAAGGCCCGAACATCGCCCTGAGAGGTCAGATCAAGCTCAGCATGGGTACGAGTCACGATATTTTCATAGCCCTGCGCACGCAGCTTTCTGACAATAGCCGAACCGACCATGCCACGGTGACCGGCAACATAGATACGAGTAGTAAGGGGAAGTGTGATCATTAGACTCTGCTCTCTATGCTCGCCAATCACTCATGGTAGGACATGATCTGGTACCCGTTTTCCTCGATTAGCGCGTCGCGCTGTGCAAGCTTGAGGTCTTCGGCAACCATCTCAGCGACCAGTTCTTCGAATGTGATTTTAGGCTCCCAGCCCAGTTCGCGCTTGGCCTTGCTAGGATCACCCAGCAGCGTTTCAACCTCAGTCGGACGATAGTAGCGAGGATCCACACGCACGATAACATCACCTGCATTCATGCCAGTGACGGCTTGATTATCCACGCTCTTGACCACACAGATTTCTTCTTCAGCCTCGCCACGCCATTCTACGGTGACGCCAAGCATACGTGCGGAGGTTTCTATAAATTGGCGTACAGAATACTGGCGACCGGTAGCAATTACATAGTCGTCCGGTGTTTCCTGCTGCAGCATAAGCCACTGCATTTCCACGTAATCACGAGCATGCCCCCAGTCGCGCAAGGCACTCATGTTCCCCATATAAAGACAGTCCTGAAGACCCACAGCGATACGAGTCAAGCCACGGGTGATCTTGCGGGTCACGAAAGTTTCGCCGCGCAGCGGTGATTCGTGATTAAACAGGATGCCATTGCAGCCATAGATGCCGTAAGCCTCACGATAATTGACCGTCATCCAGTAAGCAAACTGCTTGGCAACCGCGTACGGCGAGCGCGGGTAGAACGGCGTGCTTTCCTTCTGCGGAATCTCTTGTACTAAGCCATAAAGCTCGGAGGTCGAAGCTTGATAGAAACGAGTTTTCTTTTCCAAACCGAGAATACGAATGGCTTCTAGAATTCGCAGGGCACCTAGTGCATCCACATCTGCCGTGTACTCTGGGGACTCAAAAGACACAGCAACATGGCTCTGGGCTCCAAGGTTGTAGATTTCATCGGGCTGACACTCCTGAATAATTCGCACAAGATTACTGGTGTCAGTCAGGTCGCCATAATGCAGGACGAAATTACGATTTTTAGTATGTGGGTCTTGATAAAGACCATCAATACGATCCGTATTGAAGGATGACGAGCGGCGTTTAATGCCATGAACGATGTAGCCCTTGTCCAGAAGGAACTTGGCAAGATAGGCGCCGTCTTGTCCAGTAACGCCAGTGATAAGTGCAACTTTATGGGTCATGCTTCCTTCCTTTTACTATCGGCCCGAGGCCGCTATCAATTCGATGAGTAGTACCTACTTTCTTGCTATTCTGATTTAGCGGCTAGCAGCTCGGCATATAAATCAGCGTAGCTCTGCGCCATGCGGCTTGCAGTAAACAGCTCCCAGTAACGCGCTTGCGCTTGAGCCCCCATGGTGACTGCACGCTCTTGGTTGTCCCAAAGCATATCCATAGCTGCTCTGAGTAGTGCAGAGTTACCGGGGGGAACAACCAAACCTGTCTGATCGTGGGCATTGATAAAGCTGGTTCCCGTTCCGATTTCGCTTGAGATCATCGGCTTGCCGTACATTGCACCTTCTAGCAAGGAAATGCCGAAGGCCTCAGACCTTAGATTTGAAGGAAAGGTGACCCCGTAACAGAGCTGCAACAGTGCTACCTTGTCTTCCTCAGGCAAGGCCCCGGTGAAAAAGACATTATCCAGCCCGTCATGTAGGGCCTGCTCTTTGAGATCTTGCTCTACCGGGCCAGTGCCAACAATCACCAATGTGTAATCGGCGCCTTTCATAGCCTCCAGAAGGATATGCAAGCCCTTGTAATAGCGCAGAACACCGACGAATAGAAAAAAACGCTCGCCAAACCGGTCACGCCAAAGCGCAAGAGTATCAGCCGAAGGCGCAGGATAAGCAGCCTTATTGATGCCGATAGGGATAACTTCAACTTTATCGAGGTGCTTGCTCAGAACTTGGCTAGTGCTTACGTAATTTGGGGAAGTAGCAACAATGCGGTCCACACTCCTCAAAAACCTATCCATCAAGGGGCGATAAAGCTGCAGCAATAAAGCCTGACGGACAATATCTGAGTGGTAGGTCACAAGCGTTGGTTTCTGGATATTAGAGACGAAATGCACAAGATCCATGAAAGGCCAAGGAAAGTGATAATGAACGATATCAGCTTCACTGGCCAAGTCCTTGAAGCGTGAGAACGCAGACAGGGAAAAGCCTGTCGACGCAATTTCGAAGTCCATTTTTGCCTTGTGAGCAGTATGGCTACCAATACTCACGGGCTCTGAATTATTACCTCTACTCAATGAAAGAACGCTGGAGACTACTCCATGTTCTTTAACGCCAGAGGCAATCTGATAAATGACCTGCTCTACCCCTCCAATCGACTCGGGGTAGTAGGTCTTGTAAAAATGCAAGACCTTCATGTATCACTCTGCATGCTTGACTCAGGCACGACCGTAGTTATCTTCAAATCGAACAATATCGTCCTCGCCTAAGTAATCACCGCTTTGTACCTCAATCAACACGAGGTCTATAACACCGGGGTTCTCTAGCCGATGCTTGTGACCGGCGGAGATGAAGGTAGATTCGTTGGTATTGAGCAGCAACTCGCGCTGATCATTAACCACACGCGCCATGCCACTGACTACAATCCAGTGTTCGCTTCGGTGATGATGCATTTGCAAAGACAGAGATGCACCAGGCCTGACAACAATACGCTTGATCTTGAAGCGCTCGCCTTCTTCCAGGGTAGTGTAGGTTCCCCAAGGCCGGTGAACGGTACGATGTAGCAAGTGGGCATCATGACCGCTCTTCTGGAGTTGGCTGACGATGTTTTTGACCTCTTGTGCATGGTTCTTGTGTGCTACCAGCACAGCATCGGGAGTGTCTACGACAATCAAATCGTCCACCCCAACCAACGCAGTAAGGCGCTCAGGGCTTCGCACGTAGTTATTGCGCGCATCATGAACTAATACCTCGCCCTCCAAGCGGTTTCCGGTATCATCCGCTGCTGTGAGCTCGCTCAAAGCATTCCAGGAACCGATATCGCTCCAGCCGATATCGCAAGGTACAGTGGCTACCCTATCAGAACGTTCCATCAACGCGTAGTCGATAGAAATATCCGGCACTTCGGCGAAGTGCTTGACATTCAAGCGCAGGCAGCGGTGCATATCCCCTTCACTGAGTTGCGACTGTTCGAGAGTTACCCGTATGGCCTCAAGCACATCCACTGCGTGCTTACGCAACTCATCTAGAACGCTTCCAACGCGAAAGCAAAACATACCAGAGTTCCAATAGTAGTTCCCAGCTGTCAGGTATTCCTGAGCAGTAGCAAGATCAGGCTTCTCAACAAAACGCTGCACTTTCAAGCCGTCGCCCAGCGGCATATCAGTGTCTGCTTCGATATAACCGAAACCGACTTCAGGATACTCAGGCTGAATTCCAAAGGTCACCAGCCAACCATCGGCAGCCAAAGTCTGAGCCTTGCTGACAGCCTTGGCAAAGGCTGGCTGATCAACAATCAAGTGATCTGCAGCAAGCACTAGCATCTGGGCGTCCGAGCCGTATACGCTCTCCAACTCCAGCGCAGCAGCAGCAACAGCAGCTGCAGTATTACGACCGAAGGGCTCTAGTATAAAACTCAGAGGACTGCGAACCTTACGAGCCCGCAAATACTCGTCCTCGGTCTTGAAGAACAGCTCCTGGTTGGTAACTGTCATCACCTCGGCCACATTATTAAGACCCGTAGCTCGCAAGAAGGTTTTCTGAATCAGGTTTTGTCCATCCGGCAGCAGCATAAACGGCTTTGGGTGGGTCTTTCTGGATACTGGCCAGAGTCGACTGCCAACACCACCAGACATTATTACAGGTATCAATTTCACTTCTAGTTCCCTTTATAACCGCGTGCATGCCCCTACCGCCTCATGATTTTCAGCCATCAAAACGGCCCCGGCGGCACTTATTCAGCTATTCAGCCACGCACAATATATGCCTCTAGACTGGACTACTTCTAGCACGCTACCGCCCCAAGATTAAGCGTCATTTTCTTGAGGACAGGTATTGAGCAAATTGTCATGGACCATAAGGCCCTACCTGGAACTGACCCCAATTCCAGAGAAAAATTCAGAAACACTCTGTGATCAAGCTATCGATTTGAGCGCGCCCAGCCTGATTTTTACGGCTTGCTCACGCTGAAGCAGGGTAAGGAGAATCACTGCGCGCTCTTCGCCATCACAGCAGTTGAAAATTGCTGTGAGGTCTTTCAGCGGGCCTTCAGTGATAACGACTGAATCACCATGCTGAAACAGGGGCTTGGCCCCCACTTGCGCCAGGCGGGCTTGAATGCCATCGATGATGGGTGAGGAAATAGCTACCGGCAGACTGCCAAAAGTGACAAGCCGGCGCACACCTCGGGTGGAGCGGATGGAATACCAACTGTCAGTCAACTGACAGAGGTTGATGAACAGATAACCAGGGAACAAGGGCTCTTGAACCAACTGGCGCTTTCCATGCCTGATCTTTTCCGTCCAGCACAGCGGCAACAGGCATGCGAATCCCTGCTTGCGCAGGTTTTCTTCAGCACGAAGCTCCTGACGGGGCTTGCACTGTATCAGATACCATTCCGAGCTTGCTGTATTCGACATTCTTGCCTTCTAGCGCAGGCTTTGAGCCACTGCGTGTTAAGCCTTTGCTTCGAAACCGGGAACAAGCTGATCCCTTTTATAAAGCGACTTACACCCTGATAAGGAGTGTCTTAGCTCGGAATGTTACACGGCTTCTGTTGTGTTACAAGGCTTGACAAGACCATTTGCCTGAACATTCTGACGGGTTGCAGAGCCATGACCTTGGCCACGCAAGCCATAATGCCTCACAAACATTAAATGGATATCAAAAAAACATCATCAGGCTAAAAATGACCACCAGCCACTCACTAAGGGATAATAATTTTCATTTCCTTGCATTTATCTTCAGCGTGCTGTTTCAGCTTTCTGGCCAACCCCTCCTTCGCCTCAGGATCACCATGCACCAGCCGTACTTCACTGGGCCAGTGGCGCATGCGGGTGATGAAGTTCACCAGGCCTTTCTGGTCGGCATGGGCGGAGTAGCCGCCCAAGGTGTGGACGCCAGCCTTGATCTGGATGCGCTCTCCTTCCAGGTTGACATAACCACCGCGTGGGCCGTGCTGTTGGATGGCGTGACCGGGGGTGCCTTTGGCCTGGTAGCCGACGAAGATCACGTCGTGGCGAGGGTCACCCAGCATGGCCTTGAGGTAATTGACGATGCGCCCGGCGCTGCACATGCCGTTGCCGGTGATGACAATGGCGGGCTGGCGGGTGTGAGCCAGGCGATTGACCATGGCCAGGTGTTGGGCGTGGGTTTCGACGGTGAGCAGGTTGTCGAAGGCCAGGGGCTTGCGGCCATTGGCGATGCGCTTGAGGGCTTCTTTGTCCCAGTAGGGTTTGAGTTGTCGGTATAGGGCGGTGAAGCGGCTGGCTAGTGGGGCGTCGAGGATGATGGGTAGGGTTGGCCAGTTGGTGGGTAGGTGCTGGGAGGCGGGAGCATCTGCTCCCGCTCTGGACTTACGTGCATCCCCGTCCTGGAGCAGATGCTCCAGGCTCCCAGGGGGAGTAGCTGTTTGCGCTGTGCATGAGTGGATTATGTCTTCCAGCTCGTAGAGCAGTTCCTGGGTGCGGCCAATGCTGAATGCGGGAATGAGTACGGTGCCGCCATCGGCCAGGGCATGTTCCAGTACTCGCTGAAAGCGTTGGCGGCGGCTGCGGCGGTCTTCATGCAGGCGGTCGCCGTAGGTGCTTTCCAGCACTACGGTATCGGCGCGCCAGGCATTGCCGGGTGCTAGTAACAAGGGCGCGTGCGGGGCGCCCAGGTCGCCGGAAAAGACGATCCGTTTGCTGCGGTTTTCGTTGGGGTAATGTACGTCGCATTCGACCCAGGCCGAACCCAGGATATGCCCGGCGGGTTTGAAGCGGATGCGACAGCGCAGGTCGTCCCGCCCAATCACTTCAATCCATTGGGCATAGGGCTGGCCTCGCAGCATCGGCTGAACCATGCCAACAAACCTGCTGGCCAGCTCACGGTCACGCTGCACGCCAACCAGGAAGGCATCCTCCAGCACGGTGGGCATCAGCATGGCCGAAGGCTCGGTACAGTACACAGGCCCCTTGAAGCCGGCAGCGATCAGCCAGGGCAAGCGGCCAATATGATCAATGTGTACGTGGGTGGCGATCAGGGCCTTGACGCTGTCGAGTTTGAATTCGATGACAAGGCTATGGGCTCCAGCTCCTTGAACGGAGCTTTCCACGCCTTGAAACAGGCCGCAGTCGATCAGCAGGCTGTCTTTGGCACTCAACCAGAGCTGATGGCAGGAGCCGGTAACGCCCTGCGTGGCGCCGTGATGCTCGATGAAGGGGTAAGTGGTTGTCATGCCGGGCACTCCCTGTGCGTCGTCGGTAAGCGGCAAGTGTATGTCATTGCGCCATACCGCAGAGTGCGCCAGTGCACGCTTTGTCGATTCGGCATGCCAGCCAATACGGGTTACCATGTTGCCCCTGAATTTCAGCAAGCAACCGGACGAGGCCAGGAGCACCTCATGTTTTCTTATCGCCTATGGACAGTCATTACCACCGCCGTTTTGCTGCAAGCCTGCGCGCTGGCGCCTGGTCTGCATCAGCCAGCCGTTGGCCGGATGGATGCCGAAGCCCAGTTAATCAGCATTGATCAGGCACTGATTCAGCAGCAAGCCTCCCCTGCGCAGGCACAGTTGCCACAAGAATTACTCCAGGCTGAGCCACAGCCTTACCGGCTCGGGCCACTGGACGAGCTGTACATTACCGTGTGGGATTATCCCGAATTGACCGTGCCTGGCGGCGCAGAGCAACAGGGCGGGGTCAATGTGCGGGCCGTTGATGCCAACGGCGTGTTGTTTTTCCCCTTTGTTGGCCAGATTCGCGCCAGCGGCCTGACTCCGGCGCAGCTTCGTCACGCACTGACCGAGCAGTTGTCACGCTTTATCGACAATCCCCAGGTGGATGTGCGCCTGGCTCAGGCCAATAGCCGCCGCGTGCTGCTGGGTCCGGGCTTCAACGGCAGAGCGAGCCTGCCACTACCCGGCCAGCCACTGTCACTGCATGAAGCGTTGCTGGAGTTGGATTATCAGGCCAAACCACAGTATTTGCTGACGCTGACCCGTGATGACACGCGCTACGAACTGCCGGCAGAGGCCGTGCAGTCTGCCGCCGCAGCTCAATTGTTATTGCGCGCTGGCGACCTGTTGAATCTTGAACGCTTGGAATACAAACCGGTCACAGTGTTGGGCGAGGTACAATCTCCCCGGCAACTAGGCTCCGAGCAGAACCTGACCCTGTTGCAGGCTCTGATGAGTGCTGGCGGTTTGTGCCAGGATGCGGCGGACCCGCGGGCAATCTGGGTCATGCGTGATGCTGGCGAATACACCCAGCGCTTCCACCTGGATGCGAGCGCCCCCGAAGCCCTGCTGCTTGCCGGTGATTTCAGGCTGAAGGCTGGTGATCTGGTGTTTGTTGGTGCAACCGGCCTGACTCGCTGGAACCGCACGATCAGCCAGATGCTGCCGACCCTGTCGCGCCAGGAAGTGATTGTGCCCGTTGACGATATCCGGAGTAATGACGATTGATGCACTCAGTTGGCAGTTTGGTGGGTAGACCATGTGGCTAAGGATTGTGCGGTACTGGCTGGCCTTTCGCCCGATGTTCAAGCTGCTGTTTTTCCTGATGCTGTTGTTGGCACTGTATCTGGGCATGCGCCCTACTCCGGCACCAGCCACTTACCACTGGCAAAGTGATCTGTACCATGCTGTCGGGCTGTTTGCTTTGACGCTGGTGAGCTATCTGGCGTTTCCGCGCTGGTATTGGTGGCTGCGAGGGCTTTTGCTGTTTGGTGTTGGTGTGCTGATTGAGTATGTGCAGTCATTCCACCCCATGCGGGTGGCAGACTGGAATGATCTGTATGCCAACGGCGCTGGTATCGTTGCCGGGTTGGTGCTGATCGGTGGCTATGGCTACCTGTGCCGGCGGCGGCTACACAGGTAGCCGACACTTAGCGGCGTTTGGGTGGGGCCAGACCGTCGGGGCTGGCAACCACCTGGCCCTGGGGCGCGCCTGACGGCTTGCGCTTGGCAGCGGGCTTGGCCGCTTTGGGCTTCTTCGGCTTGGCGGTTTTCTTGTCGGCCTTTTTCTTCTTGGCGCCAACGGGTTTGCCAGATGCCTTGACCTTCTTCGGCCCCTTGAAACTGCCGGGCACCTCCTTGACCACCCGCCGCTCGAACTGACGGCGCAGATAGCGCTCAATGCTCGACATCAGGTTCCATTCATGAGGTGTCACCAGCGAAATTGCCAGCCCTTCGGCCCCGGCCCGGCCGGTACGCCCGACCCGGTGCAGGTAATCGTCACCACTGCGCGGCATATCAAAATTGACAACCAGATCCAGATCATCGATATCCAGGCCCCGCGCAGCCACGTCAGTCGCCACCAATACGGCAAACTGGCCCTGCCGGAAGCGCTCGATCGCCTGCTTGCGGTCTTTCTGATCCTTCTCGCCATGCAGCACATAGGTGCGGATGTCCGCTGCCCGCAAGACGCCGTTCAGCCGGTCAGCCATGACCCGGGTGTTGGTGAAGACAATCACTTTGCCGGCGTTCTCATTGGCCAGCAGCCACTTGAGCAGCGCTTCCTTGTGACTGTTGTCATCGGCTGGGACCACCTGCTGACGGATAGCCGGGGTGTCGTCACGAATGCTGTCCAGCTCAAGCCAGCGCGGCTCTTCAAGCACTTTATCGATCATCCGGCGCAGGCCGGCATTGCCCTTGGTGGCGGAACACAGCAGGGTTTGCGGTTGACCGCTGCAAGCTTCAGCCAGGCGGATAACGTCGTCGCTGAAGCCCATATCAAGCATGCGGTCGGCTTCATCGATTACCAGGGTACGAACCTGGGTCAGATCCAGGTTGCTGGCGGCCAGTTGCTCAAGGGCACGGCCTGGGGTGGCAATGATGATATCCGGGTTCTTGCGCAGCTTGGCCGCCTGCACCTTGAAGTCTTCACCGCCGATGACCAGTTCGGCCTTGAGAAAGGTAAAACGGGCCAACTGCTGGGCATCATCAAGGATCTGTTTGGCCAATTCACGGGTCGGTGACAAAACCAGAGCCCGAGGTGCCAGGGGCTTGCTCTCATCGAGCTGCAATTGCTGCAGGATCGGCAGCAGATAGGCGGCAGTCTTGCCGCTGCCGGTACGGGCAATGATGTAGAGATCGTCGCCATCCAGGGCGGCCGGGATGGTCGCTTGCTGGACGGCAGTAGGCTCTTCGAAGCCAAGGGCATCGATGGCTTTGAGGATACGTTCGTGCAGATTGAATTGGCTGAACTGGGATTGGCTGGACAAGGCGACAGAGCTCTTTGATGGTCACGGAAGTTGCCGGGAGTTTAGCAGATTGTGGCCTAGGTCACCGTAGAGAGCGCTGTTTGCGACCTGCGAGCGCAAATAAAAAAAGGGGCATCCGAGGATGCCCCTTAAAACCCAAACATCTATGAGCAGCTTTAGACCTTAACGCACACCTGCAGCACGCAGAGCGGCCGGGGTGAACTGGTTGTAGGTCGGTACAAAGTCGAACTGCGGTGCAGACACCTCTTCGGTGTACATACCCAGCGCGATGTAACGACCAGCCAACAGGTCATACAGGGTCTCGATCGAGTAACCCGGCAGCTTCTGCTTGTAGTTGAAGGCCAGGTGACCCTCACCTACGCGCCACAGCGTGCCACGACCATCGTAGTGGTCAGCCAGGGTGATCATCCAGGAATCCTCATCTACGAAGAAGTTACGCTGAGCGTAGATGTGGCGCTGACCCTGCTTGACGTTGCCCTGCACTTCCCAAACCCGGTGCAACTCGAAACGGGTGTGTTCCGGGTTGATATGGCCGGCCTTGAGCACATCGGCGTACTTCACGTCACGATCGGTCATCCGGTAGCTGTTGTAAGGAATGTAGACTTCCTTCTTGCCAATCAGCTTCCAGTCGTAACGATCTGGTGCGCCGTTGTACATGGCGAAGTTGTCGGAAGTACGCATGCCGTCCGAAGCGGTACCTGGGCCGTCATAGGCAACCTGCGGGGCGCGGCGTACACGACGCTGACCAGCGTTGTATACCCAGGCCATGCGCGGCTCTTTCAACTGATCCAGGGTGTCGTGTACCAGCAGCACGTTACCAGCCAGACGCGCCGGTGCGTTTACACGCTGCTTGAAGAACAGCAGGGTGTTGGGCATGGCCGACTCGTCAACATCCGGCATGTACTGCGGATAACCGACTTCTTCTTCCAGCTTGATCAGGGTGTAGGAGCCGTTGGTCTGCGGCATGGCCTGCATATACCAGCGCTTGATGTTCACCCGGTAGCGGGTGTTGTGGTTCCAGATTACCTCGGCGCCAGCCTTGGGAATCGGGAAAGCAAACACGCCATGACTGAAGTTTTCGATCCCGTCACCGTTGTTGACCAGACGCGCCTGACCAGCAGTTGCCTTGACCTGATCATAGACGTACTGCGGATAGCCTACGGTCCGCTGCGACTTGTAGATCGGCATGCGGAAAGTTTCCGGATAGCGCTCGAACATAGCGATCTGGCCGGGGCTCAGATTGTCGCGATACTGCTGGTAGTTCTGAGCAGTAATCACGAATTCCGGCTGTTCACCCGCAAACGGGTTGGTCTGGAAGTTGTCAGCCAGAGCCTGACCGGCATCCGGGCCCAGGCCACCAGTCCACTCGGGAATGGTGCCTGCAGCGTTGCCGGCACGCTCGGCGCCGACCGGCGTCAGGGTATTGCCCAACTGGGCAATTTCCGCAGAAGTGACGCCCTGCGCCATGACGCTGGTTGCCAACAGGCTCAGGGCCAATCCACCGGCACCCAGAAGAGTTGTTTGTTTACGCATATTATGGTCTCCAGTGGCCAGTTATCAGAAGCTTACACCGACGCTGAGGGCGAGGAAGTCGCGATCAACGGCAGTGTTGTACTTACCATCAAAGAAGTTGGTATAGCTGATACTGGCGTTGTATTTGTTGGCGTAATCGGCGTTCAGACCCAGGCTGATAGCTTTGGCATTTTCAGTGAAGTTCGGGCCATAACCATCGACATCATGCGACCAGCTGATGCTCGGGCTCAGGTTGATACCAGCGAACACGTTGCTGTAATCCAGCGCAGCACGCAGACGATAGCCAGACGACCAGCGAGTCATGAAACCATCGTTCTCACACCAGCTTGCAGCCTTGGGCGAACCACCAACCGGAGTCCCCTGGAATGAAGAGCACTGGCCGGGCGGAAGAACACCAGCACCGCCGTCACCTTCCACGAACGGGCTTTGGCCGAACAGTGAGTCACGACCGAACTTGAGATCACCGATACCAGCGATGTAGTTGACGCCCACTTCACCCACCAGCGACAGGCGGCTGGCACCCATTACGCGCTCGATGAAGTGAATTGCGGTGATTTGCGCCTGATACACTTCTTGGCGCTCATAGCCGCTGATCTCATCACCAACCCCAACCTGCAGACCACGGTGAGTGTTGTCTTGGCCGGTTGCCGGGTTAACCAAAGCGGTACGGCTCATATCCCCTGTATTGAGCTGCAGAGGCATGTTCGGGCGATAGCTCAATTCACCGCTGAGCGCAGTACCGCCAACGTTGGTCTGGAAGCTGACACCATACAGGCGAATATCTTCCGGGTACTCGAAGAAGTAACCAGCCGGACCATTAACACCATCAAGACCCGTAATCGGGTTACCTACTCCCGGCGGCAAGCCTGCAATGTTGGAATAGTACGGCGCACGGCTGTGATAGTTCATGGCAAAGAACCCGAACTCGGTATCATTCAGTGCCGGTACGAACCAGCGCAGGGCAACACCGAATTGGCCGCTATCGGAAGCGTCACGGTCTTTTTGCGCGCGGACGATATAGGTTCCCGGAGGCTGCTGGCCCTGCGGGAAGTCTTGACCTGCAACAACCAGGCGGTCAAGACAGCCAGTTGCCAGGGTATCGGCACCGAAGAAAGTACCGCAGTTATCGATTGCCGAAGCATGCCACTTGAGCTGGTAGAAGGCTTCCAGACTCAGGCTGTCGGTCAGACCCTGAGAGATATAGAGCATTTCAACCGGCATCAAGCCTTCTTTGATTTCCGCACCAGGGCGACGGAAAGCAGCTACGTCGATCGGGTTAATCGAGTTGATCGAGTTGCCAATGAAGGTACTTTCACCCCAGCTTACGACCTGACGGCCAATACGGATGTTGCCTGGGTTATTGCCGATAAAATAGTTGTGATAGAAAAATGCATCCAGCAGCGCAACACCCGACCCTTTGACCAGCGGCGGACGCCCCCGATCGCTGATATCGTAGAAACGCTGACTGCCGTCTTTGGTCTCGAAGTCGTACCAGTACTTGCCGCGGAAAAACGCGCCAGAGTTCTCGTACTTCATTTCCAGGTCATGAACGCCACGGAAGATCTTGGAGAACCAGTCACCAGACTTGTAGTTCTGACGACCATCATCCGAGGTCCGTGCCGCAGCCTGACCACCATTGGCGACCCCAATGAAACGTTTGTCCGCATTTTGGGTGGACATACTGGCACCAACCGACAGGGTGGAGTCGAATTGGGCATCAATCGGGCCGATGTTGAAATTGGCGGCGTTCGCTGAGCCGCTGAAGCTGGCCAATCCAATTGCCAGGGGCAATGCCGCGAGCGACCAAGCATGCATTTTTTTTGTCATTGTGCTGCTCCGTTAGAGTGAATCATGGACGCCAGACCTCTGGGAGGTGTCTGGCATCGGGATTTAGTCTGTCACGGCGCGCGGAGTTGTTTTGACCGATTAGGACGAATATTTTGTCCTACCAGGACATTCATGCGCTGAATAGGCATCATCCACAGCATGGAATAATCTGTTGCATCCTTTTGCATAATCATCTGGATTGCACTATCTTGGAGACCGTTAAGGCAGCAAGAGACTGCCGACCTCCACAATAAAAACAAGAGAGTCTCAGGCATGAATCAGGTTTTGCATCCCCTGCCCTGCCAACGGTTGCAGGAGCGGGCATTCTGGGCAAAAGCAATTAGCAAGACATTGGAGCAGTACGGTAAATCAGCGAAGGATTTGCCGGCAGACCTGCGCCATCATTGCTCGCCTGAAGATCACAGTCTGGCTCAGATCAGTCAGACCGACATGAATCGTTTATGGCATTCGGCAGCAGTGCTGTCCGGTGATGAGTGCTTTGGACTCAAGCTGGGCAAGACCTTCTGCTCAAATACCCTCAAGGTTCTGGGCCTGGCCGCTACCTCAAGCGAGACGATAGGCACCGGGATCCGCCGGATCATCAAGTACATTTCCGTTTTCAGCACCCAGGTACAGCTCTACTCAGTTGAAGACGATCAATATTTGACCATCTACTTCGAGCCCAAGGGCTCTCCGCACCCACTGCATCTGGAAGCACTGGTGGGACAATGCTCAAAGATCTGGAAAGCGTTGGATCAGGGCCCGTCTTCTCTGGTGCTGGAAACCCGGCTGGTCGGCGACCATGAAAAAACCCGCCAGCGGGTGGAGGATGCGCTTAACGGGCGAGTCCGGCTTGGAGCAAAACGCATTGCCGTGCGTCTGAACCAGCAACTGATGCGAGTGCCACTGGAAACGGCCGATGCGTTCCTGAGCAAGCGGCTGGATGCCTCACTGGAAGATATGCTGGGTGATCTGCCGAATGTCGACTTTGCCGAGCAGGTAAAACAGAGAATTCGGGTGCTGGTTGCCGAGCGCGAGATATCTGAAGAGCTGGTGGCCACGCCATTCAACATGAGCCCGCGGCACCTGCGGCGCAAGCTAAGTGAAACCCACACCACCTATGAGAAGCTGCTGGACGAAGTGCGCATGGAGCTGGCCATTCGCCTGATTCAGGATGGCAAGCTGAACCTGGGCCGCATTGCGTTTGAGCTGGGTTTTCTCGATCCCAGCAGTTTCACCCGCGCCTTCCGCCGCTGGACCGGTATGAGTCCGACAGCATTCAGGGATCAAGGGCTCAAGAAGGCCTGACAGCAACAGTACGAATAGCTTTATACAAAAAAGGGGGCGCCAGGCGCCCCCAAACCCAAACGATCGCAACCGCGATCATCCGCTCCCAGACAATTAGCGCACGCCGGATGCTCTGAGCGCCGCCGGGGTGAACTGGTTATAGGTCGGAACAAAGTCGAACTGCGGTGCAGACACTTCTTCGGTATACATACCCAGCGCGATGTAACGACCGGCCAGCAGGTCATACAGGGTTTCGATGGTGTAACCCGGCAGCTTGACCTTGTAGTTGAAGGCAATGTGCCCCTCACCAACACGCCACAGCGTGCCACGGCCATCGTAGTGGTCAGCCAGGGTGATCATCCAGGAGTCCTCATCCACGAAGAAGTTACGCTGAGCGTAGATGTGGCGCTGACCCTGCTTGACGTTGCCTTGCACTTCCCAGACCCGGTGCAGCTCGAAACGGGTGTGCTCCGGGTTTATGTGACCCGCCTTGAGCACATCGGCGTACTTCACGTCACGCTGGGCCATCTTGTAGCTGTTGTAGGGAATGTAGACTTCCTTCTTGCCCACCAGCGTCCAGTTGTAGCGATCCGGCGCACCGTTATACATGGAGAAGTTGTCGGAGGTGCGCATGCCGTCAGAGGCAGTACCCGGGCCATCATAGGCAACCTGCGGGGCGCGACGCACACGACGCTGACCAGCGTTGTATACCCAGGCCATGCGCGGCTCTTTCAACTGATCCAGGCTGTCGTGCACCAGCAGGACGTTACCGGCCAGACGCGCCGGGGCGTTCACCCGCTGTTTGAAGTAGAGCAAGGTATTGGGCACGCTGGCCTCATCGACATCCGGCATGTACTGCGGATAGCCAACCTCTTCCTCCATCTTGATCAGGGTGTAGGAGCCGTTGGTCTGCGGCATGGCTTGCATGTACCAACGTTTGACGTTCAGGCGATAGCGGGTGTTGTGATTCCAGATTACCTCGGCACCGGATTTGGGGATCGGGAAGGCAAATGAGCCGTGAGTGAAGTTCTCAATCCCGTCACCGTTGTTGACCAGCCGCGCCTGGCCGGCAGTAGCTCTGACCTGATCGTAGACTTCCTGCGGGTAACCCACGCTCCGGTGCGATTGGTAGACCGGCATGCGGAAGGTTTCCGGGTAGCGCTCAAACATGGCGATCTGGCCAGGGCTCAGATTGTCGCGATACTGCTGATAATTCTGGGCCGTGATCACGAATTGCGGCTGCTCGCCCGCGAACGGGTTGGTCTGGAAGTTATCGCCGACGGTCTGACCAGAATCCGGCCCCAAACCACCTGTCCATTCGGGAATGGTACCAGCGGCATTGCCGGCACGCTCAGCACCGACAGGTGTCAGGTTACTGCCCAGCTGGGCGATTTCCGCCGGGCTAACGCTTTGCGCCATGACACTGGTAGCCAACAGGCTCAAGACCAGTCCCCCGGCTGCCAGCAGGGTGTGTTGTTTGTGCATCGAATATTCTCCAGTGGCTGCCATCAGAAGCTCATTCCAAAGCTCAGGGCCATGAAGTCACGGTCCTTGAGGGTGTTGTACTTGCCGTCGAAGAATGAGGTGTAGCTGAGGCTGGCGTAATACTTGTTGGCGTAGTCGGCATTCAGGCCAAGGCTGGCCGATTTGGCATCCTCAATGAAGTTGGGGCCATAGCCTTTGACATCGTGGGACCAGGCCAGGCTTGGCGACAGGTTGATACCGGCAAACACGTTGCTGTAATCCAGCGCCGCGCGCACTCGGTAACCCCAAGAGCTACGAGTCACGTAGCCGTCACTTTCGCACCAGCGCTGGGCATTGTCGCCGGTATGCGCCAGACACAAGCCGCCCACCACCGGCGTGATCGGGCTTTGCCCGAACAGTGGGTCACGGCCATAACGGGTAGTGCCGTTCTTGCCGCTTTCCAGCGCGCCGATGTAGTTGTAACCAACCTCGCCTGCCAGGCTGAGGCGGCTGGCGCCCAAGACCCGGTCGATAAACTGGATCACCGAAACCTGCGCCTGCCAGAGTTCCTTGCGCCGGTAACCGGTAATCTCGTCCTCGGGCTGCAGCCCTACGTTCTGACCGTTATAAACCGGGCTGAACGAACCATAGTCAAAGCCCCCCAGGAAGGCGCCAGGCAAGGCTGTCAGACTCAGGTCGGAAGTATTGATCTGCAGGTTGTAATTGGGCCGATAGCTCAGCTCGCCCGCTACCGTAGCGCCGCCGATGCTGGTCTGGAAGCTGACACCATACAGACGGATGTCTTCCGGATACTCAAGGAAGTAACCGCCGGCACCTCGCGCACCATCAATGCCCGGCACACCCGGCAGCAGGGTCGCATAACCCTTGACCGTGGAGAACGCCGGCGCCCGACTATGGTAGTTCATGGCGTAGAAGCCGAACTCGGTATCATTCAGTTGCGGCACGAACCAGCGCAACGCCACCCCGAACTGGCCGTCATCACGCGCTTCCCGATCCTTGCGATAGCGCACGTTGTACATGGCCAGCCCGGCCGGCCCGCCATTGACCAGCGCCGGGTCACGGTGCGGCAGGTCCTGGACAATGGTCAAACGGTCATTACAGCCCTTGGCCAGGGTGTCGCTGGCGGAGAAGAAGGTGCCGCAGTTGTCCACTACACTGGGTGCCCACTTGAGCTGGTAGAACAGCTCGGCGGTCAGGTTCTGGGTCAGCCCCTGGGACAGGTAAATCATTTCAACCGGGATCAGACCTTCCTTGACCTCTGCGCCTGGCCGACGAAAGGCCGATACGTCGATCGGATTGATGCTATTGATCGAGTTACCGATAAACAGACTCTCGCCCCAACTCACTACCTGACGCCCGAGCCGGATATTGCCCGGGTTATTGCCAATGGAGTAGTTGTGGTAGAAGAAGGCGTCCATCAGCTCGATGCCGGAGCCTTTTTGCAGGCGGTCACGGCCACGGTCGCTGATATCGTAGAAGCGCTGGCTGCCGTCCTTGGTTTCAAAGTCGTACCAGTACTTGCCGCGCAGGAATGCCCCGGAGTTGGCATAACGCAGCTCCAGATCATGACTGCCCTTGAAAATCTTTGAAAAGGCATCGCCTTTCTTGAAGTTCAGCCGCCCGTCGTCCGTGGTCCGCGCTGATGCCCGGCCGCCGTTGTCGGGGTGAATGAAGTTTTTATCGGGATTCGACATTGCCCAGCTTGCGCCGATGGACAAATCGCTATCGAACTGGCCCTCCACCTCTCCCCAGGTGAAGCTGCCTGCCAATGCTGCTGGAGCAAAGGCCAGGGCGACCGCCAACGGGAGTGCGGCCAGCAACCGCGGATCACGTGTTCTTGTCATTGTTGTTGTCCTTGTGTGTGAAGATCACTGAACCCAGCTTACTGAGTCGGAAAGCAGCCTATTACAAAAAGGAATGAACGTTCATTTATTTTTTGATCAAAAAGAAAGGGAGTCATAGACTCCCTTTCTCAAGCTCACCCGAATGGGTGAGCGCTTGCCGATTTAGCGAACACCAGCGGCGCGCAGGGCGGCCGGGGTAAATTCGTTCATCGACGGGCTGGTGCCATACACAGGAGCCGAAGACTCCTCGTTGTACATGCCCAGAGCGATGTAACGGCCTGCCAACAGGTCGTACAGGGTCTCAGCGGCATAGCCCGGCAGTTGCTCGTTATAGGCATGGGCAACGTGCCCTTCACCTACACGCCACAGGGTGCCACGACCATCGTAGTGGTCGGCCAGGGTGATCAGCCAGGAGTCCTCATCTACGAAGAAGTTACGCTGAGCGTAGATGTGGCGCTGACCGTCCTTGACGTTACCCTGCACTTCCCAGACCCGGTGCAATTCGAAGCGGGTATGCTCCGGATTGATGTGACCGGCCTGCAGGATGTCCGAGTACTTCAGGTTCGGATCCAGCAGCTGGTAGCTGTTGTAGGGAATGTAGACTTCCTTCTTGCCCACCAGCGTCCAGTTGTAGCGATCCGGAGCACCGTTATACATGGAGAAGTTGTCGGAAGTACGCATGCCGTCCGAAGCGGTGCCCGGGCCGTCATAAGCTACCTGCGGGGCGCGGCGTACACGACGCTGACCAGCGTTGTATACCCAGGCCATGCGCGGCTCTTTCAACTGATCCAGGGTGTCGTGTACCAGCAATACGTTACCAGCCAGACGCGCCGGAGCGTTTACACGCTGTTTGAAGAACAACAGGGTGTTGGCGGCCTTGTCCAGATCCACGTCGGGCATGTATTGCGGGTAGGCGGCTTCTTCCTCGAACTTGATCAGGGTGTAGGAGCCATTGACCTGCGGCATCGCCTGAACATAGAAACGCTTGATGTTCTTGCGATAGCGGGTCATGTGGTTCCAGATCACCTCAGCACCGACCTTGGGAATCGGGAAGGCAAAAGTGCCATGGGTGAAGTTCTCGATGCCGTCGCCACCGTTGACCAGACGAGCCTGACCAGCGTTGGCCTTGACCTGATCGTAGATCGCCTGCGGGAAGCTGACGCTACGCTGGGTCTGATAGACCGGCATGCGGAAGGTTTCCGGGTAGCGCTCGAACATCGCTACCTGACCAGGGGTCAGGTTATCGCGATACTGCTGGTAGTTCTGGGCAGTGATCACGAATTGCGGCTGCTCACCCTTGTAGGGGTTTTCACGGAAGCCACGCTCCAGTTGAGCACCGGCGTTGACCGGCAGACCGCCAGTCCACTCCGGGATGGTGCCCGCAGCATTACCGGCACGCTCGGCGCCGATCGGGGTCAGAGTGGTACCCAGCGAATCGATTTCAGCCTGAGTGAGGCCTTGGGCCATGACGCTAGAGGCAATCATGCTCAGTGCCAGACCACCGGCACCAATTAGGGCTTTCTTGAGTTTCATTATTCTTGTCTCCAGAGTCCTGATTTAGAAACTTACGCCGAAGCTGATGGCGGCAAAGTCGCGATCAACCAGGGTGTTGTACTTGCCATCAAAGAAGTTGGTGTAGCTGATGCTGGCGTTGTACTTGTTGGCGTAATCGGCGTTCAGACCGATGCTGACCGACTTGGCGTTCTCGTTGAAGTTGGGGCTGTAACCCTCAACGTCGTGCGAGAAAGCAACGTTCGGGCTCAGGTTGATACCGGCGAACACGTTGCTGTAATCCAGGGAAGCGCGCATGCGGTAGCCCCAGGAGAAGTCGGTGAAATAGCCATTATCCTCACACCAGCTGGCGCCACGACCTACAGTTTCGGAGAAACAGTTACCGTTGGCATCCGGGCTTTGACCAAACAGAGAGTCGCGACCGTACTTGGTCACACCGAAACCGGTTTTCATGCCACTGATGTAGTTGGCACCGACTTCACCCACCAGCGACAGTCGGCTGGCGCCGAGTACGCGATCAATGAAGTGAACAGCACTCAGAGAGGCCTGCCAGAACTCCTTACGCTCATAACCCTGCAGATAGGTGCCAGGAGCAGCATTTTCATTACCACGCCAGCTCGGATCGCCAGGGGCGACAAGTTCAGCAATCGCTGCACGGCTCAAGTCACCAGTATTGATCTGGATCGGCATGTTCGGACGATAGCTCAGCTCACCAGCAACAGACATGCCGGCGATATCAGTACCAAAGCTAACGCCATACAGGCGAATATCTTCAGGATATTCAAAGAAGTAGCCACCTACACCTTGAGTACCATCGATACCCGGTACAGTCTGTTGTCCGGCAGCACCAACCCCACCCTTAATGTTTGAATACAGCGGGTTGCGGCTATGGTAGTTCATGGCATAGAAGCCGAACTCGGTGTTGTTCAGCGCAGGAACAAACCAGCGGAAGGCCACACCAAACTGGCCATCGTCACGGGCCTTGCGATCTTTGTATGCACGCACGATGTAACCAGGCTGCCCAAGCACAGCATTACCCAAAGCTGGGTGACCCGGCTCCAGGTCAGGAGTAGCGAAGATCAGACGATCATTACAGCCACGAGCGGCAACATCAGTGGTTGAGAAGAAGGTGCCGCAGTTGTCGGCAACAGTCTCATGCCACTTGAGCTGGTAGAAGGCCTCCATGCTGAGGTTTTCGGTCAAACCCTGCGACAAGTAGAGCATTTCGACCGGCAGCAGACCTTCCTTGATTTCCGCGCCTGGGCGACGGAAAGCGGATGCATCGATCGGGTTGATCGCATTGATACCGTTCTGGATGAACAGACCTTCACCCCAGCTCACTACCTGGCGGCCAACTCGGAAGTTACCCGGGTTATCGCCAATGAAGTAGTTATGGTAGAAGAAGGCATCCAGCAGTTGTACGCCTGACCCCTTCTGCAGCGGGTGACGACCGGAATCGCTGATATCGTAGAAACGCTGGCTGCCGTCTTTGGTTTCAAAATCGTACCAGTAGTTGCCACGGAAGAAGGCGCCCGAGTTGCCGTAGCGCAGCTCAAGGTCATGGGAGCCTTTGAAAATCTTGGAGAAAACGTCGCCTTTCTTGTAGTTCAGACGGCCGTCATCGGAAGTCCGCGCGGTAGCTTGACCCTGACCGAAGTCGGTGTTGGCCGGATTACCAAAATACAGGCGAGAGTCACGACCAGCAGTGGACACGCTGGCACCAACCGACAGTTGAGAGTCGAACTGCCCTTCCAGCTCACCGATGGTGAAGTTTGCTGCGTTTGCCGAACCGACAAAGCTGACCAGTCCAATAGCCAGGGGCAAGGCAGCTAGCTGCCAGGCTTGTTTTGTTTTTGTCATTGTGCTGCTCCGTTTGGGTAACTTGAACCTGTTGTATCATCCGATACCTTCAGGACCATGGCAGTCTGTCATGAGCAGCGCAATTCAGACTTGCCCTTGAAGGCCAATTTACTTGACCAAAACGGCCATTCACAAAGTGAATCAAAGACAAAAACGCCTAGTCCACTCATGACCATGGGTTCACTTTGCAACCCGGCGGACAGCCCGCCCCGCTCTTCCATGAATTAGCCTAACTCGCGTCAAAACGCTATTATTGGCCTGGGTAGCAGCTATGGCAGCAGAGAACGACGATCTCTCCTCAGCGCCCATGCACCCTTGGTCTTGGCGGAAATGCCATGATGCCAGTTACAAGCCCTATGGGGTATTCAGCGCCGTGTAACATTTCGCAATGCGGAATCCCATTTCAGGTAATTGACGCCCCCTGGCCGCATCGATAGTCTGCACAGCGAGACAAAGGTTTATTTTGTCACTCATAATTACAAGGACCGACACCCGCGATGCTCAATAACCAAAAGGCGTCCAAAACCGCAAGGATTCGTGAACGTGCCTTCTGGCTGCCAGTCATCGAACAGGCTCTGCATCACTACGAGCGGACCCTCAAACATTCCGGTATCGTCCAGAATCTGTTCAGTGACAGCCAGGAACGCAGCCCCTTCATCGAACAAGCCTCTTGCTCATTGGTCTGGTCCGAAGCTTCCAGACTGGCAGAAGATGACCTGCTCGGGCTGCGCATCAATCGCCTGTTCTGCCCTACCCCGCTTAATGCTCTGGCCCTGACAGCCCAGGCCAGCGGTAATATCGGCGCAGCAATCAACAACCTGACCCGCTTCTTTCCGATTGTCAGCACCCAGGTAAAGCTGGAGATGCGCCTGCTGGACGCTGAAACCGAAATTCGCCTTCAACCACAGGGCACGCCACATGCCCAGCATATTGAAGCCATTCTCGGCTACCTCGCTCGGCTACTGACCCAACTGGACCTGGATAACCAGGGGCTGGTGACTCGCGTCAATCTGATTCGTCCGGATAGCGAACTGGTTGCCTGTGCCCGCCTGCTGGATGGCCCGGAGGCTGTGAGTGCGGAACATTACAGCCTGGTCATCAGCCGCGACTTGCTCGACAAACCGCTGGCCAGTGCCGACCCTTTTTTGTTGCCGCGCCTGACCGAAGCGATGCAGGACCTGCTGGCCAATCTACCCAGCAGCGATCTGGTGGAGCAGGTAAAGCGCCGCATTCAGCTATTACTCGGCTCCGGCGATGTGTCGGCCGAACGGGTAGCCGTACCTATGAACATCAGCCCGCGCCATTTGCGGCGTAAACTGAGTCAGGAAGATACCTCCTACGAACAGTTGGTGGATGAGGTGCGTAAAGAGGCGGCGGTACGAATGATCAGCGAAGGCCAGCTATCGCTGACCAGCATTGCCTATGAACTAGGCTTTCTCGACCCCAGCAGTTTTACCCGGGCATTCCGGCGCTGGACCGACATGAGCCCCACTGCGTTCCGGCGTAAAGTTACGCAGAAGGATTAGGGCCTGGTAGGAGCGCTCTGCGAGCGCGAATGGGCCTTGCATCACCGGCAACCCTTCGCGGCCGCAGGCCGCTCCTACCCAATATGCCGCATGTGGCCTGGGGAGATTCGCGGGTGACTATTTGACGAACAACAAGGTCATACGGTCGCTTTCGCCGATAGCCAGGTAGTGCGCGCGATTCTCATTGCCCAGGCGCAGGGTGGGCGGCAGGGTCCAGACGCCCTCGGGGTGGTCGGTATTGTCCTGGGGATTCTGATTGATCGGGCTGCGTGATACCAGGGTAAAGCCGGCCTCCTCAGCCAGCTCAATCACCAGATCTTCGCTGACGTACCCGGTCTTGATCATGTCTTCAAGGCTGGTGCCGGGGCGTGCCCGATGTTCGACCACGCCCAGCATGCCGCCGGGCTTGAGCGCAGCATGAAACTTGGCGAAGACCGTACGGGTTTCATCCATGCCGGCCGCCAGCCAGTTATGCACATTGCGGAAGGTCAGCACCCGGTCGGCGCTTTCCGGCTCGGCAATCGGCCGCTGCGGGTCATAGTCGAGCACCGTCAGCTCGACCCGATCATACGCACGCGGTCGTCTGCTTAGTTTGTCTTCGAATTCGCTGCGCGAACGGCGGAAAAACTCCACCTCGCTTTCCGGGTCGAAATGCGCGGCAATCAGCTTGCCATCCTCACGCAAAAGCGGCGCCAGTATCTCGGTGTACCAGCCAGCCCCCGGCCAGATTTCAACCACAGTGTGATCAGGCTGGACGGCGAAGAAATTCAGCGTCTGCTCGGGATTACGGTGAGCATCACGCATGATATTGGTGATTGAGCGGTTGTTGCTGCCAACCGCCTGGCGCAGTGCTTCCTGGTGTTCCAGTGACAATTGAGGTGGCGCAACCGTCTCCTGCGCCGTTACCCACCCGGCCATCGCCAAAACGACGGCACCTGCCAGCATTTTCAGCATGTGCGTTTCCATGTTGATGAATTCCTTAACTACCCTAACAGTTGGATACATTAACGTCATTGAGGATTTTTAGCAGGGTGTAACATCAAGGTTTGCACTCACTCCAAGAAGCCAGCCCAGACTGACAAACATAGGACAAGGCTCGTGCGTAACATGCTTGCGTTATTAGACCAACTCAGCTTCCCTGCGATTCGACGCGGGCATCTGGAGATCCTGCAGGTCAATCTGACCTACCGCTGCAACCAGCGCTGCCTGCACTGCCATGTCAATGCCGGCCCTACCCGCACTGAAGCCATGAGTGACGAGTTGGTTGAAGTGTTATACGCCGTGATCGACCGCCATCCGGTAGCCACTCTGGACCTGACAGGCGGCGCCCCGGAAATGCATCCGCGCTTTCGTCAAATTGTCCAGCATGCCCGGGCACAGGGTCTGGAGGTGATCGACCGCTGCAACCTGACCATTCTCAGCGAGCCTGGCTATGAGGGTTTGTCGGAATTCCTGGCAGGCCAGGCAGTGCGCATTTCCGCCTCACTGCCGTGCTATTCCCGCGATAATGTCGACCGCCAGCGCGGCGATGGGGTGTTCGAACGTAGCATTCTGGGCCTTAAACAGCTTAACCGGCTTGGCTATGGTCAACCTGACACCGGGCTGGAGCTGAATCTGGTCTACAACCCGCTCGGTCCTTATTTGCCCCCACCGCAAGCCGCGCTGGAGGCCGATTACAAGCAACATCTGCGGGAAGACTTCGGCATTGTCTTCAACCATCTGCACACCATTACCAACCAGCCAATTGCCCGGTTTGGCAGCACGCTGGTCAGCAAGGGGCAGTTCAACGATTACATGCAACTGCTGCGCGACAATTTCAGCGCCACCAACCTGGCCAACCTCATGTGCCGCAACACCGTCAGCGTTGACTGGCAGGGCTATCTCTACGACTGCGATTTCAATCAGATGCTTGATCTGCCCATGCGTCTACTGGCTCGTGATCGCAGCCATCTGCGTGATCTGCTCACCGACACACTGGACAACAATCCGATCGTCACCCGCGACCACTGCTTCGCCTGTACCGCTGGACAGGGTTCCAGTTGTGGCGGTGCTCTGGCATGAAGATCGCAAGACTGCTGCTGGGCCTGTTGGTCATCACCCTGGTCATAGGGTTTTTCGCGTCGGATGCTGCTCAACTGTTAACGCTGGATAACCTCAAAACCTACCAGAGCGCGCTCCAGGGTGGCGTCAATGCCCATCCATGGCTGGCTGGCGGCCTGTTCTTCGCAATTTATGTGCTGGTTACCGCCCTATCCTTGCCCGGCGCGGCGCTGATGACCCTGATAGCCGGTGCGCTGTTCGGCCTGTGGTGGGGCACCCTGCTGGTGTCCTTTGCCTCGACCCTGGGCGCCACATTGGCCATGCTGATCAGCCGGTTTCTGCTACGCGACTGGGTCAAGGCCAGACTGAATCAGCGCTTGGAAGCCCTGGACCGTGGCATTGCCCAGGAAGGTGCCTTTTATCTGTTTGCCCTGCGCCTGGTACCGGCCTTTCCGTTCTTTCTGATCAATCTGGCGATGGGGCTTACCAAGCTGCCGGTACGGACCTACTGGTGGGTCAGCCAGGTGGGGATGCTGCCCGGAACAGTAGTCTATGTGAATGCTGGTCGAGAGCTGGGCCAGCTTGAGTCTCTGGCTGGCATTCTGTCTCCGGGCCTGATTGGTGCCTTTGTGCTGCTTGGGTTGTTCCCACTGCTGGCACGCCGCTCGCTCGCCCTGCTCAAGGCCCGTCGGGTATACCGTGGCTGGCCAAGACCCAGGCGTTTCGAGCGCAACCTGGTGGTTATCGGTGCCGGTAGCGCAGGACTGGTGAGCGCCTACATCGCCGCTGCGGTCAAGGCTGATGTCAGCCTGATCGAAAAACACGCCATGGGCGGCGACTGCCTGAATACCGGTTGCGTACCATCCAAGGCATTGATTCGTTCGGCCCGGTTGATCGCCGAAGTCAACAAGGCTCACCAGCTCGGTTTCAGCGCGGCAAGTGCCACGGTCGATTTCGCGGCAGTGATGGCGCGGGTGCAACGGGTCATAGGCCAGATCGAACCTCATGACTCGACTGAGCGTTACACCGATCTCGGCGTCGAAGTGATCAAAGGTTCAGCCCGTATCAGCTCACCTTGGACTGTCGAGGTCAACGGTCGCAGTATAAGCACCCGCAACATCATCATCGCTGCTGGGGCCAAGCCTTTGGTACCCGACCTGCCGGGCCTTGATGCAATGCCGATGGTTACCTCTGACTCGGTCTGGGAGTTACGCCAGCAGCCCAGGCGCCTGCTGGTTCTGGGCGGAGGTCCGATAGGTTGCGAACTGGCTCAGGCCTTCCAGCGTCTGGGCAGTCAAGTCACTCTGGTTGGCCGTAACCCGCGCCTGCTGCCTCGCGAAGATCCGGATGTCAGCGCGCTGGTAATCAGTAGCCTGCAGCAAGAAGGTGTGACCTTGCATCTGCATTGTCAGGCCGAGCGTTTCGAACACATGAACGGCCAGCCGACCCTGTTGGCCCGCTCACTGGATGACGACCAGGCCCTGCAGATTGCTTTTGACTGCGTCTTGGTAGCACTGGGACGCACGGCCAATACCGCAGGCTATGGTGCCGAAACGCTGAAACTGGCTCGTCGCGCCGACGGCACTCTGGAAACCAACGAGTATCTGGCCACCCGTTTTCCCAACATCTATGCAGTAGGCGATGTCACCGGCCCCTACCAGTTCACCCACGCTGCGGCACATCAGGCCTGGTATGCCGCAGTAAACGCCCTGTTCGGCAGTTTCAGGCGCTTCAAGGTCGATTACCGGGTGCTGCCACACTGTACCTTCACCGACCCGGAAGTGGCGCGGGTCGGGCTGTCCGAAACTGAAGCTCAGGCCCAAGGGATTGCCTGTGAAGTTACCCGCTACGGCCTTGATGACCTGGACCGGGCCATTGCCGACGAAGCGGCCGAGGGTTTCGTCAAAGTACTCACGGCACCGGGCAAGGACCGGATATTGGGGGTTACCATCATCGGTCAGCATGCTGGCGAGTTGCTCGCCGAGTTCGTGCTGGCGATGAAGCACAACATCGGCCTGAGCAAGATTCTCGGTACTGTCCACAGCTACCCGACACTGGCTGAGGCCAACAAATACGTTGCAGGCCAGTGGAAGAGAAACCACGCACCACAAAGGCTACTGGCCTGCTTGACACACTATCACGCCTGGAGGCGTCGGTGAGGCTGTCGGTTATCCTGCCCGTGCGCGACGAGGCCGCAGGCATCGTGCAAGCCCTGCTGCCCCTGCAGGAGCTGCGCGGCGAACTGGAAATCATCGTCGTCGATGGCAACAGCAATGATGCCACCCGGGTGCTGGCAGAACCGCTGGCCGATCAGGTTATCGTCACCGAGACGGGACGTGCACGACAGATGAATGCCGGGGCATTGCTGGCCAGAGGCGAGTGGCTGCTGTTTCTGCATGCCGATACCCGATTGCCAGAAGGTTTTATGCAATTGCTGCCATTGGATGCTGAAGCGAACACGACCAACCACACCTGGGGCAGGTTCGATGTGCGCCTGCAGCCCTCGTCACCGCTACTGCGTCTGGTCGCCTGGATGATGAACCGACGCTCGCGCCTGACCGGCGTGTGTACCGGCGACCAGGCGATTTTTGTGCACCGCACCCTGTTTGAGCAATTGGGCGGCTACGCCGAGATTCCGCTGATGGAGGATATTGAGCTGAGCAAACGTCTGCGCCGCCGCAGCCCGCCCCTGTGTATCAGCACACCACTGACAACATCCAGCCGACGCTGGCAACAACACGGCACGCTGCCCACCATACTGCTGATGTGGCGGTTGCGACTGCTGTACTGGCTGGGAGTGGCGCCTGAAAGGTTGGCACAACTGTATCGGCAACCGTCCAGGCACAACGACCTATAGCTTGCCAGGAACCAGAACCATGCCCCGCCCCTCGGATACACCGCCCCTGCCGCTGCTGATCTTCGCCAAGGCGCCGGTACCCGGTCAGGTCAAGACCCGGCTGATACCCGCGCTCGGAGCCAAGGGCGCTTGCGCGCTATACCGTCGCCTGCTGGTGCTCACGCTTGAGCAAACCCGCGACTGGCCTGGCCCACGCGTTCTGTATTGCGCGCCAGACACTGATGATCCGCTGTTCGCGGCACTGGCACGTGAGCAGCATCTGCAACTTCGCCCCCAAGCTACCGGGGATCTGGGTCAGCGCATGGCTCAAGCTTTCAGTGAACACCCCCAAGGCGCCCTGTTGGTTGGCAGCGACTGCCCAGTGCTGACCAATGCCCATCTATTGGCCGCAGCCGAGGCTCTGCAAACTCATGATTGCGTCATCCTGCCCAGTGACGACGGCGGCTATGTGCTGATCGGCCAGCGTCAACCACACCCAGCGCCCTTTCGAGACATGAGCTGGAGTCACGCTCAGGTTCTGGCTGACACCCGCCAGCGCCTGCAAGAGGCCAACCTGAGCCTGTGGCTCGGGCCTACATTGTGGGATCTTGACGACCCCGAGGATCTGGCACGCTGGCGTTGAGCGCAGGCGCGAATCTCGCTGACGCCTATAGTAGTACCTCACTACCATTACATTTGCTTATGAGCATGCATTCCACCGCCGGGACTTGGTTCTCCGCCCCGGAGGATGACTGTATGGTCAGCTCATCGGTCAGCCCCGGCTGGCCGCCCGGCTCAACCAACTCCAGCAAGGAACCACCATGTTCGAACTCAGCCCCCGCGTGCAGGAACTCAAGGACCAGCTCAACGCCTTTATGGATGAGCACATTTACCCTAACGAAGCTCTGTTCTACGAGCAGGTCAAACTGAACAAGTGGGGCCACCCGCCGATCCTTGAAGAACTGAAAAAGAAAGCCCGCAGCCAGGGTTTGTGGAACCTGTTCCTGCCGCACTCCGAGCGTGGCGCCGGACTGAATAATGAAGAATACGCCCACCTGTGTGAAATCATGGGTCGCGTGTCCTTCGCCGGTGAAGTCTTCAACTGCAGCGCGCCGGACACCGGCAACATGGAAACCATCGAGCGCTACGGTAACGAGGCGCAGAAAGAACAGTGGCTCAAGCCTCTGCTGGCTGGTGAAATCCGTTCCTGCTTCTCCATGACCGAACCCGATGTCGCCTCCTCCGACGCCACCAATATCCAGTGCGAAATTCGCCGTGAAGGCGACGAGTATGTGATCAACGGCACCAAGTGGTGGTCCTCCGGCGCTCTGAATGAACACTGCAAGATCGCCATCGTCATGGGCAAGACCGACCCGAACGCGCCCAAGCACCTGCAACAGAGCATGATTCTGGTGCCGCTCGACAGCCCCGGCGTGACCATTGTGCGTGACCTGCATGTATTCGGTTACGACCATGCGCCACACGGCCATGCCGAAATCATTTACGACAACGTCCGCGTTCCGGCTTCCAACATGCTGCTCGGCGAAGGCCGCGGCTTTGAGATTGCCCAGGGTCGCCTCGGGCCAGGCCGTATTCACCACTGCATGCGCAGCATCGGTATTGCCGAGCGCGCACTGGAAGCCATGTGCCGCCGCGCCGCCGAGCGCGTCGCTTTCGGCAAGCCGCTGTACAAGCACGGCAGCACCGCCGAAGCCATCGCCAAATCACGTTGCGAAATCGACCAGGCCCGCCTGCTGACCCTGCACGCTGCTCGCAGCATGGACCTGTACGGCAACAAGGTCGCCCGCCAGCAGATCGCCATGATCAAAGCCGTCGCACCGACTATGGCCTGCAACGTGATTGACCGTGCCATTCAGGTACACGGCGCCAAGGGCGTTTGCCAGGACAGCTTCCTCGCCTCCGCCTACGCCAAGGCCCGTACCCTGCGCCTGGCCGACGGCCCGGACGAAGTACACCTGGGCACCATCGCCAAGCTGGAAATGGGGCAGTATCTGTAAAACAACTGGATCGCCACGGGCCTACGGCCCTCGCGATGACGGTGGTGTGGTGGAGTCGACAAGGCCCATCCACCCCCTCGTCATTGCGAGTCGCGCAGCGACGTGGCAATCCATAGGAGAGCAGCATGAGTAAACTGTTTGACCTGACCGGCAAGGTCGCCATCATCACCGGCTCGACCAAGGGCATTGGCAAGGCGATTGCCGAGGAATATGCCAAGGCCGGCGCCAAAGTAGTCATTTCCAGCCGCAAGGCCGATGCCTGTGAACAGGTCGCCGGCGAGCTTCAGGCTCAGGGTTTCGACGCCCTGCCGGTGGCCTGTCATGTCGGCGACAAGGCGCAGTTGCAGAACCTGGTCGACAAGACCCTGCAAGCCTTCGGCAAAATCGACATCCTGGTCTGCAACGCCGCGACCAACCCGGTCTATGGCCCGACCCACCAAGTCAGCGACGAGGCCTTTGACAAGATCATGGGCACCAACGTCAAGGGTACTTTCTGGCTGTGCAATATGGTCATCCCGCACATGGTCGAACAAGGCGGCGGTTCCATCGTATTGCTGTCGAGCATCGCCGGCCTGCGGGCCAGTGCCAATATCGGTGTGTATGGCATGTCCAAGGCCGCTGAAGCCGGGCTGGCGCGCAACCTGTCGCTGGAATGGGGTCCCAAGGGTATTCGGGTCAACAGCATTGCGCCCGGCCTGATCCGAACCGACTTCGCCCAGGCGCTGCTGGAAGATCCCGACCGGTTGCGCAAGGTCGAGGAAAAGCTGCCGCTGCGCCGGGTTGGCGAACCGGTTGATATCGCCGGGGTGGCATTGTTTCTGGCCTCGGCGGCTGGTGCTTACGTCACCGGCCAGACCATTGTCGCCGATGGTGGTGATACCATCGCCTGAGGGACATCTGAACCCCCGTCATTGCGAGGAGCAGGGGCGGCCATCCGCCAACGTGACAATCCACAGTCCCACGCATGGATTGCCACGGGCCTGCAGCCCTCGCAATGACACAGAAAGCATACCCAGAGATTCCCTAACAACCTCCAAGAAAATGGGACCTTCTACATGAGCGAAGCCACCCTGATCGACGTACTGCCCGCCCATCGCTTCGATGAAGCCAAGCTGGCTGCTTACCTCAAGGGCCGTCTGCCCGACGTGGAAAAAGGCATCGGTATCAAGCAGTTCCAGGGTGGCCAGTCCAACCCGACCTTCCAGTTGCAGATTGGTGAGAAGCGCTACGTGCTGCGCAAGAAGCCGCCGGGCAAGCTGCTGCCCTCGGCACACATGGTCGAGCGCGAATATCAGGTGATCAACGCTCTGGGTGAAACTGGCGTCCCGGTACCCAAGGCCCGACTGCTGTGCGAAGACCCCGAGGTGATCGGCACCAATTTCTACATCATGGATCACGTCGAGGGTCGGGTGTATTCGCACCCGTTGCTGGAGAAAGTCGCCATTGAGCAACGGCTGCCAATCCACCGCTCGATGATCGAGACTATGGCCAAGCTGCACAATGTCGACTGGCGCGCGGTGGGCCTTGAAGGCTACGGCAAGCCCGAAGGCTACGTGGCGCGCCAGATCAAACGTTGGGGCGGTCAGTTCGAAGCCAGCCGTACTGGCGACATGCCGTCGATGGATGCACTGATGGCCTGGCTGCCCGAGCATGCACCCAAGGATGACTTCACCACCATCGCCCATGGCGACTTCCGCATCGGCAACCTGATTCTGCATCCGAGCGAACCGCAGGTGGTGGCGATTCTCGACTGGGAGCTGGCAACCCTCGGGCATCCGCTGTCTGATCTGGCCTATTGTTGCCTGCCCTATCACCAGTCGGCGGCGCTTGAAGGCATGCGCGGGCTCAAGGGTCTGGATCTCAAAGCCCACAATGTGCCCGAGGAACAGCAGGTTCTGGACTGGTACTGCGAGTTCACTGGCCGCAGCAGCGTGCCGGACTGGAACTTCTTTCTGGCCTTCTCGCTGTTTCGTTTGGCAGCTATTGTCCAGGGTGTCTATCACCGCGCCCTGCAAGGCAATGCCAGCAACGCCGATGCACTGGAAGTCGGCAAGCGCGCCAGTCTGCTGGCTGATATCGGCTGGGAAATCGCCCAGAAGGGCTGAACACTGTTGAGGGTTGTATGAGTAAACCAATCAAGCGAGTACTGCTGACCAATGACGACGGTTGGCGTGAACCCGGCCTCAAGGTGCTGGAAGATATCGCTCATGAAATCGCCGAGGAAGTCTGGATCGTTTCACCGGACCTCGACCAGAGTGGTGTCTCCATGTCGATCTCGCTACACCAACCACTGCGCGTGCATCACTTTGGCGAACGGCGCTTCAGTGTCAGCGGCACTCCCAGCGACTGCGTGATGCTCGGGGTCAGCGAGCTAATGCCAGAACCACCGGATCTGGTGCTATCCGGCGTCAACAACGGCGCCAACATCAGTGACTCGGTGGCCTATTCCGGCACGATCGGCGGCGCCCTGACTGCCACCCTGCTGAACATCCCTGCCATTGCCCTGTCGCAGGCCTACCATAAAGGCAGTGACACCCACTGGGAAACCGCCCGCCAGTATGGCCCCGGCGTGGTCAGGCAATTGCTCGAAAGCGGCTGGCCGACCGACTGCGCTATGAACATCAACTTCCCGGCCCGCGCCCCGGCTGAGGTCACCGGCGTAGCCATCTGCCGCGCCCGCGCCGGCAGCATTGGCGGCATCAATATCGAAAGCCGCCGCGATACCCGCGATGTGCCCTACTTTTGGCTCGGTTTCCAGCGCCAGACTGAACGTATCATCGGCCTGGATACCGACGTCGGCGCCCTGCGCGCCGGGCGCATCAGCATTTCGCCGCTGCGTTTTGAACGCGATATCGCCAGTTGGCAGATCGACAGCGATGCTCTGGCGCGCAGGCTCGGTATTGAGCCGCGTGACGACGATACCGCTGCCGTCCCTGCCGACGACCCGAGCATTGACCACTGACCCCTTTCAAGGAGCGCCACATGCAACGTTTCGAAAACCGAATTGCCCTGATTACCGGTGCCGGCAGTGGCATTGGCCGCGCCACCGCCAAACGCCTGGCCGCCGAAGGCGCCCGGCTGATGCTGGTGGATCGCAACGAAGAAGGCCTGCAGCAGACTGTAGAGCAACTGCCGGCCGGCACCGAAGTGTTGCAGCGCGCTCTGGACGTAGCCGATGAAGCGGCCGTCGAGCAGTGCGTCGCTGACACCATCACCCACTTTGGCCGTCTGGATGTACTGTGCAACAACGCCGGCATCGCCGGTGGTGACTACAGTACCGCCCAGGATCAGAGCCTGGAAACCTGGCAAAAGATCATCAGCGTCAACCTCTACGGCGTGATGCTGTTCACCAAGTACGCCTCACGGCAGATGGAAAAGCAGGGCCAGGGCGCCATCGTCAACACCGCCTCAGTGGCCGGGATTCGCTCCGGTGCCGGCGGCAACGCCTACAGCGCCTCCAAAGCCGGGGTGATCAACTTCACCATGACCAGCGCCTGTGATCTGGGTGCACACAATATCCGCGTCAACGCCGTGTGTCCGGGCCTGATCGAAACCGGCATGACTGCCCCGGTGTTCGACTATGCCCGCGCCAACAACAAGGAAGCCAAGCTGGGTGCGCGCTGCGAGCTGCGCCGCTATGGTCGCCCGGAGGAAATCGCCGCGACCATCGCCTTCCTCGCCAGCGACGATGCCAGCTACATCACCGGCCAGGCCCTGGCGGTAGACGGTGGCAACACCGCCTCGCTGAACCTGCCGGGGATGAAGGTCTAACCTTCGCCACCCTCCTGGGAGGCGGGAGCATCGGCTCCCGCTGCAAGCCCGCTGCATCCCCGCCCTGGAGCAGATGCTCCAGGCTCCCAGGAAACCCCCATCCCAAGCTCGCGGCATGCCCCCCCTGGGAGGCGGGAGCATCTCGGGCCGCGTTCGGACTCCCGCTGCAAGCCCGCTGTATCCCCATCCTGGAGCAGATGCTCCAGGCTCCCAGGAAACACTGTCCAGGTCGTTGTCGGAGTCTCAGGGCATGGCCGAGCCATGCCCGTCAGTGCTAGCCTAACCTCTCTGCCCTCGACGTCTGAATACTCATGCAAGGCTCACTGGACTTTCCGCCCAACACCGAAGAGCGCCACTGCCTGGCTGATGGTGCCTGGCTGCTCAAAGGTTTCGCCCTTGTCCAGGCAGAGGATCTGCTTGCAACCATCGCCGAGATCAGCGCGCAAGCGCCCTTCCGTCACCTGCTGACACCCGGCGGGCAACGCATGTCGGCGGCTATGAGCAATTGCGGGCGATATGGCTGGACCAGCGATCGTCTGGGCTATCGCTATAGTGAAACAGACCCACTCAGCGGCGCTCGCTGGCCAGCCATGCCCGAGTCTTTCCGCGCACTGGCAGTCAACGCCGCAGCGAGCTGTGGCTATCCGGACTTTGAACCCGAGGCCTGCCTGATCAACCGCTATGTCACCGGCGCACGCATGGCGCTGCATCAGGACCGAGATGAGGCGGATTTTTCCGCGCCGATTGTATCGGTGTCGCTTGGCGCGCCTATCCGCTTTTTGTTTGGCGGCCCGCAGCGTGGCAACAAGCCGGCAAGCTGGCTGCTGGAGCATGGTGATGTGGTGGTCTGGGGTGGCCCGAGCCGGCTGTTCTTTCACGGCGTCGCGCCGCTGGGCCAACGCGCAGCGCACCCGTTGACCGGGGCGCTGCGGTATAACCTGACGTTCAGGAAGGTGGGGTAAGGCGTAGGCGCTGCTGCAAGCCCTTGAGGCTTCCCCCCCGGGAGGCGGGAGCATCCGCTCCCGCTGCAAGCCCGCTGCATCCCCATCCTGGAGCAGATGCTCCAGGCTCCCAGGGAAAGCAGCCTAGAAACACTCCACCGGCATATCAAGCGTGGTGCGGTCGGCGTCGCGCAGGACGTTGGCCAGGGCCAGCGGCTTGGGCAACTCGTAGCGCAGGAAGTAGTCGCAGGCGTGCAGTTTGCCCTGATAGAAGGCCTTGGGCCGCTCACCACCGCTCTGCAACGATGCCAGTGCGGTCTGTGCCTGGCGCAGCCACAACCAGCCGACCACTACATGACCAAAGCACTCCAGGTACAGGTAGGCATTGGCCAGGGCCCGTTCCGGATCGCTCTTGCGCAGGGCTTGCAGGGCGGTGGTGACCTCTTCCAGGGTGGCCAGGGCATTGCCGAGCAACTGGGCGCCGTCCTTGAGCTCTGCCAGCGCCTGACACTCACTCAGGGTGGTACGGATACGGCCCAGCAGCGCCTGGTAGTACTTGCCGTCGGCCATTGCCACCTTGCGCCCAAGCAGATCCTGACCCTGAATACCGTGAGTACCTTCGTGGATCGGGTTGAGGCGGTTGTCGCGGTAGAACTGTTCGACCGGGTATTCCCGGGTATAGCCGTAGCCGCCATGCACCTGGATCGCCAGGCTATTGGCTTCCAGGCAGAACTGTGAGGGCCAGGACTTGACGATCGGGGTCAGCAGGTCATTCAGGCCAGCCGCCTCTTCACGCGCCAGCGGGTCTTCGGCGTGCTTTTTCTCATCGATCAGGGTTGCAGTGAACAGGCACAGTGCCAGACCACCTTCAACGAAAGCCTTCTGCGCCAGCAGCATACGCCGTACATCGGCATGCTCGATGATCGGGATCATCGGGCTTTGCGGATCACGCTCCTTGAGCGGCCGCCCCTGATTGCGCTCACGGGCGTATTCCAGCGCATGCAGGTAGCCGGTGTAGCCGAGCATTACCGAGCCCAGACCAACGCCGATGCGCGCCTCGTTCATCATGTGGAACATCTGCGCCAGGCCCTGATGCGGTTCACCAACCAGATAACCAACCGCCCCGCCCTTCTCGCCGAAGTTGAGCATGGTCGAGGTGGTGCCGCGATAACCCATCTTGTGGATCAGGCCGGCCAGTTGTACATCGTTGCGCTCACCCAGCGAGCCGTCTTCATTGACCAGATACTTGGGCACGATAAACAGTGAAATGCCCTTTACCCCGGGCGGCGCGTCGGGCAGCTTGGCCAACACCAGATGCACGATGTTTTCGCTCAGTTCGTGGTCACCGGCAGAAATGAAGATCTTGTTGCCGCTGATCCGATAACTGCCGTCCTCTGCCGGTACCGCACGGCTCTTGATGTCTGCCAGCGAAGAGCCGGCATGCGGTTCGGTCAGGCACATGGTGCCGAAGAAACGCCCGGCCATCATCGGCTCGGCGAAGCGCTTTTTATATTCTTCGCTGCCGTGAGCCATGATCAGGTTGCTGGCGGCGATGGTCAGGCCGGCGTAGGCCTGGGTGCTGACGTTGGCGCCCTTGATAATGCCGATGCAGGTCTGGGCGATCACCGATGGCAACTGCATGCCACCACGCTCGTAATCCTGCGAGGCGGCCATCAGACCGGTGTCACGCAGCACGTCCAGCGCAGCTGACACTTCTGGACGAATTACCACCTTGCCATTTTCGAAGGTTGGTTCGTTGGCATCGCACAGGGCGTTATGCGGGGCGAAGGTTTCCGCACCAACCTTGAGTGCCAGCTCAATAGCGGCATCGAAAGTATCGCGGCTATGGTCGGCATAACGCGGGAATTGGACAAAACGTTCGACATCCAGCAGCTCATAGAGCAGAAACGCCAGATCATCGGTAGATACGATTTTTTGTGACATGACACGGACTCCTGCGGGTAATGCAGGGACCCGCATTGAAACAGGGATGGATCAAATACCAGCCCCGCAGCAAGCTGCGGGGCTGGGCAGAGAAAACTCGGCGCGGCTGCCACTCACTGGCAACCGCACCGCTGCCGGGTCAGACGATCTCGAACAGACCGGCTGCACCCTGGCCGCCGCCGATGCACATGGTCACGACCACGTACTTGACGCCACGACGCTTGCCTTCGATCAGCGCATGGCCGGTCAGGCGCGAGCCGGTTACACCGTAGGGGTGACCAATGGCGATCGAACCACCGTTGACGTTGAGGTTTTCAGCCGGGATACCCAGCTTGTCGCGGCAGTAAACGACCTGAGAGGCGAAGGCTTCGTTCAGTTCCCACAGACCGATATCGTCCATCTTCAGACCGTTGCGCTCGAGCAGACGCGGAATAGCGAAGACCGGGCCGATACCCATCTCGTCGGGCTCGCAACCAGCCACGGCAAAGCCACGGAAGATACCCATGGGTTCGATGTTCAGCTGTTCGGCAACCTTGCTGTTCATCACGGTACAGACGGAGGCACCGTCGGACAGCTGGCTGGCGTTGCCGGCGGTGATGAACTGATCCGGACCACGAACCGGTTGCAGCGAGGCCAGGCCTTCCAGGGTGGTGGACGGACGGTTGCACTCGTCGCGATCCAGTACCACTTCCTTGTCGGAAATCTCGCCGGTTTCCTTGTTCTGAACCTTCATGGTGACCTTGTACGGCACGATCTCATCGGCGAACTTGCCGCTTTCCTGGCCGGCGGCTACGCGCTGCTGGCTGAGCAGCGAGTACTCATCCTGCGATTCACGGCTGACGTTGTAGCGCTTGGCGACGATATCGGCAGTTTCGATCATCGACAGGTACAGCTCAGGCTTGTTCTTCATGATCCACTCATTGGTGCCGTGGAACATGTTGAGCTTGTCGTTCTGACACAGGCTGATCGACTCGACACCACCGGCGACGATGGCCGGGATTTTCTCGCTGACCACGCGCTGGGCGGCGATGGCGATCGACTGCAGACCGGAGCTGCAGAAACGGTTCAGCGACATGCCGGCAGTGGTAACCGGCAGACCGCCACGGATGGCGGCCAGACGCGCCATGTTCTTGCCCTGGGCACCTTCGTGGAAGGTAGCACCCAGAATCACGTCCTCAACCAGGGCCGGATCGATACCGGCACGCTTGACCGCCTCGGCGATGACGAAACCAGCCATGTCGACACTGTGGGTGTTGTTCAGTGCGCCGCGGTAGGACTTGCCCAGGCCGGTACGGGCCGTGGATACGATAACTGCATCAGTCATGGTTCTGCTCCTGTTTCCAATTAGCTACGCCTGCAGGCGAAACGGTTTCGGTTAAACGGCTGGGGCCGTCTTTTGTTCTTGTCGGTCTCCCCAGGCTGCCAGGGTTTCACGGGCTTCCAGATACGGCTTGAGCCCTTTCCACAACAACACAATGGAGCCGAGGGTAATGATGCTGGCGACCCAGAAGATCGAGTAACGCACAGCATAGTCATCCTGGAACACGTAATCGGTTACCAGGGCCACGGCGGTCGGCCCGATACCCAGGCCGATCAGCGTGACTACAAACAGATAGATAGCGGAAGCCTGGCCACGCATGGAGTTGGGCATGACTTCCTGGATCGCCGCTGGCGCCACGCCGAAGGGCATGGCCACGGTGAACACGTTGAAGAACATGATCACCCACAGCAGCGTCATGTTGTCGACCAGATACACCACGTTGCACAACAAAGTCAGAATAGCCGCCAGCAGGCCAACCCGCATGTTGGAATCCTTCATACCCTTGCGTGCCAGGGCATCAGCGAGGCGACCACCGAACACGATACCCAGCGAGCCGGCGACCATCACCAGACTGCCATAATAGATACCCACCTCACCCGGGGTAAGGCCGTGATTGCGGATAAAAAAGGTCGGGATCCAGGCCGAGGCGCCATAAGAGGCAAACGACAGGCAGGCAAAACCGAAGTTGTGGCAAATAACCGCTTTGCGAATGCTCAACAGATAGGCACCAACATCTTTGAGCGGCACAGCCACGCCGGCGCCCACGCCCTTGCGGGTCGGTTCCTTGATCGCCAGCAGCACCAGACAGAACATGATCCCGGCGGCACCCAGCACCAGGAAGATCAATTGCCACGGACGCACCATCCCGAGCAGCGGCAGCATCACATCACCACGGGCGTTGGCCCAGGTAACCACAATGCCGCCAAGCAGGAAGGCCATCCCGGCGCCCAGGTAAATGCCCATGGAATAGACGCTGATCGCCGTGGCGCGCTTCTCCGGCGGGAAGCTGTCAGCCATCAGCGAATAGGCTGCCGGCGACAGCGCCGCTTCACCAGCACCAACGCCGATGCGGAAAATCACGAAGTGCCAGTACTGCTTGGCCATACCGCAGGCGGCGGTCATCAGGCTCCAGAAAAACACCCCGCAGGCAATCAGACCGCGACGGCTGCGGCTGTCAGCCACCCGGCCCAGCGGAATCCCGGCAATGGTGTAGAAAATGGCGAAGGACAAGCCCATTAGCAGGCTCATCTGGGTATCGCTGATGCCCAGGTCGGCCCGGATTGGCCCTACCAGCAAGTTGAGAATCTGCCGGTCGATGAACGACAGAACATAGGCCAGCAGCAAAATGGAAACCGTCAACCAGGCGCGCTTGGTCGTGGGATACAGACTGTTGTTGTTGGTCACGGCGTACTCCGTTCAAGCTGGTTGAATACCAGTCGACGGAGAGTATCAGGTTCGCACAGCGAAAGTCGATTCCGAAAAAGCACCATTAATGATCAACATGCGGACCTATCAATCTAAGCAATCGTAACCACCATTGATGCGAAGCAGACCACTCGTCACTTGGCCAATCGACCAGCACCAGCTAGCCTTCAGAAATGACCCAAGCCCCGTTACAGAGCACGCCGCTGGCCCTGATTGGCGCCGGACACACGCACCTGGTCGGCCTGCGCCGCTGGCGTGATCGCGGCTTTCGCCCACCAGCCGGCAGCGTGCTGATCAATCCCGACCCCGAAGCCTGGTATTCGGGCATGATGCCTGGACTACTAGCCGGACGTTACCAGCCTGAAGACTGCGCAATAGCCCTTGAGCCACTGTGCGCAAACCTGGGCATTGAGCTGGTTATCGGCCAGCTCGCCGAACTGAATGCCGATCAGCGTCTGCTGCGGCTCGACGACGGTCGCCAGTATCAGGCCGAACTGCTGTCGCTCAACATCGGATCCAGCCCGGCCTGTCTGCTGCAGGACGGCAGCCTGCCAGTCATCCCGGTCAAGCCCTTCGCTACGCTGTATCGACAGTGGCGCCTGTGGCGCGACGGCCATGCACCCGTCAATCTGGCGTTGGCCGGAGCCGGACCGGCGGCCTTTGAACTGGCCCTGGCATTGCAGGCCAGCTTGCCTAACAGTCGAATCAGCCTGATCGGCAGTACTCCGTTACTGGCTCGGCACCCATCGACTCTGCAACGCCGGGCACTGCGCCTGCTGCATGAGCGCGGTATCGACTATCAGCTCGACCAGCTCACGGGTATTCGCCAGGGTCGCCTGCTGTTGGCGTCGGGCATCGAATTGGAGGGATTCGACGCCTTGGTTCTGGCTACCGGCGCCCAGCCGCATGCCTGCCAACAGACCAGCGGCCTGCGCTGCGACCCTCTGGGTTTCATTGCTGTCGATAGCTGCCTGCGCAGTCTAAGTCATAGCGCCATCCTGGCCAGTGGCGATTGCGCCAAGGTACCGGACAGTCACCACTGCGGCGTGCATGCGGTCCGCCAGGGCCAGACTCTGGCGGACAATCTGCAGGCGCTGCTGTGCCAGCAACCGCTGCAGCGCTACCAACCTCAGTCACGCACTCTGGCGTTGCTGGATACCAGTGATGGCCGAGCCCTGCTCAGCTATGGCCCGCTAGCCGCCGCCGGGCGCTGGGCGCGCTGGTGGAAAACCTGGCTGGATACCCGTTTTATCAGCCACCACCGCATCCAATAACCAATCCCACCCCGACCAAAGACCTATTGTCTCGCCTTGCGACAACTGGCCTACTGCCCGCATGGCCTGAGGGCCCAAAAACAATAACGTCATTCAGGAGAGGCGCCATGACCCACGGTATCGCCATCCGCTCACTTTGTGCATTGATTCAGCTCGGCGCCGGCCTCTGGCTGCTGCTGCAATACGGCCCCATGACTCTACCGTTCAGCCTGCTGCTGGCCGCCCTGCCCTGGCTGTTAGCACGCGGCAAAGCTCCCCAGGCCAACGCTCAGGACACTGATCAGGCATTGGAAAGCCTGGCTCGCAATTTGTCGCGCTCGACCAGCCGCAATGCCATGGCCGCAGCAGAGGTGTCGTTCTCGGTTGAACAACTGGCCGCACGCCTGCACTCCCAGCTCAGCGCCATCACCCAGGTGGCTCAGAACGCCGAACATATCGCCCATCAGGTGGAAAACACCTCGCGCTTCGCTGAACTGGCCGACCAGGCCGCCGAGTCCGCTCGCGGTAGTAGCCAATCGGGCAAACAGGCACTGGATCAGGCCGTCGACGTCATGCAAGGGTTGTCACGCCAGGCCGATGCCAGCCTGATGATGCTCAACCAGCTCAATGACAAAGCCAGCAAGATCGTTCAGGTCACCCAGGTCATTGAAACCATCGCCAGCCAGACCAACCTGTTGGCGCTCAATGCCGCCATCGAGGCGGCCAGGGCTGGGGAAATGGGCCGGGGCTTTGCGGTGGTCGCCGACGAGGTGCGTGGTTTGGCCGCTCGTACAGCCACCTCAACCTCTGAGGTCGCCACCATCATCGATGAAATGCACCGGGAAACCCAACGGGTCACCGAAGGGATTGGCGAACTGGTCAGCCAGGTCCAGACCAGTGTCAGTCTGATCGAACAGGCCAGCAGCCAACTGCTGGATATCAACCGTCATGGCGAGGCGGTGAAACAGGAAACAGCCCAGATTGCCGAGAGCAGCGCCGCCAACCGCGATCAGTTGAGCAGTTTGTCCTGTGCCGTCGAGCAGGTACGTGCCGATCTGGCCGGTAGTGATCAGCAGACCCGTCGGTTGGGTCAGGAGGCGGACAATCTGGTCGAGTTGGCCGAGCAGGTCAGCGAGATGCTCGCCGAAGTAGCTCTGGCGCCCTACCACCAGCGCCTCTTCGACGCGGCCCGGGAAGCTGCCGAGTCGATCAGCCAGCGTTTTGAACAGGATATCGCCAGTGGCCGAATCAGCCTGGAAGATCTGTTCGACCACAACCTGACGCCCATTCCCGGCAGCCGTCCACAGCGCTACAAGAGCCGTTTTGACCAGTACACCGACAGCGTGCTGCCGGCCCTCCAGGAACCACTACTGCAGGCCCATCCGGAACTGGTGTATGCCATCGCCACTACACCCGAAGGCTACGTGCCGACCCATAATCAGGCCTTCAGCCGCCAGCCGACCGGCGACCTGGAGCACGACACCCGCTACTGCCGCAGCAAACGCCTGTTCAACGACCGCACCGGTGGCCGTTGCGGCAGTCACCAACAGTCATTGCTATTGCAAACCTATAAACGCGATACCGGCGAGATCATGCATGATCTGTCGGTGCCGCTGTGGATCAAGGGCCGGCACTGGGGCGGGTTGCGCCTGGGTTACAAGCCCGAGCACTGAAGACCCCTCCCGGGAGGCGGGAGCATCCGCTCCCGCTGCAGACCAACGTGCATCCCCAACTTCGAGCAGATGCTCGGGGCTCCCAGGAAAACCCGAGCCATTAGCATTACCTAGCCAAGTTTTCAGCCCAACCGCCCCAGATACTCCGCCAAATCCTGCTGCTGCTCCGAGCTCAGGCGCAAGCCCAACTTGGTCCGGCGCCAGAGGATATCCTCGACACTGCTGGCCCACTCGTGCTGACGCAGATATTGCACTTCCCGTTCGGTAAGTCCGGCGCCAAAATCCCGCCCCAGATCACGTTGGCTATCGGCCCCCTCCAGAAATTGCTGGCACAGACGCCCGTAGCTGCGTACATAACGCCAGCGCTGGCGATCATCGAGCCAGGGATAATCGGCCTGCAGCTCGGCATTGAGCGCAGCCTGGCTGATGAAATCGCCCCCCGGCAGGGCATGCCGACCGGTCCAGGCAGGACCCATGCCAGGCAGCCAGGGTCGCAGCTTTTCCAGCGCCGCCTCAGCCAGGCGGCGATAGGTGGTCAGCTTGCCGCCAAATACATTCAATAGCGGTGCCTGCCCGCGTCCACCCTGCACGGTCAGGGTGTAATCCCGGGTTACCGCTGCCGGGTTACCATCCTCGTCATCCAGCAACGGCCTGACTCCGGCAAACCGATGCACAATAGCCTCGGCACTGAGCGGCTGACGAAAATGAGCATTGACCACCGACAGCAGGTAGGCCTCTTCCTCGGCGGTAGGCCTTACCGCTGCCGGGTCTCCTCGATAATCCAGATCAGTGGTGCCAATCAAGGAGTAGTCACCCTCATAGGGCAACACGAACACGATCCGCTGATCCTCGTTTTGCAGGATGTAGGCCTGCGAGCCCTGGTACAGACGCGGCACAATGATGTGGCTGCCCTGAACCAGACGCATCCCCTGACTGGGGCGCTCGCCCAGGATCTCCTCCGTGGCACGGGCCGCCCAGGGCCCGGTGGCGTTGACCACCGCCCGCGCACGAACCTCGCTGCGACCTTCAGCCGAAGCAATCTGAACCTGCCAGAAACCGGCTTCACGGTGAGCCGAGACGCAACGGCTGTGCAAGCGGATATCAGCCCCCAGCGCGCGTGCCTGCATGGCATTGAGCACCACCAGCCGGGCATCGTCGACCCAGCAGTCAGAATATTCGAAGGCGTAATGAATATTTGCCTGCAACGGGCTCTGGCCGTTGAGCCGCAGGCTGCGGGTGGCTGGCAAGGTAGTCCGCCGCCCCAGGTGGTCGTACAGAAACAGACCGGCCCGCAGCATCCAGCGTGGGCGCAAATGCGGGCGGTGCGGCAGGATGAAGCGCAACGGCCAGATAATGTGTGGCGCCTTGGCCAGCAATACCTCGCGCTCGCCCAATGCCTCACGCACCAGCCGAAATTCGTAGTATTCGAGATAACGCAGTCCGCCATGGATCAGCTTGCTGCTGGCCGAGGAGGTATGCGCAGCCAGGTCATGCTGTTCACACAGCACGACCTTGAGCCCACGGCCGGCGGCATCGTTGGCAATCCCTGCGCCATTGATCCCTCCTCCGATCACCAGCAAGTCGCACTCGCTCAAGGCCGCTGGGTTGCCTTGGGGCCGTTCATTCGGATGAACTCTGAACACGCTAGTCACCCTCCCTGGGTCTAGAAAACGTGGTATTTCATATGAGCATACACTGTTGCCGTTTTATCGCGCGCCCAGCAGAATCGCATGCAGACAATTACATGGACATGTCAGCATGACCCCCGCCACCAAACAGCTCGACAAGGCCCGCATCAGCTACCAGTTGCATCGTTACGAGCACGACCCCAAGGCCGAATCTTATGGTGGCGAAGCCGCCGACAAACTGGGGCTCGACCCAGGCCGGGTGTTCAAGACCCTGCTGGCCAGCAGCGAAAAAGGCGAGTTGCTGGTAGCTGTGGTACCAGTCAATGGCCTGCTCGATCTCAAGGCCCTGGCCCAGGCCGCCGCGGTGAAGAAAACCGACATGGCCGATCCAGCCGCCGCCCAGCGCAGCACCGGCTATCTGGTTGGCGGCATCAGCCCGCTGGCCCAGAAAAAGCGCCTGCGTACCTTCATCGACGCCAGCGCTCGCGACTGGCCTAGCATTTTTATCAGCGGCGGACGCCGGGGGCTGGAAATCGAGCTGGCACCCGAGGACCTGGCAAGCCAGACTCAAGGTCAGTTCGCCGCCATCGGGCGTGGTGATTGAGTTAGTTTTAATCCATTCAAAAAATGCAGGACAAGCCCCATGCCAGACCATCTACTCGCCATCGACCAGGGCACCACCAGCAGCCGAGCCATTGTGTTTGACCGTGACGCCCAGCCACTGGCAACGGCCCAGCAGGAATTCGCCCAGCACTTCCCCGAGGACGGCTGGGTCGAACACGATGGCGAGGAAATCTGGTCCAGCACGCTCAAGGTCTGCCGTCAGGCGCTGGAGAATGCCGGTCTCAAGGCTCAGGACATCGCCGCTATCGGCATCACCAACCAGCGGGAAACCACCCTGCTCTGGGATGCCAACAGCGGTGAGCTGTTGCACCACGCCATCGTCTGGCAGGATCGGCGTACCGCCGACTATTGCGCCCAACTCAAGGCCGACGGCCATGAGGCCGTGGTCAGCGCCAAAACCGGGCTGCTGATCGACCCCTATTTCTCCGGCACCAAACTGCGCTGGCTGCTGGACAACGTCGCAGGTGCCCGGGAGCGAGCCGAGCGCGGCGAATTGCGCTTCGGCACAGTCGACTGTTTCCTGCTCTGGCGCCTGACCGGTGGCCAGGTGCACCGTACCGACGCCACCAACGCCTCACGCACTCTGCTGTTCAACATTCACACCCAGCAATGGGACGACGAGCTGCTGCGGCTGTTCGAGATTCCCGCCAGCCTGTTGCCCGAGGTGATGGACAGCGCCGCTGAGTTCGGCATCAGTTCTCCGGATCTGCTAGGCGCAGCGGTGCCGATTCGGGCCATCGCCGGTGACCAGCAGGCAGCCCTGATCGGCCAGGCCTGCTTCGAGCCTGGCATGGTCAAGAGCACTTACGGTACGGGCTGTTTCATGGTGATGAATACCGGCAAGACCCCGGTCAAATCGCAGAACCGGCTGCTGACGACTGTCGGCTATCGACTCAACGGTGAAGTCAGCTACGCCATCGAAGGCAGCATCTTCGTTGCCGGGGCCGCCATCCAGTGGCTGCGCGACGGCCTCAAGCTGATTCAGAGCGCCGGTGATACCGAAGCCCTGGCCGAGCAGACCGGCGAGCAATGTGGCGTGTATCTGGTACCGGCCTTTACCGGCCTTGGCGCGCCCTACTGGGACCCGAAAGCGCGCGGTGCCATTTTCGGCCTGACCCGCGATACCGGCATTGGCGAAATCGTTACCGCCGGATTGCAGTCGGTCGGATTTCAGACCCGTGATCTGCTCGAAGCGATGACCGCTGACGGCGCCACCAGCACTGCGGCCTTGCGGGTTGACGGTGGGATGGTGGTGAACAACTGGGTAGTGCAGGCGCTGGCCAATATTCTCGGCGTCCCGGTCGACCGTCCTCAGGTCACCGAAACCACCGCGCTGGGAGTCGCCTACCTGGCCGGCCTGCAAAGCGGCCTGTTCGCCAGCCTGGAGGATATCGCCCGGCACTGGCAGTGCGAGCGTCACTTCACCCCGCAGATGAGCGCCAGCCAGCGCGACAACCTGTATCGCGGATGGCTGGATGCGGTGGAGCGAGTCAGACGTCAGGCCTGACCCACTGGATTGCCACGGGCCTACGGCCCTCGCAATGACGGGGTAGGTGAGGCGCAGCACGTAGGCATCGCTCACTGCCTTTTCTCGTCATTGCGAGGGCCGTAGGCCCGTGGCAATCCATGGGCTCAGTGCAAAGCCCCCAACAGTTTCTCAGGATTTTTGAGCGAACACGGTTCCAGACAAATAGCGATGAACTTGGAGGTCGGGGTGTAGCTCCCCTCCCCCACGCTCTCCAGCGGCACCAGCGGGTTGATCTCCGGGTAATAAGCGGCGGCCTGTCCTGGTGGGATGTCATAGGCCAGCAGAGTGAAACCTCGCACCCGCCGCTCAATGCCGTCGGCCCAGAGCGAGACAATATCGACCTCTTGCCCAGCTTCCCAACCCAGACGCTGAAGATCCAGCGCATTGACCAGCAGCACGTCGCGCCGCCCGCGCACGCCCCGATAACGATCATCGAAGCCATAAATGGTGGTGTTGTACTGATCATGTGAGCGCAGGCTTTGCAGGATCAGGTCGGGTTGCTGGCCAGTTTGCCGGATGCGCCTGTGCAGCAGGGTCGGCGGCAACGGATGGGCGGCAAATTCAGCCTTGCCCGATGCGGTCTGCCATTGCCGGGTACTGACCGGATGCTCCAGATGGAAACCACCCGGCTGTTCAAGACGCTGATTGAAATCTCCAAACCCCGGCAGGGTTTCGGCAATCAGTTGCCGGATGGCCTTGTAATTGGCCACCAACACGCTCCAGTCCACCGGATGCTTACCCAGCGTCGCTTCGGCAATCCCGGCAATGATTGCCGGCTCAGAGCGCATCTGCGTCGATAATGGCGGCAACTGCCCGTAGGACGCATGAATCATGCTGAACGAGTCTTCGACCGTCACAGCCTGCGGGCCGCTGGCCTGGCGGTCGATATCGGTACGGCCCAGGCACGGCAGGATCAACGCCTCGTGGCCGGGCATCAGGTGGCTGCGATTGAGTTTGGTGCTGATTTGCACGGTCAGTTCGCAGTTCATCAGCGCCTGATGCGTGCGCGGGGTATCGGGCGTGGCCTGGGCAAAATTGCCGCCCAAACCGATAAACACCCTGGCCTGCCCAGCCAGCATGGCCCCGATGGCCTCGACGGTATTGTGTCCGTGGTGGCGCGGTACGGAAAACCCGAAGCGCCGTTCCAGAGCATCGAGAAACGCCGCCGGGGGGCGCTCGTTGATGCCCATGGTGCGATCACCCTGCACGTTGCTATGCCCGCGCACCGGACAGACGCCGGCGCCGGGGCGGCCAAGATTGCCGCGCAGCAGTTGCAGGTTGACGATTTCACGGATGGTCGCCACCGAGTGATGGTGCTGGGTGATGCCCATGGCCCAGCAGACGATCACCCGATCGGCCTTGGCATACAACCGGGCGGCCTGCTCCAGCTCAGCCAGAGACAGACCCGACTGCTCGACCAGCACCGCCCAGGGCGTAGCGTCCAGCTGCGCCAGATACGCCTCGACCCCCAGGGTCTGAGTAGCCAGAAACTCACGATCGAATACCGCCGCAGCGCCACTGGACCGCGCTTCGCGCTCCCATTGCCACAGATACTTGGCCATGGCTCGCACAACCGCCAAATCGCCGCCCAGAGCCGGGCGGAAATAGGCGGTATTGAGCGGTTCGGCCCGATTGCCCAGCATGGCAAGCGGTTCCTGCGGCGGCTGGAAACGCTCCAGCCCGCGCTCACGCAGCGGGTTGAAGCACACCACCTGAGCGCCACGATGCACCGCCTCGCGCAGAGGTTCGAGCATGCGTGGGTGGTTGGTACCGGGGTTCTGGCCAAACACCAGAATGGCATCGGCCTGGGCAAAATCGGCCAGGGTCACACTGCCCTTGCCAACCCCGATGCTGGCATTGAGCGCCACGCCACTGGCTTCGTGACACATGTTTGAGCAATCGGGAAAGTTGTTGGTGCCATAGGCACGCACAAACAACTGATAGAGAAACGCCGCCTCGTTGCTGGCCCGCCCGGAGGTGTAGAACTCGGCTTGATCGGGACTGTCCAGCCTCTGCAGATGCTTGGCGATCAGAGCAAAGGCTTCATCCCAGCCAATCGGCTGGTAGTGATCGCTGGCCCGATCATAGCGCATCGGTTCGGTCAGCCGACCCTGGTATTCCAGCCAATAATCGCTTTGCTCGCGCAACTGACTGACGCTGTGACGGGCAAAGAACCGGGCATCCACGGCCCGCCGGGTAGCTTCCCAGTTGACTGCCTTGGCACCGTTTTCACAGAACTTGACCGCGCCGTTGCCCGGCTCATCGCCCCAGGCACAACCTGGGCAGTCAAAACCACCATGCTGATTGGTTTTGAGCATGGCCTTGAGATTTTTGATCGGCTGGCCACTGTCGAGCCAGGCCCGGGCGACACTGCGCAGCGCGCCCCAACCGGCGGCCGGACCTGAATAGGGTTGATAGCGTAGCTTGGTGTTGTCAGACATGACTGTAGACCCGTGGCGCGCTGTGATGCGGCAGGTGAATCAGATTGAGTTGGTGCTGGCGCGCCCAGTCGACGCTCAGGGTAGTAGGTGCCGATAGGCTAACCAACGTACCAATCCGCGCCCGCACCGCCTTGTGGATCAATTCCAGACCACAACGGCTGGTGATCAGGACGCAACCCTGACGCGGATCAAGGCCCTGCCGGTAGAGCGCGCCAATCAGTTTGTCCAGCGCGTTATGACGCCCGACATCTTCACGGCAGAGCCGGATCTCACCCTGGGAATCAAGATACAGCGCGGCATGCAGGGCACCGCTGTCACGTGCCAGCGATTGTGCGGCGCTGATACGCTCGCGCAAACCAGCGAAATGCTCATATGGCGGTAAAGCCACTGGCGTCAACAGCGGCAGACTGGGCAGAGCCTGCTCCAGCGCCTCTACCCCGCACAGGCCACAGCCGGAACTGCCGGCCAACTGGCGACGCTGCCGTTTAAGTGCCTGGAACGCCCGGCTACTGATGTTCAGTTCAACCTGATAGCGTTCGCCGGAGCCGGACACCTCAATCCCATAGACATCATCAATCGATGAAAGCAGCCCATTACTCAGACTAAAACCCAGGGCAAAATCTTCCAGGTCACTCGGTGAGGTCAACATAACCGCATGATTGAGGCCATTGAAACTGACCGCCAAGGCGCATTCACTGGCCAGCGCTGCCGGGGTTTGCAGCATCGGCGAGTCGAGCAGGGTATAACTGTGGGCGGGAGTTGCAGCGACAACCTGCAAAGCGTTGCTTGACATGGGACACCTCCGGTACCAACACCGGCCTGAGTTCGATACCGCTCAGGTTAGGAGGCTTGGCTGGCACAGTCCAATCACTGGTTTTGATGCCATCATCGACAGTATCTATCAATCACTCTCCAGCAACTCCCGGGCGGATTCGAAGCATGCCTTGGCCAGGGCTGAATGCGGCACCTGGCGACGCATTACCAGCCCTGGCCGCGACAGGGTGCCAGCCCCGGTTATCGGCAATAATCGAGCCTCGCTACTGAAGTTTTCCAGGCCAGCATCCAGCGGCACCACCGCGCAGCAAAGGCCGGCAGCGACCGCCTGCAACAGCGGATGAACCGAGTCGACCTCCAGCACTGGCCGCAGCCGTACGCCTCGGCTACGCAGGCCGTGATCTATCGATTGGCGAAAGTGCATACCGCTGGTCAGCAGTCCAAGCGGTAGTGCCTCAAGGTCAGACCAGTCCAGTTCGGTCTGCTCTAGTAGGAAATGGCGGCTGTCATGCAGTAACCCCATATGGGTTTCCGGCAACGGCAACCAGTCGAACTGAGCCGGGTCAGGATGCTCCAGATAGCACAGTCCCAGATCGAGCTGGTTACGCGCCAACTGATCGAAGATCTGCTCACTGCTGAGCGTATGCAGATGAAACTGCAGACCCGGGTGAGCCTGGCGAAAGCGCGCCAGCAGATGCATGGGATCCACCCCGGCCAGCGGCACCAGCCCTAGACGCAAGGTCCCAACCAATTGCCCCTGACAGGCCGCAGCCTCGGCCCGCAAGCCATCATGGGCCGCCAGCAGGCTACGCGCCCAGGCCAGAATCCGCTCCCCTTCCGGGGTAAAACCCTCGAAACGCTGGCCCCGATTGACCAGCGTCAGGCCCAGCTCCTCTTCCAGATTGCGCAAGCGCATCGACAACGTCGGCTGGGTGACATGGCAGCGCACCGCCGCCTGGCCAAAGTGGCGGGTTTCATCCAGCGCGATCAGAAAGCTCAGTTGTTTGATGTCCATGCCGGCACTTTAGCGCGTGAGCTGATGAAACACGACCAGTTCCACTATTCGGAACACGAGACGATAAATTTTAAAACCAAGACAATTGACAATCACTATCATTTACATTTAGTTTTGCCCCGGCTGATCGACCTGCCTTCAAGGGAAAGGCAGATGCAGCCCCGCATCCCGGGGAGCAGTTCGGGTTATGGGGCATGCCACTACCGTACCGCTCCAGGAGCATTCGGCTATTTCAGACCAGCCCGGTACATGCTTGCAGCCTCTTTGCGGGGAGCAGAAGAGGCAACTGAACCCAGGAACAAGAATGAAGCCAACACCAGTATTTACACCGCACCTCCTTGCCATGGCCATCGCTGCCGCCACTCTGCCCGGCGCCGTTCTGGCTCAATCGGAAAACACCGTACGCCTGCCGTCCATGGAAGTCGTAGGTTCCCAGCAGGACAGCATTTCGCGCCAAACCGGGGCTGTGGTGGTCCTTGATCGCGAGCAAATCGAGCGCATCCAGCCGACCTCTACCGAAGACGTCCTGCGCCGCGTAGCCGGTGTTCACACCAAAACCGAAGAAGAATCCGCCATCGTCAGTAACATCGGTATTCGCGGGTTGTCCGCCAGCGAAGCCAAGTCGCTGGTACTTGAAGATGGTGTACCGGTAGCGCCCGGCCTGTTTATTGGCAATGACCGCTACTTCAACCCGCGCATCCAGCGCATGGAAGGCATTGAGATTCTCAAGGGCTCGTCTTCACTGCGTTATGGTCCATCCACCATCGGTGGGGTTATCAACTACAAGACCAAGACGCCAGAGGGCGTAGCCGTCTCCGGCCGCGTTGGCTCGTTTAACACGCGTGAAGCGGTGCTTGAAGCCGGCGGCCGCAACCCGTCCGGCGACGCCTATGCCGGTATCGTCGCCACCCATGCCCGCAGTGACGGGTTCATGGACAAGGACTACGAAATGACCGACATCATGGTCAAAGCCGGTACTGCACTGGGCGACAACCAGAACGTGTCGGTCAAATACTCCTGGCACGACAATGAAGCCAATATCTCCTATCGCGGCATTTTTCTGCAGGATTACCGGGCCGGCAAGACCTACAACCCGGCACCTGACGACTACTACCTGACTGATCGCAGGGCCTTCGACATCAACCATGAATGGCACCTGAATGACCGCGCCACCCTACGCACCCTTGCGTACTGGAGCGAGATGACCCGAGACTACTGGCGTTACGATGTCGATACTCCGGCCTCCAACGCTGCTGGACGCTGGGTTTATCGCGATACTCTGACTGGCAACAACCGCAGCTTCGAACGTTATGGCCTGGAGTCACGCCTGAGCCTGGACCATGACCTGTTCGGACTGATCAACGAAGCTGAGTTCGGCCTGCGCTTCATGAAAGAAGAGTCTGACGACAAGCGCATCCGTGCCACCCGCGCCCAGGACCGCACCGGAATTAATGATCGTCATATCAAGGACTCGGCCGAAAGCATCGCCGGCTATGTTCAGAACCGTTTCGTCATCAATGAGCGACTGGCGATCACTCCCGGTCTGCGCTTCGAGTCCTATGAGCAGACCCGCAAGATCCTGACCCAGAACGGTGACTCCGAAGACACCTCAAACATCGAGTGGCTGCCGGGTATCGGCTTTACTTACCAGTTGGTGCCTGCCGCCCAACTGTACGGTGGTGCCTACCGGGCTTTCTCGCCGGCTTCTAACGGCGTTGCCCTGGACGGCCTGGTCGACCAGAAACTCGATGGCGAGCGTTCGGATAACTACGAACTGGGTCTGCGTGGCGCCAACGGTGCTTTCACCTACGATGTCACTGCGTTCTACATGAACTTCGACAACCAGGTAGTCACCGGCAACAGCGATCCGAACCTGTCGCAGTCCAACGCCGGCAAGACCCTCCACTACGGCCTGGAAGCAGCACTTGGCGTCGAACTGGGTGGTGGTTTCAGCCTGGACACCAACTTTACCTGGGTGCCCGAGTCGGAGTTCCGTACCGGTGACAACAAGGGCAACCGTTTGCCCTATGCTCCCAAGTACCTGGCCAATGCAGCACTGAATTACACCTACGGCAGACTCTCCACCGCGCTGAACGCTCACTATCAGGGTAAGCAGTATGGTGATCCGAGCAACACCAAGGATATCCCCAACAACGCCGCTGGCGGCATCTGGGGTGGTCAGATGCGTTCCTACACTGTCTATGACCTGCTGGCCCAGTACCAGCTCAACGACAACCTGCGTCTGCAGGGTGCAGTCAAGAACCTGACCGACAAGCGCTACATCACCGGCTTGCGTCAAGGTATCTACGTAGGGCCGGAGCGCTCCTTCGAAGTGGGCATGAACTACCGGTTCTGAGCCGATCAGAACTCATCAGGCAGCAGGGAAGCCGCACCTCAAGCACAGCGGCAGAGCACACACTCTGCCGCTGTTTTTTGCGTGATCAACGCGCATAAAAAAACCCTGACTCAATGAGTCAGGGTTTTCGTATTGGTCGGAGCGACTGGAATCGAACCAGCGACCTTCTCGTCCCGAACGAGACGCGCTACCAGGCTGCGCTACGCTCCGTTAGTGAGGCGGCATTTTACCGAAAAGTCGTTTTTGCACAAGGGGCAAATGAAAAATTCTTTGCTGCGGCAGGGAGTTATACCTACTGCCAGTCTTCCAGACGGTTGGCATTCAGCAATTGCGGATCAGCCGCGGGCAACTCGAGCACGCTGGCATTCTCACCCAGCAGCCAGCGCAACGGGCTGCGCTGGCCGGCCTGCCAGGCTTGCTCCAATGCCGGCAGACAGGCTTTGGGGATAACCGCCAGCAATGGCTGCCAGGCTTCTGCCGAACGCGTCAGAACCGGCCGCTCAGGCTGCTCGCGGGCCAATTCACACAACTGCGCCAAAAGCGCCTGCTCCAGGCGCGGCAAATCACAGGGCACAATCAACAGATGACTGCCACTGCACGCCTTGAGCCCCGCCAGAATACCGGCCAAAGGGCCGGGGTAATCCGGTTGCGCATCGCCGACCACAATGTCGGCCCACAACTGATAGCGCTGCTGATTACGATTGCAACTGATCAGCACCTCGCCAACCTGGGTGCGCAGCAGCTCGACCAGATGCTCGGCAACCGGCCGACCGGCCCAGGGCATCAAACCCTTGTCGCGCCCACCCAGGCGACTGCCCTGCCCGCCGGCCAGCAACAGGCCGGATAATTGGAATTTTGTGCTCTCACTCATCAGGTACCTCATAGCAGCCCGGTTGCAGGCGGCTCTGTGTTATAACACCCGCATGCATCACCCGCCAAAGGAATCCAGCATGGCTCACGCCCCCCGAGAATTCACCCCACTCAACATTGCCGTTCTGACCGTCAGCGATACCCGCAGCCTGGAAACTGACACCTCGGGCCAATTGCTGGCAGACAGCGCCAGCGAGGCTGGCCACCGGCTGATTGACCGCCAGCTACACCCCGATGACATCTATCGGATTCGTGCCGTGGTCTCGGACTGGATCGCCCGCCCGGAGGTTCAGGTTGTACTGATCACCGGTGGTACCGGCTTTACCGGCCGCGACAGCACCCCAGAAGCCGTAGCACCGCTGCTGGACAAGCAGGTCGATGGTTTCGGTGAGCTGTTCCGCCAGGTTTCCTTCGAGGAAATCGGCACATCTACCCTGCAGTCCCGTGCCCTGGCCGGCCTGGCCAACCGCACTCTGGTGGTCTGCATGCCGGGCTCAACCAACGCCTGCCGCACCGCCTGGACCCGGATCCTGCGCGAACAACTGGACAGCCGTACCCGGCCCTGCAACTTCGTTCCGCATCTGGAACTGGCCGACGCCTGCGAGAGCCGCGCATGAGCCTGATGCCAGTCGAGCAGGCGCTGCAGTTACTGCTGGAGCACGCCGCCAGTCAGCCCGCGCTCGGCACTGAACAGGTATCCCTGAACGCCGCTCTGGGGCGCATTCTGGCCGAGCCGGTTGAGGCAACCCTGGATGTGCCACCCTGGGACAACAGCGCGATGGACGGTTACGCCCTGCACAGTGCCGATATTGCTACAGCACTGGAGCAAGGCTTGCCGATCAGCCAGCGGATCACCGCCGGCACGGCGCCGGCACCCCTGCAACCGGGTACCTGCGCACGGATTTTCACCGGTGCGCCACTGCCCGAAGGGGCCGATACGGTGGAGATGCAGGAAAACACCCAGCTCAACAGCAACGCCCTGATGCAACTGCTGCAACCGCTGACGCCTGGAGCCAATGTACGCCCACGCGGGCAGGACATTTGTGTTGGTAGCCGGGTGTTGGAAGCCGGCACACGTCTGCGCGCTCAGGATCTTGGGCTGTTGGCCTCAATCGGGATTGCCGAACTCAAAGTGGTACGCCCGCTGCGGGTAGCCGTGGCCTCGACGGGTGATGAGCTGCGTGAACCAGGCGAACCACTAGGGCCAGGGCAGATCTACAACAGTAACCGTTACACCCTGATCGGCCTGCTGCAGGCTCTTGGACTGGTCATCATCGACGCCGGCATCCTGCCCGATGACCCCGAGCAGACCCGTGCGCGTTTGCGGGCCCTGGCCGCTCAGGCCGACCTGATCATCACCTCCGGCGGCGTCTCGGTTGGGGAAGCGGATTGCCTTGGCCAGGTATTGCGTGAACAGGGCCAGGTCAACCTGTGGAAGCTGGCCATCAAACCCGGCAAGCCCTTCACTCTGGGCAGTTTCGATGGCACCCCGGTTATTGGTTTGCCAGGCAATCCGGCAGCGGTGCTGGTGACCTTTGTGCTGCTGGTCAAACCCTGGCTGCTGCGCCGCCAGGGGGGCACCGACGTAGCCCCGCTGAGCCTGTCGCTGCCCGCCGGTTTTGACTGGCCCAGAGCTGGCAAGCGCGATGAATATCTGCGCGCCCGGCTGGAAGCAGGCCAGGTAGTACCCTCCGGCAACCAAAGCTCCGGCGTACTGAGCAGTGCCAGTCAGGCCAGCGGCCTGCTGCTGATCCCGGCTGGCCAGACACCCCGGCGCGGCGAGGCAGTACAGTTTCTGCCGTTTTCCGGGTTGTTGGGCTAGGGTCGGCCTCCGCAAGCCCCGCTGCATCCGCAACGTCGGCATGCTGCTCGAAACTCCCAGAATCAGGCACAAAAAAGCCCGCGCGGATAAACCCGGCGGGCTTGGTGAAAGCGGCACAGTTACTCGACGTTGGCCGCCTTGACCATGGTCTGCAACTCACCTGACTCGAACAGCTCCAGGATGATGTCACTGCCACCTACCAGTTCACCCTTGACCCACAGCTGCGGGAAGGTCGGCCAGTTGGCGTAGCCCGGCAGGGTCGCACGGATATCCGGATTCTGCAGGATGTCGACATAGGCGAACTTCTCGCCGCAGGCCATCAACGCCTGCACGGCACGGGCGGAAAAGCCACACTGGGGTGCATTCGGCGCACCTTTCATGTAGATCAGCACCGGGTTGTTGGCGATCTGTTCTTTGATGGTATCGATGGTATCCATGATGCTCCTCTTGGCCGGCTGGACAGGCCTTGGGGCATACGCCGTCAGTCAGCGCCCCTTGGCTCTCAATCCGACATTCTACCGTAAAACAACCAACCTTTTCACTCGGAGACTCAACCGAGCGCTTCCACTCGGACCGGTACGCCATTAAGCGCAGCATTGCCGGTTACCGGATCGAAATAACGCTCATCGGTCAGATCATTGACACTGACCCCGGCATGGGCACGGGCGACATCCATAGCCACCCCGGGGCGATCATGCCCCCAGCCATGGGGCAAACTGACTACCCCGGGGCTGATCTCGTCACTGGCCTGGACAGTCACTGTCACCGCTCCCACCCGGGATGATAGGCGCACTTGCTGCCCGTCATTCAAGGCGTGACGGGCCAGGTCATCGGGGTGCATCAACAACTGGTCTCGCGGTTTGCCTTTGACCAGCCGCTGATAGTTGTGCATCCAGGAGTTGTTACTGCGCACATGCCGGCGACCGATCAGGCGCAGCTCGCCAGACTTCGCAGCGCCGCCAGTCAACTCGCCAAGCACCCGCTGAAGGTCATCAAGCATGGCTTGCGGAGCGCACTCAATCCGACCGCTGGCGGTTTGCAACCGTTTCGCCAGGCTGGGTTGCAGAGGCCCAAGATCAATACCATGCGGATGCTGCTTGAGCACGTCGAGGCTGAGCCGCTCAGCATGAGGCCCGGCGCGCAGGGCCAGATCGACCATCTGATCTGGTGCCAGCACAGGCCGGGGCTCCTGCCCGGTCAGCCGGGAAAAGGCCTGGCCCAGACCGACGAAAATCTCCCAGTCATGCAGACTACCTGCTGGCTTGGGCAATACCGGCTGGTTGTAGCGGGTCACATTGCGCACCGCGAAGTTATTGAACACGATGTCGTAGTGATCATGTTCCAGACTTGAGGTCGGCGGCAGGATGACATCGGCGTGCCGAGTGGTCTCATTGATATACAGATCGACACTGACCATGAACTCCAGCCCTGCCAGCGCCTCGTCGAGCTGCCGACCATTGGGAGTGGACAGCACCGGGTTGCCGGCGGAGGTCACCAGCGCTCTGATCTGCCCCTCACCCGGGGTCTGGATTTCTTCGGCCAGCACCGCCACAGGCAGCTCGCCATTAAACTCTGGCAAACCTGAAACCCGGCTCTGCCATTCGTTGAAATGACCAGGTTTGCCCTTGGTGACCGCAAAAGCCGGCTCGGGGAACAGCGACCCGCCGGGCTGATCAAGATTACCGGTCACCAGATTGATCAACTGGATCAGCCACTGGCACAAGGTGCCATAACGCTGCACCGAAACGCCCATACGTCCATAGCACACGGCCCGCTCGGCAGCGGCGAATTCACGCGCCAACCGGCGAATTGCACCTGCCTCGATCCCACAAAAGGGCGCCATGCGTTCAGCGTCGAACTCAGCCAATGCCTCGCGCACCTGGTCGAGCCCCACGCACAGATCCAGCACCGGGCTTGGACGCTCCAGCTTCTCGGCAAACAGGGTATTGAGCATACCCAGCAATAACGCCACATCCGTACCGGGCTGGATAAACAGGTGCTCGCTGGCGACCTCGGCGGTTTCGCTGCGACGCGGGTCGATGACCACCAGCTTGCCGCCACGGGCTTTAAGATCCTTGATCCGCCGGCCGACATCCGGCACGGTCATGATGCTGCCGTTGGATGCCAATGGATTGGCACCGAGCATCAGAAAATGATCGGTGTGGTCGATATCCGGAATCGGGATCATCGACATGTGGCCATACAGCCAAAGTGACACTAAGTGATGCGGCAACTGATCAACCGAGGTAGCAGAGTAGCGCTGGCGAGTGCGCAACTGCCCGAGAAAGTAATTGCCATGGGTCAGTGAGCCATAGTTGTGGACATTGGGATTGCCCATGTATACCGCCACGGCGTTGCGCCCATGCTCGAGCTGAATCTGGGCTAGCCGCCCGGCTACCAGCTCAAAGGCTTCGTCCCAGCCGATCGGCTGCCACTGATCGCCAATCCGGCGCACTGGCTGACGCAAACGCTGGGGGTCGTTCTGGATATCCTGCAAGGCTACAGCCTTGGGACAGATATGGCCGCGGCTGAAGGGGTCGTCAGGGTCGCCCTTGATCGACAGGATCTGCTCGCCCTCGGTAGTGATCGCCAAGCCACAAATGGCTTCGCACAGATGACAGGCACGGAAATGAGTCTCAGGCATGGCGCACCTTTTTATACGCTTGTTTTAATCGTTCCACTCTAGGCCGGTATGCGGTGCAGAACAAGCCGGCCAGCACGGGCTCCAGCCCAGGAATACGTCAGCATTCAGTGACTGAATCCCAACAATCCGACCCCACGTGGGCTGTGGCTATTTGCCTTGCGACGGATTTTACCTATAAGATCGCGGCTTCTCTTTTTTGACATGGCTTGTACCGGGCCGTCAGGCTCGCGGTATGGCTTACTGTTTCCGCTCGCCGTGCGAGCGAGGTAGCACAGGTAGCACGACATGACAGTACGGCACTTTCTCTCCTTGATGGACTGCACTACTGCAGAACTGACCAGCTTGCTCAAACGAGGCATTGAGCTGAAGTCTCTGCATCGTCAAGGCGTGATCTACGAGCCGCTGAAAAACCGGGTCCTGGCGATGATCTTCGAGAAGGCCTCGACCCGGACTCGGGTATCCTTTGAGGCCGGCATGATCCAGCTAGGTGGTCAGGCCATCTTCCTGTCGCCACGCGATACCCAGCTTGGTCGCGGGGAACCGATCGAGGACAGCGCCCGGGTACTGTCATCCATGTGCGATGCGGTAATGATCCGCACCTTTGCCCACCAGACTCTGGAAACCTTCGCCCAGTATTCTCAAGTCCCGGTGATCAATGGTCTGAGCGACGATCTGCACCCCTGCCAATTGCTGGCTGACATGCAGACCTACCTTGAGCACCGTGGATCGATTCAGGGCAAGACCGTGGCCTGGATCGGTGACGGCAACAACATGTGCAACACCTTCATTCAGGCAGCCATGCAATTCGACTTCCAGCTCAAAGTCGCCTGCCCCGAAGGTTATGAGCCCGACCAGCAGTTTCTGGCTGCCGCAGGTGATCGCGTCACCCTGACCCGCGACCCACGTGAAGCGGTTGCCGGTGCCCACCTGGTCAATACCGACGTCTGGGCCTCGATGGGCCAGGAAGATGAAGCCCAAGCCCGACTCAAGCGCTTTGCCCCCTATCAGGTCACCCCTGAGCTGCTGGATCTGGCCGACAAGTCGGTACTGTTCATGCATTGCCTGCCTGCGCACCGGGGCGAGGAAGTCAGCGCCGAACTGATGGATGACCCGCGCAGCGTTGTATTTGATCAAGCCGAAAACCGTCTGCACGCGCAAAAGGCGCTGGTGGAATTTTTGCTGGTCGACTAAGCCGGAGCCCACCAATGACCAATTCCCACGGCATTCTTCTGGAACTTAACCAGCTGGCCTGTGGCTATGCGGGTCATACCGTGGTCGCCAATCTGGACATCCATCTGCGGGCCGGCGACATCGGTTGTCTGCTCGGCCCTTCGGGCTGTGGTAAAACCACGACTCTGCGCGCAATTGCTGGGTTCGAACCGATCAGCGCCGGCAACATCCGTCTGGATGGCCGCCAGCTTTCCTCACCAGGCAAGCGAATCCCGCCTGAACAGCGCCAGATCGGCATGGTTTTTCAGGACTACGCCCTGTTCCCGCACCTGACTGTCAGCGAGAACATCAGCTTCGGCATTGTGCGTCACCCTGAGCGCCAGCGGATCGTTAATGAACTGCTCGACCTGGTCAAACTGAACCACTTGGGCAAGCGCTACCCCCATGAACTGTCCGGCGGCCAGCAACAACGGGTTGCACTAGCCCGGGCTCTGGCGCCAGCACCCAAGCTGCTGCTGATGGACGAGCCCTTCTCCAATCTCGATGGTGAATTGCGCCGCCGGCTGTCGGCCGAGGTGCGTGAGATTCTCAAGCATCGGGGCATTAGCGCCATGCTGGTGACCCACGACCAAAGCGAAGCCTTCGCGGTGTGCGATCACGTCGGGGTGCTCAAGGAAGGTCATCTGCAACAGTGGGATACGCCCTACAACCTGTACCATGAGCCGGCCACACCCTTTGTTGCCAGTTTCATTGGCCAGGGCTACTTTATCCGCGGCCAGTTGCTCTCACCCGATACGGTGCAGACCGAACTGGGGGTAATCCGCGGTAACCGCGCCTATCAATTGCCCGAAGGCAGCTCGGTGGATGTGCTGTTGCGCCCGGACGACATCGTCGGTCAGGAAAATAGCAGCCTGCGGGCGCGGATCATTGGCAAGACATTCTTCGGCGCTACCACGCTGTACCGCCTGCAACTGCCGACCGGCAGCATTCTTGAGTCGATCTTCCCCAGCCACGATGATCACGCCATGGGCGAGATGGTCGGCATCCGCATCGCCGCCGACCACCTGGTGGTGTTTGCCGCCCAGGGCAGCGTCAATACCCATGCCCAGCTCCCGCTGGAGCAGGTGCTGGATGCCGGGCCCGCCGCCAGCAACTAGGGAACACCTGAAAACTACCTGCGTTGGCAATACTGCGTTAAAAACAGCCTCAAAATGCTCATTTACACCACGTAAACTGCGCTTTTTCGGCTGTTTTTGCCTTGTCTTGCCTGCCTCGCCTACGTTTTCAGAGGCTCCCTAGAGTAGGGTTAGCGCTGGCGATAGAGAATCTGGCTGATGGTGTTATGCACCACCCGTGAGTGACGGTAATCAGTATTCTGCATCATGCCCAGAATAACGGTATCGTTGCTCGGATCGACCCACATCCAGGGTCCCTGAATCCCCCACCACCAGAAAGTACCCACTGGCAGAAAGCCGGCCGGCTCCGGATCGTTGACCACAGCCACATTCAGGCCAAACAGGTTGCCAGGTGCCCAGTTCGGACCAGCCACACCCTCGGGCAGTTGGTTGCTGGCCATCATCCGCACGCTTTCCGGCTTGAGCAAACGCACTCCATCAAGTTCGCCCTCATTGAGCAGCATGCGGGCAAAACGTAGATAGTCATCCATGCTGGAAATCAGGCCACTACCACCCATAGTCAGTTTGGGTGACAAGAGATAGCTATCGTTGGGCAGTGGCTTGAGCCCCTCACCCGCCACCGGATGATAGGAGGTAACCAGGCGCGGGGCCTGCTCTGGCGTAACCTGGTAAGCGGTTTCATGCATACCCAGCGGCTGGAAAATACGCTCAGCAAGAAACTCGGCGTACGGCTGGCCGGTGACGACCTCAACTATGCGTGCCTGGATATCGACCGATATGCTGTAATGCCAGAGCGTCCCGGGCTGCTGACGTAGCGGCAGGGCTGCCACCTTGGCAACCATCTCTGCCAGGGTCTGATCGGTGCTGAACAGGTCAGCCTGTTCATACAGCGTATCAACCTGTGACTGACTGAACCGACCATAGCTGAAGCCGCCGGTGTAGTTCATCAACTCCCGCAGCGTGACCGGATGGCTGGCCGGCTCGGTCACCGGGCGACCACCCTCACCGTCGGCTATTGCGACTTGCAAACCCTTGAACTCCGGCAGGTAATGCTCAACCGCCTGATCCAGCGCCAGTTTGCCCTCTTCCACCAGCATCAGCACTGCCACAGCGGTTACCGGCTTAGTCAGGGAGAAAATCTTGTACAGGCTGTCTTCAGCCAGAGGGGTTTGACTGGCCAGATCCTGATAACCAACCTCGCGCCGATAGACCTGTTCGCCGTCACGCTCGATCAACAGGGCTATGCCGGCCAGACGCCCCTGCTCCACTTCGGCCTGCAGCGCCTGGTCCAGCATGGCCAGGCGCTGAGGGTCGAACGGTGCCCCAAGCGCTGGCGTGGCCAGTAACAGGGCGACAGCAAGACATAAAAAATCTTTGACTCGAAAAAGATGCATTCTTGTTTCCTCTATCGGGTATGCAATGATCGCAACATTAGCGCCAAGCATTATCAATTGCCACTGCCGCACCTGCCATACTTATGATCTGGCAACCAAACCAAGGCAGCGCGGTCAAATCAGAACCCCCGCTGCGACAGGAGCAGTCCATGAACCGCAGAACCCTGTTGACAGGTCTGGCCAGTCTGCCGGTACTGCCGCTGTTCAGCGGTTTTACCCTGGCCGCAGACTCGCCCTTGTCCGCCCAGCCCCCTACGCGCCTTGCGCATCCACCCAGCTATTGGCGCGACAAGGTTTCGGCCGAAGCCTGGAAAGTCTTGTTCGAAGAGGCCACCGAGCGCCCCGGCAGCAGCCCGCTGGATCAGCTCTACGCACCTGGCAGCTACCTATGCGCAGCCTGTTACCTGCCGCTGTTTCGCAGCGAAGACAAGTACGACAGTGGCACCGGCTGGCCCAGTTTCACCCAACCCATTGAGGGTGCACTGGGCACCAAACTCGATTTCAGACTGCTGTGGCCACGTACCGAGTATCACTGTACCCGCTGTGGTGGCCACCAGGGCCATGTGTTCAACGATGGCCCCGCACCGCTGGGTAAACGCTGGTGCAACAATGGCGTGGCGCTACGTTTCGTGCCTGCTGACCAGCCCCTGCCGCCACTGCGAGGCTGACCCATGCCCTGGCTAATGCTGATCCTGACCCTGCTGTGTATCACCCCGACCCACGCCAACCAGGCCCTGACGGAAGGTCCGCCTGGCACCCAAATGGCAGTCTTCGCTGGCGGCTGTTTCTGGTGTACCGAAGCCGATTTCGACAAGCTGCCTGGCGTGGCCGAAACCATCTCCGGCTATATCGGCGGCGACGCCCAAAGCGCCAACTATCCAATGGTCTCGGCCGGCCGCACCGAGCATATCGAAGCGGTAGCGGTGTTCTACGATCCGCAGCAGACCAGCTTCGCCAGCCTGGTCGAAGCCTATTGGCCGACCATTGATCCGTTGACCGCCAACGCCCAGTTCTGCGACCGTGGCCGGCAATACCGCAGTGCGCTGTTCTATGCCAACGAACACCAGCGTGCAGTGCTGGAAACCTCGCGCCAGGCCCTGACCGACTCGGGACGCTTTGCCCGCCCCATCGTGACCGAAATCCTGCCGCAAACGGCCTTCTATCCGGCCGAGGAGTACCACCAGGACTACTATCTGAAGAACCCCCTACGCTACAACTTCTATCGCAGCCGCTGCGGGCGCGACGCCCGCCTCAAAGAGCTCTGGGGCGAACCTGCCAAGCGCTGACTTGGCATTCGCCGGCCGGCACTGGATAATCCGCTCTTTCAACCAGCCAGCGAGCAGGAACGATGCAGATCGCCAACAATACCGTTGTCCAGTTTCACTACACCCTGTCCGATGCCAGTGGCGAGATCGAAAGCTCGTACAAACATGAGCCAGTGCTCTACCTGCACGGCCAGGCCGGCCTGATTGACGGTTTGGTCGAGGCCCTGGAAGGCCGCCAGGCCGGCGACAGCTTCAGCGTCACCATTCCCGCTGAAAAGGCCTACGGCCAGCCGCGCGAAAACGCCACCCAGAAAGTCCAGGTCAAGTACCTGCAAGGCGCCAAAAAGTGGAAACCCGGCATGGTCGCCGTTCTGCAAACCGAACGCGGTCCGGTCCAGGTTACTGTGACCAAGGTCGGCCTCAAGCAGGTGGAAGTGGATACCAACCACCCACTGGCCGGCAAGGAGCTGACCTTCGCCATCGAGATTCTCGATGTCCGCGCCGCCACCGAAGAAGAAATTGCCCACGGGCACGCCCATGGCGTAGGCGGCCACCAGCACTGAACCGGCCTGCCGGACAGCCGCCTGTCCGGCTTTTGCCGTGAATCCGGGCTTTATTGCTGCAAAACCTGTATGGTGGTGGGTCTTATTCCAAAACCGGCAGGTTCCCATGTCCGCGAAAACTACTGCAAGCAAACGCAAGAACGACGCCGCCATCGCTACCCACCAGTCGATTCAGGACCAAATCGATGCTTTCCTGAATGCTGGCGGGGAAATCCAGAACATCCCAAACGGGGTCAGCGGCCAAACCTGGGCCAATCCGCACCGGGCCAGCAAGGGCACCCGCTGAACCTGGTCAGAACGGCTGCACGGTGGGGCGGATGATGATTTCGTTGATATCCACCTCAGCCGGCTGAGCCAGCGTCCAGGCAATCGTCTGGGCCACCGACTCTGCGGGCAAGGCAATCTGATAGGCCTGTTCCAGCGCCCTGACGGCCCTCTCGTCAGAACTGCCGTAGGGCAGCTCAGTGGCGATGGCGCCCGGCGATATCAGACTGCAGCGAATGTTCGGGCACTCCTGACGCAGCCCTTCAGTCAGAGCCCGGACAGCAAACTTGGTGGCGCTGTAAACGGCTCCGCCAGGCGCCACCTTGTGCGAAGCCAGTGACCCCAGATTGATCAGATGCCCGGCCTGTTGCTGCTGAAAGACCGGCAATGCCGCCGCCACCCCATGCAGCACCCCCTTGAGATTGATATCAACCATTCGCTCCCACTCATCAACCGCCAGTTTGTGGATCGAACCAACCGCCATCAGGCCGGCATTATTGATCAACACATCCAGCCGGCCGTAGCGCTGTACGGCCAGTTCAACCAGAGCGCGAACCTGATCGCGATTGGTCACATCGGTCTCTTGCCACAATGCTTCACCACCGGCCTGGTGAATATCGGCGGCCAGCGCCTCCAGCCGTGCCGCGCGCCGCGCGCCCAGCACGACCCGGGCCCCGAGGCCGGCCAGGTGAGTGGCTGTTGCTGCGCCTATACCACTGCTGGCGCCGGTGATCACGACGACCTTGCCACTGAGTTCCATGGTTTATCTCCTGTTCAATCAGTAGCCCTACCATAGAACCAAAAACCAATAAACAACAGCAAGATACAAACAAGAATGACCATTCATTCATAATTGTGATCAAATCGACAACAGAGACTGCCACGCTCAGCGCTGGTTGCTGCCGATCAACTCCAGTTCGGCATCATAGAGCGCCTGCAGCAACGCCGTTCCGTCAGCACGAACCCGGAAGCCACCCCAGCGAGCCGCTTCATAGCGCTCAGCCGTTCCTTCCTGAAAGAAGAAGGCATTGGGGCCTACGCTATAACCACCATCCTGACGCCGTATGCGCATAGCCAGGAGCGCTTCGGTATCGGGTAATTCATCAGCTACAGCCTGTAACCGCCCACGCTGCTGCTGATCAAGAACAAGCCAAGCGAACCGTGGCGCTACCCCCTCCTCGTCAGGCCAACCATCGGCCTGATGAAGCTGCAGGTCAACTGCGAAGCGCAGCGCCATATAGTCACCCTGCATCAGCGAGCGCGGGTCTACCGGGGCCAGTTCAAGCAAGACCACATGCCCATCACGCAAGGTGCGCTCATGCCCCCAGACAGCAGCCAGGGCTACCGCAACCACCAGCAGCCAGGCAGCAAACATGCCCAGCCGTTGCCAGCTTCGAGTCATGACAGCCTCCCAATCCAGCGCAACGCCAACCAGCGCAGCACCAGTAATCCCATGCCGCTGAGTACCAAAACCAGCGACTTATCCAGCAAGCTCAAATGCAAGTTGTAGTACAGCTCCCCCAGATATCCCAGCGCAAACACCGGCGCCACGACACTCCAGAGCCGGCTTCCTGCCTGCCAGGCAGCCAGCCCCAGGGCGGCGCTAACCAGCAGGCCCGGTGCCTGGTTGAGCAACAGACATAGCAGCAACAGTGGCACCAACAAGAGCAGCCGCTGGCGCCCGCTGTTTCTTAGTAACCACAACCCCACTCCGAGCAACAGCAGCCCTGCACCCAGACGATAGAACAGTGGCAGCCAGTGATGCACCGTACCCGTGCCCAGGCGTTGCCAGAGCATTTCCATGACGCTTTGATGGCCGAACAGCATTAACACCAGAGCAACCAGCGTGGCCGCATTGAGCAGAGGCCTGAGCCATTGCGCCAGACCGGCCAACGCCCAATGCGCGCGAGCCAACCAGCCAACCACCGCTGCGCCCGCCAGTAGCAGGCCATATAGCGCCAGCGCTGGACCGGCGCCAATCAGCACTGCGATATTTCCCAATACCAGCAAAGCGCAAAGCATACGGTGCAGCGCTGTTGCGGGCATCCAGAACAGAGCTGCTGCCAACAGCGCGCTGATCAGCGCCGGGTAACTCAACCGGTATGTTGGCAAATCCAGTCCTTGCACCAAGGCAATCATCACAATCAACTGGCCACTAAGAGAAAAGGCCAGAGCCAACTGGGCGGAGAACAAGCCCGGCTGACGAAACAGCCAGACACTCGCTCCCAGCATCAACACCCCAACCAGCATCTGCCCCCAGGGGCCATCAGCCAGCAGCATCACCGGCATGAAAAAAGCACCACCGATCATCAGCGCCGACAACCAGGCGGCAGCGCCAAGCAAAAGCGACAGCCACCAGGGCGAACCCTCCAGCTCCAGCAGCCCCTGGTGTTGGGCAGAATCAATCAGGCGCTCACGCCCCATGGCCTTGAGCAAGTTATCCAGCCAGGCCTGCTTCATCCCCGCCCCTCCCGGTACAAGCGATGTAACCAGATCGAAGCCAGTGCACTGCTGAGCAGCAGATAGCCACCCAGGATATTGAACAGCATGAAGCCATCCAAAGCCTCCAGCCCGCGTGCCAGCCCCGAAGCTCCGACAATGATCAGGCAGAACAGCTGCAAGGCCAGCAATGGCAGATCCCGGCGCAGATACAGATAGCCCACTATCCCAACCGCGCACACCACCAGCAAAACCAGCAACACCGCAGCAAACCCACTTTCCCACCAGCCTAGCAAGCCCCCTGGTGTCCAGGCCGCCAGCAACAGCAAGCCTGCCAAGCGCTGAATCAACCGCGCAGGGCGGCAAAGCAGGTACGGTTCAAGCCACTCGAACAGCAGCAGTACCGCGAGATTGAACAACCCCAGCATCAGCAAGCCGTCAGCCTGGCCAAAACCCCAGAACAGTTGAAACATCGGCATGCTGATGAAGAAACGCAGCAACGCCAGATTACAAACCAGCAACCACAGCCCCCAACAGACTGCCGAACGCGACAGCAGCGCCCAGGGCAACATCAACACAGCCCAGGCAGCAAACAATTGCCAGATATCAGCCCCGGTCTGATAGGTCTGCCCGATCAACGCCAGCAAGGCACCGCTGGTCAGGGCGCAGCCCAGCAGCATGGCACGTTGCAACGATGAATAGGGCGCGGCGTAACCAGCTAGTGCAGTGAACGTTGTCAGCGCCCCGACAGCCAGCCCCAGCTTGGCAAACCGGTGCAGGTCATCCCAGTTCCAGGCCAGAAAGAAAATCAGCCCGACAGCCAGCAGCAAAACCCCGGCCAGCGCCAGCAGACGATCAAGCAGGTTGCGCCATTGTCGGGAGTCCGGCTGATGCCAGCCCAGGCGCTCCAACTGTTGCCACTGCTCGGCTCCGAGCCGGCCGCTCTCGACCCAGCGGTGCAACTGATCACGCTCGCGCAACCCCATCATTTAGCGTCCCTCGCCACGCAACTGGCTGACCTGTTGTTGCAAGTCCTGACTGGTGACCTGCTCCGGCGCCAGAGGCACACCCGCCACCAGCCCCACTCGCGACCAGAAGCGGCGAAAAAAGCCTTTGTCCGGGGCGCGGCTGAAGAAACTGCCCCACAGCCCACGCAGAGCCATGGGAATCACCGGCACCGGGTGCTCTTCAATGATGCGCGCGATGCCATTGCGAAACTCATTGATCTCGCCGTTACCGGTCAGCTTGCCCTCCGGGAAGATGCAGACTACTTCCCCTGCTTCCAGATATTCACCAATACGCCGAAAAGCCTCTTCATACACCTGCTCATCCTCATGCCGGGCCGCAATCGGCACAGTGCCGGCGGTGCGGAAAATGAAGTTCAGCACAGGTAAATTGTAGATCTTGTAGTACATCACGAAGCGCACCGGTCGGCGCACTGCGCCGCCGATCAGCAAAGCATCAACGAAAGACACGTGATTGCAGACCAGCACGCAAGCTCCGTCGTCCGGAATCGCCTCCAGATTGTCATGCGAAACCCGGTACATGGAGTGGCTGAGCAGCCATACCAGAAAACGCATGGTGAACTCGGGCACGACCTTGAAGATGTAGACATTGACCGCCACGTTCATCAGCGAAATGACCAAAAACAGCTCAGGGATCGACAAGCCCGCCTGGGTCAACAACGCAATCGCGGTAACCGCCGACAGCACCATGAACAAAGCATTGAGGATATTGTTCGCAGCAATCACCCGGGCCCGTTCTTCATCGCGGGTACGGGCCTGGATCAGCGCATACAGTGGAACGATGTAGAAACCACCGAATACTCCCAGACCGAGAATGCAGCTCATCACCCACCAGGCGGCTGGCTGGCTCATCAGACCCAGCCAGGTGTACTCGACGCTGGCAGCCTCAACACTCCCGGCGCCCCACCACAGCAGCAGGCCGAACAGGGTCAAGCCCAATGAGCCGAATGGCACCAGACCGATTTCCACCTTGCGTCCGGACAAGCGCTCACACAGCATTGAGCCCAGCGCGATACCCACGGAAAACACCATCAAAATCAGGGTTACCACACTTTCATCGCCGTGCAGATAATCCTTGGCGAACCCGGGAATCTGGGTCAGATAGGTCGCCCCGAGAAACCAGAACCAGGAGTTGCCCAGCAGCGAGCGCGATACCGAAGGCACCTGCTTGACCAACCCCAGATGCATGATGGCCCAGGACTGGCGCAAAATATTCCAGTCCAGCTTCAGCCCCGGTAAGGCTGCCGCAGCCCTGGGAATACCCAGGCTGGTCACAAACCCGAAAAGTGCTACCGCCACTACCGACCCGCCGACCCAGACAGCCCAGCCATCGCCAGCCATGAGGATGCCGGCATACAGGGTGCCGCCCAAAATCGCCAGAAAGGTGCCCATTTCCACCAATGCGTTCCCGCCAACCAGTTCCTCTTCTCGCAGGTGCTGAGGCAGGATCGAATATTTGACCGGGCCGAACAGGGCTGACTGAGTCCCCATGGCGAACAGTACCAGCAGCATCAGTGGCAGGCTGCCAAACAGCACGCTGACAGCCCCCAACAGCATGATCAGGATCTCGCCGCCCTTGATTACCCGGATCAGGGCATCCTTGGCAAACTTCTCGCCGAACTGACCTCCCAGTGCCGAAAACAGGAAGAACGGCAGAATGAAGAGCAACGCGCACAGGTTGATCAGTAGATTGCTATCACCCGAAAAACTGAGCTTGTACAGGATCGCCAGGATCAGCGCCTGCTTGAACAAATTATCGTTGAAAGCCCCAAATAACTGGGTGAGGAAGTAAGGCAGAAAACGCCTGCTGGCCAGCAGGGAGAATTGCGAGGGTTGTGCCATGTGCAGGGTGGTCCTTGTTCAGCGAGTCCTTGTTATAGGATGTCAGCATAAACGAATCAGGACACATGCAAGGATACTGAGTTGTCATTCAGCACCTTTTTTAGACTTTTCTCATACCAGCGCCCGCTAACCCCGGGCGCTGGTTAGCCCACCGTCAGTGCGAAGCCAGCCCCAAACGACGGTTACGCCGTACAATCCATTGATGAATCCGCTCCTGACGATCCGAGGTCAGCGGATAGCGCCAGGAAATAGCGAAAGCGGTCATATACAACATGACCGGCCCAAGGATGTACAGCACCCGCAAGGCCATCAGTTGCCCGTCGCTATGCTCAGCAGCCTGGGCATCGAAACCGACCAGCGCCAGCAGCCCAAGCGACAACCCCAGACCGATCGCCATCGCCAGTTTATGGGCCATGCCGGACATGGCGAAGAACAACCCGGTCCGATGCTCCTTGCTACGGGCTGTATCCAGATCAACGATATCCGCCAGCATCGACAGCGGCAGGAACTGGAAGGCGGCAAAACAGAAGCCCTTGAGCGCGAACATGATGGCGAACGGCAGCAACTGGCCGGCCTGCAGGAAGAACATACCTATGATACTCAGGCTCGACACTGCTACCGCGACACAAAACGCCCGGTGCTTGCCGATACGTTTACCGGCGATCAGCCAGAATGGAATCCCCAGAATACCGACCCCGAAGTACAGCAAGTACATCATGCCGATATGGGCCTGAATCTGAATAACGTGCTGCATGAAAAAAACCGACAGTGCATTGCGGAATGACTCACCGGTTACCACGATCAGCAGAATCAGCATCATGCGCTTGAACGGGCCGTTATTCTTCAGTACCCGCAACCCCTTGCGCCAGTCGGTGCGCTGCACTGACTTAGGCGGTGCTTCCTTGACCGTAGTGACCACCAGCAGCACGGTCAACGGCAGCAAAATCAACAGCATCCAGGCCATCGCTGCCAGAATCGGACCATAACCGATACTGAGCTGACCATCACTGCCCAGCAGCCAGACCGCAAACTGCATGACAGCCCCGTCAGTCTCGCCGGCCTGAAACTTGGCCCCCAGGCGCTGAACGATGGCCGGAGCCAAGGCGGCAAGAAACAGGCCTACCAGCACAAATCCCTCCCGTGCAGCAGTAACCCGACTGCGCTGGTGGTATGCGGGCGAAAGCTCAGCGCCCCAGGCACCATAGGGCAAGGTAACCATGGTCCACCCCAGATACATGATCACGGTCCAGACCAGCAGATGGCCAATCCCAGCCCCCTCGGGTGGCATGAAAATCATCACCGTACCCAGCAGCATCAGCGGCATCCCCATCAGCAGCCAGGGTTTGCGCCGCCCCAGCCGGGTTTGCCAGCGGTCACTGAGGGTGCCGATCAACGGATCGGTGATGACATCGGACATGCGAGCGATGACCAGCACTAGCGCCATCAAGGCCATGTTGAGCCCAACTTCCTGGGCGTAAAACGGTGGCAGGTAAACCACCAGTGGGTAACCGATCACTGCCAATGGCATGCCCACGGAACCGTGAACCAGGATGGTGGAGCGCTTGAGAACGCCAGACTGACTCATGCTTGTCTCCCGCTGAGATACGTGCAAGCTCCCGCAGGGCTTGCCTTGTTTTCATTGTTCGTCTCGTCGTGGCCGCGCCGGTAGCAAATGGTGCACGGCAATCAAGCCATGCCCCAACCGGCAACCAGCCGCCGTATAGCCTGACCGATTCTAGGCTCCCATAGGAGCATTACAAGCAGCACTGACTGAATAGTCATTCATTCTTGTAATGAACTGTGTCGTCAAGCTCTTTGAACTACGGCAGAACGCCGGAAAATAAAGGGGCCCAGCCATTATCGATCGGCCACCATGAGCCACATTCAGTTCACTGATGGCTCTGGAGCAAGGTTCAATCAACAGCATGACGGAACCCAAAGACCACAGTTACACTCAAACGACAAAAGGAGAACAACCCGTATGCCCGTGAACAAACTCATGACCGCGCGCCATTGCACCCTGTTTCTAGCCCTCAGCCTATGTGCCGGCAGCGTATTGGCGCAGCCGCCGCATGCGCGTGGCCAGGCGGGACACCACCAGTATCAAACTACCCATAACCACTCCAGCTCACGGGTGGTTATCGAAGAAGCCGTAATCCGCACTATCCTGCGCGACAACCATATGTATGTTGGCCAGGTCGACAGCCTGCCACCAGGCATCCGGAAGAATCTGGCCCGAGGCAAGCCCCTTCCCCCGGGAATCGCCAAACAGTTGGATAGCCGCCTGGTCGCCCAACTACCCCACTACCCCGGCTACGACTGGCGTCGGGTAGGCCGCGATCTGGTGCTGATAGCAGTCACTACTGCAGTTGTAGAAGCTATTCTGGACAATGTTTTTTGATTGAGCCGTCGTTACGCGGTACGCCCTTAACCGTGCCGCGTAATAATATCTCAAACTCGTTTGACAACTATTCTCATTACCATTAGCATGTCCAGCATAACCATTCAGAACTGGGACATGCCATGTACGTCTGTCTGTGCAAAGGGGTTACCGACCGTCAGATTCGCGATGCGATCAATAGTGGCGCATGCAGCATGCGCGATCTGCGTGAGTCTCTGGATGTCGCCAGTCAATGCGGAAAATGCGGGCGCGATTGTAAGTCCCTGCTGAATGAAACATTGCTGGCCGGTCAGGCCGCGGCCATGGCCGGCGACTCGCTCTGGGTCGCCGCCTGACAGACATTAATTCCAACTGATAATCATTACTAATTCCCTTCCAGATCAACCACTTAGATTTGACTTTAAGCAACCGCCAGACCAGACTGATAGCTGAACTGAAGTGAGGACATCAGTCATGAAAGGCGACAAGAAAGTCATCCAGCATCTCAATACCATTCTTGGCAACGAACTGGTTGCCATCAACCAGTATTTTCTCCATGCGCGCATGCTGCAGGACTGGGGGCTGGACAAGCTTGGCGACCACGAGTATCACGAATCCATTGACGAAATGAAGCATGCCGACATGCTGATCAAGCGGATACTGTTTCTCGAAGGCCTACCCAATCTGCAGGATCTGGGCAAGCTGCTGATCGGTGAGAACACTCGGGAAATCCTCGAGTGCGACCTCAAGCTGGAAATGAAAGGCATCCCGGACCTCAAAGCGGCCATCGCTTACTGTGAAAGCGTTGGCGACTACGGTAGCCGCGATCTGTGCGAACAGATCCTCAACTCCGAAGAGGAACATGTCGACTGGCTGGAAACCCAGCTCGGCCTGATCAACGCGGTTGGTCTGGAGAATTACCAGCAGTCGCAAATGAGCTGACCTACCTACCCGCCACCCGGATCACCGGGTGGCGAAGCTTTGCCCACCTTGACCCAGATCAACCCCACACGCCACCAGCCGGTCTATTGTTAATGCTCAGTATCCCGCCACCTGCCCCGGAGGTGCACCATGAGCAGCATGAAAGCCGCGGTTTTCGTTGAACCCGGCCGCATCGAAATTCAGCAGCGCCCCATCCCCGACATCGGCCCGACCGACGCTCTTCTACGCGTGACCACGACGACCATTTGCGGCACCGATGTACACATTCTCAAAGGCGAGTACCCGGTCAAGCCCGGTTTGATCATTGGCCACGAACCGGTTGGCGTGATCGAAAAGCTTGGCAATGCAGTTAGCGGCTACCACATCGGTCAACGGGTCATTGCCGGGGCCATTACCCCCTGCGGTCAATGTCACCCCTGCCTGGATGGACACTCAAGTCAGTGCGGCGGGCATGCCATGGGTGGCTGGCAACTGGGTAACAGCATCGACGGCTGCCAGGCCGAATACGTGCGTATCCCCAACGCCCAGGCCAACCTGACCCCAGTCCCGGACGGTCTGAGCGACGAGCAGGTCCTGATGTGCCCGGACATCATGAGTACCGGTTTTGGCGGCGCTGAAAGTGGTCATATCCGCATTGGCGACACTGTGGCGATCTTTGCCCAGGGGCCAATAGGACTGTGTGCCACCGCTGGCGCCAAACTGATGGGAGCGACCCGGATCATCGTGGTCGACGGCGTCAATGAGCGCCTGGAGGTTGCCAAGCGACTGGGCGCGGATATCACGATCAACTTCAAGGAACAGGATCCCTTGGTCGTGATTCGGGAACAGACCCAGGGCGCTGGGGTAGATGTTGCGATTGAAGCACTCGGCACCCAGCAAACCTTCGAGTCCTGTCTGCGCGCGCTGAAGCCCGGCGGCACTCTATCCAGTCTCGGAGTCTATTCGGGCAAGTTGTCGATGCCACTTGACGCCATTGCTGCAGGCCTGGGCGATCACACCATAGTGACCACGCTATGCCCTGGCGGCAAAGAGCGCATGCGGCGTTTGATGGAAGTTGTCGCATCAGGACGGGTCGACCTGACGGCCATGGTTACCCACCGCTTCAAGCTCGACGACATTGTCGCCGCCTATGAGCTGTTCAGCCATCAGCGCGATGGGGTACTCAAGGTGGCCATCACCCCGTAATGACAACGGCCAATACCGGCCGCCAGCGGCGGCCGGAGCCGTTGTGCATTACTCGGCCAGACTGGCGATAATGGCCTGCAACGCTTGCGCCGGCTGTTCGGCACGGGTAATTGGTCGGCCAATCACCAGATAGCTGCTGCCGTTGTCCAGGCCCTGGCGCGGCGTCACGATACGCTTCTGATCATCAGCACTGGCTTCAGCCGGACGAATACCCGGCGTGACCAACAGAAAATCATCACCCAAAGCGCTACGCAATGCCTTGGCCTCACGCGCCGAGCACACCACTCCATCGAGCCCACAGTCCTGGGTAAGCCGCGCCAAGCGCTGGACCTGAACCATCGGCTCGATATCCATCCCGACCTCCTGCAAATCCTCTTGCTCCATGCTGGTCAGCACGGTGACAGCGGTCAGCAGTGGACGTGCACCAGAGCGCCGGTCGAGCACCTCACGACAGGCCTCCATCATCCGCCGCCCGCCTCCGGCATGCACATTAACCATCCAGACGCCCAACTCGGCAGCAGCTCGTACGGCGCTGGCCGTGGTGTTGGGGATGTCATGGAACTTGAGATCCAGAAACACTTCAAAGCCCTTTGCCTGAAGCGCATCAACCACCGCCGGACCACTGCTGGTAAACAGCTCCTTGCCGACCTTGACCCGGCACTGACTGGGGTTGAGCTGGTCAGCGAGGGCCAGAGCGTCAGCAGCGTCGGCAAAATCCAGCGCGACAATGATAGGTGTGTGACAAGGCATGCATCAGTCCTGTGCTAAATACGAAAGGGGAATGGCCGCTCAGGCAGCCTCTCGCCCCTTGAGGGGTCTTAGAGTGGACCAGCCGTGACAGGTGGGACACTGCCAGTGAAGCTGCCGGGCGGAAAAGCCACAAGCCTCACAACGGTACTGGTGTTTGTCGATCAGCAACGCTTCGACAATCCCACGCAAGATCATCAGGTTGTCTCGTCCTTTTTGGCCAACCTGATCCTTGTGCAGATCTATCAGATACAACAACCCCCGCAGCGAAGGCCGTTGCTGGATATGTGCCAGCACAAACAGGCTGGCAGCACTCAACCCCTGCTGCTGATACAGCTCATCGGCTTTGGCCAGCACGGTTGCCATCATCGGCAATCCGTCCGCCGCCAAAACCCGATCCAGGTAGGCCTGCATATCCAGGCCGCCATTATCAGCGCAGCGACGTACCAGCGGCAAGGCCTGAGGGACAAAATCAGCGTCCTGTTCGGCCAACCGCTGCAGCCATTTGGCCGCCTCACGGACCTGACCCTGCGCCTGTTCAAGCTCAGCCAGCATCAACATCGCTCGCACACACCCGGGGTCCACCTCGAGCGCTGCCCGCATCAGGCGCCTGACCTGCGGCCACTCGCCCAGGCTTTGGGGCTTTTGCGCCAATTCGCAGTGGTAATGCGCGAGCACCACCTTGAAATCAGCACGCTCACGCACCAGCTTGCGCCCAGCCTCAATCGCATGCTCCCAGTCGCGCTCGCGCTCATGGACCATGATCAGATCTACCAGAGCTTCGGCCTTGAGCTGGGAGTTCGAGTTGATCAGTTCATCAAGCAACCGCTCGGCACGATTAAGCATACCGACCGCCAGGTAATCTCTGGCCAACTCAAGCTGAACCCGGTCAGCTTGCTCACGAGTCAGATTAGGCCGGGCCAACAGGTTCTGGTGGACCTTAATCGCACGCTCGACATCGCCACGCTGGCAGAATAGCTTGCCAATGGCGATATGGGTTTCTACTGTTTCCGGATTGACTTCCAGCGCCCGAATAAAAGTTTCAATCGCCTCGTCCGGCTGTTCGTTGAGCAGGTAGTTAAGGCCGATGAAATACTGCTTGTCGATCGCACTGCCGTGCGGCTTGAGCATGAAACCGACCTTGATCGCCTCACGCCGCCCAAGCAACCAACCTATCGCCAGGGCTGCCATGAACAGGCCAAGGAACAGCAGCTCCTGCATGGCAATCAGCCTTTGACGGCCTGGGTCCGCAGCTTGTCAATTTCCTTGCGGTAGCGGTTCAACTCATTGCTTTGCAACATCAGCCGCAAACGCAGACGCGTGGTGATCAGCCAGCCGATGAACACTCCCAGCAAACTACCAAGAATGAAGGCAAAGACAATGAACAGGGAAAGCGGAAACGCTGGAGACTGCATTTCCAGAAACTGAAGGGTTACGCTCTGCTGGTTTTCCAGCATGAAATCAAGGGTCGCCAGTGCCACCAGCAAAAGGACAATGATCAGCACTGCGCGCTTGAGCCATAGCATGCCACACACTCCAATCCATTCGTGTAGGCCGGAGTATAGCGCAGGCTAGTTCAGGGGAGATACAGCGCCAGGCTTACAGCGACTCATTAACCCGGTCACGCAGCTCCTTGCCCGGCTTGAAGTGCGGCACGAACTTGCCGTCCAGCTCAACCGCATCACCGGTCTTCGGATTGCGGCCAACCCGAGGTGCCCGATAGTGCAAAGAGAAGCTGCCGAAACCGCGAATCTCGATACGTTCGCCGGTCGCCAAAGCCTGGGACATGTGCTCCAGCATGGTTTTGATGGCCAGTTCCACATCCTTGGCCGATAACTGTCCCTGCTGTTCGACGATACGCTCGATCAACTCCGACTTGGTCATGGTTTTTCCTTTTTTTTCAAGCGGCTAGATCCGTTTTTTATGGTTTTACCATGCTTGACGACGTTTGAACAGCCTGATAAGGAGCACAAAGCTAGGAATAACCCCAAAGCCACAAAAAAGGGCGACCGAAGTCGCCCTTTTTCAGGAATCACAAGGACTTAGTTGCCCTTGTTCTCCATTTGCTGCTTGATCAGATCACCAATGGTGGTCGGGCCAGCAGCAGCCACTTCCTGCTGACGCAGATCGCGGATCGCTTCCTTCTCGTCATCAACGTCCTTGGACTTGATCGACAGGCTGATCACGCGGCTCTTACGGTCGACACCAACGATCTTGGCTTCGACTTCATCGCCAACGTTCAGCGCGTTACGGGCGTCTTCAACGCGGTCACGGCTGATTTCGGAGGCTTTCAGAGTGCCTTCGACATCGTCGGCCAGAGTGATGACTGCACCCTTGGCATCAACTTCCTTGACGGTACCGGTAACGATGCTGCCCTTGTCGTTCAGGGAAACGAAGTTCGAGAACGGATCGTCTTCCAACTGCTTGACGCCCAGGGAGATACGCTCACGCTCTGGGTCAACCGACAGGATGACGGTTTCGATCTCGTCGCCCTTCTTGAAGCGACGTACGGCTTCTTCGCCGACTTCGTTCCAGGAGATATCGGACAGGTGAACCAGACCGTCGATGCCGCCGTCCAGACCAATGAAGATACCGAAATCGGTGATCGACTTGATGGAGCCGGAGATCTTGTCGCCCTTGTTGAACTTGCTGGAGAACTCTTCCCACGGGTTCATCTTGCACTGCTTGATGCCCAGGGAGATACGACGACGATCTTCGTCGATATCCAGAACCATGACTTCCACGTCGTCGCCGACCTGAACGACCTTGGACGGGTGGATGTTCTTGTTGGTCCAGTCCATTTCAGACACGTGTACCAGACCTTCAACACCCTCTTCCAGCTCGGCGAAGCAGCCGTAGTCGGTGAGGTTGGTGACCTTGGCGGTAACACGGGTGCCTTCCGGATAACGACCGGTGATGGCGACCCACGGATCTTCGCCCAGTTGCTTCAGGCCCAGGGAGACGCGATTGCGCTCGCGGTCGAACTTGAGCACCTTGACGTCGATCTCATCGCCAACATTGACGATCTCGGACGGATGCTTGATGCGCTTCCAGGCCATGTCGGTGATGTGCAGCAGGCCATCGACGCCGCCCAGATCGACGAACGCGCCGTAGTCGGTGAGGTTCTTGACGATACCCTTGACCACTTGACCTTCCTGCAGGGTTTCCAGCAGGGCTTCGCGCTCGGCACTGTTCTCGGCTTCCAGCACAGCACGGCGGGAAACGACAACGTTGTTGCGCTTCTGGTCGAGCTTGATGACCTTGAATTCCAGTTCCTTGCCTTCCAGGTGGGCAGTGTCGCGCACCGGACGGACATCGACCAGCGAACCCGGCAGGAACGCACGGATGGTATTGACGTCGACGGTAAAGCCACCTTTGACCTTGCCGTTGATGACACCCTTGACGATTTCTTCGGCGGCGAAAGCTGCCTCGAGAACTTTCCAGGATTCGGCGCGCTTGGCCTTCTCACGGGACAGTTTGGTTTCACCGAAGCCGTCTTCTACGGCGTCCAGTGCAACGTGCACCTCATCACCCACTGCGATGGTAAGCTCGCCCTGATCGTTCAGGAACTGATCACGCGGAATGACACCCTCGGACTTCAGACCGGCGTGAACGGTGACCCAGTCGGAGTCGATGTCCACAACGATACCGGTGATGATGGAGCCCGGCTCCATATCGAGAGTTTTCAGGCTTTCTTCAAAAAGTTCGGCAAAGCTTTCGCTCATTTGGATTCCTGTCAATGTAAATAAAGGCCGCAACCGCCTGGCCGCCAACATCGCGCGCCATGCAGCCCCGAGCCCGCCACGCCACCAGCTTGCGTGGGTTGATGATATAAATGCCCGTACCGGTGGTGCTGGTTACCCGGTACGGAACCCTCCTGATCAGCCCAGCAGGCCGCGCTTGTGCGCTTCCATCTGAACTGTTTCAAGTACTTGCTCAATGCTCATGTCGGTAGAATCGACCATGATCGCATCATCAGCCGGCTTGAGCGGCGCAACGCTACGATTCATGTCGCGCTCATCACGCGCCATAATCTCATCGAGTAGACTCGCCAGATTAGCAGTTTCGCCCTTTTGCAGCAACTGCTTGTACCGCCGTTCGGCGCGTTCCTGCGGGCTGGCGGTCAGAAATATCTTCAATTCTGCGTCGCTGAACACCACGGTCCCCATATCCCGACCATCGGCCACCAGCCCCGGCGCTTCGCGAAAGGCCTGCTGGCGCTGCAGCAAAGCCTCACGCACCGCTGGCAGGGAGGCGACCTGAGAAGCGCCAGCACCTATGGCCTCGGTACGGATGGCACGGGTCACGTCTTCACCCTCAAGGATGATCCGTTGCTCGCCCTGCCCTTCGTCAGCCACGAACTGCACGTCCAGGTGAGCAGCCAGCCGCGTAAGCACTTCCTCGTTGGTCAGGTCGACACCATGATTCTGCGCGGCAAAGGCCAGCAACCGGTACAGGGCACCCGAGTCGAGCAGATTCCAGCCTATGCGTGCGGCCAGCAATCCGGCGATAGTGCCCTTGCCCGAACCGCCGGGACCGTCGATGGTGATTACCGGGGTGCTTTGTTCGGTCACGCCGATGCCTCCAGGCTGACCTGAATACCCACAGACCGGGCCAGCTCGATGAATCCCGGGAAGGAGGTCGCCACGTTGGCGCAATCACTGATCTGGATGTCGCCGGTAGCTCGCAGTGAGGCAACACTGAAAGACATGGCGATACGATGATCACCGTGACTATCTACCTTGCCACCACCAATCGGCCCGCCATCGATGATGATCCCGTCGGCGGTCGGCTCAGCCCTGACACCCAGCGCCTGCAGACCATCGGCCATGACCTGGATCCGATCCGACTCCTTGACCCGCAACTCTTCCGCGCCACGCAGCACGGTACGCCCCTGGGCACAGGCTGCGGCCACGAACAACACCGGGAACTCATCAATGGCCAGCGGCACCTGATCAATCGGGATATCGATACCTTTGAGCTTGGCGCTGCGAATACGAATATCAGCCACCGGCTCGCCACCCACTTCGCGCTCATTGGACAGCTCGATATCACCGCCCATGGCCTTGAGGATATTGATCACCCCAACCCGGGTCGGGTTGATGCCGACGTGCTCCAGGGTCAGATCCGAGCCTTCGGCGATACTGGCGGCAACCATGAAGAAGGCGGCCGAAGAAATATCCGCCGGCACATCGATCTTGCATGCAGTCAGCTTGTGACCCGCCTCGATAGTGGCCTTGGCACCTTCAACCTTGATCGGATAACCAAAGCCTTTGAGCATCCGCTCGGTATGATCACGGGTTGGCGCAGGCTCAGTCACCGACGTGCTGCCACCGGCATACAGACCCGCCAGCAACAGGCAAGATTTGACCTGGGCGCTGGCCACTGGCATCTGGTAGTCCATCCCCATCAATTTGCTGCCGCCTGTAATGCGCAACGGCGGGCGACCATCTGCTGCAGTTTCGATCTGCGCACCCATTTCCCGCAATGGTTTGGCCACCCGCCCCATCGGGCGCTTGGACAGCGACGCATCACCGGTCAGCACGGTGTCAAACTCCTGACCGGCCAGCAAACCGGCCAAAAGACGCATCGAGGTTCCCGAGTTGCCCAGGTACAGGGGGCCAGGCGGAGCCTGCAGGCCCTGCAGTCCTACCCCATTGATGGTAACGCGACCATGGTGCGGACCTTCAATCACCACGCCCATGTCGCGGAACGCCTGCAGGGTCGCCAGACTGTCCTCCCCCTCCAGAAAGCCCTCCACTTCGGTCACACCTTCGGCCAGCGAGCCGAGCATGATCGAGCGATGGGAGATGGACTTGTCGCCAGGTACCCGGATACTGCCGTTGACACGACCTCCAGGCTGAGCGATGAAGTTGATGGCTTGAGTCTGCATAGGTTCCATATACGCCCTGCGGGCCAAAATGGTACTGAAATGCTCACGCGCAGCCTTGGCACGGGTAAACACCCCCAACAGGGTGTTGGCGTCCCGCCCCTCGACCGCTTCGCGCAAGCGGCTTAAATCCCGGGTGAAGTCGTCCAGGCTGCGCAATACCGCATCACGATTGGCCAGGAACACATCACGCCACATCACCGGATCACTGGCAGCGATCCGGGTAAAGTCACGAAAACCTCCCGCCGCATAGCGGAAGATCTCCAGGTTCTCGCTGCGAGCCGCCAGGGTGTCGACCAGCGAGAAGGCCAGCAAATGCGGCAGATGACTGGTAGCTGCCAGCACCTCGTCATGGTCAGCCAGAGGCATCGCCTCGACATCTGCGCCCAGGCAATGCCATAGCCGGGTGACCAGTTCCAGCGCTTGCTCGCTGGTGTTCTCCAGCGGAGTCAGAATCACCTTGTGCCGCCTGAACAACTCGGCGCGAGCAGCCTCAACCCCGCTTTTCTCGGAGCCGGCAATCGGGTGCCCGGGCACGAACAGCGGCGGGATCTGACCAAAGGCCTGCTCAACCGCCTTGACCACAGCCCCCTTGGTACTGCCAACATCGGTCAGCACCGCTTGTCCCAGAGACAAAGTCGCCAGTTCGGCCAGCACCTTTTCCATCGCCAGCACCGGCACAGCCAGCAGAATCACATCCGCATCACGCACCGCCTCAGCCAGATTGTCGGTCACCCGGTCGACCACCCCCAACGGCAAGGCCAGCCGGCGCGCCATCGGATCGGGATCACAACCGACAACCTCAGCGCACACACCAGCCTGGCGAATGCCCTTGGCAAACGAACCACCGATCAGGCCCAGACCGATTACCGCAAGGCGACCGATTGTCGGTACAGAAGATGACAGGCTGTTGACATCAACCACGGTCGAGCACCTTGGTCAGCGCCTCAAGGAAGCGCTGATTCTCCATCCCCAGACCAACAGTGACCCGAAGATGATTGGGCATGCCGTAGTTGGCCACCGGGCGCACAATCACACCCTCGCGCAACAGCGCCTGGAACACCGGGGCAGCCTCGCAACCCAGATCGACGGCAACAAAGTTGCCGCGTGAGGGAATCCAGCTCAACCCCAGCTCCCGAAAGCCGTGCTCTAACTGCAACATCCCTTCGCGATTGATCGCCCGACTGGCCTCAAGGTAGGCCTGATCGCCGAGACTGGCTAGCGCAGCGGCCAGCGCCAGACTGTTAACATTGAACGGCTGACGCACCCGATTCAGCGCGTCGGCAACCTGAGGATGACTAGCGGCGTAGCCCACCCGCAGCGCTGCCAGACCGTAGGCCTTGGAGAAGGTCCGCGACACCAGCAGGTTGGGATACTGCGTCAGGTAGTCAAAACCACGCGGAAAATCGGCATCCTCGACGTATTCAGTGTACGCCTCATCGAGCACCACGATGACCCGCTCCGGCACTTTGGCCAGAAAAGCTTCCAGCTCTGGCTTGCCAAGCCAGGTGCCAGTCGGATTGTTCGGGTTGGCGATGAACACCAGCCGGGTCGCTGGAGTAATGGCCGCCGCCATCGCCTCCAGATCATGCCCCCAATCGCGCGCCGGCACCACCACTGCCTTGGCTCCAACCGCCTGAGTCACGATCGGATAGACGGCAAAGGCGTGCTCACTGAACACCACCTCATGCTCGGGCGAAACAAACGCCCGGGTTACCAGCTCAAGAATGTCGTTGGAGCCATTACCCAGGGTCAACTGCTCAGGCTGCAGAGAAAACACGCGCGACAGCGCCTGCTTGAGCGCAAAGCCATTGCCATCCGGGTAGCGGGTCAGCTCCGGCAGACTCGCCTTGATCGCTTCCACCGCCAGCGGACTGGGGCCAAGCGGGTTCTCATTGCTGGCCAGCTTGACGATGTCTTCGGCGCGCAAACCAAATTCGCGCGCCAGCTCTTCCACCGGCTTGCCGGGGACATAGGGAGACAGCTTTTGCACCCCGGGCAGGGCCAGGGCAAGAAAATCACAGCTCATATGCGCTCCGCACAGGCCGAGGGAATCGGCCGTGTTACAACACTGCCTTCGGGTAGGAGCCCAGCACTTTCAGCGCCACCGACTCGTCGTTGATCTTCTCCAGCACATCCTTGATCAGCGGGTCATGCTGATGACCGATGAAGTCGATGAAGAATACGTAGGTCCACTTGCCGCTGCGCGAGGGCCGGGTTTCGATCCGGGTCAGGTCGATGCCATTAGTATGGAACGGTTCCAGCAGATGATGCAGCGCGCCCGGCTTATTGCGCATGGAGACGATGACCGAAGTCTTGTCGTCGCCGGTCGGCGGCACCTTCTGGTTGCCAATGATCAGGAACCGTGTGGAGTTGTCCGGACGGTCCTCGATCTTTTCCGCGATCTTGCTCAGGCCATAGAGTTCGCAGGCCATGTCACCGGCAATCGCCGCCGAATTCCACTCCCCCTTGACCCGCTTGGCCGCGTCGGCGTTACTGGCCACCGCCACCCGCTCAACATTCGGGTAATGGGCATCCAGCCACTTGCGGCACTGGGCCAGCGACTGGGCATGCGAATAGACCCGGGAAATCTTGTCGGTCTTGGTATTTTCGCCGACCAGCAGGTGATGATGAATGCGCAACTCGACTTCGCCACAGATCACCATGTCGTGCTCGAGGAAGCTGTCCAGCGTGTGGTTGATCGCGCCTTCAGTGGAGTTTTCCACCGGCACTACGCCGAACTGCACTGCACCGGCGGCCACTTCACGGAAGATTTCATCGATCGCCGCCATTGGCACGCTGATCACCGAATGTCCGAAGTGCTTCAGCGCCGCCGCCTGGGTAAAGGTACCTTCCGGCCCCAGATAGGCAACCTTGAGCGGCTCTTCCAGGGCCAAGCAGGCAGACATGATCTCGCGGAACAGGCGCGCCATTTCCTCGTTGTCGAGCGGCCCCTGGTTCAGCTCCATGATGTGCTTGAGTACCCAGGCTTCACGCTCGGGACGGTAAAAAACCGCTTTCTCGCCCTCAGGCAGGGCCTTCTGTTTGACCTGCGCCACGGTTTGGGCACAGAGCGCGCGCTCACTGATCAGCTCGAGAATTTTTTCGTCGATGCTGTCGATGCGATTACGCAGGGCCTTGAGTTGAGCTTCGTCGGACATGGGTTCAACCGTGCTGTTTCTCGAATTCGGCCATGTAGGCCACCAGTGCATCCACTGCCGCTTCCGGCACCGCATTGTAAATTGACGCACGCATACCACCGACCGAGCGATGGCCCTTCAGATTAAGCAGCCCACGCTCCTCGGCGCCAGCCAGGAACGGCTTGTCCAGGCGGTCATCTGCCAGGCGGAACGGTACGTTCATCCACGAGCGATCAGCGACATTGATCGGGTTGCTGTACAGCCCACTGGCGTCGATGGCGGCATACAGCTTGCGCTGCTTGGCATCGTTGACGCGCTTCATCCCCTCCAGCCCACCCTGCTGCTTGAGCCACTGAAAAATCAGCCCGGACAGGTACCAGGCGAAGGTCGGCGGGGTGTTGTACATCGAGCCATTCTTGGCCGCCACGGCATAGTCGAGCATGGTCGGACAACTGGCCCGCGCGCGACCGAGCAGATCTTCACGCACGATTACCACTACCAGGCCGCTGGGACCGATATTTTTCTGCGCACCGGCATAGATCAGACCGAACTTCGATACATCAAGCGGACGCGACAGTATGTTCGAGGACATGTCTGCCACCAAGGGCGCAGACACTTCCGGCACCCAGTTGAACTCCAGCCCACCGATGGTCTCGTTCGGGGTGTAGTGTACATAGGCGGCATCGCCGGAGAGCTGCCAGTCGTTCTGCCCGGGAATTGCGAAGTAGTCATGGCCCTTGGCACTGGCGGCAACATGTACGTTACCGAAGCGCGAGGCCTCCTCGATGGCCTTGGCCGACCAGATACCGGTGTCGATATAATCGGCCCTGCCACCCTCAGGCAGCAGATTGAGCGGAATCTGGGCAAACTGCTGGCTGGCTCCGCCCTGCAGGAACAGCACCTTATAGTTGTTCGGAATCGCCAGCAGATCACGCAGATCCTGCTCAGCGCGCTCGGCGATGCCGACAAACTCGTCGCTGCGATGGCTCATTTCCATCACAGACAAACCTTTGCCCTGCCAATCCAGCAACTCTTCGCGGGCCTGCTGCAGCACCGCTTCGGGCAGCGCCGCTGGGCCGGCGCAGAAATTGAACAAACGCTTGCTCACGATGCCTGTTACTCCTGCTCACTCACTGGCGGCTCACCGCCGTCACCAGACTCTTTGACCTCGACGTCAACGCCATCAGCCACGGCATCTTCATCGAGCAACTCGTCACTTTCTTCCGGCTCCTGTACGCGCTCCAGACCAACAAGCTTCTCGCCATTGGCCAGTTTGATCAGAGTCACACCCTGAGTATTGCGCGACAATTTGGAGACCTCACTGACCCGGGTACGGACCAGCGTGCCCTGATCGGAAATCAGCATGATCTCGTCACCATCGACCACCTGGATCGCCCCGACCAACGGACCGTTGCGTTCATTGGTCACCATGGCGATCACGCCCTGGCCACCACGCTTGTACTGCGGGAACTCTTCGACCGCGGTACGCTTGCCGTAACCACGCTCGGAAGCCGTCAGGATCTGGGTATCCGCTTCGGCAATCAGCATCGACACCAGGCGCTGCCCCTCGGCCAGACGCATGCCACGGACACCCCGGGCAGTCCGCCCCATGGCCCGCACGTCGGATTCCTGGAAGCGAGTCACCTTGCCGCCATCGGAGAACAGCATGACTTCACGCTGACCATCGGTCAGCGCGGCGGCAATCAGTCGATCCCCCTCATCCAGATCCAGGGCAATCAGACCAACACTACGCTGGCGACTGAACTGCTCCAGCGGGGTTTTCTTGACCGTACCATTGGCGGTGGCCATGAAGATGAACCAGCCTTCGGTGTACTCATCAACCGGCAGCATGGTGGTGATCTTCTCACCTTCGTCCAGCGGCAGCAGATTGACCAGCGGCCGGCCTCGAGCGGTGCGCGAGGCCTCGGGAATCTCATAGGTCTTGAGCCAGTAGACCTTGCCCTTGCTGGAGAACAGCAGCAGGGTGGTATGACTGTGAGCTACCAGCAGGTGTTCAACGTAGTCCTCGTCCTTGACCCCGGTGGCGGCCTTGCCCCGACCACCACGGCGCTGCGCCTGATAGTCGGCCAGCGGCTGGCTCTTGGCGTAACCGCCATGGGAAATGGTGACTACCCGATCTTCCTCGGTAATCAGGTCGGCAATGGTCAGGTCCAGGCGCGAAGCAACGATCTCGGTACGGCGCTCATCGCCATAGCTGGTTTTGACCTGCTCCAGCTCTTCGACGATCACTTCCATCAGCCGTTCCTGGCTGTTGAGGATACGCAGCAGCTCGCCAATCTGAACCAGAATTTCCTGGTACTCGCCCAGCAGCTTCTCGTGCTCCAGACCGGTCAGGCGGTGCAGACGCAATTCCAGAATTGCCTGAGCCTGCTCCGGTGACAGGTAGTACTTGCCCTCACGCAGACCGTACTGCTCATCGAGCCCTTCCGGGCGGCAGGACTCGGCGCCAGCGCGCTTGACCATCTCCACCACGGCGCCCGGTTCCCAGGCTGTGGCAATCAGGCGTTCCTTGGCCTCAGCCGGAGTCGGCGATGCCTTGATCAGCTCGATAACCGGGTCGATGTTGGACAGGGCTACCGCCTGACCTTCAAGGATATGGCCGCGCTCACGGGCCTTGCGCAGCTCGTACACGGTGCGCCGGGTCACCACTTCACGACGGTGACGGATAAAGGCTTCGAGCAGTTCCTTGAGATTCAGGATCTTTGGCTGGCCGTCGAGCAGGCCGACAATATTGATGCCGAACACGCTCTGCATCTGGGTCTGGGCGTAGAGGTTGTTGAGTACCACTTCCGGTACTTCGCCACGACGCAGCTCGATCACCACCCGGATACCGTCCTTGTCGGACTCATCACGCAGCTCGGTGATACCTTCGAGCTTCTTCTCCTTGACCAGCTCGGCGATCTTCTCGATCAGCCGCGCCTTGTTCAACTGATAGGGAAGCTCGTTGATGATGATCTGCTGACGCCCACCGACCTTGTCGATATCTTCGATTTCACAGCGCGCCCGCACATAAATGCGCCCGCGACCAGTGCGATAGGCCTCGACGATACCGGCGCGGCCATTGATGATGCCGGCGGTGGGGAAGTCGGGGCCTGGAATGTACTCCATTAGCTCGTCAACACCCAGATCGGGGTTGGCAATCAGCGCCAGACAGCCATTGATCACTTCGGTCAGGTTGTGCGGCGGAATATTGGTAGCCATGCCCACGGCAATCCCGCTGGAACCGTTGACCAGCAAATTGGGGACCTTGGTCGGCAAAACCTCGGGGATCTGTTCGGTGCCGTCATAGTTGGGCACCCAGTCGACGGTTTCCTTGTCCAGATCGGCCAGCAGCTCATGTGCCAGCTTGGCCATCCGCACTTCGGTATAACGCATGGCGGCGGCATTATCACCGTCGATCGAGCCGAAGTTGCCCTGCCCGTCAACCAGCGGGTAACGCATGGAGAAGTCCTGCGCCATCCGCACGATGGTGTCATAAACGGCCGAGTCGCCGTGCGGGTGGTATTTACCGATCACGTCACCGACCACACGGGCGGACTTCTTGTATGCCTTGTTCCAGTCGTTGCCCAGCTCGCTCATGGCGAACAGCACGCGCCGGTGTACGGGCTTGAGGCCGTCACGCACGTCCGGCAGTGCCCGGCCGACGATGACGCTCATAGCGTAATCGAGGTAGGACTGTTTCAGCTCGTCTTCGATATTGACTGGAAGGATTTCTTTGGCCAGTTCACCCATGAAACGGCATTCCTTTATTAGTCGGCAACCTGCTGATGCCTATAGCTTTGGTTCAGTGCGCGAAGGGGCTCTCGGCGCCCGGCGAAACTCTGTGTCGAGCGATCCGGACCACGCCCGATCAAAGCCCAGCAGCATACCACAGACGAGGTAAGGGAGGGAGCGCGAAAGCGCCCGGCGCCAAGAACCAGTCAGTGCAGGCGTCGGGTACTCATAAGCTCGGCCAGCTTGCGGGCGTCGGGGCGCTCGACAATGCCCTTTTCGGTCACAATCACGTCAATCAGGTCGGCCGGCGTAACATCGAACACCGGATTGAACACCTCGGCACCAGTTGTCAGATCCTGCCCACCGACCTGCAACAACTCATCACCCGAGCGCTCTTCCAACGGAATCAGCTCACCCTCTTCCAGACTCATGTCGATGGTCGAGGTTGGCGCCACCACCATGAACCGCACCCCATGATGCATGGCCAATACAGCCAGCGAATAGGTGCCGATCTTGTTGGCCACATCGCCATTGGCCGCGATCCGGTCAGCACCCACGATGACCCAACTGATCGCTTCGGTCTTCATCAGATGGGCTGCAGTGACATCCGCCAGCAACGTGACCGGCACCCCTCCGCGTACCAACTCCCAGGCCGTCAGCCTGGCACCCTGCAGCCAGGGCCGGGTTTCATCGGCATAGACCCGCTCAAGCACTCCGGCCGCATGAGCAGCCCGGATAACCCCAAGCGCTGTACCGTAACCGCCAGTGGCCAGGGCTCCGGCATTGCAGTGGGTCAGCACTTTCTGCTTGCCACGCCCATGCCGGCGCAGCACCTGCAAGCCCAAGCGCGCCATGCTGAGATTGGCTTCACGATCACCGGCATGGATTTCCTCGGCAGCTTGCAGCAAGCGGGCAGGCACATCGGCATCAGCCGGCAGGCGTCGCAACTGTTCTCGCATCATGCGCAACGCCCAGGTCAGATTTACCGCAGTTGGCCGAGCCACCTCCAGACAGGCAAAGTCGTCCGCCAGGGCAGATTCCCAATCGTCAGCCTGAGCAATCCGCCGGGCCGCCAGCGCAATACCATAAGCAGCAGCCACACCAATCGCCGGCGCACCACGCACCACCATGTCACGGATCGCCGCCGCAACCTGTGACGCATCGTCGCAATTCTGATACAACTCCTGCCCAGGCAAATGCCGCTGATCCAGTAAACGCAGGCAGTCAGAGCACCACTCAACCGCCTTGAACGTCTCGGGCAACAACGTGAAATCCGGTGACATGCACATCTCCAGCCACTGCCGACAGGAGGCCGGCATGATCAAAGTCGCTGATTATACCCTGCATACACACCTCACCGGGCAGCAATAACACCTTGTCGGAGGGTATACTGCGCCACACCGCAACCCAGGCAGGTATTGTGCCCATGTTCCAGATACCCAACGAATTCGACCTGCTGATCAGCGCACGCTGGATCGCTCCGGTAGTACCTGCCGGCCAACTTCTGACGGATCACGCGCTGGCCATTCATCAGGGCAACATTCTCGCCATTGTGCCGCAAAGCGCCTGCGGCGACCTACGCCCACGCGAGTGGCGCGAGCTCGGCAATCATCTGCTAATACCGGGCCTGGTAAATGCCCACGGTCATGCCGCCATGAGCCTGCTGCGCGGCCTGGCCGACGATCTGCCCCTGATGACCTGGCTGCAGGAGCATATCTGGCCAGCCGAAGGCCGCTGGGTCGACGAACAGTTCGTGCGTATCGGTACCGAACTGGCCGTAGCGGAGATGCTGCTGGGCGGCACCACCTGCTTTGCCGACATGTACTTCTATCCAGCAGTGGCCGCCCAGGTCGCGCAGGAGCGCGGAATCCGCGCACAAATTGCCTTTCCGGTCGTCGACAGCCCGATCCCCGGGGCCCGCGACGCCAACGACGCCATCAGTCAAGGCCTGCGCCTGCATGACGAACTACGCCACAGTGCACTGGTCAGCATTGCCTTCGGCCCACACGCACCCTATACGGTTGGCGATGATACCCTGACCCGAATCCGCACTTTGGCCGACGAACTGGATCTGCCTGTCCACATGCATGTGCACGAAACCGCAACCGAAGTCGATCAGGCCCTGCAACAGGATGGACGACGCCCGCTTCAGCGCCTGCGTGATCTGGGGCTACTTAGCCCGCGTCTGCAAGCCGTGCACATGACCCAGGTGGACGACAATGATCTTGAATTGCTTCAGGCCTTCGATGTGCAGGTGATCCACTGCCCGGAATCCAACCTCAAACTGGCCAGCGGTTTCTGCCCGACCCAACGCCTGCTGGAGGCAGGTATCAACGTTGCGCTCGGTACCGACGGTGCAGCCAGCAACAACGATCTGGATATGCTTGGCGAGTTGCGCACAGCCGCCCTGCTGGCCAAGGGTGTCAGCGGTCAACCTACTGCCCTGGATGCCCACGCCGCCCTGCATATGGCTACCCTGGCTGGCGCCAAGGCCTTGGGCCTGAGCGAGCGCATCGGCTCACTGGAACCCGGCAAGGCCGCCGACCTGATCGCCGTAGAACTCGAGGGCCCCGGCCGCCAACCGGTGTATCATGCATTATCACAACTGCTTTATACCTGCAGCGCCAGCCAGGTGAGTGACGTATGGGTTGCCGGCCGGGAAAGGGTCCGCGACCGACAACTGACTCACTTCGAACTGGAGCCACTGCTTGCCCAGGCCCGGGACTGGGCTCAACGTATTCAACAAGGGGATACCCAGGATGCTTAATGTCGATCGCGCTGAAATCGCCAAATTCGAGGCGCTGGCCAGCCGCTGGTGGGACCGCAACAGCGAATTCCGCCCACTGCATGAAATCAACCCACTGCGCACCAATTGGATCGACCAGCGCGCCGGCCTGGCCGGCAAGACCGTACTTGACGTTGGCTGCGGCGGCGGCATCCTGGCCGAAGCCATGGCCCAGCGTGGCGCCAAGGTTACCGGCATCGATATGGGCGAAGCGCCGCTTGGCGTAGCCCGGCTGCACCAGCTCGAATCCGGCGTCGAGATCGATTATCGCCAGTGCACTGCTGAAGAGTTGGCCGAAGAGCTCCCCGGCCAGTTCGACGTGGTGACCTGCATGGAAATGCTCGAGCACGTACCCGACCCCTCATCGGTGATCCGTGCCTGCGCCACACTGGTCAAACCCGGCGGCCAGGTGTTCTTCTCGACCATCAATCGCAACCCCAAGTCATTCCTGTTCGCCATCGTCGGAGCTGAATACGTACTGCGCATGTTGCCGCGCGGCACTCACGAATTCGCCAAATTCATCCGTCCTGCTGAACTGGGCGCCTGGAGCCGCGAAGCCGGTCTGGACCTGCAGGACATCACTGGCCTGACCTACAACCCGCTGACCAAGATCTACCGCCTGGAGCAGGATGTTGACGTCAACTACATGATTCACTGCCAGCGGAGCCTGTAGTCATGATCACCAGCGTCCTGTTCGATCTCGATGGAACCCTGTTGGATACCGCAGGCGACTTCGTCGACATCATCCAGGTCATGCGCGCCGAACGCGGCCTGCCGCCAGCGCCCGAAGATCAGGTGCGCAGCCGGGTATCGGACGGCTCGATCGGCATGCTCTGCGCCGCCTTCGAACTGAACCCGCAGGCACCCGGTTTCCATGAGCTTCGCGAAGACTTTCTGCAACGCTATGACCGCCAGCTGGCAGTACATACCCGCTTCTACCCGGGCATCGAAGCTCTGCTCGACTGGCTCGATAGCGAAGGCCTGCCCTGGGGCGTGGTTACCAACAAGCTAAGTCGCTTCAGTGTGCCATTACTGGACGCCATGGGGATTGGTCAGCGTTGCGCCAGCCTGGTCTGCCCAGACCAGGTCAGCCAGTCAAAACCTCACCCGGAACCCTTGCTCAAAGCCTGTGTCGAGATGGGAGTAGAGCCGCGCGATTCGGTATTCATTGGTGACCACCTGCGCGACATTCAGGCCGGACGCGCCGCCGGCATGCTGACCGTTGCAGCGCTGTACGGCTATCTGCCGCCCGGCGACGACCCCAGTACCTGGCAGGCTGACCATAGTATTCACGAGGCAGCGGCATTGCATCCCTGGCTGATGCAGTTACGCCAACAGGAGAAGTAACATGTTCGACTATCATGCCCCGACCGACCTGCTCAAGGATCGGGTCATCCTCATCACCGGCGCCAGCGACGGAATTGGCAAGGCCTGCGCCCTGAGCTGCGCAGCTCACGGCGCCACCGTAGTACTGATCGGCCGCAGCCTGAGCAAACTGGAAGCGGTATACGATCAGATCGAGGCCGCGGGCCAGCCGCAACCGGCCATTTGCGTACTCAACCTGGAAACCGCAACTGAAAAGGACTACGAGGACCTGGCCGACCAGCTCTTCGACAGCTTCGGTCGACTCGACGGCCTGGTCCACAACGCCGCCCTGCTGGGCGGCCCGCGCACCCCGTTCGAACAGATCAAAACCGAAGACTGGCTGCAGGCCATGCAGGTCAACGTCAACGCCCCATTCCTGCTGACCAAGGCGATGATGCCACTACTGCGCGTCGCTGGTGACGCCTCGGTAGTCATGGTGTCATCCAGCGTTGGTCGCACAGGGCGCGCCTACTGGGGCCCCTATGCAGTATCCAAGTTCGCTCTGGAGGGCATGATGCAGGTTTTGGCAGACGAGCAGGACGGTACCAGCAATATCCGGGTTAACAGCGTCAACCCCGGCGCTACCCGCACCGCCATGCGGGCCAAGGCCTACCCGGCCGAAGAGCCGGAGACCAATCCCGAGCCCGCCGCCATCATGCCGGTATTTCTCTACCTGCTGGGTGCCGACAGCCGCGAAATCAATGGCCAGGCGCTGAACGCCCAATAAGACGGTTTTTCGACGCCGCTGCCGCTGGGCAGCGGCAAAAAGCCCGTGCAACGGCAATTTTTTGCCACCCTCGCCACCAAAACGCCATCAAAAAACTCCAACACATTGATAATAAAGAACTTATTTTCGATGGCACACAGCTTGCTTGAATCAAGATAATTCCAGCACCCGCTCAGGATTTGTCATGATGTCGACCCAAGGCAATACCATCGATCTCGACAGCGCCCGCAAACTGCTTCAGCCTGCCAGCAGCCAGCAGCGCTCGCTGCCGGAACTGCACCAGCGATTGCTCCAGGTGCTGCAAACCTCACTGGAAATCGACCGGGTTCTGGAACTGTTCTTCACTGAACTGCAAAGCCTGATCCCGGTCGACGGACTGGAGTACCAGAACAGCACCCACGACCTGCAACTGCAACAGGGCAACCCCAGTCTGCATCGCTGCAGCTATCGACTCAATCATGGCAACGATTTTCTCGGCGAACTGCAGTTCAGTCGCGCCAAACGCTTTCGCGAACTGGAACTGAGTAACCTGGAAACTCTGCTCAGCACTCTGCTGTATCCGCTACGCAACGCCCTGATGTACCACGAGGCAGTGTCGTGCGCCCTGCGCGACAACCTGACCGGAGCCGGCAACCGCTTGGCCATGGACCAGGCCATCAACCGTGAGGTTCAGCTTGCCATCCGCAACCGCACTCCTCTGTCGCTGCTGGTACTGGACCTGGACCGCTTCAAGCAAATCAATGATATTTATGGTCATGCCTACGGCGACCAGGCCCTGAAAACTGTGGTTGACTGCACTCGCCAGTGTTTGCGTGCAGTGGATGGGTTGTATCGTCTGGGAGGCGAGGAGTTTGTAGTAGTGCTGGGCAACACCGGTCTGGAGCCTGCCAAAAGCATTGCCGAGCGTATTCGCAGTGCAGTGGAAAACCTGCAATTCAAGATCGATGGCCAACCACTACCCATGACCGTAAGCCTGGGGGTCGCCATCCGCCATAACGACGAGACCGGCCGGGAGCTGCTCGATCGCTGCGACAAACTTATGTACGCCGCCAAACACCGCGGCCGCAATATCGTGGTCAGCGAATAAGCCAATAAACGAATGGGAGAACAGACCTAATCAGGCCTGTTCCCTCCCTCACCTAGTGGGTAGCTGCCGCTTGCTGGTGAGCGACCAAGTAGCGCTCAAACAACTGGTTGGCATTACCCAACGACATCAGATGAGCATAAACCCAGCCTAAATAGCCCTTCCGATTCAGTCTCAGGACCTGATCGTCGTCAAGCTTGAGGAAACGTTCTTCATCAACAGCCATGAAATCACGCAAGACAAAACTCTCGCCACTGATGTGGGTTAGCTTGAGCGTACGTGCCACCAGCAGATCTAATGTCTTCAAGGTTTCGACAAAATCGCGGGTACGCTGCATTTCTGCGGTAAAGCCCTGCATGAACTGAATCATTTCATTCAGATAGTCACTGTTCGAGCCATCGTCCTTGAAAAGCGCTTGCCCTTGGGTTTCATTCCAGCCCGAGTAGCCGGCATCTATGCAAACGGTGAAACCATCATCTTCCCCTTGCGCCAATACAAAGGGGTAACGCCGGATAAAAGCAGGCACATAGGCATTGGCATGCCACTGACCATCGTCCTGCACATAGCTGTTATCACCCTGCTCCAATCCCAGCAAAGCAATCGGACTGACACTATCGCCCTCACCAACGAATACAATCGGGTAACTGCGCGCGGCCTGGAAAAACTCCAGGCCTGCCAAGGGGACCAAATGGGTTTCGGAGGCAAAATAACTATCACCGCCGGCTTTGAGCTTTAACAGCTTGTGCTCATCTCGATTGAGCGCCTTGATTTCCTTGTACAACAACAGCGTTGGCATCCGTTCATTCTCCATATTGGTAATCAAGGCCGTACAATCAACCTTGTCAGCTCCGACGCGGCCGGCGACTGGTACGCGCCTGATGCATCGACGGCTTGCGCTCATGCCGTTTCAGTTTTTCCTTGTCGGCTGTTTTCATCGCCGGCAACGGGATCGGCTTCAGACCGACTTCCTCACTCAAGGTGTCGATCTCGTTCTGCTTCATTTCCCGCCAGCGCCCCATCGGCAGCTCGGCACCGAGAAATACCGGCCCGAAGCGCACCCGCTTGAGACGGCTTACCTTGACGCCCTGAGACTCCCACAGACGACGCACTTCGCGGTTGCGCCCTTCGAGCAGACAAACGTGATACCAGCGGTTGATTCCGTCACCACCGGAAGAAACCACATCGGTAAAACGCGCCGGGCCATCTTCGAGCATCACGCCGGTTTTCAGTCGCTCGATCATGGCCTCATCGACTTCACCCATGACCCGCACTGCGTATTCACGGTCCATCTGGTAAGAGGGATGCATCAGCCGATTGGCCAGTTCACCGTCGGTAGTAAACAGCAACAGGCCCGAGGTATTGATGTCCAGACGCCCAACATTGATCCAACGACCCTGCTTCAGGCGTGGCAGGCGATCGAATACGGTCGGTCGACCTTCCGGGTCATCACGGGTACAAACCTCGCCTTCAGGCTTGTTGTAGATCATCACCCGGCGGATCACTTCGGTGTTCAGATCCCGACGCAGCGGCCGGCCATCAACACTGATCTGATCAAGACTGTCGACCCGGCAACCAAGCTGGGCCACCTCGCCATTAACCTCGACCCTGCCAGCACCAATCCAGGCTTCGATTTCGCGGCGCGAGCCAAGCCCAAGTCGTGCCAGTACCTTTTGCAGCTTTTCGCCGCTGGCGGGGGGGGTAGGAGTTGAATCGTTTTCGATAATGTCGGTCATTTAGAGCACCTCCCGGTGTGTGGATAATCAAGGCGCAGGATATAACCAGCGCAGCACAAGCGCAATCGCAGTGAAGACCCTAGCTGCCCGCCTGATCCTCGTCTGGCTCGTCCGGCAACAGGTCGTCGAAGTCCGTTTTAATATTGGCCTCCATTGCCTTGAGCTCGTCCAGCAGCGCATGAAAGCCGGTTTCTTCGCCTTCCTCGCCATCCAGCGCTTTGAGCGGCTCGACCGGCATCCAGGGCGCCTGATCGGCAGCAGCATCGACACCTTCATCCTTGAACTCCAACTCCGGCTCAAGCTGATCGATATCGCGAATAGTGGCCAACGGCGGCAGTTCATTGAGGCTGCGCATATTGAAATAGTCGAGAAATTGCCGGGTGGTGGCGAACATCGCCGGGCGGCCCGGCACGTCACGGTGCCCGACTACCCGTACCCACTCGCGCTCAAGCAGAGTCTTGATGATCTGACTACTGACTGCAACACCGCGAATATCTTCAATTTCGCCACGGGTGATCGGCTGGCGATAGGCAATCAATGCCAGGGTTTCAAGCATGGCTCGCGAATAGCGCTGCGGCCGCTCCTCCCACAACCGGCTGACCCAGGGCATGTAGTCTTCACGTACCTGCAAGCGCCAACCGCCAGCCACCTCTCGCAGCTCAAAGGCGCGCTCGGCGTAGCTATCCCCAAGCCGAACCAGAGCCTCGCGCAGAGCTTCATTGGTCGGCGCGCGGTCTTCGTCGAACAATTCACGCAGACGCTCAAGACTCAACGGCTTGCCTGCTGCCAGCAGCGCGGCCTCGAGAATCAGTTCAAGTGCTGGTTGACTCATCCTCACCTCTGACCTTGACGTGAATGGGGGCGAACGGTTCATTCTGTACCAATTCGACCAGTTGCTCCTTGATCAGCTCCAGCACTGCCATAAAGGTAACCACCACCCCTAGCCGCCCTTCACTGACACTAAACAGACTGACAAAGGGCACGAACTGCCCACCCTTGAGGTGCTCCAGCACTTCGGCCATGCGCTCCCGGGTAGACAAGGCTTCGCGGGTAACTTGGTGACTTTCGAACATGTCGGCGCGGCGCAGCACTTCGGACAGTGCCAGCAGCAACTCCTGCAGATTAACCTCAGGATGTAGACGCCGGGTTGGCTGCTCGGGCATTTCGGCACTGGCAAGAACGATATCGCGGCCAACTCGCGGCAGCGCATCCAGGTCTTCGGCTGCCTGTTTGAAGCGCTCGTACTCCTGTAGGCGCCGGATCAACTCAGCCCGCGGATCTTCCTCATCCTCATGACCGTCATCGTGGCGCGGTAGCAGCAGGCGTGACTTAATCTCGGCCAGCATAGCCGCCATGACCAGATATTCGGCAGCCAGCTCCAGACGTACCGTCTTCATCAACTCGACATAACTCATGTACTGGCGAGTGATTTCCGCCACCGGGATGTCGAGAATATCGATGTTCTGTCGCCGAATCAGGTACAACAGCAGGTCAAGCGGCCCCTCAAAGGCTTCCAGAAAGACTTCGAGGGCTTCGGGGGGGATGTAGAGATCCTGCGGCAGCTCAGTCACCGCCTGGCCATAGACCATGGCGAACGGCAGTTCATGCTGACGTGGCGTCATGACAGACGCATCAGCCGCCGTGGCGGCCGGAGTTGGCGAATCCTGTGCCTGCTCCGGTCCGCTCATGGTTATCGACGGTACTCCAGGCCCATGACCTGGCGTACTTCGGCCAGAGTATCGCGCGCCGCTTCACGGGCCCGCTCGGTTCCTTCGTTGAGGATTAATCGAACCGCATCGGGGTTGCCCTCATAGTCACGGGCACGCTGCTGCATGGGTGCAAGCTCGGTCGCGATCGCATCAATCACCGGCTTCTTGCAGTCAATGCAGCCAATCCCGGCGCTACGGCAACCCTGCTGCACCCAGTCATGGGTTGCCTGGTCGGTATACACCTGGTGCAGTTGCCAGACCGGGCACTTGTCCGGGTCACCCGGATCAGTACGGCGGACCCGGGCCGGGTCGGTTGGCATGCGCCGGACCTTCTCGTTGACCTCGTCGCTGGTGTCACGCAGGGTGATGGTGTTGTTGTAGGACTTGGACATTTTCTGCCCGTCCAGCCCCGGCATTTTCGAATCCGGGGTCAGCAGCGCCTGGGGCTCGGGCAGGATCACCTTGCCGCCACCTTCAAGGTAGCCGAACAGTCGCTCCTTGTCGCCCAGGGTAATGTTCTGCTGTTCCTTGAGCAGTGCCCGGGCAGTTTCCAGCGCATCGGCATCGCCCTGCTCCTGATAAGCCTTGCGCAAACTGCTGTACAGCTTGGCGGCCTTCTTGCCCATTTTGTGGATCGCGGCTTCGGCCTTGTCTTCAAAGCCCGGCTCCTTGCCATACAGATGGTTGAAGCGTCGCGCCACCTCACGGGTGATCTCGACATGCGCTACCTGATCAGCCCCGACCGGCACCTGGCCGGCCCGGTAAATCAGAATATCCGCACTTTGCAGCAGTGGATAACCGAGGAACCCGTAAGTTGCCAGATCCAGATCCTTGAGTTTTTCCTGCTGGTCCTTGTAGGTCGGCACCCGCTCCAGCCAACTGACTGGAGTGACCATCGACAGCAGCAGGTGCAGCTCCGCATGCTCAGGCACCTGAGACTGGATGAACAGAGTCGCCGAGTTACCGCTGACGCCAGCCGCCAGCCAATCAATCAGCATGTCCCAGACATTCTGTTCGATATCCTGCGGGTTTTCGTAATGGGTGGTCAGCGCATGCCAGTCGGCGGCGAAGAAGAAGCACTCGTACTCATGCTGCAGCTTGACCCAGTTCTTCAGCACTCCGTGGTAGTGACCAAGATGCAGGCGCCCGGTCGGACGCATGCCGGACAGGACACGGCGCTGGGAATCAACGGAACTCAAAGGTATCTCCTGAAGGTCTCATCAGTATGTTGTGGCGCGATTATACCCGGATTGGGCCAGACGTCAGCGGCGTCAGGCCCAATCAGTGTTCACGGCTTGCGCCAAACGGCTCGGGGTCACCCAGTCCAAGCCGTTGAACCTCGATCTGACCATCCAGCAGACTGACCACGGTCGTCGGTTCGATATTGCAGGCCCCACCGTCGATGATCAAATCGAGCTGCTTGCCCAGGCGGTCACGAATCATCTGCGGATCGGTCAACGGCAGACTATCGCCCGGCAGCATCAGCGTCACACTCATCAGTGGCTCGCCCAAAGCCTCAAGCAGGTCCAGGGTGATCTGGTGGTTGGGAATCCGCAGGCCGATAGTCCGTCGCTTGGGGTGCAGCAGCCGGCGCGGGACTTCGGTGGTGGCATTGAGAATGAAGGTGTAAGGCCCGGGGGTATTGGCCTTTAGCAGGCGAAAGATGCTGTTGTCGACCTTGGCGTAAACGCTCAATTCAGAAAGATCGCGACAGACCAGGGTGAAGTTGTGCTTGTCGTCCAGTTGCCGCAATCGGCGTATGCGCTCCTGCGCGTCCTTATCACCCAGATGACAACCCAGCGCGTAGGCCGAATCGGTGGGATAGGCGATCACCCCACCCTGGCGAATGATTTCAACCGCCTGACGAATAAGACGCGCCTGCGGGTTTTCGGGGTGTATCTGAAAGTATTGGCTCACATCATCATCCGTTGCATGCATACATCAAGTGTAGTTGAACAACCTGTCGGCCCAGACTGGCTCGCAGTCTGACGGCATGGCAGTCATCACGCCCAACGCCATCCATGGCGAACCGGGATGGTGAAAGTCACTGCCACAACTGGCCAGAAACCCGAACTCGTTGCTCAGCTTGCCCAGGTAAGCTACCTGCTCTGGCGGCTGTCGGCCATTGACCACTTCAATGCCCCGCCCTCCGGCAGAGGCGAACTCACGCAGCAGACGCCGTAGCTTGCTGCGAGTAAAGCCATACTGCCAGGGGTGCGCCAACACCGCCATGCCATCGGCGGCACGAATCTGCCCGACCACCTCGCCCAAAGCCGGCCAGTGCTGTTTGATATCGCCCAGCTTGCCAGCTCCCAACCACTTACGAAAAGCCTCGGCCCGGTCACTTACATGACCTTCACGCACCAGCCAGTCGGCAAAGTGCGGGCGCGCTGGCGGCGCATCGGCATCCGCGCCCATGGCCAACTGAACCTCCTGCGCCCCTTCCAGGGCCCCAGGCATGCGCTTGGCCGCCAGCCGCTCGGCTATTTGTTGCGCCCGCTGCCAGCGCCCTGCACGCACCTCTTCCAGGGCCTGAAGCAATGCCGGCGCAGCCGGATCAAAGCCATAACCCAAGACATGCAGTGTGTGGCCTTGCCACTGCGCCGACAGCTCTACCCCACTGACCCAACGGATGCCGGCAGCCAACGCCGCCGCCCGAGCTTCAGTCAGCCCCTCCAACGTATCGTGATCAGTCAGAGCGACCAGCTCGACACCTGCCTCGGCCGCCTGGCGCATCAACTCAGCCGGAGCCAAGACTCCATCCGAGGCGGTACTGTGCATGTGCAAATCAGCAATCACGTTTATTCCAGCCCGACAAAATATTTTCACTATTATGCCTGTTGAACGCTGACAAGGCCCAGCCGATGCAATAACTTAGGCCCGCCAACTACTAAACTACTATCAAAACCTCACTATCTATCACAGATAAGGAAGCTTCATGTACTACGCCATCATGGCCAGCGACGCTCCAGACACACTGGACGCACGCCTGGCGGCGCGTCCTGATCACCTGGCTCGCCTGCAAGCTCTGCAAAACGCCGGGCGCCTGCTACTGGCCGGTCCGCATCCGGCCATCGACAGCAACGACCCAGGCCCGGCTGGTTTCACCGGCAGCCTGGTGGTCGCCGAGTTCGAGTCTCTGGAACAGGCCCGGGCCTGGGCCGATGCCGACCCCTATGTCAGCGCCGGAGTCTATGCCGAAGTACTTATCAAACCCTTTAAACCCGTGCTGCCGGCCTGAGGAGTTCAGCGATGCCCCGATTGATGATTGCGCTGCTGTGCGGCACGGCCCTGCTTTGCATCCAGGCGATAGCTGACGAGAGTGCAACCCAGCCAGAGTCGCCACCAAGCGCCAACGCACAAGATGTCGGCGTACTCCAGGCCGAACTGGCCCGGGTTGAGGCCGAACGTCAGCAACTGGCAGAACAACTGGCCGGTGGAAACGACTCCAACCTTGAACTACAGCGTTTGCGTGAAGAAAACCAAAACCTGCGTGCTCGGCAACTGGATGCGGAACTTGGCGCCCGTGCCAGGCTCGAAGAGCAACGTCAACAATGGTTCATTATTGGCGGAGCCACCGTCGCCGGCAGTTTACTGCTGGGCTTCCTGCTTGCCAGGATCGGTGGCCGCCGTAAACGTAGCGAATGGCTGAATTGAATTCACACCCGATATTGATGATCGATGACGACCAGGAGCTCTGTGAGCTCCTGGGCGACTGGCTGGCAGTTGAAGGCTTCAGCCTGACCGTACGCCACGATGGCGAAAGCGGACTTGAGGCACTGCGTGCCGAACCGTTCGAGGCGGTAATCCTCGACGTCATGATGCCCGGTATGAATGGTCTGGATGTTTTGCGCGCGTTGCGCCAGGAATTCCAGACCCCGCTACTTATGCTCAGCGCCCGAGGCGAACCGGTGGATCGGATTCTTGGCCTGGAACTGGGTGCCGATGACTACCTGGCCAAACCCTGCGACCCCCGCGAGCTGGTCGCCAGACTACGCGCGCTGCTGCGCCGCAGCCAAAACACCAGCACAGGACACCAACCACTGCAAGCCGGCGATATTCGCCTGGACCCGGACAGCCTGTTGGCCTGGCAGGGCGAACAACCACTGCCGCTGACCCAGACCGAAGCACTGATCCTGCGCTGCCTGCTGAACAACCACGGCCAACTGGTCGACCGCCAGTCACTGTCACGCGAAGCGTTAGGCAAACCCCTTGGCCCCTACGACCGCAGCCTGGACATGCACATGAGCAACCTGCGGCGCAAACTGGGCAACCATCCCGACGGCCGTAGCCGCATCCAGTCGATCCGTGGTCGCGGCTATCTTTACAGCTAATGACATACTTTGGGCAACACTGATTAATTGCACGCAAGCCCGGCAGCCCGGTTGGCGCCGGAACAGATTTAATCAGTGTTTCCTTTGCACAGGCTCATTAAGCTTTACACTGCCTTTACCAAAGGATAGCCCTGCTTGACATGGCGATCTCTACACTCTGCAGTCAATGGCCGGACAAGCCGGCCAGCCCTGAACCAGGAGTAGAGATTATGAAGAAAGCCCTGATCGCCGGTCTGCTGGCACTGTCTACGGGTATCGCTACCGTCGCTTTCGCTGCATCGGGAGATGCCGAACCCCGCCATGAGCGCCATATGGAACGTATGGCCAAAGCTCTGGAACTAACAGCAGAGCAACAGGAGCAACTGCACGGCATTCATGCCGAGCAACGGGAAAAACACAAGGCCCTGCGCGAAGAAAGCATCAGCCGCGTCGATGCCGTGCTGACCGATGAGCAACGCGCCAAAATGGCCGAACTGCGCGAAAAACGGCAGGAACGTATGCAGGAGCGTCGCTCCCATCGGGATGGCGATCGCCCGCGCAAACACCAACACAGAAGCTAAGGTAAACGTATATGCGGCTGTTCTGGAAAGTCTTTGCGGTACTCTGGCTGGCAACCCTGCTGGTCGGTGGATCGGGCTTTCTGGTCAGCCGCACCCTTCAACAGGACTGGCTGCTACTGCAGTTCCATCCACAGCTACGGGACTTCGCCGAACAGTTGGTCGAGCATTACGAACAGCGCGGCCCACGTGCCGCCCAGAGCTGGCTGGAACAACAACGCCGGGAATACCGACTACGGGCCAATCTGTATGACACCAGTGGGCAACTGCTGCTGCCTGGCACCTTGCCCACCTCCCCGCGATTTGCCGATCCCCGAGGCGAGCCCGGCAGCGAAACCCCTCGTTACGGACGCCTGTTCCAACTGGTCTGGGATTCACCCGACAGCACCTATCAATTGACCCTGCATGTCCCCAGTCCCGAGCTGTTCCGCTGGCAACGCACACCACTGGCGCTAATTGCCAATGTTCTACTGGCCATGACCGTACTAGCGCTGCTGAGCCTGCTGCTCAGCCGTTACCTGACCGCACCACTGGCCAAACTCGGCCAGGCTGCCCAAGCCTTGGCCAAGGGTAACTTCGACGCAGCCAAGCTTCAGGATCTGGGCCAACGCCAGGATGAATTCGGTGAATTGTCCAGGCAGTTCGAGAGCATGGGCAACCGGGTACAGAGCCTGCTGGACAGCCAGCGACAGTTGATGCGCGACATCTCCCACGAACTGCGCTCACCACTGGCCCGACTGCGGATTGGTCTGGCGCTGGGCAGCAAACAGCAATTATCCGAGGACGACCCTCTGTGGGCTCGGCTTGACCGCGAATGCAGTCGGCTGGATGCACTGATTGACGACATCCTGACCCTGAGCCGGCTGGATACCCAGGATCAGCCACGCCAACCCTTCGAGCTCGACAATCTGGTGGCGCGTGCGGTCGATGACGCTCAGTTTGCCGCCGAAGATTGCGAGCTGGTGCTTGAAGGGCGAACCCAGGCCACTCTGCAAGGCTGGCCAGAACAGCTCTATAGCGCCCTGGACAATCTGCTGCGCAACGCCCAGCGCTTCAGTCCTACCCAAGGGCTGATCCGGGTCCGCCTGTCACGCCAGGGTCAGAACTGCCTGATTGAAGTCGACGATCAGGGCCCCGGAGTACCGCAAGACTGGCTAAGTCAGCTTGGCGAACCCTTTGTCCGGCTACCCGGTCAGGCCACCGACAGCGGCCATGGACTAGGGTTGGCGATCGCCCGTCGGGCGGTGGAGCGCCATCAAGGCCAACTGAGCTTCGCGGCCAGCGATCTTGGTGGCCTGAAGGCACGTATTAGCTTGAAGCTGGCAGCCCAGGACTATTACGCCTCCTGAGCTCTATCCCCAGGTCTGGAAATAATCCTCGACCGTCAACTCTGGCAGGGCCTTGCGCGCCCCAAGCGGCTGGCCCAAATATAGAAAGGCGATGATCCGTTCGTTGTCGGCCACGCCCAGCCCCTCACGCACCACCGGGTGATAAGCCAGCTCGCCGGTGCGCCAGACCGCGCCCAGCCCCAGCGCATGGGCAGCCAGCAGCATATTGCCAACCGCCACACCACAGGCCAGATCCTGTTCGATTTCAGGAACCTTGGGGTGCGCCTGATGGCAACTGATGGCAATCACCATCATCGGTGCCCGTAGTGGCAAACCCTGATAGCGGGCCAGAGTTTCCGTCGTGATATCGGCGCAGTCACTCAAGGCCGCCCGACCGAACAACTCTCCCAACCGTTCCAGCCCGTCGCCCTCCACCACCAGAAAACGCCAAGGTCGCAGATAGGCATGATCCGGCGCCCGCAAGGCCGCCCGGAATAATGCTTCGCGCTGAGCCTGGGTCGGGGCTGGGCCCGTCAGGCGCGGAACCGAAACCCGTTCATGCAGCGCTTTGAGCGCATCCATCATCGATCCTCTTCGTTATTCACCATTGGCCGACGAGCCAATTGCCGCTCACGATACTGCCCGGGAGGTATGCCGAACCAGCGCTTGAAGGCCCGAAAAAAATTGCTCGGGTCGGCAAAACCGAGCAAATAGGCGATCTCCAGCAAGGTCAGTTGTCGCTGCCCCAGATACTGCAACGCCAACTCACGCCGGGTTTCATCAAGCAGCGCTTGATAGCTGGTGTTTTCGTCCTGCAGGCGCCGCTGCAAGGTTCTGGTGCTCATGCGCAGCGCACTGGCCACTGCCTCGCGCTTGGGCTCGCCCTGCGGCAACAGACGACACAGTACCTGACGGGCCTGATGAGTCACCCTGTCACGTTCGAACCGCATCAGGTAGTCGGCGGCCAACTGATCGTGTAACTGAGCCAGGGTTTCATTGCCGGTGGCCAACGGCTCTTCCATCATGCTCCGGGAGAAACTCAGGCTGTAGCTCGGCGCACCAAACACCAGTGGGCAACCGAACAAAGCCTGATAGGCGCTCAGCTCGGCTGGCGCCGGATAGGCAAAATGAGCCTCCAGGGGCATCAACACACGGCCGGTCATCCAGCGGCAGAAAGCCAGGGCATAAGCCATCGCCGCATCATGGCTCTGGGCTGGCGCTGGCAAGCGATCACCATGAATCGACATGACCAGCCGATAACAGTCCGGATGTACCTCCAGCGCCAGATCAGCCGCCTCACCGATCAGCCGCTGATAACGCACAATGCGGGCAAAGCCATCCTTTAAGGTACGGCTCGACATCAGGGCAAAGCCCACTACATTGAAATGTGCAGGACGAATCACCTGGGCCATGTTCAAACCAATGGCCGGGTCCCCCGAGCGCTCGACCGCCAATTGCCAGAGCCGGGTCATTTGATCCTGGGCAATGCGGGCATCAGGGTCGTTCAGCAGTCCAGGATCAACGCCCAGCTCGACAAACAACGCTCGGCCATCAAGACCACTCAGCTCCAGCGCCTGGACAATCGCCAGCGCCCAACTGGATGATGTGGTGCGTTCAGAATGCGGCATAGCTCTCTCGCAGCCAGGAGTCGTGCCCCTGAAGCCTGTTGTTATGGTCAATATGTAAAAGGCACGATCATAGAACAAACCGGCCAAGGGTAAAAACCGTCTACGCCACAGCTTTGGCCACCCAGGTCATGCCGGGCACCAGGGGAGCTACACTATAGTGACGGGAAAAGCCTGGAGAAACCGCCATGTCAGCACCCACGTCCCAAAACGCCAACGACACTCCGGTATTCAAGTCATTTGCCGAGTTCTACCCTTACTACCTCAGCGAACACAGCAATGACACCTGCCGCCGCCTGCACTATGTCGGCAGTTGTCTGGTACTGCTGATTCTGGCCTACGCCCTGCTTAGCCAAAACTGGTGGTGGTTGCTGGCCTTGCCGGTAGCCGGCTACGGCTTCGCCTGGGTTGGTCACTTCCTGTTCGAGAAGAACAAGCCGGCCACGTTCAAGTACCCACTGTACAGCTTCATTGGCGACTGGGTCATGCTGCGTGATGCCTTTACCGGGCGGATTCGTTTCTAGGGCTCTGGTGCCAACTGTCGGGGACGCGACAGTCCCCACCCAGGTTAGCGATTACCCTGCCTCGACAAACCAAGAACAACCGAGGAGAACCGTGATGGGCGAACAACGCGCCAGCTTCCGTGCCATGCAGGAAGGAACCGCCGAAGACTGGAATATCATTTCCGGCCACTTCCGTCCCTTCGCCAAGGAATTGCCAGAGCGTATTCTGGCCCACCTTAAACTGCTCGACGGCGACTTCGGGGGCTTCCCGATCGATCGCCTGCAGCACTCACTGCAAACTGCCACACGTGCCCACCGCGACGGTCGTGACGAGGAATACGTGGTCTGCGCCCTGCTTCACGATATTGGCGACACCCTGGGCTCGTATAACCACCCTGACATTGCCGCCGCCATTCTCAAGCCCTTCGTCTCACCGGAAAACCTGTGGATGGTGGAAAAGCACGGCGTCTTCCAGGGCTATTACTTTTTCCATCACCTGGGCATGGATCGCCATCTGCGCGACCAGTTCAAGGATCACCCGCTGTACGCCTACACCGCCGAGTTCTGCGCCAAGTACGATGCCCCGGCGTTTGATCCGGACTACCCGAACGAGCAACTGGAGTTTTTCGAACCCATGCTGCGCCGGGTGTTCGCCGCTCCACGCAACTCGATGTACGCCAAAGCTCAGGAGGCCTGAGAAGCTCCGAGCAAACCGAATCAGCGGCCCAGTGTTCCCCTGGGCCGTCTTGCATATTATGATCGGCCCGGTCAGTCCGAGCAGCCGGCCCCACGCCGCTGCGGACTCCGGACCTATCTGATCAGGGAACTGCATGAGCATCGAGCCCCGTATGCAACAGGCCAAACCGCCTGTGGAAGGCTACCATTCGCGGATGATCGCTTACCTGTGCGTCGCCATCAGCTTCGCGGCCATGGGCTACCAGCAGGGCTATGACCTGGTTTACCTGGGCATTATTGGCTATGCCCTGCTCTACCCACTGATGATTCGCCTGATCGGCCCGCGCCTGGTTCACTCGCGCCCAAACCAGCGCCTGGGTCTGCTGGCCATCGATGCTCTGCACGTTGGCGTATTCATCACCCTGGCCCAGTTCAATCTGGTGCCCAGCCTGATGTTTCTGCTACTGATCAGCTTTGCCTGCCTGATTAGCGGAGGCCCGTTCTATCTGTTGAGTGCCTGGCTGCTGGTACTGATCGGACTGGTTGCCAGCGCCCTGCTACTGATGCCTGAACCGATGCTGCACAGCAGCCTGCTGGTATCGCTGGCCAGCCTGCTCAGTGGCGGCCTGTTCATCGGCCTGATCGCCACCTTCGTCTACCGCCAGAGCAACAGCCTGGAGCAGGCTCAACGGGCCATCAGGGTCGAGCAGGAAAAGACCGCCCGGCTGGCCACCAATCTGTCCAAATACCTGTCACCGCAGGTCTGGGAGTCTATTTTCTCCGGCAAGCGCAGTGTCACCCTAGAGACCCGACGCAAGAAGCTCACGGTATTCTTTTCCGACATTCGCGGTTTTACCGAGCTGGCCGAGGAGATGGAAGCTGAAGCCCTGACCGACCTGCTCAATAACTATCTCAACGAAATGGCGCGCATCGCCCTGCAATATGGCGGGACCATCGACAAGTTCATCGGCGATTGCGTGATGGTGTTCTTTGGCGACCCGCTCACCCAGGGAGCCAAGCAGGACGCCGAGGCAGCGGTATCCATGGCCATTGCCATGCGCAAACATATGAAGGTACTGCGCCAGCAATGGCGCAGCCAGGGCATCACTCGTCCGCTGGAAATCCGCATGGGCCTGAGCACCGGTTATTGCACGGTCGGCAACTTCGGCGCCCACAGCCGCATGGACTACACCATCATCGGCCGCGAGGTTAATCTGGCCAGTCGCCTGGAAAGCGCCGCCGAGGCGGGTGAAATCCTGATTTCCCACGAGACCTACTCCCTGATCAAGGACACCATCATGTGCCGCGACAAGGGGCAAATCGGAGTCAAGGGCTTTTCCAAGCCAGTGCAGATCTACGAAGTGGTCGGTCTACGGCGCGACCTGGGTGCCGCGCCCAGTTTTGTCGAGCATGAGAAACCGGGCTTCTCGATGTACCTGGACACCAGCCACATCCGCAATTATGACAAGGACGATATTGTCGAGGCTCTGGAGCAGGCTGCTCGCAAGCTGCGCGACAAGGTAATTATTTAGCGACCGCTTCACCCTCGACCATCTGCAACTCAGGCTGGCTGGCTGTTTCGTGCCACTGGTACAGCTCGATCCGTCCATCCCAGTGCTCGATCAACGCGGTGCAGGATTCCACCCAGTCGCCACAGTTGTGATAGTCGATGCCGCTGACCTCACGAATCTCGGCGTGATGAATATGCCCGCAAACCACACCCTGGTAGCCACGTTTGACGCACTCGTGGGCCAGCGCATCTTCGAAGTCGCTGATAAAGTTGACGGCCTTTTTGACCCGCTGCTTGAGGTAGGCCGATAACGACCAGTAACCGTAACCGAACCGGCTGCGCCAATGGTTGAACCAGCGGTTGAGTACCAGACTGAACTCGTAGGCATGATCGCCCAGAAACGCCAGCCAGCGGTGGCAGCGAGTGATGACATCAAACTGATCGCCATGAATGACCAGCAGGCGCCGACCATCGGCTGTAACATGCTCAGCCTCGTCCACCAGCTCGATATTGCCCAGCATAAGCACCGAGTAACGGCGCAAGAACTCGTCATGGTTGCCGGTGACATAGGTGACCCGTGTTCCCCGCTTGCTCATGGTCAGCACCCGACGCACCACATTGGTGTGGCTCTGCGGCCAGTAGACGCCCTTGCGTAACCGCCAGCCATCGATGATATCGCCGACCAGATAAAGCTGGTCACAGTCGTAGCGTTTGAGAAAAGCCGTCAGCTTGTCGGCCTGACAGCCGCGGGTACCCAGATGCAAGTCGGATATCCACAGGGTGCGAACCCGCTGTTTGGCGCCGGGGCGCCGGGTTTCTACCTGGGTCATGAGGACTCTCCTCTTCAGCCTGAGTCCAAGCTAACCCCGCCTGGTGACAGCAACATGGCGAAAACATGACCGCCCAGTGACAAGGATCTGCACATGCCGCGACTCCCAGCCTCGTATACAATAGCTGGATTTGTCGTCCGCCCATCTCAGGCTTGCATCATGTTCAAACGCCTTGTTTTCGTTCTGCTGGTTGTCCTGACGCCGCTACTGCAGGCGCAGGCAGATCAATTGCGCACTGGTCTGGTACTGTCGGGCGGCGGCGCCCGCGGCCTGGCCCACATTGGCGTCCTCAAACAGATCGAGGAACTCAACATTCCCATTCATGCGATCGCCGGCACCAGCATGGGTGCGGTGATTGGCGGTCTGTACGCCGCCGGCTACAGTGCCGATGAGCTGCAGGCCATAGCGCTGGAACTGGACTGGGTGAACACCCTCAGCGACAATCCCATGCGCGAGGACATTCCCTACCGGCGCAAACAGGATGACCGCGATTTCCTGGTCAAGCAGCGCCTGACCTTCGACCGTGGCCGTTTGGGTCTGCCTCTGGGCCTGCTGCAGGGCCAAAACCTGACCCTGGCTCTGGAGACCCTGCTGGTTCACACCAACGATGTCGAAAACTTCGACCGTTTGCCAATTCCGTTCCGGGCAGTAGCTACCGATATCGCCACCGGTGAGGCCGTGGTATTCGACCAGGGCCATCTGCCCCAGGCTATTCGCGCCAGTATCGCCCTGCCCGGCTTTTTCTCGCCGGTCAAGATCGGTGACCGGCTACTGGTCGATGGGGTGCTGAGCAAGAACGTGCCCGTGGATGTTGCCCGCAGCATGGGTGTTGACCGGGTAATCGTGGTCGACATCGGCACCCCGCTCAAATCCGCCAGCGATCTCAACTCGATCCTCGACATCATGGATCAGACCACCACTCTGCTGACCCGGGCTAATACCGAGAAACAGCTGGCGACCCTCGGCCCCAATGATCTTCTGTTGCAGCCAGCGCTGGGCGATATGGGCTTTAGCAGCTTCTCCGAAATTGCCGAAGCGATTGCCGCCGGCGAGCAGAGTCTCAGAGACAGCAACGGTCAAACCCTACTGGCACTGCGTTCTCAGGCTGAGCCAGGCGGTAATCTGGCCAGCACTCGCCCGGTCCGTACCCCAGTGATCGATGAAATTCGCATTATCAACAGTGGCAAGGTGTCCGATCAGGTCGTACGCAACCTGTTGCGCCAGGAAATTGGCGAGCCGCTCAATATCGAGCGACTGGAAAAGGACATGGGCACCATCTACGGCACCGACTATTTCAGCCGGGTCAATTATGAGATCGTCAACGAAGATGAGCGCAATGTTCTTTTGGTGCGCACCAGCGGCCGGGAAACCGGGACCGACTATCTGCGCCTGGGCCTCAACCTGGTCGATGATTTCCGTGGCGGCAGCTATTTCAATATCGGTGCCAGTTACCGGGTCAACGGCGTCAACCCCCTGGGCGCCGAATGGCTGACTCGCCTGCAAATCGGCCAGCACCAGCTCGTTTACAGCGAGTTTTACCAGCCCCTGGATTTTGGCTCACGCTATTTCGTTGCGCCCTTTATCGATGTCGAATCGCAGAACGTCGAAGTCATCATCGACAACGATCCGGTCGTCGACTACCGGCAGCTACGCTACGGCGGCGGTATCAATCTGGGCCGACAAATCGCCAACAACGGCGAGGTACGTTTCGGCCTGTCACGCTACTGGGGCGAATCGAAGGTCCGGGTTGGCGACCCCGACTCCCCGTCCTTCAGTTTCGAGGAAGCGTTCTACACCCTGCAGCTTGAGCGCGACACGCTGGACAACGTCAACTTCCCGCGCGCGGGTGACGAGGGCAAACTGGTCTGGCGTCTGTCAGAACCGGATCTGGGAGCCAACGAGCGTTACCGCCAGGCCGAGTTCAAGTACAACCGGGTGTTCAGTCTCGGAGCCAACACCTGGCAACTGGGCGCCTTCCTTGGCCGTACCGACAGCAAGGTCGATGTGGCCCAGAGCAGCTTCCTGCTCGGCGGCATCGGCAGGTTTTCCGGTTTCCGCCAGAATGGCCTGGCCGGTCAGAACTACAATATGGGTCGGGTAATCTACTACCGGCAACTGAACCCGGGCAATTTCCTGCCGGTCAGTCTGCCGCTCTATCTGGGCGGAAGCTTCGAGTACGGGCGGGTTTACAACAAGGACGACGATGGCTTCGACACCGGTTATATGGGTGCCGGCAGCCTGATGGTTGGCATGGACACCCTGCTCGGCCCGCTGTTCCTCGGTTTTGGCGCCAACCAGGAGGGTGAGCGGGCGCTGTACATGAATCTGGGGCAGACCTTCTGACGATAGTTCTGGCGCCCTGGCAAGAGCCTCAGGCGCCAGAAATCTCCAGCTCCAGAGCAGCCCGGATACAGTGCAGAATGCCTTCGTCCACCGGCTCATCCAGTTGCCGGGCCAAGGTCCGCACTCCAGGCAGCTCATCGCCGCCATCATTGAGAAAGGCATCCTGCAAGCGTTCGATTTGCTCGGCCGGCAGATCGAGCACCTGCTCCAACGCCAACTGCCCCAGACTGATCGCCTGCGCCAACTGCATCCAGACCTGCTTGACCGGCTGGCCGAGCTGGTGCGCAATCTGCTCCGCCCCCATTCCGGCCAAGGCCAGTGCTACAGCCTCGCGAGCGCTGCCCTGGGCACTCTCAGCCGCCGGATCACGGCCTTGCCCCTCAAGCAATACCTGCAAAAATTCGGCCCCGTAACGCTCCAGCTTATGGGCACCCACCCCGCTGACCAGCGCCATATCCTGCAGCGTCGCAGGCCGTTGACGCAGCATATCGACCAGGGTTGAGTCCGGGAAAATCACATAAGGCGGCACGCTGTGGGCCTCAGCCAGGCGCTTGCGCAACGCCCGCAGTCGCTCCCACAGCTCCCGATCGGCGTCGGCGATCACCGGGCGATCGCTGCTGCGGCCCGGCAACGGTGCCGAGCGACTGGGATCGCGACGCAACGCCAGCCCCTGTTCACCGCGCAGCAAAGGACGACAGCTATCGTTCAGACGCAGCCCGCCATATCCATCCAGATCGATATCCATCAGGCCGCGGGCAATCAACTGGCGAAAAACCGAGCGCCAGTCTGCCTCGCTAAGCTGCTTGCCAATCCCGTATGTAGACAGGTGCTGATGACCGGCGCTGCGAATCTTGTCGTTGTCGCGTCCCAGCAAAATATCGATAAGATGCCCAACGCCATAACGCTGGCCGCTGCGGTAGGCCGTCGACAGTGCCATGCGCGCCGCTTCACTGCCATCCCAGGTGCTTACCGGCTCCAGGCAGTTATCACAATGACCGCAAGGCTCGGCCAGCGTTTCGTCGAAATAGCCCAGCAAGGTCTGGCGCCGGCAACTGGTCAACTCGCATAGAGCCAGCATGGCATCCAGCTTGTGCCGCTCAATGCGCTTGTGCCGCTCATCACCTTCGGAGTTGGCCATGATCTGGTTGAGCATCAGAACATCCTGCAACCCATAGGCCATCCAGGCATCGGCCGGCAAGCCATCCCGCCCCGCCCGGCCGGTTTCCTGGTAATAGGCCTCAACGCTCTTGGGCAGGTCCAGATGGGCAACAAAGCGCACATTGGACTTGTCGATTCCCATACCGAAGGCAATGGTAGCGACCATGATCAGCCCTTCCTCGTTGAGAAAACGCTTCTGGTGATAGCTGCGCAGCTCCGCCGAGAGCCCGGCGTGATAGGGCAAAGCCGGCCAGCCCTGTTCACTGAGCCACTGGGCAGTGTCTTCGACCTTCTTGCGCGACATGCAATAGACAATGCCGGCATTGCCCCGGTGCTGGGCCAGGAACTGCTGCAACTGCTGGCGAGGCCGGTCCTTGGGTACGATCCGGTAGAAGATGTTCGGCCGGTCGAAACCGGATACGAAGCAGCGCGCCTGCTCCAGCTTCAGACGCTGGATCATTTCCTGACGGGTACGCTCATCGGCAGTAGCGGTCAGGGCAATGCGCGGCACCCCGGGGAACTGCTCGGCCAACACCCCGAGTTGCAGGTATTCCGGACGGAAATCGTGCCCCCATTGGGACACACAGTGGGCCTCGTCAATCGCAAACAGGGCGATCTCCAGGCTCTGCAGAAAGGCCAGAGTTCGGGGCTTGACCAAGCGCTCAGGAGCCAAATAGAGAAATTCCAGCTCGCCGCGGCGCATGCTATCGGCAATCTCACGCTGAGCCTGCTCATCCAGGGTTGAATTCAAGGCTGCCGCTCGCAGGCCCAGCTCGTTGAGCGTGGCGACCTGATCGTCCATCAGCGCGATCAACGGCGACACCACGACTGTCAGCCCTGAACGCAACAGGCCGGGGATCTGGTAGCACAGCGATTTACCGCCACCGGTCGGCATCAACACCAGGGCATCGCCACCTTGGGCTACCTGATCGATAATATCGCTCTGCTGGCCACGGAACTGACTGTAGCCAAATACCTCCCGCAGCCGTTGTAACGCTTGCTCGCGCATGCTTCCCCTTGGTCAATAGCCCCTGAGCGGGCTCGGCGGTCGAAAGCCGACGATTATACCAGCCTTGCACAGCCATATAGTCAATGTTGACGGGACGCACTCAGCCTTTGGCAATTGCGCCGGCCATGCGTACAATGCCTGAATCATCGACCACGAGGTGTTCCCATGTCCTTTGCTGCCAAACTTGAACGCCTGCAACAGTTCCTCGACGCCGACGACCTGCATGACGAGGCGCTGGACTATCTTGCCGGGCATGGCTACCTGACCGCGCTGTGCATCAGCCCGGTCGAAGTTCCGGAAGACGAGTGGATCGCCGAACTGTTCGCTGAAGAGCCGAATTATCAGGACGATCAGGAACAGGCCGACATCGAGGGGACTCTGGTCGAACTCAAGGCTCGCATCGCCCGGGAACTGGCCAGCGACGAGGATATCGAACTGCCTTGTGAACTGAGTCTGGGTGACGAGCCGGATGAGTCCGATTTGCGTAGCTGGTGTATCGGCTTCATGGAAGGCGTCTTCCTGCGCGAAGAAGACTGGTTCGACAATGAAGAAGAAGCGGTCAGCGAACTGCTGCTACCGGTCATGGTCGGCTCCGGTCTGTTCGAGGATCAGCCCGAGTTCGCCGAGATCGCCCGTGACCAGGAAATGGTCGAGGACATGCTGGCCCATATTCCGGAAGTCCTGACTCAACTGTTCCTGCTGTTCCACGCCCCGGAAGACAAGCCCAAGCCCGCCTTGCTGTCACGCCATTGAACCGCCGGCACCGGTCAGACCGGTGCCATCATTATGCAAGGACGGCATCCCTTGCCTACACTGTGGTCATCGGACTCAGGGAACCGCTGAAAACGCGTCATGGATTGCCACGGGCCTACAGCCCTCGCAATGACGAAAGCAACCCTGTTCAGAGTTTGCCTAGCGCTCCCGACCGAGTGAGAGCCCGCCACAGTGAAAGTTCGCCCCAGGTTCTGGCCCATTGTTCTGACCTGCCTGATGCTGGTATCACTGGCTGGCTACGGCTGGGACTTTTCCCGAATCATCGCCCGTGCCGAGCAGCGTTATAGCCTGGATATGCAGGCCCGCTGGCGCCTGCAGGAATGGCAGGCGCTGCTTGAGAATCCGGGCAATGGCGACACCCAAAGCCTGCTGAACACCGTCAACCGCTTTTTTAACCAGCGCCTGCGTTTTGCCGACGACATCGACATCTGGGGCGAGATTGACTATTGGGCCACCCCGGTCGAATCGCTGGTCAAAGGCGCCGGTGACTGCGAAGACTACGCCATCGCCAAATATTTCAGCCTGCGCCGACTGGGCATTCCCAATGATCATCTGCGTCTGACCTACGTCAAGGCTGTGGAGCTGAATCAGGCCCACATGGTACTGACCTATTACCGGACACCGGACAGCGAGCCGCTGGTACTGGACAACCTGATTGACGAGATCCGTCCTGCCTCGCAGCGCCCAGACCTGATCCCGGTTTACAGCTTCAACGCCGAAGGGCTCTGGCTTGCCAGCGCCGGCGGCAGTACCCAAACCGGCTCAGCCAAGCAGTTGTCACGCTGGCAGGACCTGTTGCGGAAAATGCGTGACGAAGGTTTCACCGAGTTCACGGCACCATGAGGATGAGGAGTACACCATGTCGTTGGTAAAACAGCTTCTCCTGGCCATCTGCCTGTTCCTGCTGATAGCGTTCAGCGGGAGTTTTCTGGTCAGTGTGGAAAACTCCCGAGATCAGCTCCAGACTCAGCTACGCTCGCACGCCCAGGACGCGGCCACGGCCCTCGGGCTATCGCTGACGCCCCATGTCGAAGATCCAGCCATGATTGAGCTGATGGTCAGCTCGATCTTTGATAGCGGCTATTTCGCCAGCATCCGGGTAGTCGCTATTGCCGACGGCCAGGTGCTGGTCGAGCGCACCCGCAGCCTCGACGAAACCCGCGCACCTGGCTGGTTCGTACGACTGGTCAACCTAGAGGCCCAGGGCGGCGATGCGCTGATCATGCGCGGCTGGCAACAGTTCGCCCGGGTCGAGGTGTTGAGCCACCCGCAGTTCGCCCTTAACCGGTTGTGGGACAGTGCCTTGGGCACTCTCGGCTGGCTGCTGCTGTGTGGCGTGATTAGCGCCCTGCTCGGCGCCTTGCTGCTCAAACGCCAGTTGCGTCCGCTACTGGCCATGGCCGACCAGGCCGAAGCCATTACCCGGCGCGAATATCGCACTCTGCCCCGGGTGCCACGCACACCAGAGCTGCGCCATGTGGTTCTGGCCATGAATCAGATGGTCGGCAAACTCAAGAATCTGTTCGAACAGGAGGCCGCGCAAACCGAGCTTTACCGCCGTCAGGCCTACCATGACAGCCTGACCGACCTGCCCAACCGACTGGCCTTTGAGCACGGCCTGCAGGCCGCGCTAACGCCAGGCGAAACGCCCGATGGCTTTCTTCTGGCGATGCGCCTGGGCAATCTCAATCAGCTCAATCAGACCCTGGGCGCCGCTCGTACCGACGCCATCCTCCAGGCCATGGCCGTCCCGTTGCAAGCTATTCAGGCGGCCCATCCGACCTGGCTGTGCTGCCGTTCACGCGGAGGAGAGTTTCTGGTGTTGGCACCCGGCAGTCAGTTGGAAGACATTCAGGCGCTCGCCGGCCAACTGGCGACCCAGGCCAGCAGCCTGGAAGACCTGATCAGCCAGGTGGAGCATCAGCCGATAGCCTTGGGAATTGCCGGTTACCGGCCAGGCGATGGTAATGCCCAGGTACTGAGCCGTATGGATCAGGCGCTGGCCGAGTCCAGCACCGCAGGCGAGAGAATCAAACCGGGCTATCGCCCGGCTGATGCCGGGCAAATAGTCGATACCGCCCACGGCTGGCGTACCCTGCTCAGCGAGGCAATCGAGCAGCGCCGTTTCGTCCTGCATTTCCAACCAGCCATGGGCGGCCAGGGCCAGACCCAGGTACTGCATCACAAGCTGCTGGTACGACTCCCCGACACCCAGGGCCAACTGATGAGTGCCGGGCAGTTCCTGCCCTGGATCGAACGTCTGGGGCTGGCAGGAGCCTTTGATCAGTGCATGCTGAGCATGGCTTTGGCACATCTGGACAAACACCCTGGCGCCCTGGCCCTGAGCATCACCGCCGACACCCTGCATAATCCTGAGCAGCGGCAACGACTAAGTCAGCAACTGGACAAACACAACGGCGCCCATTATCTGACTCTAGAGATCGACGCTCGCTACCTGCAAAACAGCCAGGATGTCGGCCAGTTGGCAGCCGAGCTGAAAACCAGTGGTTGCCAACTGGCCCTGCAGCACTTTGGCCGCCAACTCAGCCTGATTGGTGAACTGGCTTTGATCGGGCTGGCCTATCTCAAGATCGAAAGCAGCTTTATTCGAGACCTGGACCAGGCCCCGGAAAAACATCTGTACCTGGAAGCCCTGGTCAAAACGGCACAACGGATTGATCTGCCGCTGATCGCCGAGCAGGTACAAACCAAAGGAGAGATTCAGGCCTTGATCAGCCTGGGAATCGAAGCCATGCAGGGACGGGCCCTGGCAGAGCCGGCAAGCTGGCAGGAGCAGGCTGGCTGAGCGGCTAATCAGGCTTCCTAGATCAGCGGACCGCCTTCATCCTGATCAATCAGGTTCGCCAGTTCGCTGAGCCGGGCACGAGCCTGGGAGCGGCGATCCAGTTTGGCCACCGCCGCCTCGGGCAGATCGGTGATCCGGATTACTCCGCGCTGCAACAGCACATCGACCAGATCCTCGATCACCCGGACCAGATCCTGGTCGCTGTCACGCAGCCGCTGCAGACTGGCCAGAGCCGCCTGCTGACGTCCCCAGTCGAGCAATTCCGGATGATCATCGGCCAACTGCTCGTGGTAACCAGCCTGCGCGTCCAGTGACGCATCGATGATCCAGCCCCGTTCATCGCGTTTGACAAACATCCTCGCCCCCGGCTTTTACCGCTGGTAGTGCAGCCACTATAGAACAAGGGCCGGTCCTGGTCACCCAGGCCGGCCCTTGTTCACCTCTTACGGCTCAGACCAGAAGACTCGGGTCCGGATCTGCCAGCATGTTGCTGATGTCGGCATTGCTCCAACTGACGCCCTTGAGCAGGATCTGCTGATCCACCGCATCGGCCACATCGCCACTGCTGCTGACCTTCAGCAGGGTGCTGTTCACTCCCTCGAACACCGTCCCCTCCGCTTGCAGGTAACTGAAGATATCGCCAGCGTCGATACCGCCAAGCAACTCACTCAGATCCAGACGATCACCCTCGGCCAGGCTGAAATCCATGACGATATCAACGGCCGGGCTATCGACACTACCCTGATCACCGGACTGCCAGACGAAAGTGTCGGCCCCCAGACCGCCATACATGATGTCGTTGCCCGGGTCGCCAATCAGCACGTCATCACCGGCCCCTCCGAACAGCAGATCATTACCGGCACCGCCAATCAGCACATCGTCACCACCCAGCGGGTTGTTCGGATCGTAAAACTTCAGCGGATCGCTGCGAATCTCGGCAATCAGCTCTTCAGTGGTGGGAGCCCGGCCAAGCTGATCGGTCAAATAATTGACCAATCCCTGATAGCCCTGCCCGGCGTAGGCCGCGCCCAGCGCATCGGAGCTGATGGTGTCACCGAACAGGATGTCATCGCCATCACTGCCGATCACTATGTCATCGCCAACAAAGGGTACCAGGTCGACCGCACCGCTCAGAGCCAACTCCAGATCCTCAGCGGTATTGACGATTTCGACCTGACCGACCGGACCGGAAATATTGGTTCCGCCAATCCGTACCGTGGCATTTCCTGTCACCGAGGTATTGTCGAAGAACCGCAGGTAGTTCTCATTGATATTGGCGCCGATACCAATCGCGCTGACTGCCACATCGTGGCTGCCAACCAGCGACGCCATGGCCGATACTGCATTGGACAAATTGGCAGCGCTGGTCGTATCTCCGGCCCCTCCAGAGACCGGGTTACCACCATTATTCAAATGGTAGGTAGGATTGCCATCAGTCAGGAACAACACCTTGTTGTGGAACCCCTGTGTCGTCGGCACCTGCCCATCCAGCCACTGCTCGGTTGCCAGCAAGGCCGCGTGATAGTTGGTGCCACCCAGAGTAGCCTCCATGGCCATGATCGCAGCCAGCAACAGCGCTACTTCAGCTGGATTGCCCAGGTTGAAGGTTTGAGGCGTAGCGATATTGGTGCCAAACGGCACCAGATGAACATTGACCTGGCCGTTGTGCTGGGCCAGATCATTGACCAGCTTGGTCAGGGCCTGCTTCATCAGCTCGACCCGGGTCAGACCTGGCGTTCCTGAGTTGAACGCCATACTGCCGGACAAGTCAGCAATCAAAACTATGTTGTAGTTGTCAGGATTCTCAACACTCAGAATGCCCTTCACATCACCAATTGCGATGGCATCCCCCGTCCCAGTGGGGAGCACATCATCAGCAGAAGTACCGACCAGCAGTTGACTCATCACCGGTGTGGCTATATCGACTGTAAAGTCGAAATCATCTGCGTCAAAGTCGGCGTCAACAATCTCAACATTGAAGTTGAGCTTTTGATCCGCCGGCAGAATTTCCACCTCCGTGCTCAAGGTGCGCAGACGCATCTGGTCACCGGAAACATGCTGCACAGTCAGCTCGTAGAACCCCTGGATATTCAGGTCCTGGGCATTGACCGCCACCGGAGCGCCATGACTGATATCGACGCCATTGAGGGTCGCTATAGTCGCCCCATTTTCATCCTTGACCAGGATGTTGATCACTGCCGATCCCGAGCCTCCGGCGAAGAAGAAGCTCAGACTGGCGATGTTGATTTCCTTTTGCTCAGTCGGGTGTGTTGCGGTGTTGCCATCGCCATCAGCGACAAAGAACGCCATGTTCAGTGACTGGCCAGCGCTGATGAAGTTGTTACCAACCCCAATGCCCTGAGTACTGGAGTTGACCGAGGCCCCACCGCCTCCGGTGAAACGGATATCCGTGGAGGAATTGAAGCTGGCGCCAAAGATCTGCTCGGTCCACAACTCAGAGAAATTGCCGCCGATGTTCTTGTCGAAGGTATTAGTCTCAGACAGAGTCGGATTGGGCGTGATCAGGTCGAACTCGTAGGTGCCGTCCACCTTCATGAACAGGGTGAAGAAGGTATAGACATTATCTCCATCCTGGACCTTGACCGTCAGCTTCTCACCCAGATAGTCGCCGCCCTGATAGACATCTTCGCGCTCACTGATAAAGGTGCCGTTCAAACCAGAGCTGTCGAAGCTGAGGTTGATGCCGCTTTCCAGGTCAGCCATCTGCTGACGCAAGCCATCGGCACCGGGGTCATAGCTCCAGGTTCCGATGGTCACTCCTGCGGTATTGTCCACTACCAGATTTTCGACCGCCTCAATGACCGGCTCGGTATCGAAGACCTTGATGCTGACCTTAATCGGCTCAGACAGGTTGGTGCCATCGGAGGCCAGATAGTAGAAGCTATCAAGCAGATAGTCCTGATCCAACGGATGATTCAGCACCGGCGCCTGATAGACGAACTCGCCATTGGCGTAGACCGTCAACGTCCCTCCCAAAGCAGTCATGAACACCAGGCCGCCAGGACCTACCGCTTGTGGGTCACTGCCATCGGCATTGAGTGAAACACTGGCAACACTCAAACCTGGCTGGTCATTGAACAGCACGCCCTGGATCGCTCCGTCAGCTTCCGAATCCAGCACCTGCCCTTCGATAACTTTGTACTTGTCCGCAGTGCCTTCGGGCAGGAGGTCATTATCTTCAATCAGCCCTTTGGCCACACTGACACCCAATTGAGCCCCGACCGGATTACTGAGGGTCAGGAACAAGCTCTCAAAGGTACCTGGACCACCTTCGAACAGCAGATCATCGAAGGTGGATATCACGATATTGCCCGAGGCACTGCCAGCGGGAATGATCAGGGTACCGCTAAGGGTTAGCGGATCGGTCAAATCATCGGGGCTGGCAGTGCCAAAGGTAATGGTCCAGTCCACGCTGGTCTCAAAGGCTGACAGACCGCTGAGATTGACCTTGAACACCAGATCACCCCCCTCCTCGACCACCGCGCCAATCCCCTTGGCATTGACCTCCAAATCCAGGGTAGGCAGTTGTTCGTTGTCTTCGATCTGACCACTGACGCTGGAGACCGGGCCGAGCCCGGCACCGGTTACCCCGGTCAGGTTGAAACTCAGATCCTCGAAGGTGCCGGGGCCGCCCTCGAAAATGTCGTCATCAAAGGTGGGGACAATGACCTGGGCGCTGGTTTCACCAGCGGGGATGATTACCGAACCACTGTAGGTCACCGGAGTGATCAGGTCAGCCTCTTCAGCCGTGCCATCGAGCACCAGTTCCCAGAACACCTCGACCGGTTCGCTGGACGGACCGCTGAGGCTGATCTGGAACACCAGATTGCCGCCTTCCACCGTCACCGCACCAACGCCTTCGGCCACTTCAACGATGTTGACCACCGGCAGCTGTTCGTTGTCTTCGATCTGACCACTGACGCTGGAGACCGGGCCGAGCCCGGCACCGGTTACCCCGGTCAGGTTGAAACTCAGATCCTCGAAGGTGCCGGGGCCGCCCTCGAAAATGTCGTCATCGAAGGTGGGGACAATGACCTGGGCACTGGTTTCACCGGCGGGAATGATCACCGAACCGCTGTAGGTCACCGGAGTGATCAGGTCGGCTTCTTCAGCCGTGCCATCGAGCACCAGTTCCCAGAACACCTCGACCGGCTCGCTGGACGGACCGCTGAGGCTGATCTGGAACACCAGATTGCCGCCTTCCACCGTCACCGCACCAACGCCTTCGGCCACTTCAACGATGTTGACCACCGGCAGTTGTTCGTTGTCTTCGATCTGGCCGCTGACGCTGGAGACCGGGCCGAGCCCGGCACCGGTTACCCCGGTCAGGTTGAAACTCAGATCCTCGAAGGTGCCGGGGCCGCCCTCGAAAATGTCGTCATCGAAGGTGGGGACAATGACCTGGGCGCTGGTTTCACCAGCGGGGATGATTACCGAACCGCTGTAGGTCACCGGGGTGATCAGGTCAGCCTCTTCAGCCGTGCCATCGAGCACCAGTTCCCAGAACACCTCGACCGGTTCGCTGGACGGACCGCTGAGGCTGATCTGGAACACCAGATTGCCGCCTTCCACCGTCACCGCACCAACGCCTTCGGCCACTTCAACGATGTTGACCACCGGCAGCTGTTCGTTGTCTTCGATCTGACCACTGACGCTGGAGACCGGGCCGAGCCCGGCACCGGTTACCCCGGTCAGGTTGAAACTCAGATCCTCGAAGGTGCCGGGGCCGCCCTCGAAAATGTCGTCATCGAAGGTGGGGACAATGACCTGGGCGCTGGTTTCACCAGCGGGGATGATTACCGAACCACTGTAGGTCACCGGAGTGATCAGGTCAGCCTCTTCAGCCGTGCCATCGAGCACCAGTTCCCAGAACACCTCGACCGGTTCGCTGGACGGACCGCTGAGGCTGATCTGGAACACCAGATTGCCGCCTTCCACCGTCACCGCACCAACGCCTTCGGCCACTTCAACGATGTTGACCACCGGCAGTTGTTCGTTGTCTTCGATCTGGCCGCTGACGCTGGAGGCCGTGCCGAGCCCGGCACCAGTTACCCCGGTCAGGTTGAAACTCAGATCCTCGAAGGTGCCGGGGCCGCCCTCGAAAATGTCGTCATCGAAGGTGGGGACAATGACCTGGGCACTGGTTTCACCAGCGGGGATGATTACCGAACCACTGTAGGTCACCGGAGTGATCAGGTCAGCCTCTTCAGCCGTGCCATCGAGCACCAGTTCCCAGAACACCTCGACCGGTTCGCTGGACGGACCGCTGAGGCTGATCTGGAACACCAGATTGCCGCCTTCCACCGTCACCGCACCAACGCCTTCGGCCACTTCAACGATGTTGACCACCGGCAGTTGTTCGTTGTCTTCGATCTGGCCGCTGACGCTGGAGGCCGTGCCGAGCCCGGCACCAGTTACCCCGGTCAGGTTGAAACTCAGATCCTCGAAGGTGCCGGGGCCGCCCTCGAAAATGTCGTCATCGAAGGTGGGGACAATGACCTGGGCACTGGTTTCACCGGCGGGAATGATCACCGAACCGCTGTAGGTCACCGGAGTGATCAGGTCGGCTTCTTCAGCCGTGCCATCGAGCACCAGTTCCCAGAACACCTCGACCGGTTCGCTGGACGGACCGCTGAGGCTGATCTGGAACACCAGATTGCCGCCTTCCACCGTCACCGCACCAACGCCTTCGGCTACTTCAACGATGTTGACCACCGGCAACGGATCATTGTCCTCGATCAGCCCGGTAACCTGGGTCTGCCCGGGAGTTGCGGCGATCACGTCGCTGATGGTGATAAACAGGTCCTCAAAGGTACCTGGGCCACCTTCATAGATATCGTCATCAAAAGTGGGAATCGAAATTACATAGCTGGTAACCCCCGGAGGGATGGTCACCGTATTGGTCAGCAGCACCCCGGCTTGCAGATCAGCTAATTCGGCAGTGCCAAAACTCAGGGTCCAGGTGAAGGTAATGGGTACAGAGCTGGGAGCCGACAAGGTCACCAGAAACTCCAGCACTCCGCCTTCCACTGTCACCGAAGCATCGGCACCGCCAATTGGTTGAATACTGATCACTGGCGGCTCTTGCGGCGGTAACTCCTCATCCTGCGCGAAGAACAGATCTTCATCCTGGGGAATATCGAGCGTAGCGAACTGGGGACCGGCCGTATCGTAGCCTACCTGCGGGTTGACCCGCAGATCCAGGCGGTCAAGCAATACAAAGCTGTGCCCCCCGCCTTCACCACCACCGGCTGCGCCAGCACCCAGGCCAGCGGCCGTAGCCTCAAATAGCAAGGTCGGGTCAGCACCTGCTGCAATGGCCTGTTGAATAGCCTCGATATCCATCGGCTCATCCGCCGCAGGAGGCGAGTCACTCAACAGGAACGAAGACTCTCTGCCCAGATCAAGCTCTCGACCGTCATCCAGAGCCAAAGAAACACCACCAGCCTCGCCGGTGATCACCCTTTCTCCGGCCAAAACCCGGTCTCCCTCAACCAGCAGGCGCCTTTCCCCGCCAGGACCAACCGCGAATACCTGACCGATAACCTTGATTACCACTGCATTGATGCCAGCCATGTGAATGACTCCCTTTCGCAACCGATGACAACGCCCCCGCTCACCAGAGAGTCGAGAGCCAACCTGTTTCCATTCCCGAACAGCCAATCCTGGGGTTCAACAAAGCCTTCCATCACCCAAAGCAGCGGCAAATTAATGGCGCCAGCACAGCGTCACAAAACCGTCAACAACCAACGAAAAATAGGCCTCATGCCAGATAATTGGCTTTTGCTCAAAAAATATACTACACAGATCTGGCATGTGCCTGGAAAGCATTAGATGCATTGGAAATATCGGGGCGTTCAGCCACTTCCTTTTGATATCAGAATGCTTTCGAAACAGCGTTGTGCCATCACCAGCCCCATCTAAACTGGGATTAGGCGCATGAGGCACTGCAGTGCATGGACACAACAGAAACTGGCATTCAACGGAGGATTTATGCGCACGATCACGACCTGGCAATACTTGATCATGCCGCTGGCGCTGTCAGTCAGCCTTGCAGCTCAGGGGCAATCCCTGCCGCAGGCGATTCAGACAGCTCTTGATACCCACCCGCAAATTAGGGCCACCGCCAACAGCCGGCTGGCGGCCAATGAGGATCTCAAGGGAGCGAGGGCCGGCTACCTACCAACCATTGACCTGAGTGCCGGTTATGGCCGCGAAGGTACCGATAGCCCTGCCACACGGGCTGGAGGAGATCACTGGAGGCGTCTGACCCGTGGCGAGGGACAGGTGAGACTGGGTCAGATGCTGTTCGACGGCTTTGCCACACCCAATGATGTGCGACGCAACGAAGCCACGGTAAATTCAAGAGCCTACCGCGTGTTGAGTACCGCCGAGCAGATCGCTTTGGCCACAGTGGAGGCCTACCACGAAGTGCTGATGCGCCGGGAAATGGTTAGACTGGCCGAAGACAATCTGAGTAGCCACCAACGTGTGCATGATCAGATTCGGCTGCGCAGTGAGCGCGGCGTCGGCCGTACAGCCGACCTTGATCAGGCCGAGGCCCGTCTGGCCCTGGCCCGCAACAACCTGGTCACCGAACAGGCCAACCTGATCGATGCCGAAGCGGTCTACTACAGCGTGGTCAGTCAGCTTCCCGGCGACCTGAGCCTGCCGGGGCCGATTGCCCACCACCTCCCTGGCTCTCTGGAGTCGGCCCTGGCCAATATCACCAACAACCCGCTGATAAAGGTCGCCGAAGCTGATCATCAGGCCGCCCAAAAGCAATATGAAACAGCCAAGGCTCCGTTCTACCCGCGCTTCGATCTGGAACTGTCGCGCAACGTCGACAATAACCTCGACGGCAGCCCAGGCCATTACAACGAATGGCAGGCAATGCTGCGGATGCGCTACAACCTCTACAGCGGCGGGCGTGACCAAGCACGTATGCACTCCAGCGCCCACCAGATGAACGAAGCCCTGGAGATACGCAACAACGCTTACCGGCAACTGACCGAAGAGCTGCGTCTGGCCTGGAACGCGATGGACAGCGCGAGCCAGCAGGTGCCGATCGCTCAACAGTATGTCGACTACAGTGTCAGGGTCCGTGAAGCCTATCGACAGCAATTCAACATTGGCGAACGCACTCTGCTCGACCTGCTCGACAGTGAAAACGAACTGTTCACCGCCCAGCGTCGCCTGACCGAAACCCGCTTTGTCGAGTACTTTTCCCAGTACCGGCTCCTGGCGGTAACCGGTGACCTGCTGCGTAGCCAGTCGATTGTCGCACCAGCCGAAGCAATGGCACTGTCCGAGGTGCACAGCACACTCCTGCCAGCCGGACAGTAAATCTTGAGCATGCCTGACGTATTGTCGGGGCCGCCGAGCCCCGACCAAGAGGCAAAAACCGGCACCCGCGATGATCCACGCGGGCGCTTCGATGATCCTTTGCTGGATACCCTGCTGGCCTTGTGTGACTGCCTGCAGGTCAAAACCAGTAAAGGCCAGTTGACCGCCGGCCTGCCCCTGCTGGACCAACGCATGGTCCCCGAACTGCTGCCCCGTGCGGTGGCACGTGCCGGCCTGCAAGGGCGTATTCTGAGCCGCTCGCTGGAGGCTATCGACGACATAGCACTCCCGGCCCTGCTGTTTCTGAACAATGGCCGCTATGTTGTTCTCGAGGCCTGGATCGATACCAACCAGGCTCGGATACTGACAGGCGAATCCGCCGGCGGCGCCAAGCAGATCGAACGCACCAAGCTAGCCAAGCTGTATTCTGGACAGGCCTTCTTCGCCCAACCACGGCATCGTTCGGAGCTGCCGCACAGCTCGCCCATACCCCGTACCCGGCACTGGTTCCGCGATACCCTGCGTCTGTCGCGCAGGCTCTATGCCGATTCCATGGTCGCCAGCTTTCTGATCAACCTGATTGCCCTGAGTACCCCGCTGTTCGTCATGAACGTCTACGACCGGGTCGTGCCAAACCTGGCGCTGACCACCCTCTGGGTCCTGGCCATCGGCATTTCCCTGGCGCTGCTGTTCGACCTGATTCTGCGTACCCTGCGCAGCTACTTCCTTGATCTGGCCGGCAAGAAAACCGACCTGATCCTGTCCGCCACCCTGTTTGAACGCATCACCGGCATGAATCTCAAGGCCCGCCCCGAGCGGGTCGGCAGCTTTGCCCAACACATTCACGAATTCCAGAGCCTGCGCGACTTTCTCACCTCGCTGACCCTGACCAGCCTGATCGACCTGCCCTTCGCCTTACTGATCCTGTTGGTTATCGGCCTGATCGGCGGCCCACTGGTACTGATCCCGCTACTGGCGTTCCCCCTGACCCTGTTGCTGGGGTGGTTGATTCAGGGCCCGCTATCACGCGCGATCCAGCAAAGCCTGCAATTGGCCAGCGAACGTCAGGCCATGCTGATCGAAACCCTGGGCGGTATCGACCTGATCAAGGTGACCGGCGCCGAAAGCGAGCGCCAGCGGCAGTGGGAAACCACCATTGGTAGCCTCAGTCGACTGGAAATGAAGGCCCGCAAGCTATCGACTCTGGCCGTCAACGGCACCCTGTTCATTCAGCAACTGTCGGGAGTGGCAGTCATTGTCGGCGGTGTTTACCTGATCATGCAGGGCAATTTGAGCATGGGAGGCCTGATCGCCTGCTACCTGCTCAATAGCCGGGCACTGGCGCCGCTGTCACAGATCGCCAGCCTGTTGACCCGTTACCAGCAGGCCAAACTGACCGTCTCGACCACCGACCAGATGATGACCATGCCCCAGGAACGTCAGGCCAACAGCCTGCCAACCCACCGGCAAAACCTGCACGGCGCGATTGAAGTCCGCAACCTGAGCTTTACCTACCCTCAGCAGCAGTATCCGGCGCTGGACCATATCAGTCTGAAGATCATGCCCGGCGAGCATGTTGGCATTATCGGCCGCAGCGGCTCGGGCAAGAGCACCCTGGAAAAACTGCTGCTCAATCTCTATCAACCCGACAGCGGCCACCTGCTGATCGACGGCCTGGACATCCACCAGCTTGATGTCGCTGACCTGCGCCACAATATCGGCTACGTCCCCCAGGATATCCAACTGTTCAGCGGCAGCCTGCGCGACAACCTGACTATGGGTGCCCGCTATGTCGATGACGAGCGCCTGCAACAGGTCTGCAACCTGGCCGGGGTCAGCGAGTTTGCCCGCCAGCATCCCCAGGGCCTGAACCTGGAGGTTGGTGAGCGCGGCCAGAACCTCTCCGGGGGCCAACGCCAGGCAGTGGCGGTTGCCCGTGCCCTGCTGCTGGACCCACCGATACTGCTCCTTGATGAACCCACCAGCGCGCTGGATAACAGCAGCGAGGAACGCCTCAAGCGTCAGTTGGCTCAGGTAATTGCACAAAAAACCCTGATTCTGGTTACCCACCGGGCCTCGATGCTGGCTCTGGTCAGCCGCCTGGTTGTTATCGACGCAGGAAAAATCGTCGCCGACGGACCCAAGGAGCAGGTCCTGGAAGCCTTGCGCAAGGGGCAAGTCAATGTCGCCCGCCCCTGAAAACAACGGCAAAACTACCGCCAAACCAACGGCCAGGACCATCACCGAGGCCCCACTTCCAGACTTGGCCCACGCAATCCTGGAAGACTCACCCCGTTCGGCGAGGATGATGCTCTGGGCTCTGGTCGCGTTCATCGTGACCGGCCTGACCTGGGCTCACTTTGCCGAAGTCGAAGAGCTGACCCGCGGCCAGGGCAAGGCGATACCCTCCGGCAAGCTGCAGCGCATCCAGAACCTGGAAGGCGGAATCGTAGCCGAAATCCTGGTCCGTGAAGGCCAGATCATCAACCGTGGCGACCCCTTGCTGCGGCTGGACGACACCCGGTTTGCCTCGAACGTGCAGGAAACCCGGGCCGAACGTCTGGGCAAGCAGGCCAAACTGGCCAGGCTCACCGCCGAAACCGAAGGTATAGATCTGGTGTTGCCGGAGAATGTCTTGAAAGAGGCACCCGAGTTGGCCGCTGCCGAACTGGCATTGCACGACAGCCGACAACGGCGCCTGAATGATGAACTGGCCATTCTTGAGGAGCAACGCCGCCAGCGCGCCCAGGAATTGAGTGAGCTGCGCTCCAAGCAGAGCCAGTTCCGTAACAGCCTGGCTCTGCTACGCCAGGAGATCAACATGTCGGCGCCACTGGTGGCCGATGGAGCAATTTCTGAAGTGGAAGTGTTGCGCCTGCGCCGTGCCGAAGTAGAAACCCGGGGCAACCTGGACGGCACCACCCTGGCCATTCCTCGAGCCGAATCGGCCCTGCGGGAAGTCGAACGCAAAATCGAGGAAGCCCGCAACCGGTTCCGCAGCGAAGCATTGGGCGAACTGAATCAGACCCGCGTGGAACTTGAAAAAACCCAGGCCTCAGGCCTGGCACTGGAAGACCGGGTGCGCCGCACTCTGGTGACCTCACCGGTCAATGGCATCGTCCAGCAGTTGCTGGTCAACACCGTGGGCGGGGTCATCCAGCCGGGCGATGATCTGGTGGAAATCATTCCGCTGGATGACAGCCTGCTGTTTGAGGCCAGGATTCGTCCGCAGGACATCGCCTTCCTGCATCCCGGCCAGGAAGCCATGATCAAGATTACCGCCTATGACTTCACCATCTACGGCGGGCTCAAGGGTGAACTGGAGCACATCAGCGCTGACACCGTGACCGATGAACAGGGCGAAAGCTATTACCTGATCCGCCTGCGTACCGAACGCAACTACCTGGGCGACAGCGACCACCCGCTATTGATCATCCCCGGAATGATCGCCAGCGTGGACATCATCACCGGCCAGAAAAGCATTCTCAGTTATCTACTCAAGCCGGTGCTGAGGGCGCGTGCCGAGGCCTTGCGCGAACGCTAAGCCATTTTATGGCAATGGAAAACCAGCCATGCGCCAGCAATCACTGGCATCCACCAGCATGTGAATCAGCAGCCCCAGGCCCACCAAGCGGGTCGGCTGCCAAAGCGACATCAGCAGATAGAAGGTGATCGCGGTATAGCTGTGCAGCGGATGAAAGCCGATCGAGCAACGATTGGGATCGAATAGCGGGTCGGCCAGCAGATGATCAAGATCCACCAGCATGGTCGCCAACATGATCAGCCAGGCCTTGCGCCACCGACTGCGAAAAAACACCCAAGCCACCAGCAGCGGCACCAGTGCATGCAACGCCAGGTGAATCAGGGTACTCAGACTGACCATCATGACGCCGATGCTGCCTGTCCAGCCTCGCACCAGCGTGACAACAGCGCCAGCACCTGATCAGCAGACTGATAACCGTTGGTCAGCAATGCCAACTGGCCGTCGCGCTGGGCCAGCAACGTCGGAAAACCTGCAATCCCCAGGTCCCGGGTCCAGGAAAAATCGGCCGCCAGTGCCGCACGGGTAGATTCAGCATCGTAACTGGCGGCAAACGCCGTTCGCGAATAGCCACAGCTCTCTGCCAAATCGACCAGCACCCCAGGTTGGGTCACATCTGCCAGGCTGGCGTAAAACGCCTGTTGAATCGCCTTGACCAGATTCCAGACCAGTTGATTGTCCAGCTCGCGCCCGGCAACCAGAGCCCGACAAGCCGGCTCGGTGTTGTAGACGAAACCATCCGGCAGTTGCTGCGGCTGAAGAAAGGGCTGCCCTGACGCTTGTTCAACCGCCTGCCAGTGCTCAGCCAGAACCTGGCGGGTGGCAGTATCGACAGGTTCACGTTGCCCTGGTCGCAAGCCACCGGCAACCAGATGAATAGTCAGCTCGGGATAACGAGCCTGGATAGCATCGATCACCGGAGCAAAGCCCCAGCACCAGGAACACATAGGGTCCATCACATAGATCAGGCGCTGGGTCATTAGTGTCAGTCTCCGTCAGCGTTTGGCGTTGGGTGAAGCCAGTTCCTGCGGCAGGCCGATAGGGTGCGGCTGGTTGCGCAGCTTGGCCAACTGGATCTGCCGCTGCCGCTCCTCCGCCCGCTGGCGGGTCTTCTCTGGCAGGCTGTCGTAACAGTGCGGGCAACTGACACCTTCCTCATACTGCGGCGATGCCATATCTTCGGCGCAAACCGGATGACGACAGGCGTGACATTGACCAAAGGATCCGGGAGCCAGATCGTGGCGCACGGTAACCCGGTTGTCGAACACAAAGCACTCGCCATCCCACAGACTCTGCTCTGCCGGCACGTCCTCGAAATATTGCAGAATGCCGCCCTTGAGGTGATAGACCTCCTCAAAACCTTCCTTGAGCATATAGCTGGAGGCCTTTTCGCAGCGGATGCCACCAGTGCAGAACATCGCAACCTTCTTGTGCCTGGCCGGATCGAAATGCTGCTTCACATACTCGGGGAATTCACGAAAGGTCTTGGTTTTTGGGTCAATGGCACCCTTGAAGCTACCAATCGACACCTCATAGTCATTGCGGGTGTCGATCAGCAGCACCTCAGGATCGCTGATCAGCGCATTCCAATCCTGGGGCTCAACATAGGTACCCACCTTCTCGTTGGGACTGATGCCCGGCACACCCAGGGTAACGATTTCCTTTTTCAGCTTGACCTTGGTCCGGTAGAACGGCTGCTCATCGCACAGCGACTCTTTCCAGTCCAGATCGGCCAGGCGGGCATCGTTGCGCAACCAGGCCAGCACTTGATCCAACCCGGCCCGCGGGCCGGAAATGGTCCCGTTGATTCCTTCCCGGGCCAGCAGCAACGTACCCTTGACGTCATTATCGACCATGACATCCAGCAACGGCTGACGCAGAGCCTCGAAATCTTCCAGCGTGACGAACTTGTACAACGCCACCACTACAATCTTGGACATGCCTACCTCGTACATTCAGTTATCGCCCGCGTAAAGGGCGCACCAATTAGGGAAACACTGATTAATTGCACACAAGCTCAACAGCCCGGTTGGCGCTGACCTGTTCTGGACTGTCGATGCCCCGGACGGGCATCGCCAAGCCCCCATGGATGGGTTCACGGCGTGTCCAGAACAGGTCAGCACCAACCGGGCCAGCACCGAAACTGATTTAATCAGTGTTTCCTTAGGGCGCGCAGTGTATCAAACAGCAGGAGATGACTGAACGTTCAGTGGTCAGCTTTACTACCGCCCATGCAATTGGGCGAATCCGGTGCCTGCTGGCGGGCCTGCCACTCATCCGGGGTGTAGGTATGCAATGCCAGCGCATGAATGCGCTGCATCAACTCACCCAGCGCCGCATAGACCGCCTGATGACGACGGACCTTGCTCAGATCGTTGAACCGCGCACTGACTACCACGGCCTTGAAATGCGACTCCGAGCCAGGCGGTACGCTGTGCATGTGGCTTTCATTGACCAGCTCCAGATGAACCGGCTCCAGCGCTTGCAGGGCCTGATTCAAGGCTACTTGGGTGCTACTCATGGGATTACTCCAGTTAAGGGAACACTGATTAATAACACAAAAGCCAAGCAGCCCAGTTGGCGCTGACCTGTTCTGGACTGTCGATGCCCTGGACGGGCATCGTCAAGCCCCCAGGGATGGGTTCACGGCGTGTCCAGAACAGGTCAGCGCCAATTGGGCTAACACTAAAACTCAATTAATCAGCGTTTTATTCGGCAAATAATGGGCTATTGACTCTAGCGCAGGCCACCCTGGCGATCCTCCAGATCGGCGGCCAGTTGCTCCACCAACTCTTCGATCTGGGGCGCCAGGCGTTCCTCCCAGCGTGTTCGGGTAATGGCCAGCGAACTCTGGGTCAGCTCTGGCAGATTGTCCATCAGCTTGCGCCCAACCGGCGACTGGTAGAATTCGGCCAACTGCTCGAACTCAGCCTCGCTGAACAGCGGTACATACAAATCGATCAACTCGTCACGCATCGCTTCCCAGGCCAGCTCTGTGTCAAGCAGCGCACGGGCCTGGCGTTGATAGTCACGCAGCAGATCCTCGTGCTGCATCGAGCCACCCATCTGGGCGAACTGCAATGTCAGCGCCCGCCCGACCTGCTCGTAAACCGTTGCGGTCATACCCTCGGCCTTGGCCAGTTTGAGAAATCGCTCGGCACTGGCCCGATGACTGGCCTCATCAGCCTGGACCAGCATCACCCAACTGCCCAGCACCAGTCCCAGCAGAAAAACCCGCATACCCCTCTCCCAACTCGATATCAGTGACCACCAGCCCCTATACTGACAGTCCCACCCCCACATCGCCAGTCAAGGGAGGTCCGACCATGGACACTCGTCGCGAAACCGACAGCATGGGCCCGATAGAGGTGCCCGCCGAGCGTTACTGGGGAGCCCAGACCCAACGATCCCTGCACCACTTCGCCATCGGCGAAGAACGTATCCCACTGGCAGTCGTGCATGCCCTGGCCCTGATCAAGAAAGCCGCAGCTCGGGTCAACCGGCAATTGGACAACCTGCCGGACGACATAGCCAGCCTGATCGAACAGGCTGCCGACGACATCCTCAGCGGCAGCCTGGATCAGCACTTCCCACTGTCAGTCTGGCAGACCGGTAGCGGCACCCAAAGCAACATGAACGTCAACGAGGTCATCGCCAACCGCGCCAACCAACTGGCCGGGCAACCCCTGGGTGGCAAACAGCCGGTCCATCCCAATGATCACGTCAACCGCGCCCAAAGCTCCAACGACACCTTTCCCAGCGCCATGCACGTGGCGGCCGTCAAGGAAACCCACGCCCGCCTGCTACCGGCCGTGCAGGCACTACGCACAGCACTGGCCAAACAGGCCGAACAGCACAAAGCACTGATCAAGATTGGCCGCACCCATCTGATGGACGCCACCCCGGTAACCTTCGGTCAGGAACTCTCGGCCTTCGTCAGCCAGTTGGATATGGGGCTTGAAGCGGTGGAACAGGCGCTGCCCAAAGTCTGCGCTCTGGCTCAGGGCGGCACTGCAGTGGGTACCGGACTCAATGCCCCACCCCGCTTTGCCAGCCTGCTAGCCGCCGAAGTGGCCCAACTGACCGGCCTGCCTTTCACCAGCGCCGACAACAAGTTTGCAGCGCTTAGCGGGCATGAACCTCTGGTGCAACTGCATGGTGCCTTCAGGCAACTGGCGCTGACATTAATGAAACTGGCCAACGATCTGCGACTGCTCGGCAGTGGCCCGCGTGCGGGCCTAGCGGAAGTCCGGCTACCGGCCAACGAGCCCGGCAGTTCGATCATGCCCGGCAAGGTCAACCCGACCCAGTGCGAGGCACTGTCGATGATTGCCTGCCAGGTGCTGGGCAACGACGTCACCCTTGGCGTTGCCACCAGCCATGGTCACCTGCAGCTCAACGTGTTCAAGCCGGTGATCATTCACAACCTGCTGCAATCGATCCGGCTATTGGCCGATGGCTGCACCAGTTTCCGCGAACACTGCATCGAAGGCTTGGAACCGGATACTGCAAAGATGCGCGAGCATCTGGACAACAGCCTGATGCTGGTCACCGCACTGAATCCGGTCATTGGTTACGACAAGGCCGCAGACATCGCCAAGAAAGCCTACGCCGAAGGCACCACCCTGAAACAGGCGGCGCTGGCATTGGGGTATCTGGATGAGGCGCAGTTCGATGCAGCGGTCAGGCCAGAGGGAATGTTAGGGAGCGCTGATTAATCGAGATCACTGCCAGCCCGGTTTGTTGTTGACCTGTTCTGGACACGCCGTAAACCCATCCCTGGGGGCTCGTAGATGCCATCCCTGGCATCTAACGGTCCAGAACAGGTCAACAACAAACCGGGCTACTGCGCTTTTGTGCTGCCAATCAAGAACCGGCCGGTGGCGGCGTGACACTTAGCCGCCGCAGGCGGCGATTGCGCAGGTTCTGGATCAGACTTGGAGCCAGGGCAATCAGAGCCGAACCGCCCACCACCAGCAGCGCCCCGATATAGGCCAGGCTGTTAAGCAGTTCAGGTTCGACCACGCTCGGCCACAACAGCGCACCCAGCGCCACCATGCTGAAGGTCAGCAGCGGTGTGGTCGCCACCGTAGCACTGACCCGCGAAGCCTCCCAGTGAACCAGTGCCTCGGCAAAGGCACCATAGGCCACCAGGGTATTCAGGCAACAACCAGCCAGCAGCCACAACTGCAGATGGGACAGTCTGAGAATCTGGGCCGGCTCGGCCAGCGGCAACAACAGTACCGAACTGCCCAGATAAATCACCATCATCACCGTGACCGATGACCAGACCGTCAGCAACTGCTTTTGCGCCAAACCGTACAGCGTCCAGGAAAACGCCGCTGCCAGAGCAATCAGAATACCCAGGGTGTAACCGCTCAGTTGGGTAAACAGCTCACCCAGGCGCTGATTGAAAAACAGTCCGAACCCCAGCATCAGGACCGCCAACCCCAACACCTGACCAAGCCCAAAGCGTTCACGAAACACCAGCATGCTGCCAATCATCAGCATGATCGGCGCAACCTGAATGATCAGTTGCATGGTACCCGGGGTCAGCCGGTTAAGCGCCATCAGATACAGTACGTAATTACAGGCCAACCCCAACACTGCCACAGCCAACAGGACTTTGTTGGTGGACGACAACGCGCGAATCGAAGGCAGCCGGCGCCGCGCTGCCAGCCAGATGAACAGAACCAGACCAGCACTGATCATCCGGTACCAGGTCACGGTAAAGGGGTCCATGTCCTTGAGCACTTCTTTAAGCAGAATCGGCAATACCCCCCACAGCGTGGCGGTGGTCATTGCCAATAGAAAACCGTACAGCCAGCGGCCGGATGCGACGTGCATGGAAAGACCCGAAAATGAACGCAGGAGGGAAACAGACTTGCACTATTCTAGGGCGCGTCCAGACGGCCAAACAGTTACAGCTGAGCTGACAGAATGCGGCAAACTGTTATGGTCCTTAAGGGAACACTGATTAATTGCACGAAAGCCTAATAGCCCGGTCGGCAACAGACCCTAACCACCACTGGCATTCATAAAGCGCACTACCTGCACCTCATTCACATCAAACTCGTGGCGGGCCGGTTTGCGCAGCAGTGCCTGTTGCAGCGCCTTGAGAATCGGCGCATCACTGGTTGGGTGACGGCGAACCAGAGCTCGCAGATCAAGAGAGTTTTCGTGCCCAAGGCACAGCAGCAGCCGCCCTTCAGCGGTCAGGCGCACCCGATTGCAGGTAGCGCAAAAATTGTTTGAGTGGGGTGAAATGAAACCAATACGCGACTCGGGATAGCCTTCAACGCGTACATAGCGCGCCGGACCACCCGAGCTTTCGGCGCTGTCGAGCAGCGCATAACGCTCGGCGATCAGCGCCCGCACTTCGTCGCTGCTGCACAGGGTCTCGGCCCGTGAACGACCAACATGCCCGAGCGGCATTTCCTCGATGAAACTGATGTCCAGCCCTCGAGCCAGAGCATAGTCAACCAGCGCAGGTAGTTCATCGGCGTTGCGGCCCTTGAGCGCCACCACATTGAGCTTGATCCGGGCAAAACCGGCCTCGCGAGCGGCCTCAATACCAGCCAGCACTTGCTGCAGCTCCCCGGTACGAGTCAACGCCTTGAAGCGCTGCGGATCAAGGCTGTCGAGGCTAATGTTCAGGCGCTTGACCCCGGCGGCGGCCAGCGGCCCGGCCAGTTTGGCCAGTTGCGAGCCATTGGTGGTCATAACCAGTTCGCGCAGTCCGGGCAAGCCGCTGATCCGCTCACACAGTTCAACCACACCACGCCGCACCAGCGGCTCACCGCCGGTAATCCGGATCTTGCTTACCCCCTGGGCAACAAACAGCCGAGCCAGACGCTCGATCTCTTCCAGGCTCAAGACCTGCTGCCGAGGCAGAAAGGTCATATCCTCGGCCATACAGTAAACGCAACGAAAATCACAGCGGTCAGTCACAGACAGGCGCAGATAATCAATGCGCCGGCCCAGGCCGTCTGTCAAAGTTGCGTCTGTCATGATCTGTCTCCACCGCCGACAGGCTGGTTGCTGCAAAACGACACTCTAGCATGTCTGCCCGCGCCCGGGCCAAGCAAGGCGATAAAGCACCAAACAGGTACAGCGCGCGCCCAACTTTGGGGCACCCCTGACAGCCTCAGCCGTTGCGCAGAGCTCTCGCCTCCTCAGCCTGTGACTGACAAGCAGCATCCGTACCAGCCCGATGCTGCACAGCCTTGCCCATCTGCTGAAGCAAAGCCCATAGCCTTGGCGGCAACTCTTCAGGGTCCAGGCTGTCCATCAGGTTTTTCACTGCCAGCCCCAGGTCGGTGTCGCCCTCAATCACCAACCGGCGCCGGAAAAACAGGGTATCGGGGTCTTCCAGCCGGCTGGCCAGCAGCAGAAATTCACGCCAGTTGCCCTTGATCAACACATCTGCCGGCGAGCGGTCGGCCAAACGCAGGCCATGCTGGTCCCGGGTCAGGTTCCAGGCCAGCCCCAGATCGTTGACCTCCAGCCGTAACCAGCGTCCGGCTAACAGATCGAACTCGCCTTCCTCCAGCGGTCTGGCCAGCCAGCGCCGCAACAGCGCTTCCAGTACCCACTGCTGGAGCAGAAACGGTACATGCCGACTCATTGGCAGCAGCGGTTCGCTGAGTCGCAAAAGCACAGAGCCCAGGTTCAGCATAACCCGACCTCCTCAACCCGCAGCATGCCCGGTTGGCCATGCCAGTAGCCATTGCAGCCATCCACCAACACGGGCGGCTGCTGGCCTTGGCGCACAGCCTGAAACTGCGCAATGACCTCGCCCATATCGGTCGCCCGCGGGCTCAGGCGCAAGGCATCGACCCCCATGGTCCGCATTTTCGGATACTCGGCCAACAGATTGCAGACCCCGGCCGACATGGTCTGGATGCCATTGAGGGTAAACAGCGGCTGGCCCTCCTGGGTCAACAGCGGAATACCTTCGGGGTAGTGCTGGCAGATGAAACCGCAATCGTCCTTGGGCCGGTTTTCCGCGCGGGCGGTAAAACAGCGCGCCGAATAAGCCAGCGGCAGGTAGCCCCAGGCAAACACTTCCAGTTCCGGCAAGCTCAGCGCCTGGTCACGGGCCTGCTGCTGAAGATGCTCGAGCAGGGCCTGCGAGCACTCAACCGGCGGCACCCAGCGCAGCATGCCAGCGTTCATCAGCTCGGCCACGGCAAAGGCGTTGTACAGATTCAGCGACGGCCCACCGACAAAAGGCAGTTTGCGTTCGCTGAGAAACTGCACCGCGGCCATATCGTTGGCCTCGACCAGCAGATCGCCGTTGTCGCATAACCGCCGCAAACTCGACAACTCCGAAGCCGCTTCGATCAAGGCCAGCCCGGACACCACAACCTCAGCATCGCAGGCCTCGCGCAGATCACGCGCCAGGCCCAGCCAGTCATCCAGCGACAAAGCTCGGCGCTTGGCACATACGGTTTCACCCAGGTAGATAACGTCCAGCGGCTGGGTAGCCATATCGGCATAAAAGTCGATGATCGCCTCACGACTCCAGTAGAACAGGATCGGCCCCAATGTCAGTTTCATCGTCATTTCTCTCGATTATTGCCAGGCCCGGTGATAGGCACCCAGAGTGGTCTGGCTGCCCTCTGACACCGAGGCCAGCGCCTGATTCCAGCCAGCCTCGACCGCGAACCGATCCGGCGCCCGGGCATAACTGTCCAGCGCCTGACGCCAAACCCTGGCCACCTGCTCAACATAGGCCGGACTGCGCTGCCGGCCCTCGACCTTGACTGCTACCACTCCGACTGCATCCAGCTCCGGAATAAGTGCCAAGGTGTTGAGACTGGTCGGCTCCTCCAACGCGTGAAAACGCTTGCCATTGACCATGAACCGACCCTTGCACAGGGTGGGATAACCGGCAGCTTCACCTTCGACATAGCGATCGATCAGCACCTCATTAAGTCGTGAGCTGAGCGCCTCGGGCTCCTGGGTCCAGCGCACCGCACTGGCCGGCGAGCAGACGCCGCACAAGTTCGGCGACTGGCCAGTGACATAGGAAGACAGATGGCAGCGCCCCTCAGCCATGATGCACAGGCTGCCGAAGGCGAATACCTCGATCGGTACCGGACTGCCCGCCGCCACTTGGCGCACCTGAGCCAACGACAGCACCCGTGGCAAGACCGCCCGCTGAATGCCATAGCGCTCGTGATAAAACGTCAGCGCCGCGGCATTGGTCGCCGAACCCTGGACCGACAGATGCAGCCGCAGCGCCGGATGACGCCGGCTGGCATAAGCCAGCACCCCGGGGTCAGCCGCGATCAGCGCATCGACCCCAAGATCCGCGGCCTGGTCTACTGCTCGCTGCCAACGAGGCCAGCCATCGGGCAAGGCATAGGTATTGACCGCGATATACAGCTGTCGCCCTTCCCGGCGAATCAGCTCCAGGCCACTTTGCAATTGCTTTTCGGTAAAATTCAGTCCAGCGAAGTGCCGGGCATTGGTATCATCGCGAAAACCGGTATAGACGGCATCGGCACCCTGGCGCACCGCAGCCTTGAGCGCCGGCAGGCTGCCAGCAGGACACACCAGTTGCATAAACCCTCCCAAGCGGAACACATCTGGCTGCTACTCTGCCCGATGGCTGAACCCGGGGACTTGACGCCGGTCAATTGATGCAGGCATTGACCAGCAGTCTGTCACTGCAATGACACGCCATCGTGCCAGGCTGCCATGTAGTGCAGAGACCCAATGGGAAGCTTGAAAGCCCCCTTGAAAAAATCAACAATGACCATAGATAGAGAAAGACTATCCAAGATTTAGTTGAAATTTATTTTAAGTATCCATGACAGAGCCCTAACATACGCTCCGTCTTCACAACCCACTGACTAATTTACTCAGACAAGGAGTTGCAATGTCCGTTATCAACACTCAGATCAAGCCGTTTACCGCTCAAGCGTTCAAAAACGGTGAGTTCGTCCAGGTCAGCGAAGCCGACATGAAAGGCAAGTGGTCGGTATTCTTCTTCTACCCGGCTGACTTCACCTTCGTTTGCCCGACCGAACTGGGCGACGTGGCTGATCACTACGAAGAGTTCCAGAAGCTGGGCGTTGAGATCTATTCGGTCTCCACCGACACCCACTTCACTCACAAAGCCTGGCACGACAGCTCCGAAACCATCGGCAAGATCCAGTACACCATGATCGGCGACCCGACCATGCAGATCAGCCGCAACTTCGAAGTACTGCGTGAAGATCAGGGCCTGGCCAACCGCGGCACCTTCATCGTTGACCCGGAAGGCGTCATCCAAGCCGTTGAAATCACTGCTGAAGGCATCGGCCGCGACGCCAGCGACCTGCTGCGCAAGGTCAAGGCCGCTCAGTACGTTGCCGCCCACCCGGGTGAAGTCTGCCCGGCCAAGTGGAAAGAAGGCGAAGCCACTCTGGCTCCCTCGCTGGATCTGGTCGGCAAGATCTAAGACCCGTCCTGCCAACCCGGCCCGTTGCAGCGCTGTGTTGCTGCCTCCGGCGGGCCGGGTTTTTTACGCCTGAAATTTATGCTTTGTCACAAGGGACACGCACATGTTGGACGCCAATCTGAAGAAACAACTGGACACGTACCTGCAGCATATCGTTAACCCGATTGAAATCAGCGTGTCCGTCGATGACAGCCCCAAGGGCAAAGAATTGCACGAACTGGCCAACGAAATTGCCGAAATGTCGGGCAAGATCGGCTTGGTTGACGCCGCCAATCCGCGCACTCCGAGCATGTCGGTAGGGCGCACTGGCGAGCAGCCACGAGTCACCTTTGCCGGCCTGCCGATGGGCCACGAGTTCACCTCGCTGGTCCTGGCCCTGCTGCAAACCGGTGGCCACCCGTCCAAGGCCGACCCAGCTCTGCTTGAGCAGATCCGCAACCTCGATGGCGAGTTCCACTTCGAAACCTATATTTCCCTGTCGTGCCAGAACTGCCCGGACGTGGTCCAGGCACTGAACCTGATGGCCACGCTGAACCCGAACATCACCCATGCAATGGTCGATGGCGCCCTGTTCCAGGATGAAGTCGAACAGCGCCAGATCATGGCCGTACCTTCGGTGTTCCTCAATGGTCAGCCGTTCGGCCAGGGCCGCATGAGCCTGGCGGAAATCGTCAACAAGGTCGACAGTGGTGCAGCCAAGCGCAAGGCCGCCGAACTGAACGAGAAAGCCCCGTACGATGTACTGATCGTTGGTGGTGGCCCGGCTGGCGCGGCAGCGGCCATCTATGCCGCACGCAAAGGCATCCGTACCGGCCTCGTCGCTGATCGCTTCGGTGGCCAGGTAATGGATACCGTGGGTATCGAAAACTTCATCTCGGTTCCCTACACCGAGGGTCCGAAGCTGGTGGCGCACCTGGAACAACACGTCAAGGAATATGATGTTGAGGTGATCACCGAGCAGAAGGCCGCCAGCCTGACCCAGGGCGACTACCTCCAGATCGGCCTGGAAAGCGGCGCCACTCTGTCCAGCCGCAGCGTCATTCTGGCCACCGGTGCTCGCTGGCGGGAAATGAACGTACCCGGCGAACAACAATACCGGGGCAAAGGCGTAGCCTACTGCCCACACTGCGACGGCCCGCTGTTCAAGGGCAAGCGCGTGGCCGTGATCGGCGGCGGCAACTCCGGTATCGAGGCGGCGATTGACCTGGCAGGTATCGTCGAACACGTCACCGTACTGGAGTTCGGTGACAGCCTGCGCGCCGATGAAGTTCTGCAGCGCAAGGCGCGTTCGCTGGCGAATGTCGAGATCATCATGAATGCCCAGACCACCGAAGTACGTGGTGATGGCAGCAAGGTGGTAGGTCTGACCTACACCGACCGCACCAACGGCGAAAGCAAGCAGGTCGATGTGGCTGGCATCTTCGTCCAGATCGGTCTGGTGCCGAACTCCGAGTGGCTCAAGGATTCAGGGCTGAACCTGACCCGCTTTGGCGAGATCGAGATCGACAGCCGTGGTGCAACCAACATCCCCGGCGTGTTCGGCGCTGGCGATGTCACTACCGTCCCGTTCAAGCAGATCATCATCGCCATGGGTGCCGGCTCCACCGCAGCTCTGGGTGCCTTTGATCATCTGATCCGCACTCCGGCTCCAGAAACGGCCAAACTGATGCAGTCCAGCTCGGCTACCGAAACCGTCTGAGCAGTACTCTGAACGCTGCCCGGGTCACCCCGGGTAGCACTTTGCCAGACAGCTCCCTCAGCATGCCTCCCAGTGCATTTCACGCCAATCTGGCGCTCACCACGCCCGCCCCCTTTGCGCAACAAAAAATCAATAACTGAAAAATGAAGGCAATAATCCTTCAACAATAAGGGTTTGAATGCCTGTCCAAGTCACTCCACAAGCAAAAACTGAAAACCACACCAGATTCACCCATCAGCCGCCTCAATTGACAGCTTCCAGCCCGCTTTGGAGAGTGGGCAGGCTTCACCCAATTGGGTGAGCACAGGTCGACTTCCCCCGTCGACCACCCCTAATAACAACGTAAAACAAAAGGATGTGACAATGCATAAGAAGCTGGCCGGCACTCTGGTTGCCGGCACCGTCATTTTGTCAGGCTGCCTCAGCAGCGGCGGCTCCTCCAGCAGCTCTCCGGCCCCCAGCCCAAGCGCCGATGTAACCATCACCTACACCACCCATGGCGTGCCCCATGTCAAAGCCAATGACTACTTCGGTCTCGGCTATGGCGTCGCCCACGCCCAGGCCGAGCATAACCTCTGCACCCTGGCCGAACAGGTAGTGACACTGCAAGGCGAAAAGGCCAAATTCTTCGGGCCCGGTACGAACAACGCCAATCTGCTGTCGGATGTCGCCTACAAGGCCATCGATTTTGAAAGCATGGCCGAGGAACGCTTTTCACTGCTATCCGGCGATGCCCAGGCCCTAATCAACGGCTATGCTGAGGGCTACAACAACGCACTGGCCGAGCGCCACAGCCCGCAGGACTACCCTACACCCTGTCGCGGCGCCGAATGGGTCCAACCAATCACTGCCAATACCCTGCTGGCCACGTATCTGGACATGGCCACCCTGGCCAGTACCCGCAATTTCCTCCAGGCCATGGCCGCAGCCCAGCCGCCAGGCGGAATCACTCAGCTCAAGAACAACAGCGAGCAACAATCTCAACTGGCCAAGGCCGACGACCAGCCCAAACCGTTGGCCAGCGCCTTTGACCTGACTGCCCAGCTTGATCCGGAGCTGGTGCTGAAAAATGAAGGCATCGGCAGTAATGGCTGGGCCCTAGGTACGGACCGGGTCCGCGACGCCAACAGCCTGCTGCTTGGCAATCCGCACTTTCCCTGGGACGGTGCTTCGCGTTTCTATGAAATCCATCTGAACATTCCCGGTGAACTGCAGGCCCACGGTGCCAACATGACCGGCATTCCGATCGTGACCCTGGGCTTCAACCAGCATCTGGGCTGGACCCATACGGTCTCCCAGGCCAAGCGTTTCACCCTGTACCAGCTGCAACTGGACCCATCCAATGCCCAGCGCTACTTCTATGACGGCGAACTGCGCGACATCACTTACAAAGACGTCATAGTCGAGGTCAAGCTGCCCGATGACTCGCTGGCACCGTTCACTCGCCGGGTATTCTTCAGTCATTACGGCCCGATGATCGACCTGTCTTCCGTGAACCCGGCACTCGGTTGGAGCACTACGACGGCAATCACCTACCGCGACGCCAACCTCGGCAACCACCGGATGCTCGATCAGTGGCTGGCGATGAACAAGGCCACCAGCACTGCTGAGCTGGAAACCGCACTGGCTGAGATCCAGGGCCTACCCTGGGTCAACACCATCATGATCGATAAGGATGGCAACGCCTCTTATATCGACGCCTCAGTCACCCCTCTGCTGTCAGCGCAGGCCGAAGGATTCTGGCGCAACGCAATAGCTAACGATCCTGCGGCCCAGGCACTGTGGCAGGACGGTGCCGGCCAAATTCTGCTGCCAGGACACCTGTCGCAGTTCGAGTGGGTCAACCACCCCGAGGCCGTAGCGCCGGGCATCGTGCCTTACAGCCTGGCACCCAAGGTGACCCGCCGCGACTATGCCTACAATGCCAACAGCAGTCACTGGCTGTCGCATGTCGAGGAGCCACTGGAAGGCTACAGCATTGCCTTCGGCCCTGAGCAGGTGGTGCGCAGTCCGCGGACCCGCTACAACGCCCAACTGATCAGCGACCCTCACGCTTTTGGCCTGACACTGGCCGATCAGGTGTTCGATATCGAGGCCCTGAAACTGGCCCTGGACCACAACGGCTCGCTGTTTGGTGGCAGCTTCCGCCAGCAACTGGTCCAGCGCTGCCAGGCTAACCCGCAGGTTGAAGTCGACGGTCAACTGGAAAGCCTGGCAACGCCCTGTAACGTGCTGGCCAACTGGGATGGACTCTACAACCTGGACAGTCGTGGCGCCGCCATGATGCGTGAGTTTCTTCAGGAGTTCCGAGTCAGCGCTCACCGCGATCTGCACAACAACCTGTTCGCAGTACCTTTCGACCCGGACAGTCCGGCTGACACCCCACGCGACCTGGCGCCGCTGGCGGCCGACCCGCTGACCGATCCGGTACTCCAGGCCCTGCATAAGGCTGCCAAGCGCCTGAGCGACAATAACGTTGCCCTGGACGTGGCACTGGGTGATGTGCAGTACGTGCTGAAATCGTCCGACCCGAACCATCGCTTCCCTATTCATGGCGGGCAGTCGTTCGAGGGGATCTTTAACATGATCAGCAAGAATGCCCGCAGCCTTGCCCAGACCGGGACCATTCTGACCGGTCAGGACATTGCCGGTAGCGCCAGCCTGGATTTGCTGGACGAGGGTAACGGACCGGTTGCCGCCTACCGGATCAACTACGGTACCAGTTTTGCCCTGGCGCTGAGTTACGACGAGCAAGGCCCCAAGGCTCAGGTCTACGTGACCTACGGCCAGGCTCACGATCCGGAGTCTGAGTTCTTCGCCGACCAGACCGAGCTGTTCAGCAACAAGCAGTGGCGTTCGATGCCACTGACCGACAGTGAAATCGACGCCGCCACCCTGCGGGTGGTGGAGCTGACCCTGCCCTGAATCAAGACGGCGCCCTTGGGCGCCGTTCATTCAGCCTCTTCCGGCCCCTTTCGGGGGCCGGACCTGCCTAGACCTTGAAGCGCGTTACCAGGTCATTCAGCTCTACCGCCAGACGCGACAGCTCGCGGCTGGAGCTGCTGGTCTGCTCGGCACCGGCTGCAGACTGGGTAGACAGGTCTCGAATATTGACCAGATTGCGGTCAACCTCACGCGCCACCTGGGCCTGCTCCTCAGCTGCACTGGCGATCACCAGATTGCGCTCGTTGATCTGGCCGATTGCCTCACTGATGCTACGCAATGCCTGCCCCGCCGCATCGGCCAAGGCCTGGGTATTGCCGGACATGGTACGACTGATACCCATGGCCTCTACCGCTCTCTCACTGCCCTGCTGAATCGAGGAAATCATCTCTTCGATCTCGCTGGTTGACTGTTGGGTTCGATGGGCCAGCGCCCGCACCTCATCGGCAACCACGGCAAAGCCGCGCCCGGCCTCGCCGGCACGAGCCGCTTCGATCGCTGCATTGAGTGCCAGCAAATTGGTTTGCTCGGCGATTGCCCGGATCACATCAAGCACCTGGCTGATACTCTGAGCCCGAGCGGCCAGATCCTGTACTTCATCTGCCGAAGCACCGATGGTTTCAGTCAGTTTTCCTATGCTGGTCAGGGTATTGCCGACCTGTTGACGCCCTTCTTCGGTAATCCGGGTAGCCTGCTGTGAGAGATCCGAGGTGGACGCAGCATTGCTGGCCACTTCCTCGACAGCGGTAGTCATCTCGTTGACCGCCGTAGCCGCCTGCTGAACTTCATCATCCTGGCGCTGCAGGCCACGGGTGGCATCCTCGGTCACGGCGTTCAACTCTTCGGCCGCCGAAGCCAGTTGGGTCGAGGAGTTGGAAATGCCCACAATAGTGTCGCGCAACTGCTCCTGCATGCTCGCCAGCGCCCGCAACAGGCGGGCCGGTTCATCCCGACCCTGAACCTGGATCAAGCGGGTCAGATCCCCCTTGGCCACAGTTTCACTGACCTGCACGGCCTGGCGAATTGGACCGATAATGCTCTGGGTCAGGGTCCAGGCCAGCAAAACCGTAAGCAGAGCCGCCAGAATGACCGCAACTATCACCATGCTGCGCGCACTGGAGTAGCTCGCCGCAGACTCATCGGCGGCAGCGCCCACCCTCTCAACCGTATAACGCTCCAGGGCCAGCAGTGCCTGGGTCACCTGATCGGCCTGCGGATTCAATACCTGGTCAACATGCTGTAGGGCCAGATCAAAACGATTGTTCAATGCCAGATCCAATGCCTCACGCTGGGCCGCCAGGTAACCCTCGTAGCCGCGGTTGAATTGTTCGAACAAGCGTTGCTCATCCGGATAACTTATGAGAGCTGCATAGCGCTGCCGGTCGGCATCGACCTGCCGAGTCATTTCGTTGATCTGCGTGTTGAGCCTGGCCGCATCGCTGCCGTCCTCATCCAGCATGATGCGCAGGGTAAAAATCCGTACCCGCATAAAGTTCTGACCAAAACTGTTGATCAACTGCATGCCGGGCACCCAGTGGCTGTCCACCTCCTCAGCCTGCTGGCGCATCTGTCCCATCTCACGCATGCCCAGCATACCTAACAACAAAACAATTACTGCCATCACGGCAAAACCCGCCGCCAGCCGGGCAGCGATGGAATAGTTTCTCAACAGCATAAGAATCCCTAATCGATGAACGAGCGCCCGAATGATCGCGCTCACGGTTATAATGCGAACCCTTTGTCGGTTAACTGAAACCGACTCGCCGCCAATGATAGCTTAGCGCCATCACCAGACATCTGACTGGGGCAAAAAAAACAACACTGCGTTCCCCCTGATTAAAGTTTTTGGCCGCCTGGACGTTATCAAGGTGATGCTTTCCTATTCTGTTTTAACGAGACTTGCGCCCCATGCCCAACCAACTCAGTTTCAGCCAGAAAATCCTGATCGCCGCTTGCCTTGTGGTAATCGCGGCCTTTTCGGCATTTTCCCTTTACAACGATTACCTGCAGCGCAAGACGCTGCAGGACAATCTGCGCACTTATCTGAGTGATGCTGGCGGCTTGACTGCGGCCAATATCAGCAACTGGCTGTCGGGCCGGGTTCTGTTACTCGAGAACCTGGCCTCCAATCTGGCCGCCGACGATGGCAGTCGTATGATTGAGCTGTTGGAAGAACGCACGCTCAACCGCACCTTCGACTTCAGTTATCTGGGCGAAATGAACGGCGCCTTCACCATGCGGCCGGACTCACAAATGCCGGCTGACTATGATCCACGCACCCGGCCCTGGTTCAGGGACGCCAAGGCCGCCGGACGTACCGTTCTTACCCAGCCTTACACCGACGCCGCCACTGGCGACCTGATCATGACCATCGCCACCCCGTCGGGCAACGATGTGGTGGGTGGTGACCTGAACCTGAAAACTATCTCGACCATCATCAACGCACTGGACTTCAACGGCATGGGCTATGCGTTCCTGGTCAACCGCGATGGCACCATTCTGGTACACCCCAATGCCAGCCTTCAAACCCAGACTCTGAGCCAGATCTACCCTGGAGACACGCCACGCATCAACAGCGAGCTACAGGATGCAGTAATGGGCGGCGAAGCCCGCTTGCTGACCTTCATCCCGGTCACAGGACTGCCAGGCGTGGAGTGGCATGTCGGGCTGTCGATCAGTCGTGATCAGGCCTTTGCCAGCCTGACCAGCTTCCGTATTTCCGCGTTGATCGCCGCACTGATTGCCCTGATCGCCATTGTCGTGCTGCTCAGCCTGCTGATTCGCTACCTGCTAACACCCCTGACTTCGCTAGGCTCGGCGCTGGAAGATATCGCCCAGGGCGAAGGCGATCTGACCCGCCGCCTGCCGGTCACCAGCCGCGACGAATTTGGCCGCCTGGCTGCCGCCTTCAACCAGTTCGTTGAGCGGATTCACGCCTCGATTCGCCAGGTGGCAACCACCAGCCAGGAACTCAACGATGTCGCACTGAATGTGGTCAACGCCTCCAATGCCAATATGGCCAGCTCAGATGAACAGGCCAGTCGCACCAACAGCGTAGCCACCGCGATCAATGAGTTGGGCGCCGCCGCCCAGGAAATTGCCCGCAACGCAGCAGATGCCTCACAGCAGGCCAGCGGCGCGCGCAGTGGAGCCGACCAGGGTAGTCAGGTCGTGGCCCAGACCATTCAGGCCATGCAGGACCTGTCGGCCAAGATCACCGCTTCCAGCCAGACCATCCAGTCCCTGAGCCACCGCACCGAAGATATCGGTAAGATCCTCGACGTTATCCAGGGGATTTCCGAGCAGACCAACCTGCTGGCACTCAATGCGGCGATCGAAGCCGCCCGTGCCGGTGAGGCCGGTCGCGGTTTTGCCGTAGTCGCTGACGAGGTCCGCAGCCTCGCTCACCGGACTCAGAGCTCGGCCAAGGAAATCCATGACATGATTGAAGAACTGCGCAGCGATGCCAGCACCGCGGTGAAAAACATGGAGGAGAGTCAGCGCTACAGCGAGCACAGCGTCGAAGTAGCCAGTCAGGCCGGGCAGCGGCTGACAGAGATCACCCAGGGGATTGGCGAGATTGACAACATGAATCAGTCGGTCGCCACCGCCACCGAAGAACAGACATCGGTGATCGAAAGCCTGAATATGGACATCACCGAGATCAACACCCTCAATCAGGAAGGGGTGGAAAACCTGCAATCGACCCTGCGCGCCTGTACCTCACTGGAGCAGCAGGTCAACCGACTACGTGAGCTGGTCGGCAGCTTCCGGATCTGAATCCGAGTCGGCGGCGGCCTCCTGGGTCGCCGCCAGATCGGCTACCGCAGCAAAGTCGGTACCGCTGTCAGCGTTCATAGCTTCAGGATCGAAGCGCGCGAGACAAACGCCACCTATGACCGGTGGCAAACCAGCCACCGCCTGCCCCAACGGGTCATAGTCCTGATCATCATCGCGCCAGAGGTCGGTCATTTGGGAGCACCGTGATGATTGTAGGCCTTGACCGCGCGCAGAATATCCCGACGACTGATCTGCCCCACCAGCAGGCCTTCATCCATCACCGGCAAACGCCGTCGATGTTTCTGAATGAAGTGTTCACCAGCCTTGATGATATCGGCATCGGCATCGATGGTTTCCACCACCACCGTCATCACCGACTCAACCCGACCACCGGCTTCCTCGAAGTAACTCCCGGACAAAATGCCCTTGAGGCAGTCACTTTCGGACAGCAGGCCAAGCAAGTGGCCCTCACCGTCCACTACCGGCGCACCAGAAATACGATGTTCGATCAGGGTGTCAATAGCCCGGAACAGGTCAGTTTCCGGGCTGAATGTCACCAGATCAGTCGTCATGTAGTCGCGCACTTTGACTGACTTGAGCATAGGGCCTCCTCTCTTGTTGGAGGGTCCGGCCACAACCTCAATTCACCATCAGTTAAAAACCACGGTTTTGTTGTCGTGAACCAGTACCCTGTCTTCCAAGTGATAGCGCAAACCGCGCGAAAGTACCATTTTTTCCACGTCTTTCCCGAGCCGCACCATGTCTTCAACATTGTGCCGGTGGGTAATCCGGGCCACATCCTGCTCAATGATAGGGCCGGCATCCAGCTCCTCGGTCACATAGTGGCAGGTGGCGCCAATCAGCTTGACCCCGCGCTGAGCAGCCTGGTGATACGGCTTGGCGCCGACGAACGACGGCAGGAAGCTGTGGTGAATATTGATGATCCGATGCGCATAGCGCTGGCACAGCTCCGGCGGCAGAATCTGCATATAGCGCGCCAGCACAATACAGTCGGCACCCTGTTCATCCACCAGGCGGGTCACTTCGGCAAAGGCCGGTTGTTTGTTCTGCGGATCAACCGGCACATGATGGAAAGGAATACCGTGCCACTCGACCATGCTGCGCAGATCATCATGGTTGGAAATCACACTGGTGATATCGCAAGCCAGCTCCCCGCTGTGCCAACGATGTAGCAAGTCGGCCAGACAGTGCGATTCGCGGCTGGCCATCAACACAACTTTCTTGCGCTCGGAGGAATCACTTACCCTCCAGTCCATTGAGAACTCGGCGGCAATAGGAGCAAAAACCGTACGCAAACCATCCAGATCAAATGGCAGGGAATCAGCCCGGATCTCATGACGCATGAAAAACCAGCCCGACAGGTTATCCGAATGATGATTGGCTTCACTGATCCAGCCATTATAGGTGGCCAGCAAGTTACTGACTTTAGCCACAATACCTACCCGATCCGGACAGGCGATTACCAAACGATAGGTACGCATTACTCAACTCCCACACTGCGCGCCTGACAAAGTTGACGCGACCAAGGCGGGCATTCTAGCCGGCCTGATGAATATTTTCAGCACTTGTCGAAAAGGCCTGCGACCTATCGACGCAGTCACATAGTTGTAATTTTCAATCAACCTCATTCCAACCGACACATTGTATAACTTTGTCGTTTTAACTATGATTGCCACGTCATCCCCAATTTCAGGAAACAAGGATCAACTTCCATGTCCAAGTTGCAAGAGTATCGTCAGATCGAAGAAACCATCCGTGAACTTTCCGAACGATTGAAGTCTCTGTCGAACGACGACAAGCTCAAGAAAGAAATCGAGTTTGAAGAAAAACTCAAAGGGCTGATGAGCCAATACGGGAAGTCGTTGAAAGATGTAGTCGCTCTGCTCGACCCGGATAACAAACTGACCCCCGCTGCCAAGGCCGGCAAGGCCACTGCAGGCGCCAAGCGCGCGCGCAAGGTCAAACAGTACAAGAACCCGAACACTGGTGAAGTTGTCGAAACCAAAGGCGGCAACCACAAGACCCTGAAAGCCTGGAAAGAGCAGTACGGTGCCGATACTGTTGAAAGCTGGGCCAAGGTGCTTGGCTAGAAGCACTGAAACAATAAAAAACGCCCATTGATCTGGGCGTTTTTTATTGACTCGGATCACTCCATCTTCACGGCCAGATAACGGGCTAGATCCTCGGCATAGCGCTGCCAGTCTTGCAGCAACTGCTGCTGTTGAGCAGAAGCTTGGGGCATCGCCTCACTCAAGACCCGATTAAAGTCTGCCAGGGTCAATGGTGCTCCGGGCAGCCGCCCCTGAAGCCGCTGCCGACAAAACTGCCGCCACTGTTCCTGCTCGCTTGCAGTCAGAGTATCGGGAAAGTTACGCGCCCGATAACGGAACAACAGATCAACCAACCGCTGGTCACGTAAGGGCCAGGAGTGTCGAGCCAGTGTATCGGGGTCAGCCTGGCGAATGTCCGGCAGCAACTGCCTGTCCGTATCGTTAAGAAACCCGTCATAGAGTTGCAACTCTGGATCAGACTGAGCCTCCTTCTGCTCAGCCGTATCACTGTAAACTTCCCTGAGCAGCGCCTGGCCGGTTTCCCGCCATGTCCCCAGAGCCTGGGCATTAGCCAGCAAAAGCGGCATATCCAGCCCCAGACGCGCAATATCTTCAGCGCGCAACACCTTGAGGTCGGCCAGAAACGGACAGCGATTGATATGCACCAACTTCAGCCCCGGACGCTGCTGCCCCTCGGCCAAGTCTTCCTGACGAGTGTACAGGCGCTGACGCAACTGCTCGGCCGTCAGCTCATTGAGCAGGCCCGGGTCGGCAGCGAGGTCATAGACAATCAATGCATTGCGATTGACCGGATGCCAGCCCAGCGGCAACACCAGCGCCAATCCGTGACGCTCACGCCCGAAACGACCAGACACATGGACCAGCGGTCGAACGTTGCGCAGATCAATCAGGGCATTAACCGCCGGCTTACGGCGCAGCCCCAGCAGATAGTTGAACAGTTTCGGCTGGGTCTGACGCAACAGGCGAGCCATGGCAATGGTCGCACGGACATCGGCCAAAGCATCATGAGCCTGACCATGATCAATGCCATTGGCGGCCGTCAGCAGCTCCAGGCGCAGGCTGACCAGCCCGTCTTGCTGTGGCCACTCGATGCCCTCGGGGCGCAAGGCGTGGGCGGCACGCAAGCCATCAAGCAGGTCCCAGCGACTATTGCCTGACTGCCACTCACGGGCATAGGGATCATAGAAATTCCGGTACAGGCTGAAACGGGTCATCTCGTCGTCGAAGCGCAGGTTGTTGTAACCCACGCTACAGGTGCCCGGCGTAGCCATTTCATGATGCAGACGCTGAATGAATTCAGCCTCGGGCAGCCCCGCCATGACCCGTTCCGGGCCTATCCCGGTAACCAGACAGGCCATCGGATGCGGCAGAATATCCGGCGACAGTTGGCAATCGATGCACAGTGGATCGTCGACCTCGTTCAACTCTGCATCGGTGCGAACGCCGGCCACCTGCAGAGGCCGGTCACGACGCGGATCGATGCCGGTTGACTCGAAGTCGTACCAGAAAAAACTCTCGGCCATACCCCTCTCCCTGCAACACAAAGCCGCAGGGTACCCGATGCTGGGCGTTCAGGCATCTTCCGTGCGCATGAAACTGAAGTAGCGGGTCAGCGCATCGGTCAGTTCAGCAAAAGCCGGCTGGTTACCCACCAGGCTGAAGCCAGTATCGAAGTGCCCCGGAGTGACATCTTCGCGACACCAGTGGCTTCGGGCCTGAAAGTCCAACCGCTGATAGGGGTGCAAACTGGACGGCAGGCGCAATTGCAGTTCAAACAGTTCATCGACCATCAACGGCAACGGGCTGATCAGCATCAGACCCTGACGCGATACATTACCCAAATAGCCTATCGGCCGACCGGTGCACTGATTGAAAACCTGCAGGTAAGCTCCTAGCTGATGCCGGGTGATCTGGCGTTTTTCGATATGCTCCGGGGACTCCGGAACAGGCGTCGTCTGCATATTCAGCAACGCTCCCTGATTTCAGCTTGCAAGGCGTTCTTGCGCGCCTCGACTCGTTTAGGTTCCACCTCCATCCGCTTGCCGTTGGCATCCTCCTCGTACCAGAGGACCCGGCCATCGAACCGCGCCAACTCTCGGCGCAGAGCATCACAATGGCTTTGTTGCCTGGCCCGCTGTTCAAGTACAGCGGTTTGTCGCGCCGCACGTTCCTCGGTGCGTACATCCATCAGACGCTGGAGATTCTGTTCCCGCTGGCGCACCTGGGCATCACGTTCGACCACCTGAGGTCTCACTTCAACCCGTTGTGCGCCCTCGCGCGGGCGCTCACCGAAATGGACCTGGCCGTGCTCGTCCACCCAGCGATAGATCTCGCTGGCGGCAACCGGGCCAAACCACAGCACCAGGCAGATGATGACAAGCTGACGAATTCGCATAGCCGCTAGGGTCCAGGAGCTGATACCAGTCGGGTATCAGTTCGCTAAGCATAGCCCAGCCCCCAAGTACGGCCAAGGGCCATATAGTGAACCGCACACTCAGGGGCGCTCGGGCGGCAAGCGCTGATCCGGCTGGTAATGACCCAATTGACGCAGGGTCTCCAGGCGTGCGCCGGCCCGATAACTATACTCACTATTGGGGTAATGCCGGAGCAGGTAACGGTAAGTCTGCGCGGCATCCACGTACAGAGCCTGACGCTCCAGACACAGCCCCCTCAACAATGAGATTTCCGGTTGCAGATGCGGTCGCGAACGGCTGGCCCGCTCGGCCCGGGACAACTGGAAAATGGTCTGGGCACAGTCGCCCCGATCATAGGCCTGATAGGCCTGATTCAGGTGACTGTTATGGGCGTTCGAGGCGCAACCGGCCAAAATGCCCAGGGCAAGTGCGGCTAGCAGAGTTTTTGACATGGCAATGATCTTTGCGATGGTTTGTCAGGTTATCGGCCAGTCCCGAGGTTTCTCAAGGGCAACGGTCAAATTGACCCAGATCAGTGTAAGGCTCTGATCAATGGCCTAACCTTGGAACATTCCCTTGAAAGGAGTAGATCATGGATATTCGACACATGCTGGTAGTCATCGACCCCACCAGTGAAGATGAGCAACCCTGCCTGCGTCGTGCCGAGCAGCTGAGCGCTCACTATCCGCAGGCTCGGATCACCCTGTTTCTGTGCGACTACATTCCTGCGCTCGACGGGGGTGTTCTGTTCGACACCCCCGGCCTGGAGAAGGCGCGCGCATCATTGATCAGACATCGTGAAGGCTTTCTCGAGCGGCTGGCCAAACCACTGCGCGACAAGGGCCTCAAAGTCGATACCGAAGCACTCTGGGGCAAGCGTCTGGACCGCCATATTCTGCGCGCCATCGCTGAATACCAGGCTGATCTGGTGCTGAAAACCACCCACCACCACAATGTGCTCAAGCGCCTGCTACTGAGTAATACCGACTGGCAGCTGATCCGCCATAGCGAAGTACCGGTCTGGCTGGTCAAGCAGGCCGATCGACCGCTGCAAAAACTCTGCGCCAGCGTCGATCCGCTGCACGAGGCGGACAAACCGGCGGCACTGGACCTGAAACTGATCTCCCTGACCCAGGGTCTGGCCAAGCTAACCAACAGCCAGCCCCATGTCGTGCACTGCTATAACCCGCTGCCGCGCACCCTGGTTTTCGATGCCAGTGTGATCACCGATTACGATGGTTATGCCGATGATGTTCGCCAACGCCACGCCAGCGCTTTTGAGCAACTGGCCAATCAGACCGGAGTAGACGCCTCACACCGAAATCTGCTGCAGGGCTATCCGGAAGAGGCAATTCCGGCGTTCGCCAGCGACCAGGATATCGACCTGCTGGTGATGGGGGCGGTATCGCGTTCACGTCTGGACAGCGCCCTGCTTGGACACACCGCCGAGCGACTACTCGATGATGTCCCCTGCGATGTGCTGGTGGTCAAACCGGACGGTTTTGTCGATCCCAGCAAGCCGAGCTGAGCCGTTGGGGAAATACTAGGGGCTGTTGACCTTGACATCATGTCAAGGCTCATGATCTGGTTGTCCTATCTTCAGGAGCTGGATCATGAGCACAGTCACCCTCCATATCAGCGGCATGAACTGCGCCAGCTGCGTGCGCCGGATTGAGCAGGCGCTGGGCGCAATTCCCGGGATCGGGACCGCCCAGGTCAACCTGGCCGCGGAAACTGCCCAACTGCAACTTGAACAACCTGAACAACTCGCGGCCGCCTGCGAGGCTGTGCAGCATGCTGGCTATGGCGTGGCTATCGAAGAGCGCCTGCTGAGTCTGAGCAACCTGACCTGCGCCGGCTGCGTACGCCGCAGCGAAACCGCCCTGCTCAAAGTCCCTGGCGTACTCAGCGCCGAGGTCAATCTGGCCAGTCAACAGGCCCGAGTCAGATTGCTCGCAGGCACTGACCCAGACAGTCTGTTACAGGCACTGGTCAAGGCCGGCTACCCCGGTCAGTGGCTGAACCAGCAGGAAACGACGGGCGGCAGTGAAACAGATCCCCAACACCAACGCCTGCAACGTGAACGCCGACACCTGATCGCTGCAGCCCTGCTCAGCGCGCCGCTGGCGCTGGGCATGCTGCCGGAACTGTTCGGCCGCCACGACCTGATGCTGCCTGCCCTGTTGCAACTGTTGTTGGCCTCAATCGTCCAGTTCGTGTTCGGTGCCCGCTTCTATCAGGGCGCCTGGCATGCCCTGCGCAACCGTACCGGCAACATGGACCTGCTGGTGGCCATCGGCACATCGGCTGGCTGGAGCCTGAGCACCTGGCATGTGTTCAGCACCCCGGCCGGTCAGATGCCGGTGCTCTATTACGAAGCATCAGCGATCATCATCAGTTTCGTGCTGCTGGGCAAATATCTGGAAAGCCGGGCCAAGGGCCAGACTCTGGAAGCAATCCGAGCTCTGACCGCCCTGCGCCCGGACAAGGCTCGGCGGCGAACAGCCCAGGGTGATGAACTGGTCGCCCTGAGCGAGATCAGGATTGGTGACCAGGTAGTGGTTCAACCCGGTGAGCGCATTCCGGTCGATGGCCTGGTGCTCGAAGGTGGCAGCCATGTGGATGAATCGATGCTGACCGGTGAAAGCCTGCCGGTCAGCCGGCAGCCTGGCGACCGGGTCAGTGCCGGAGCGATGAATCAGGACGGCATGTTGCTGCTCGATACCGCCGCCATCGGCCAGGACACCCTGTTGTCGAAAATCGTCCGGCTGGTGGAAAACGCCCAGGCGTCCAAGGCGCCGATCCAGCGCCTGGTAGACCGAGTCAGTGCAGTGTTCGTGCCGGTGGTTCTGGTCATTGCCGTTGCGGCCTGGGCGCTGGGCAGCCTGTGGTTCGGCCCTGAGCAGGCCTTGCTCAATGCCATCGCCGTGCTGGTGATTGCCTGTCCCTGTGCACTCGGCCTGGCCACCCCTACCGCGATCATGGTCGGTACCGGGGTGGCCGCCCGCCATGGCATTCTGATTCGTGACGCTGAAGCGCTGGAGCAGGCCCATCGGGTCGATACGGTGATCTTCGACAAGACTGGCACCCTGACCCTGGGCAAGCCTGTGGTTCAAGCCTTTGAGCCACTGAATGGGGCGGAGCATGATGCTGCGCTAAGCCTGGCCCTGGCGGTTCAGCGTCAGGCCGAACACCCACTGGCCGCGGCCCTGCGTGACTATGCCATCCAGCACGGAATCAGCAGCGCCGACGCCGAGCAGTTCCGGGTTCAGGCCGGTCGCGGTGCCAGCGGTCTGGTCAACGGTCAGTCAGTCTGGCTTGGCAACCGCCTGCTGATGAATGAGTTGGGCGTGGAGCTGAACTCCAGCCAGGCCCAGGCCGACAACCACGAAGCCCAGGGCCATACCCTGTCCTGGCTGGCTGCCGGGCAGCCCGGGCAAGTCAAAGCCCAGGCCCTGCTGGCCTATGCCGACCAGATCAAGGACGGCGCCCGGGATACCGTCGCACAGTTGCGCCAGCAGGGTATAGACACCTGGCTGATTAGTGGCGACAGTCAGGCTGCCGCCAACAGCGTCGGCGCTGAATTGGGAATCAAGCATGTTGAGTCCCAAGTACTGCCCGAGGACAAAGCTCAACACGTTCAGCGTCTACGCGAACAAGGCCGGGTGGTGGCGATGATCGGCGACGGCATCAATGACGCCCCAGCCCTGAGCGCCGCCGATGTCGGCATGGCCATGGCTACCGGCACCGACGTGGCCATGCACAGCGCCGGTATCACCCTGATGCGCGGTGAACCGCAACTGGTCCCTGCGGCACTGGATATTTCCCGGCACACCTGGCGCAAAATCCGTCAAAATCTGTTCTGGGCCTTCATCTACAACAGTCTGGGCATCCCGTTGGCAGCCATCGGCCTGCTCAATCCGATGATGGCCGGCGCCATGATGGCGGCCAGCAGCGTCAGTGTGGTGACCAATGCCCTGCTGCTCAAGCGCTGGCGGCCAGACCTGGATAGAGAACAGCAATGAATATCAGCCAAGCAGCCAAACACAGTGGTCTGACCCCGCGCATGATCCGTCATTACGAGAGCATCGATCTGCTGCCCGATGCCGCTCGCAGCGCGGCAGGTTATCGCCGCTATGACGAACGCGACCTGCATACCCTGCGGTTCATTCATCGCGCCCGTGGTCTGGGCTTTTCGATCGAACAGATTGCCCAGCTTCTGGCTCTGTGGCAGGACCGCGAACGCAGCAGCGCGGAGGTCAAAACCCTGGTCCAGGGACATGTGCTTGAGCTGGAACAGAAGATTGCTGATCTTCAGGCTATCCGAGACACCCTCGCCCACCTGGCGCACTGTTGCCATGGTGATACCCGGCCAGACTGTCCGATTCTCGACAACCTGGCCGCTACCGGAAGCAACGACCAATGAGTCAGCCCATCGACCTGCGCGCCCTGCGCCATTTTGTTGCCCTGGTCGAACACCAGGGCTTTATTCGCGCTGGGGAAGCCATCGGCCTGAGCCAGCCTGCACTAACCCGCAGCATCCAGAACCTGGAGCAGCGCCTGGGTTGCCCACTGATCATTCGTGGCGGCAAGGGCGTGGAACTGACCCCACAGGGACAGTTGGTACTTGAACACGCCAAACGCCTGCTGGCCGGCAGTGCAGCGCTGAAAAACGCCCTGCAACAGTTCAACGATCTGGAGTCAGGCGAACTGCTGATTGGCGCCGGTCCCTTCCCGGCTGCCCGACTGGTGCCTGCAACCATGGGCCGGTTCAATCGCCAGCACCCCGGCGTGGCGCTGAAGCTGGTCATCCAGCATTGGGAAGAGTTACGCGAGCGCTTGCTGGCTGACACCCTGGAACTGTTCGTCGCCGATATCCGGGAGCTGGAGCAGGATCCGCAATTGCATGTGCTGCCGCTACGCCAAAACCCCAGCGTACTGTTCTGCCGGGCCGGCCATCCGCTTGCCAACAAGGCCGGACTAAACAATGCCGACCTCAACACCTATCCACTGGCAAGCTTCCGCTTGCCGCAACCGGTGCATGATTACATGAGCCGCACACTTGCCGGCCGCGAGCCACTGATCAACCTGGAATGCGACAACCTGGACGTACTGATGCGCCTGGTACGCCACAGTGACGCCCTGAGCTTTGCCACACGAGACATTCTGGACCCGGACCTGGCACGTGGAGAGCTGGTATTGCTGGACTGGCCGGAACTGCTGCCCGGTACCAGTTATGGCCTGGTAACCCGGGTCGGACGACCACTGTCGCCGGCCGCCCGGGCTTTCATACGATTATTGCAAGACGAGAACCGTCAACGCCTCAGCGCAGCAGATTGAACAGGCTCAGGCCGTTGATCTTGACGAAGCTCTGCTGTGACGCCTCCAGCAGCACGGTTTGCAGGCTGAGACGGCTGAGTGCCTCGGCATAGTCCAGATCCTGCAGCTCCGAGGTAACCGACTGGTTGATCAGGGTCAGATCAAGGTTCTCATCACGCCGGGTATCGATCACGTTGAGCCGCGCACCCAGTTCGGTCTGTTTGCTTAACACCGTGCCGATGGCATTGTCGATATTGAGCAGACCCACCGCCACTGCGTCGCGGGTGGCCAGATTACCGTCGGGAGTGTCTTCAGCATTTTCCAGTGCCTGGCGCAACACCCGGATACTGTCGAGGATGCCTCGCTTTTCCTCTCCACTGGGGGTAATGCTGAAGCTGTCGCCCGCTGCGGGCTCGCCATTGAGGGTAATGGCTACCCCACCATAGCGGATGGTGTATTCATTGTCCTCGTTGGGGCTTAGCTGACCGGTGACCGGGGGCGCCAACGGATCGCCGTTGCTGTCGACAATCTCGTAGTCCGTGGTGCTGGAAAAGACGATCTGTACCCCACCCAGCGGATAGAGCTGATTGTCGAAGGCCAGCTTGTTCTCCACCTGCCCAAGAGAAATCCGCGCACTACCGGTATTACCCGGATCAGCAGCCGTATCGACCCGGTTGGCATTGGGAATATCGAGAAACAGCGCCTTGCCGTTATCATTGATGGCAATCTGGTTGCCGCTGGCGATCTCGAGAAACCGCTGGCCCTCATCACCCTGATAGCTGTAACTGCCATCGGGCTCGCGGATAAACGGCTGAGTCTTGCCCTGATAACCGGCAAACAGATACTCGCCACGGGCATTCTGGCTATTGAACAGCCCGAACAGCTCGTCTTCACGCTGCTTGAGTTCCTGCGCCAGACTGGCCCGATCACCGCTGTCCAGAGCGCCATTACCAGCCTGTACGGCAATCTCGCGGATCCGCTGCATGATGTTGACCACCGACTGCAACACGATCTCTTCCTGAGTCAGACTGTTTTCCGCAGCATCAAGATTGGCCTTGTACTGGCTTAGCCTGGAGGCCTCCTGATCCAGTTGCAACAGCCGCACCGAGGCCACCGGATCATCGGCAGGCGACAGTATGCGCATCCCGGTACTGATCTGCTGCTGAGTTCGGGTCAGGCTCGCATAGTTGGTCTGCAAGCCGTTGACGCCGTTATTGAAAGCCTGAATGGTCGAAATACGCATAACCGGCACCGTTAACGGAAGGAACTGATCAATGTATCGAACAAGGAGCGAGCAACCTGAATGATCTGCGCCGAGGCATTGTAGTACTGCTCGAACTTGATCAGGTTGGCCGCCTCTTCATCCAGGTTGACCCCGGCAACCGAATCACGGTTGTTCTGGGCCTGGGCCAGCACTGCGCCACTGGCCTGTTCATCCATGCGCGCCTGAGCGGTCAGGGTTCCGACCCGCTGCACCATATCGCCATAGGAGTCGACGAAGGAGATCCCGCTGGCACCGCCCTGCAAGCCAATCACCGCCTTGTTTTGCAACTCCAGCAGTTTCAGCGCATTGCGGTTGTCCGATACACCTGGTGTACCGGTTGCCGGATCAGCGTTGTAGTTAACGCTGAAGCTATCGCCATCCTGGGGGTTACCGGCCACAGTGAAACGCAGCGTGTGAGTACCATCGGTCCACTCGACCTGATTCGGCTGCCCTGGGGTAATGGTCAGTGGCGAGGGCACGAAGCTGCCGCTACTGGCCGTCAACTCATTGTTATTGACCGTGAAGCTGAATGGCAGCATGGCCTGCAACGCGGCAGTGTCCAGCGGCTGCGGACCATCAATGATCTCAGGCTGACTGATGGTACCGTTACCCCGATTGTTCAGCGCTGCCTCGGCCGTGACTGGCAGAGCTAGTGCCAGTTGCTCAGGCTGGGTCATCACCGTGCCGATGGTGGCGGCGGCATTTCGGGTCGGCGTCAGGACAAAACGGTCCCCGGCGGCAAAGCTGCCGTTCAATGCAGAGATGCTGAACCCATCGACTTCCGGTGGTGGCACATCGTTGATGTTGAATACCCCGACCTGAGTATTGTCCGACAGCCGGCGTAAGGTGAAGGTGTCGGCACTGGTGAACTCCAGAGCGTAGTCGGAGGTGGTCAGCTTGCTGGTATCGGTGATATTCACCCCAAGCAGTGCGCTGTCATCACTGTTGCCGGCCCGGGCCAGGCTGCGCAGAGCAACATACTCGGGGCTGTTGATATTGGTGAACAGGTTGCCACCAGCATTGCCCAGCAGATCCAGGCCCTGGCCCAGCTGGTTATTGATCTGTTCGGAAATCGACAGCGCCAGCCGACCGATGGTATTGAAGGCATCATCCAGCACTTCACTACGATAACGCAGCAAACCACCCATTTCCCCACCGGTAATCAGGTCGGTTACCCCTTGCCGCGACCCGGCATTGACCAGTTGCACCTCAGAGCGTGACGGATCACGCAAACCCGGCACCACTTCCAGCCGCGACGCGCTATTACCAACCACCAGTGGCTGACCGGAACCAATGAACAAGTTGATAGTGTTGTCATCCTGAGGAACCGCGGTCACCCCGATATAGGTGCTCAGTTGACGGATCGCCTCGTCGCGGGCATCGATCAGATCATTAGGCTGCTGACCACTGGACGCAGCTACCGCAATCGCATTGTTATAACCGGCAATACTCGCCGACAGCCGGTTGACCTGATCGGAAACCAACCCCATCTGCTTGTTGATGAAGTTGTTCTGGGTTTCCAGTTGCGCATACAGGCTGTTGAAACGGCTGGCCAGCCCCTGGGATTCGGAAATAACCAATTGCCGGGCCGGAATATTGGCCGGATCTTCGGCAGCGGTCTGTAGCGCGGCAAACAGCTTCTGGATACCCGGGCCAATACCGGTGGTGGTCCCACCGAGCAACGCATCGAGCTGATCGATCTGACTCTTGTAAGCCTTGACGTCGCTGCTGATCGCGCTGCTGACCTGCAACTGGTTGGTATAGAACGAGTTGTATATCCGCCGCACATCGACGATGGTCGCCCCGGAGCCGATATAGCCGCCACCGGTGAACTGGGCCGGACGGGTGGACTGGATCGCGCCCTGGCGGGAAAAGCCGGGGGTGTCGACGTTGGTGATGTTATGTCCGGTGACCGCCAGATTGGTTCGGGCGATGGACAGGCCACTCAGGCCAATCGATAACAGGTCTGCCATGCTTTACTCCCTGTTCAGCTCAGCTGACGGTTGTCATTGCCGGCTGTAGTCTGCTGGCTGAGCAACTGGCGGGCAATGCGCGATACCTTGCTGGCGTACTGCGGGTCGGTGGCATAACCGGCGCGCTGCAGCTCACGGAAAAAGGCATCAGGGTTGTCGGTAGTCTGCAAGGCCTGCTGATAACGGCCATTGCGGTGCAGGAATTCAACGTAGTCGTCAAAGCTCTGCTCGAACGAGGCATAGGCACGGAAGTTGGCCCGTTCACGATTCAGCGCGCCGTCACGGAACTCATGGGTCATGGCCGAGGCCGAATCTCCCTGCCAGCCGCCATGAGCCTTGATACCAAACAGGTTATGGCTGTTACCGCCGGCAAATGAGCGGCCCCAGCCGGTCTCCAGAGCTGCCTGGGCTACCAGGTAGTGTGGGTCGATGCCAAGGCGTTCAGCGGCACGTTCGGCCATCGGCAGCATGGTGGCAACGAACTCGGCCGGATTGGCAAAGCTGCGCCGCCCGGCAATCGCAGCGTCACTGACTGAACTCTGCGCTGGCGCAGTGCGACTGACACCCTGCATAGCCCTGAGCGGCTGCCAGTTGGTCACGCTCTCGGCCTGGCTAACCGGGCGCTCATTGTTAACCGGAGCGGCGCCCTCTCCCATTACCGCCGGATTACGGCTGATCATCGCCAGCCGCCGACGCGCCAGCAGGGCCGACTGGTCTGCTGCCGGTGCAGCCTCAGCCGCTTGCGAACCACCAGACTGGCCCTTGGGTGACATTTGCCGCACCATCATGTCGGCCAGCCCAACGCCCTGCTTCTCGGCCAAATGCACACTCATCTGGTTGTCGTACATATCCTGATAGAAGCGGGTCTGATTGGTGTTGAGCGGATTGCCCTCGGCGAACACTTCGTTGGCATCGCGCATACTCTTGACCATCATGTTCAGAAACAGCGACTCGAACTGCTCAGCCACCCGCCGCAGGTTGCCCGGGCTGTTGGCCTGGCTACCATGCTTGAGCTGGCTCATGGCATTGAGGTCGGTGTAGTTGAGGCTCTGCTGGCTTGTAAGGTTCATGCTCGCTGCTCCGCTCAGATCACCACCAGGTCGGCATTCAGCGCACCGGCCTGACGCAGGGCTTCGAGAATCGCCATCAGGTCACCGGGAGCCGCACCTACCTGGTTGACCGCACGGACGATCTCATCAAGAGAAACCCCGGGGTTGAAGACGAACATCCGGCCATCACCTTCGGCAATATCAATCTGTGAGCTGGGCGTCACCACGGTCTGACCGCCACCGAAGGGTGCACCCGGCTGGCTGACCTGCAGGTTTTCACTGATGGTCACGGTCAACCCGCCATGGGTCACCGCCGCCGGCTGAACCCGGACATCCTGACCGATGACGATAGTGCCGGTGCGCGAATTGATGATGACCTTGGCGGCGGCGTTGCCCTGTTCAATGCGCAGGTTCTCGACCATCGACAGGTAGTCGACCCGGTGATTCGGATCCAGCGGCGCCCGGACCTTGATAGCCCCGGCGTCCAGCGCCTGGGCCACATCAGGGCCAAAGGTGTTGTTGATCTGATCAACCACCCGCTTGGCGGTGGTGAAGTCCGGACGATTGAGGTTGAACACCAGGTGATCGCTGGAGGCAAACGGACTGGCCACCGCCCGTTCAACCGTAGCGCCGCCGGGAATCCGGCCAACGCTCGGTACATTGACGGTGATCCGCGAGCCATCGGCGCCCTCGGCACCGAAGCCGCCGACCACCAGATTGCCCTGGGCAATGGCATAGACCTGACCATCGATCCCCTTGAGCGGGGTCATCAGCAGGCTGCCGCCACGCAGACTCTTGGCATTGCCGATCGAGGACACGGTGATGTCGATGGTCTGCCCCGGGCGGGCGAACGGCGGCAGGTCGGCGTGAATCGCCACTGCGGCAACGTTCTTCATCTGAATCCGGGTCCCCGGCGGCACTGTGATGCCGAATTGGGTCAACATGTTGTTGAAGGTCTGCACCGTGAACGGGGTCTGGCTGGTCTGGTCACCAGAACCATCAAGACCAACCACCAGGCCATAACCGATCAACTGGTTGGTCCGCACCCCGGCAATACTGGCGATATCCTTCAAACGCTCGGCATGTACCAGCGGGCTGAGCAGAATCAGGCACAGGGAAAGCAGCAGGCTACGCATGATCGATGCTCCTAGAAAGGCCACAGCGGGCTCATGAAGAACTGACTGAGCCAACCGGGCTGGCTGGCATTGGCAAAGGCACCGGTGCCCGAATAGGTGATACGGGCATCGGCCACCCGGGTCGAGGGTACAGTGTTGTCCTGACCGATATCGTCGCTGCGTACCAGCCCGGCAATGCGGATCAGCTCATCGCCATTGTTTAGGGTGATCCATTTCTCACCGCGCACCCGCAGAATGCCATTGGGCAACACTTCGGCCACAGTCACAGTGATCGAACCTGTCAGGCTGTTGCTCTGATTGGCCGAAGCGTCACCGTTAAAGCTGCGCTCCCCCCCCATGTCAACCCCCATGTTCAGGCCACCCATGCGTACGCCATTGCCAAACAGGGTCGGGGTGCTGATCTGAGTCGAGCTACTCTTGCTGATCTCGTTGTCGGCGCTTTTGCGAGCGGCAGTGCGCTCCTGCAGGGTAATGGTAATGATGTCGCCCACCCGATGCGCCTTGCGGTCGTCATACAGGCTCATTTCAAACCCTGGCTGATAAATCGCACCATTGTTCAGCTCCTGCGGCATCGGCGTGCGCGGCAGTACCGGCGCATAGGCCGGATCGTCCGGGCGCGGCGGAGTTTGCACGCAAGCCACCAGACTCAGGCTGGCCAGCATCAACACAGTGGTTCTCAGGGCGTTCATTTCACATCACTCCCGTCAGAGGGTCTGACTGACGTATTGCAGCATCTGGTCGGCGGTGGAAATCACCTTGGAGTTCATTTCGTAGGCGCGCTGAGTGGTGATCATGTTGACCAGTTCCTCGACGACGCTGACGTTGGAATTTTCCAGGGTGTTCTGCAGCACAGTACCCAGGCCGTTCTGACCGGGGTTGCCAACCTGTGGCGCGCCGCTGGCAGCGGTCTCCAGGAACAGGTTGTTACCAATCGCCTGCATGCCGGCCGGGTTGATGAAGTCGGCGGTCTGGATCAGACCAATCTGCTGAATGCCCGGGTCGCCGAATACGGTGATGCTGACTGTGCCGTCTTCACCGACGGTCAGGGTCTGCACGTCATCGGGCAGGGCAATGCCTGGCTCCAACGCAAAGCCACTGGAAGTGACGATCTGGCCTTCGGCATCCAGGTGGAAGCTACCGTCACGGGTGTAACCGATGTTGCCGTCAGGCATCAGTATCTGGAAAAACCCGCGGCCGTTGATGGCCATGTCCAGCGGTTGCTCGGTAGTCTGCAACGAGCCCTGGGTGAAGATTTTCTGCGTGCCAACCACCCGCACCCCGGTCCCGACCTGCAGGCCAGATGGCAGTTGGGTGTCCTGGGTGCTTTGGCCGCCAGGCTGGCGTTTGACCTGATACAGCAGGTCCTCGAACTCGGGCCGGTCACGCTTGAAACCAGTGGTTGCGACGTTGGCCAGGTTGTTGGAAATGGTGGTGAGCATGGTGTCCTGAGCGGACAGACCGGTCTTGCTTACCCAGAGTGCTGCGTGCATGTTGTTTCTCCGATAACTTTAGCTGATCTGCAACAGGCGCTCGCTGGCCCGGCTGTTTTCTTCGGCGGTACGCATCATCTTGACGTGCAGCTCGAACTGCCTGGCCAGCGCCAGCATTGAGGTCATTTCCGACACCGCATTGACGTTGCTGCCTTCCAGAAAACCGGTAGCTACCCGAATCGCACCGTCAGCCGGCTGCTCCAGCTCACCCTCGACCCTCATCAAACCGTCTGGGCCCTTGCGCAACGAAGCGGGATCGGGATTGACCAGTTTGATCCGGTCAATCTCGGCCAGCACATTGGGCGCCTCACCCTGGGCACGAATGGTGATGGTGCCGTCTACGCCGATTTCGATTTTGTCGGCCGGAGGAATGGCGATCGGCCCGGCATTGCCCATCACCGGCAAACCATTGCTGGTACGCAGAATGCCGAACACATCGACGCCCAGACTGCCGGCCCGGGTGTAGGCCTCAGTGCCGTCCGGAGCCTGAACCGCGATCCACCCCTCACCTTCCACGGCGATATCCAGGTCACGACCGGTTTCCAGCAAGCTGCCCTGGGAAAAGTTGGTGCCCGGGCGTTCGGTCATCGCGTAGGCCCGGGTCGGATAGCTTTCACCGAACACCGGCATCGACCGAGCCTGCTCGAAATCACCGCGAAAACCGGTGGTATTGATGTTCGCCAGATTATTGGCGTGCGCCCGTTGCGCCAGCATGTTCTGACTGGCGCCGGTCATGGAGATGTACAACGATTTGTCCATGGGAACTCCCGGTTCGACAAAGAATTGCCGCTTTAACCTTATTCACCAGGAGTAATGCAGACATCGTGCCAGACCTATCGGGACGGTATTTGTTCAGCAAAATCAAAAAGATATAAACGAGCAGAAAATAAAAACGGCAATAGCGGCAAAGACCATTGCCGCTATTGCCGTTCCAGCAAGCGAGAATCAGCGCAGGTTGATGATGGTCTGCGTCACCGCATCCTCGGTTTGAATGGTCTTGGCGTTAGCCTGATAGTTGCGTTGGGCCACGATCAGGTTGACCAGTTGATCGGATAGCTCCACGTTGGAGGCTTCCAGCGCCCCTGACTGCACCACCCCAAGCGTGCTCGACCCCGGCGTACCGATCACCGGTTCACCAGAGGTGAACGACTGCGCCCAGGCGGTCTTGCCCAACGGCGTCAGGCCCTGCTGGTTGGCAAAGGTGGCAAGAATGAGCTGCCCCTGAACCCGGGTCTGACCGTTGGTGTAACGGGCGAAAATCACCCCGGTATCGTCAATTTCCAGGCCCGCCAGTTCACCGGTGGTAAAACCGTCCTGCACTACCGAGTTAACCCCAAAAGTCGATGCATACTGGGTCGAACCGGTCAGATTGATCGCCAACTGAGCGACCGGCGAGGTGGCGCCGGTGGGTTGACCGTTAGCGTCCAGTGGCACCCAGCCGGACAGGTTGAACGGCTGGGCAGTGGTCATTTGCCCGGCATTGTTGAAGTTGACATCAAAACGCGCGCCAGCCGAAGGCGCATAGGCCGGATCCGAAGCCAGCACCCCGGTTTGCGGGTCGCGACCATCGACCAGCACGATCATCTCCCAGGTATTGGCATCGGTTTTGACGAAGTACTTGGTCAGCACATGCGAGTTGCCCAAGCTGTCGTAAACATCCACTGATGTCGAACTGTTGTAGGACGTTGAGTCAGTCGGATCGAAGGAAACCTCGGCGGCAGCCAGACCAGCAGCCTCGGCAGCCGCGATCTCGCCGGCGGTCGGATTGTCCGGATCAGCAGCACCAGCAATCGAGGCAGCATAGGCCTGGTCATAGGCTTCCTGCCACAGAGCCGGGCGCACATTGGTCGAATTCAGATTGAGGGTCGAGCGAATCTCGGTGGTGGCATTCGGCTCGGCGGCCCGGGTATCGATCCGCAGATCAGTCCGCACACCTTGATTGATCTGCCCGGTGACCGGATTGACCCCATACCCCTGCAAGCGCTCACCGAAGTTGTTGATGATGTTGCCTTCACGGTCAGTCCCGAAATAACCGGCACGGGTATAGCTGATCGCCCCATTGTTGCTGGTGACGAAAAAGCCATTGCCGTTGATCGCCAGATCCAGGGTGTTCTGGGTGAAGTTGACATTGCCCTGGGTAAACTGCTGGGCCACGTTGCTCAGCAGCACGCCACTGCCCTGCGGATTGCGTCCGGTGCCCAGCACCGAGGCGGCATAGACATCGGCAAACTCGGCACGTGACTGTTTGAAGCCAATGGTACCGGCATTGGCGATGTTATTACCGGTAACATTCAGGTCGGCCGACGCCGCCCGGATACCACTCAAACCGATATTGAAGGACATGATCTGGTTCCTTGTATCAATGCGTCACAGACGACGTTACTTGCCAATGATCTGAACTTGCGACAGGCCGATACTGCCAAGGCCCGCCACATTGAGAATCAGGTCGCCACCCGGCGTGCCCGGTAGCGATACGCTGTCGACATTGGCCGGCAGCAGAGTAATCAGTTGCTGGTTTTCACCCTCGATGCCAGCTTCAGCCTTGAAGCTATATTTGCCGGGCGGCAAAATATTGCCGCCACTATCGGTGCCGTCCCACTCGAACGCCACCAAACCAGACTGCTGACTGCCCAGGTTGATCCGCTGCACCATAGTGCCAGCCTCGTCATAGATGCCCACAAATACGTTGCTGCTGGACTGCGGCAAAACCACGTCGCCCTTGATCCCTTCAGCGGTATCGACAATTGCCTTGTCGGTCGGCACGATCACCGTGCGCCCGACCAGAGAGGATGCCTGCAGCGCCTGGGACGACTGGAAACCGCTCATGATCGCTTCCATGCTGTCGTTCAGATTGCCGATACCTTCCACTGTACTGAACTGTGCCAACTGGGCGATGAACTCACCGTTTTCCTGCGGCGACAGCGGGTCCTGATTATTGAGCTGAACCACCAGCAGTTTCAGGAACTCGTCCTTACCCAGCTCGCCCCCCTTGTTGAAGCGCTCATTGTCGATCTGGTAGTTGTCCAGGGCGCCGGCACCGACATTATTGGTGTACATGATTCAAGGCTTCCTTATCACTGCCCAAGCGTCAGCACGCGCTGCAGCATGGTCTTGGTGGTATTCATGATTTCCACGTTGGTCTGGTAGGCCCTTGATGAAGCCATCATGTTGGCCATTTCCTCGACCACATTGACATTCGGGTAGTACACATACCCGTCCTCGTTGGCCATTGGGTGATCTGGCTCGTAGCGAGCCTGCAACTCGGCATCCGATTCGACGATGCCCAGCACCTGCACACCCTGCCCCGGCTCACTTTCAGGCGCGAACAACGACGGCCCGAGGTTTTGCTGGCTGCTGAATACGGTGGCGAACACCGGATGCCGGGCCCGATAGGTCTGATCGATACTGCTGGATACGGTTTCAGCGTTGGCTATGTTGCTGGCGACAGTATTGAGCCGCAGCGACTGAGCGCTCATGCCGGAACCGGCAATATTGAAAATCTGGGTCAGGGACATGGTTATTCTCCACGCAGGGCGGTCATCAGCCCTTTGAACTTGCTGTCGAGGAAGGTAAAGCTGGCCTGAAACTGAATGGCATTCTCGGCAAACTTGGCCTGCTCGACCTGGGTATCCACAGTATTGCCATCGACGGCTGGCTGCAGCGGCACGCGGTAACGCAGCCCCGCCGCCTGATCAATCAGGCTTTCAGCGGCAATATGCCGAGCATGTGTCTGGTTAGCCTGAAAGCGTTGGGCACCCCCCTGTTGCTGAGCCTCCAGCACACTGGCGAATTCCAGATCGCGGGCCTTATAGTTCGGGGTTTCGGCGTTGGCAATATTGTTGGCCAACACTGCTGAACGCTCGGCGCGAAACTTCAGCGCTTGCTCATGCAGCCCCAGGGCACGCTCAAAATTCAGGCTCATAGTGACACTCCCACTCCGGCTGCTAGCCGACCGATAACTTTCAGGAGTTCAAAAGCAAAGCCCGTGCCAAAACGCCAATCCCTTTATTTTCAATGGGATAGAAGATATAAAGAACGCCGTGCGGCAAGACTTGACCGGCAAGCGGCAAAGCTGGCAATGGCAAAAAGCGGCAAAAGGCAAAAGGCAAATTGCCGCCCAGGGCGGGCGGCAATCAGAATCAGCAGAATCAGAGAACCCTACTTGACCTTGTAAACAATCCCCGGACTGCACTGCACCATCTGGTACAGCTCAGGCAAACCGTTGAGAGCTTCGGAAGCCCCCAGCATCAGGTACCCGCCCGGTTTGAGCGTGGCATGCATGCGTCGCAGGATGTCTTTCTTCACTTCCGCCGAAAAGTAGATCAGAACATTGCGGCAGAAGACGATATCGAACTTGCCGAGCATGGCGTAACTGTCGAGCAAGTTCATCGCCCGAAACTCGACCCGATTGCGAATAGCCGGCTTGACCACCCAGCGCCCCGGCCCGACAGGATCGAAAAAACGATTGAGGCGATCCTGGGACAACCCCCGGGCAACCGACAGACTGTCGTATTCGGCACCCTTTGCCGCATTGAGAATACCGCCCGACAGATCGGTCGCGACGATCTGGGCACCACCGCGCAACTGGCCCAGATTGGCGCGCTCGAACTCATCGATCGCCATGCTCAGCGAATACGGCTCCTGCCCCGAAGAACAGGCCGCCGACCAGATCCGCAGGCGCTGACCGGGATTATCCCGAATGAACTCAGGAATCAATCGGTTTTTGAGCACATCGAAGGGATAGACATCGCGAAACCACAAGGTTTCATTGGTGGTCATGGCATCAATGACCGCCTCACGCAAGCCGCCACGCGGCTGGAACTGAATCCGCTTGACCAATTCACCGAGACTCTTGATGCCTTCCTGATCCATCAACCGATTGAGCCGGCTGGCCACCAGGTACTGCTTGTTGTCCCCCAACACAATGCCGCAGGCCTTTTCCAGAAACTCCCGGAACACCTGAAAATCCTGACTGGATGACGTCACGCAGCTTGCCCCATAATCAATTCAAATCCACTCTCAGGCACCCGCCTCTCCCCTCAGGGCATGCAGCCTGGCGACCACCCGGCCAGCCAGTTCATCCGGCTTGAATTTAGCCAGGAAATCATCCGCGCCAACCTTCTTCACCATGGCCTGATTGAACACCCCTGACAAGGAAGTATGCAGCATCACATGCAAGCCATTGAGACGAGAATCATTGCGAATCTCGGCAGTCAGGGTATAACCGTCCATTTCCGGCATTTCGATATCCGAAACCATCATCAACAGATGGCTGGAAACATCCTCGCCACTATCGGCCAACGCCTTGAGCCAGTCCAGAGCCTGCCTGCCGTCGTTGAGCGCAACCACCTCAACCCCGACCTCTTCCAGGCAACGCTTGACTTGCTTGCGCGCTACTGACGAATCATCAACGATCAGGACCTTGCGCGACACCGCTTCGGCCTGTGTCTGCTCGTCAACCAGGCCCTGAGACAAGTGCTCGTTGACCGGCACGACCTCTGCCAGCACCTTCTCGACGTCGATGATCTCGACCATCTGGTCATCAACCCGAGTCACCGCCGTCAGGTAGTGCTCACGTCCTGTCCCGCGTGGCGGCGGATGAATCTCTGACCAGTTCATGTTGACAATCCGCTCGACCGAGCGCACCAGAAAACCCTGAACCTTGGTGTTGTATTCGGTAATGATCACAAAGGTATTGTCCAGGTTGCTCAGCCCTGGACCGCCAGTTGCCTTGTTCAGGTCGAGAATCGGTAGCGTACCGCCACGGATATGCGCAACACCACGAACCACCGGGTTGAGTTTGGGCATCAAGGTCAGCTTGGGGCATTGCAGCACCTCTTTGACCTTGAACACATTGATGCCGTAAAGCTGGTTGCCCGCCAACCGGAACAGCAAGAGCTCCAGGCGATTCTGGCCAACCAACTGAGTACGCTGATTGACCGAATCCATCACGCCAGCCATGAGCAACTCCTTATAGACATTATGGGTCACGGTAAGCAGAACGGCACGCTTCTTGCTGGATTCAACGCAATGCCAACAACTTGACGGGCAGCAACCTTTGCCATCCAGGTGTATTGTATGCGTTTTCTCAAACAGTGCATGGCTTTGACGGTATTTTTTTCCGCCGCCAGCTCGGCCAATCCGCTGATTGATCAGCTTATCGGCGCGACTACTGCATTTCTTGAGGATGAAATAGAAATGCACCTGGCCCGCAGTGCCCGCGAGGCCCGCTATCAAATCCAGGTCAGCCGACTGGACCCGCGCCTGCGTCTGCCGCAGTGTGCCGACCAAGACCTCAGCGTCAGCCTGGAAAGTCCGGCAGTGCCGGTCGGTCGGGTCACGGTGCGCGTCAGTTGCGAAGGTGAAAATCGCTGGCGACTATTTGTTCCTGCCCAGGTCAGCCTGTATCAGAACGTAGTAGTGGCTGTCCGACCGCTGGGGCGCCATAACGTGATCGGCAACCAGGATATCGCCTTGCTGGAACGGGACATCGGCCAGTTGGGAGACACCTACCTGACCGACCCGAGCCAGGTGGTCGGCATGCGGGTACGCCGCCCGATCAGCGCCGATAGCGCCATCAGTGCCAGCCAGCTTGAACTCGATGAAGTGGTCCGGCGTGGCGACAAGGTAGTGATCAGCGCCGCCAACGCCCAGATAGCTGTGCGTATGCCCGGCGAAGCCCTGGAAGGCGGCATCACCGGCAGTCAGATCCGGGTCCGCAACACCCGATCGGGCAGAGTGGTCACCGCCCGCATTCTGGGCCCCGGGCAGGTGCAGGTGGCGATGTGAAGGAGCAACCGACTGGGTTATACTGCGGCATCAGCAACCTGCGGCATTTTGTGCGCCCTGTCACAGGTTTTTTTCCTAAAGTTTTTCCAACATCGGCCGTTACAGGTGTTGATAGAAAATATTAGGTCCTGAGGACAACAGAATGGTTATTGACTTCAACGCTTCCAACAATGCCAACGGCAGCAGCCGTAGCGCCCAGAGTGGCGCCGCAGCGGGTAAGCGCGATGCTGGGCTCGAAAGCGCCAGCAAAGACCAGGCCAATAAGGCTCCGGCCAGCCCGCCGGCGGCAGATACCGCAGTCAAGCTCAGCAGCCAGGCACAACAATTGCAGGCTATTGAAGAACGCCTGCGCGATTTGCCGGAAGTTGACAGTGAACGCGTCGCCCAGATTCGCCAGGCTATCGCCCAGGGCAACTACAGCGTCGACAGCACCCGTATTGCCGACAAGCTGCTGAACCTGGAAAACTGATCCCCGCCACTCCCCCTGTGCGAGTGGCGGCTAGCGCCAAGGAGCCACCGCATGCAAGACCTTAACGCCATCATTGAGCGTACCCTTGAGCACGGGCGTCAATTCATTGAGCTTCTGGACCAGGAACTGGCCGCTCTCAGCGCCCGCGACCTACAGCAGCTTGACACTCTGGTAGCCGCCAAAGCCCCCGCGATAGAAGCACTGAGCCAACTGGACAGCGCGCTCACCAGCTACTGCCAGAGCCAGGGCCTGGCCGCCACCGGCGAACTTGAGCGTCATATCCATGACACTCACGGCGAAGCCTTGCACACTCAATACCGGGAACTGCTTCAGGCTTTGCAACAATGCCGTGAAGCCAATGAGCGCAACGCCCGACTGGTTCATCACAACCAGCACGTCACGGTGCGCCTGCTCGACATGCTGCGCAACCAAGGCGAACCCAGTAGCAATTTGTATGATCGCCTGGGTCAAATTCATGGCAGTCAAGGCAGGCCATTGAGCAAGGCCTGAGATGGCTGTCACAAGGCCATCAGCCTGCTATAGTTGACCGATTGTCGTTCGAGCCGAGATACCTAAGTGTCAAACCTGTTTGAAGAAGAAGCTGGCCCACAGCCGCCCCGCGAGATTCGTTCGAGCATCGAAATCCTGGCCCTGCTCAAAGGTTTGCAGCAACACCGTGAACCGCTGAAAATCAGCTTCGATGATCGCCACCAGGCGTTTCAGAGCTTTATCGTCCAATTGGACAGTGATCGTCTATGGATCGATGAGTTGATCCCCCAGGAAGGCAATCGCTACATGAGCCAGCAGGAAGCCTTTCAGGTGGACGCCTGGCGTGACGGCGTGCATATTCGTTGGTACTGTCCGAGCGCCCGCCAGGTCATGCTCGATGACGCTCCGGCGTTTGAAACCAGCCTGCCGCTTGAATTGACCTATCACCAGAAACGTGGCGCGTTCAGGGCAGCTGTAGCCCGCGGGCTCAATACCAAACTCGGACTGGTCCACAGTCAGCGCAGCTATGAAGCCAACGGCCAACTGATCGACATATCCGCCACCGGCTGCAAAATCCGCCTTGCCGGTGCCTGGCACGAACGCCTGCAACCAGGCGAAGTGTTCGACCTCAGTTACTTGGAACTACCCGATAGCGGGCGCATGCCGGTAAGCGTGGAAATCCGTCATTGCCACTACGACGCCAACCAGGATGAAACCCAGGTAGGAATCAAGTTCAAGCAGGCCAGTCCCAATATCCAGCGCCAGATCGACCGCTTCGTCAACCAACTCCAGCGCGAGGCCCGCCGTTTTGAGAAGAATGATCTGTTCTGACCCTGTCTAGCCGGGGCGATGATCGGCCTGATCTTCGTCCCGCTCGCTCATTGCAGCCAGCGCATCACCATCGTCCAGCATCTGCTCGACCACCATCTGCTCATCAACCCGCGGATCCAAAGCAGCCGCCAGCGGTGAACTCACTACGTTACCGGCAGCCGGCATAAAATGAACTGGCGCCTCTTCGACCAGATGATCACCCGTTACCGTACCCGGTCTGACCTTGACCACCAGAATCATGCTGCAGCAGGCCATAAACACATAGAGCATCTCAATGCCCCATTGCTTCATCACCAGCGAACCCAGCAAAGGCCCCAAACTGGCACCCAGACCGAAGGTCACCAGCAACATTGCCGAGAGCGGCACCCGCTCCTCCTGCTCAACATGGTCGTTGGCCAACGCTACCGCCAAAGGATAAAGAGTGAAGGCTAGCACCCCAAACATCGCAGTCAGCACCAGCAAGGCAAAATCGGGAGCCGCCGTCAGAGCGATGATCAACACCACTCCGGTCAGCACAATGGCATTCAACTGAATGGTCCGACTGCGTTCAAAACGGTCCGACAACCAGCCTGCCGGCCACTGCGCGCACAAACCAGCACCAATGGCCACGGCCATGAATACCCCGATTTCCGAGGTGCTCAAACCAACACCGCTGGCAAACACCGGAGCAAGTCCATAGAACGCGCCCAGCAGCAAGCCGGCAACCGCGACAGTGGTCAAGGCCTGCGGAATCCGCTGCACAAATAACCGGACCTTGAGTGGTGCCGGGTGCAACGGTGCAGGATGCAGGCGCTTGGTAACCGCGACTGGTACCAGACACAGGGAGAAGCACATCGCGACCAACAGCAGATGCTTGATATCCAGCTCCGGCATGACCGTCAGCACCACCTGCCCCAAGACCAGCCCCAGATAGGTCACTACCATATAACTGGCGAATACCATGCCACGCTGATGGGACTCGGACTGCTCATTGAGCCAACTTTCAAGCACCATGTACTGACACATCATCGCCATGCCGACCAGAATGCGCAGCCCCAGCCAGATCTCGACACTACCGGTCAGAGCGTGCCCCAACACCGATGCTGTAACCACCCCAGCACTAGCCACGAAGGCGCGGATATGACCAACCTGAGCGATCAACCGGTGCCCTACCGACGCACCCAGCACCAGTCCCAGGTAATAGCCGGTCATCATCACACCGATCCACAGCTCGCTCACTCCGTCCTGGGCCAGTCGCAACCCAAGATAAGTACTGAGCAAACCGCTGCCAAGCAGCATCAACAGCGTGGCGAAATACAACGAGGAAAACGCAGTCAAGGTTCTGGGCATCGATCCTCCATGGAAACAACATAACCGACGTATAGAGCCAGTGTAGGCAACGATAACAGGGAAATGGTGCGCAAGGCCGGATTCGAACCGGCGACCTACCGCTTAGGAGGCGGTTGCTCTATCCAGCTGAGCTACAAGCGCACAGGGAACCACTGGTGGAATTACCACTCAAAGAGTGACTGGCCAACGGGGCCGTCGCTGAAATGGTGGCGGCATCTTACCCGAAAGCCAAGCCGCTTGACCACTCTAGACAGGCCAGACCGCCGGATAGTTCCAAAATGCCATCCGTCGGAATTTTGTCACAAAGATAGACATTATTTTGTCGCCAATGTGCCATCTGGTTCAAAAAAAGAGTATAAAGGCAGGCACTGAAGTAGAAATTGCTGTCAAAATTCATCTATGGCGCTGATGCCTGATTGGCAGGTGTTCTGGATGGCAGGAAGCCTCGCGGATTCCAATTGGCCAGTATCGATTAATCTTCAAAAGCGATTATTGTTGCCCTATGAAAACTGCAACCCAAAACTACACTAGCCGTACCGCCGACAAGTTTGTCGTTCGCCTGCCGCAAGGTATGCGCGACCGTATTGCAGACGTCGCCAAACAACATCACCGCAGCATGAACTCGGAAATCATCGCCCGGCTGGAACACAGCCTGCTGGATCTGCCCAGCCTGCCCGAGCATCCGAGCCGCCATGTTCTCAATGACCAACAACTGGACAACCTGAGCCACCCCGAACGCGAACTGCTTTTGCGCTTCCGGGAAATGAGCCGGCGCCAGCAAAACGCCCTGCTCGCCCTGCTGGCCAGCGAATCTGCCTGAGCCTGATCAGCTCACTCGCAGGCACCCCGTACCCGGCTTAGACCGGGCACAAAAAAACCCGCTTTCGCGGGTTTTTTTGTTGGCTGGAGCCAGCTTATTAGCCGGCAAAGCTGAGCAGGATACCCGCCGCCACTGCCGAACCAATCACCCCGGCAACGTTCGGCCCCATGGCATGCATCAGCAGGAAGTTCTGCGGATTGGCCTCAAGACCGACCTTGTTCGAGACCCGTGCGGCCATCGGCACCGCCGAAACCCCAGCCGAACCGATCAGCGGATTGATCGGCTGCTTACTGACCAGGTTCATCAACTTGGCCATCAGAACACCAGCCGCGGTACCAACACAGAAGGCCACCATACCCAGTACAAGGATACCCATGGTGGTCAACTGCAGGAACGACTCGGACTTGAGCTGCGAACCTACCGCCAGACCCAAGGCGATGGTAACGATGTTGATCAACGCATTGCGGGCGGTATCGGCCAGACGCTCGACCACACCACACTCGCGCATCAGGTTACCGAAGCACAGCATGCCAACCAGAGGAGCCGCTGAAGGCAACAGCATCGCCACCAGCATCAGCAGCAACAGCGGGAAAATGATCTTCTCGGTCTTGCTGACGACCCTCAGCTGAGTCATGGTGATGGCCCGCTCTTTCTGCGAGGTCAGAGCACGCATGATCGGCGGCTGCAGCATCGGCACCAGCGCCATATAGGCATAGGCCGCCACAGCAATCGGTCCCAGCAGGTGCGGAGCCAACTGCGAGGTCACGAAGATCGAAGTCGGACCATCGGCACCACCAATGATGGCAATCGACGCGGCTTCCTGGATACTGAACTCAAAACCAGGAATACCCCAGGCCGTAAGCGCCAGAGCCCCAAGCAAGGTACCGAAAATACCAAACTGGGCCGCCGCACCAAGCAACAGAGTACGCGGATTGGCAAGCATGGGACCAAAATCGGTCATCGCCCCCACGCCCATGAAGATCAGCAGCGGGAATACTGTGGTTGGTACCCCGGCACTGTAGAACATGTACAACAACCCACCCGGATCACCCATGCCGGCGATCGGCAGGTTGGCGAGAATCCCGCCAAAGCCAATCGGCACCAGCAGCAAGGGCTCGAAGCCCTTGCGAATGGCCAGGTAGATCAAGCCCAGACAAATGACGATCATCACCAGTTGGCCAGGTGCGATATGGGCCAAACCAGTGGTTTGCCACAACTGGAGAAGCTTCTCCATGAACCTTCCCCCTTAACCGATGGTCAGCAAGGTATCGCCGACCGCTACCGCGTCGCCGACCTTGACGTTGACACTGCCAACAGTGCCGGCCTTGAAGGCTCGCACTTCGGTTTCCATCTTCATGGCCTCAAGGATCATCACCAGATCACCCTCCTGGACCTGATCGCCCGGATTGACCAGCACCTTGAAGATATTGCCAGCCAACGGAGCAGCCTGCGGGTCACCGCCACCAGCCGGCAACGCAGCAGGCGCAGCAGCCGGAGCGGCACCATCGGCAGAGACAGGCTTGATACCAGTGATATCACCACCATCGGCAACCTGAACCACGAACTCCTTGCCATTAACGGTCACGGTATAGACTTCCGGCTCGCCCGGCTTGGCCGCGGCACTGACTTCCTTACCTGTCGGCACCGGCTCGAAGGCATCGGAATTGCCACGATTTTCCAGGAATTTCAAACCGATCTGCGGGAACAGCGCATAGGTCAGCACGTCGTCGATTGCATCGGCGGCCAGCTTGATCCCTTTCTCCTGAGCAATTGTCTGGAGCTCGGCGCTGAGCTTGTCCATTTCCGGCTCGAGCACATCAGCCGGGCGGCAGGTAATGGCTTCAGCGCCATCCAGTACACGGGCCTGCAACTCGGCATTGAACGGGGCCGGCGCAGCGCCGTACTCGCCTTTCAGAACACCGGCAGTTTCCTTGGTGATCGACTTGTAGCGCTCACCGGTCAGGACATTGATCACCGCCTGGGTACCAACGATCTGTGAGGTAGGAGTTACCAGCGGGATAAAGCCCAAGTCTTCGCGCACGCGTGGAATTTCGGCCAGCACGGCATCGAACTTGTCACTAGCGCCCTGCTCCTTGAGCTGGCTTTCCATGTTGGTCAGCATGCCACCCGGAACCTGGGCAACCAGAATCCGCGAGTCCACACCCTTGAGGTTACCCTCGAACTTGGCGTACTTCTTGCGCACCTCACGGAAGTAGGCGGCGATTTCTTCCAGCAGATCCAGATTCAGACCGGTGTCGCGATCAGTATCCTTGAAGATCGCTACTACCGACTCGGTCGGCGAGTGGCCATAGGTCATGGACATTGAGGAGATGGCAGTGTCGACATTGTCGATGCCGGCCTCAACAGCCTTGAGGATTGCAGCAGTCGACAGACCGGCAGTGGCATGGCACTGCATGTGAACCGGAATATCCAGAGTCGCTTTCAGGCGCGAGACCAGCTCAAAGGCCGTGTATGGAGTGAGAATCCCAGCCATATCCTTGATCGCAATCGAGTCCGCCCCCATGTCCTCGATTTGCTTGGACAGGTCGACCCACATGTCGATGGTATGTACTGGGCTGGTGGTATAGGAGATCGTGCCTTGAGCGTGCTTGCCCTGCTTCTTCACAGCCTTGAGGGCGGTTTCAAGATTGCGCGGATCGTTCATCGCGTCGAATACCCGAAACACATCTACGCCATTGACGGCGGCACGCTCAACGAACTTTTCCACCACGTCGTCGGCATAGTGCCGATAACCCAACAGATTCTGACCGCGCAACAGCATTTGTTGACGGGTATTGGGCATGGCCTTCTTCAGCTCACGGATACGCTCCCAAGGATCCTCTCCCAGATAACGGATACAGGCATCGAAGGTCGCTCCGCCCCAGGACTCAACCGACCAGAAACCAACCTGGTCGAGTTTGCCGGCAATCGGCAGCATGTCTTCCAATCGCATCCGGGTCGCAAGGATCGATTGATGGGCGTCGCGCAAGATTACATCGGTAATGCCCAGGGGCTTCTTGGTATCGGTCATAGGGTTATGGCCTTTGTTTGTAATGGGAAACCGTGATTAAAGAAAAATGGGTGTCAGGAGCGGCGCTTGGCGCGGTGCTGCTTGATCGCGGCACCGATGACGGCGATGGTCTCGGCATCGACCGCAGCCGGAGCGGCAGGCCGGGCAGCGGCGGCAGCCGGTGCAGGGGCCGCTTCAGGGAAAAAGCGTCCCAGAATTCTGGACATGAGGGTTGTCGCGATCACCAGGATCACCAAGAAAGTGAACACCGAGCCCATGCCGATGAGCATCAGTTCCACACCTTCAAGCAGCAAGTCGGACGAAGTCATTGTATCTCCTGCAATAATAAGGCACGCCAATCGGCATGCCTTTAAGATATCAGCGGAACAAATCGGCGACTGATCAGCCGCAACCCTCCCAGATTGATCCCGCCTATAGCAAAAACCGGGCTAATGTATCCTGATGTGACATTTTTAGCAATCCAGGCGACATCACTGACCACTCGGTCAGCCTATTTCAGAGCAGGAAGATAGTTGCGAGCCCCAGGAAGATAAAAAAGCCGCCACTGTCAGTAATTGCGGTGATCATAACACTTGAGCCCAGCGCCGGATCACGCCCCAGGCGTAGCCGGATCAAGGGTATGAATACCCCCATAACAGCAGCCAGCAACATGTTCAGCGTCATTGCCGAGAGCAGTACGACCGACAACGGCAGATTGCCATAGAGCAGATAGGCCACTCCAGCCAGTACCATTCCCCAGAACAAGCCATTGAACAGCGCCACACCGACCTCTTTGCGCAACAGCCGCTTACCGTGAGCGACCTGAACCTGGCCGGTGGCAATCCCGCGCACGATCATGGTGATGGTCTGATTACCCGAGTTGCCACCAACCCCGGCAACGATTGGCATCAAGGCTGCCAGCGCCACCAACTTCTCAATCGAGCCCTCAAACAAGCCAATCACCCGCGAAGCGACCAGCGCAGTACAAAGGTTGATTGCCAGCCAGGCCCAACGGTTGCGCACCGACTTCCAGACCGAGGCGAAGATATCCTCCTCTTCGCGCAGACCCGCCGCATTCAGCACTTCAGCTTCACTCTCCTCACGGATATAGTCGACCATCTCATCGATAGTCAGACGCCCGCACAGCTTGCCCTTGGCATCCACCACCGGCGCCGTCACCAAATCATAACGCTCGAACGCCTGGGCAGCCTCCCCGGCATCATCCTCCGGATCGAACACCACCGGATCCTCGGCCATGACTTCCCCCACCAGAGCATCGGGGGAACCAACCAACAGCTTCTTGATCGGCAATACGCCCTTGAGAGCGCCTTCGGTATCAACCACGAACAGCTTGTCGGTATGGTCAGGCAACTCATCGAAACGTCGCAGATAGCGAATCACGACCTCAAGGGTGACATCATCGCGAATGGTCACCATATCGAAGTCCATCAACGCCCCAACCTGATCCTCGTCATAGGACAAGGCCGACTTGAGTCGCTCACGTTGCTGGGCATCCAGCGTATCCATCAGCTCACGAACCACATCGCGCGGCAGATCCGGAGCCAGATCAGCCAGTTCATCAGCATCAAGGGAATTGGCAGCCGCGATGATCTCGTGGCTGTCCATGTCGGCGATCAGGGTTTCCCTGACCGCGTCGGAGACCTCAAGCAGGATGTCGCCATCACGCTCGGAACGTACCAACTGCCAGATCGCCAGACGCTCTTCCAGCGGCAGCGATTCTAAAATGAAGGCAACGTCAGCCGGGTGCAACTCGTCAAGCTTGCGCTGCAACTCAGCCAGGTTCTGCTGATGCACCAGATGCTCAACCAACTCCTGATGCTGACCCTCCTGCTTGTGCACGAGGTTCTCCACCAGACGATGGCGATTGAGCAACTGCACCACCTGGTCCAGCCGGTCCTGAAGACTTTCCGGAGATTTTCTGTTGAGCTCTGACATAGCCATACTTCCATGACAGGACAAACCAGCGCTGGTCGACCCTTGCGAATCAACGATAGCCAACGCTTCCAAGCCTAGCAGGCTTTGGACGCCGGCTCAGCCTCGGCGGCCACCCTTCGGGCAAAAAAAAACCCACTGACATGTCAGTGGGTTTTCTGTATGGCGCACTCGGGAGGATTCGAACCTCCGACCGCTCGGTTCGTAGCCGAGTACTCTATCCAGCTGAGCTACGAGTGCGTTGTGGGTGCGAATTATAGGGCTTTTAAACCACCTGTCAAACATTTTTTTCTTTAATTTCAGAAACTAACGTTTGACGCCACTACAACAAGCAAAAGTGGCGGAGAGGGCGGGATTCGAACCCGCGATACCCTTTTGAGGTATACTCCCTTAGCAGGGGAGCGCCTTCAGCCTCTCGGCCACCTCTCCGTAACACGCGCAGAATACTAACTGCGCGCCGCCGCGAATGCAACGAAAAATTCAATAAAATTAGCTATTTGGTTCTTCATCCTTTTCTTTCTGGATGCGCTGGTAGATTTCCTCGCGATGCACCGCCACTTCTTTCGGGGCGTTGACGCCAATTCGCACCTGGTTTCCTTTGACACCCAGTACGGTTACAGTCACTTCATCGCCCACCATCAGGGTTTCACCAACCCGTCGAGTCAGAATAAGCATTCCATTTCTCCTTGCTTTGATCAGGACACAGCAGTCTGCAAAAAACCGGCTTGTTGCCTGTCGATACAGCCGGGACGGCTAGTCATCTTGACCGCTATCCCTGCCCCGTGTTCGTCCGCTTTAGTCGCAGATTGTTTCCACGGTTCCTCGACCGGCGGACACGGCAGCCAGACACCGTGCCCTGAGGGGCAAAAAACCCCAACCCATCAATCAGATTATAGGTGATCGCCAGCTGCCGCTTCGGCATCCAGGTCGAATGCGGTGTGCAAGGCACGTACCGCCAGCTCCAGATACTTCTCGTCGATTACTACCGAGATCTTGATTTCCGAGGTGGAGATCATCTGAATATTGATACCGTCGCGCGACAGCGCCTCAAACATTTTGCTGGCAACGCCAGCATGGGAGCGCATGCCAACCCCAACGATCGAGACCTTGGCGATCTTGTCGTCGCCACCGACCTCCCGGGCGCCGATATCTTCGGCCACCTTACGCAGAATGTCTTCCGCCTTGCGCAAGTCATTGCGGTGCACGGTGAAGGTAAAATCGGTAGTGTTATCCTGGGCCACGTTCTGAACAATCATGTCCACTTCAATATTAGCGGCACTGATCGGCCCCAGGATCTTGAAGGCCACACCCGGGGTATCAGGCACACCACGAATGATCAGCTTGGCTTCATCACGGTTGAAGGCAATACCGGAAATGACTGGTTGTTCCATTGAAGCACCTTCCTCAAGGGTAATCAGGGTCCCGGGACCCTCTTTGAAGCTGTGCAGCACGCGCAGCGGGACGTTGTACTTGCCGGCGAACTCGACCGAGCGGATCTGCAGCACCTTGGAGCCCAGGCTGGCCATTTCCAGCATTTCCTCAAAGGTGATCTTGTCCAGTCGGCGGGCACGCTCCACCACCCGCGGATCGGTGGTATAGACCCCATCAACATCAGTATAGATCTGACACTCGTCAGCCTTAAGCGCAGCGGCCAGAGCTACTCCAGTGGTATCAGAGCCACCACGACCAAGCGTAGTAATGTTGCCTTGCTCATCGACCCCCTGGAACCCTGCAACAATCACCACCCGACCCGCCTCAAGATCGGCGCGGATATTGGCGTCATCGATATGCTGGATGCGGGCCTTGTTGTGGGCGCTGTCGGTAACGATGCGAACCTGGCTGCCGGTATAGGAAACCGCCGGCACGCCCCGGGACTTCAGGGCCATGGCCAACAGACCAATGGTTACCTGCTCACCGGTGGAAACGATCACATCCAGCTCACGCGCATCAGGCACTGCCTGCATTTGCTTCGCCAGATCGATCAAACGGTTGGTTTCGCCACTCATGGCCGACACCACGATCACCAGATCGTGACCCTGCGCCTTGAACCCCTTGATTTTCTCGGCCACCTGGGCAATGCGTTCAACGCTACCCACCGAGGTACCACCAAACTTCTGGACAATAAGTGCCATGTGTTGCACCAACCTCCATTAAAGTCGGTTATCCCGACCCCGCCACCAGGCACCGACAGGTGCCTGCCCCAAACTACTGTTGCGCCAACCACTCCAACGCCCCGGCCAGCGCAGCATTGAGCGCCGCCACTTCGGTACCGCCACCCTGCGCCATGTCCGGACGTCCGCCACCCTTGCCACCAACATTGGCAGCAGTATTGCGGATCAGGTCACCAGCCTTGACCCTGGCCGTCAGATCCTGAGTGACCCCGGCAACCAGCACCACCTTGCCATCCAGTTCGCCGCCAAGCAGGATCACCGCCGAGCCGAGCTTATTCTTCAACTGATCAACCAGCGCCAGCAGGGCCTTGCCATCAAGGCCATCCAGGCGCTTGACCAACACGGTCAAGTCACCCAGAACCTGAGCCTCTGCAACCAGATCGCTGCCGGCAGCGCTGGCAGCCTTGGCCTTGAGCTGCTCGACATCTTTCTCCAACTGGCGATTGCGCTCAACCAACCCTGATACCTTGTCCAACAGGTTATCGCGACTACCCTTGACCAGTTGCGCCACCTGGCGCAACTGGTCCTCGGCCTCAGCCACATAATCCAACGCGCCTTGACCAGTTACCGCTTCCAGACGACGCACGCCAGCCGCAATCCCACCTTCACTGATAATCTTGAACAGGCCGATATCGCCTGTGCGCTCGACATGAGTACCACCGCACAGCTCGACCGAAAAACCGCCGCCCATGGTCAGTACCCGCACCTGCTCACCGTATTTCTCGCCGAACAGGGCCATTGCCCCCTTGCGCTTGGCGGTCTCAATATCGGTAACTTCAACCTGCACCGCCGAGTTGAGCCGAATCTGTTCATTGACCCGCAACTCCAGTGCACGCAACTGTTCGGCGGTGATCGCCTCGAAATGACTGAAGTCAAAGCGCAGACGCTGACTATCCACCAGTGAGCCCTTCTGGGTCACATGCTCACCGAGGATCTCGCGCAACGCGGCATGCAGTAGATGGGTAGCCGAGTGGTTGAGCTTGGTAGCTTGGCGCACCCCGGCATCGACCACTGCCTTGAGCGATGCGCCGACACTCAGACCGCCCTTGGCAACCACACCATGGTGCAGATGAGCCCCGCCAGCCTTGGTCGTGTCGCGGACATCGAAACGCACACCAGCACCTTCCAGGTAGCCGGTATCGCCCACCTGGCCGCCGGACTCTGCATAGAACGGAGTTTGATCCAGCACCACCACGCCAGTTTCACCATCAGCCAGTTGATCGACTGCCTTACCGTCGCGGAACAGAGCCACAATCTTGCCTGCCCCATCGGTACTGGCGTAACCCTCGAACCGGGTATCGGCATCGACCTTGACCAGGCTGTTGTAGTCCAGGCCGAACTGGCTGGCCGAACGGGCGCGCTCGCGCTGAGCGTCCATCGCCACCTCAAAACCGGCCTCATCGATCGACAGGCCGCGCTCACGGGCGATATCACCAGTCAGATCCACCGGGAACCCATAGGTGTCGTACAGCTTGAACAACACATCACCGGGAATTTCATTGCCCTCAAGACCCGCCAGATCCTGTTCGAGAATCTTCAGGCCCTGCTCCAGAGTTTTGGCGAACTGCTCTTCCTCGCTCTTGAGCACCCGCTCGATATGCGCCTGCTGCGCCTTGAGCTCAGGGAAGGCCTCGCCCATCTCAGCCACCAGAGCCGCCACGATCTTGTGGAAGAACAAGCCCTTGGCCCCAAGCTTATTGCCGTGCCGGCAGGCACGGCGAATGATCCGGCGCAGCACATAGCCACGCCCTTCATTGGAAGGCAGCACACCATCTGCGATCAGGAAACCGCAGGAGCGAATGTGGTCTGCCACCACCTTGAGCGAGGCAGCATCATCGTTGGCACAACCAATCGCCTGGGCAGCCGCCTTGAGCAGGCTCTGGAACAGGTCGATCTCATAGTTCGAGTGCACATGCTGCATCACCGCACTGATGCGCTCCAGCCCCATCCCGGTATCGACACTGGGCGCCGGCAACGGCTGCATCTGGCCGTCGGCAGTCCGATTGAACTGCATGAACACGTTGTTCCAGATCTCGATGTAACGGTCACCGTCCTCTTCCGGGCTGCCAGGCGGGCCACCCCAGATTTCCGGGCCGTGGTCAAAAAAGATCTCGGTACAGGGGCCGCAGGGGCCGGTATCGCCCATCGCCCAGAAGTTATCCGATGCATAGGGCGCACCCTTGTTGTCACCGATGCGCACCATGCGCTCGGCCGGCACGCCAATTTCCTTGTTCCAGATCTCATAGGCTTCATCGTCACTGGCATAGACGGTGACCCAGAGCTTTTCCTTGGGCAAGTTCAGCCATTTATCCGAGGTAAGAAACTCCCAGGCATAGTGGATGGCGTCACGCTTGAAGTAGTCACCAAAGCTGAAATTGCCGAGCATCTCGAAGAAGGTATGGTGACGCGCAGTGTAGCCGACATTCTCCAGATCGTTGTGCTTGCCGCCGGCACGCACACACTTCTGACTGGTAGTGGCGCGGGTATAGCCACGCTTCTCAAGCCCGAGAAAACAGTCCTTGAACTGATTCATCCCGGCATTGGTGAACAGCAGGGTGGGGTCGTCCGCGGGAATCAACGAACTGGAGGCGACACGGGTATGCCCCTTCTCTTCAAAGAAGCGGAGGAAGGCTTCACGGATCTCAGCGCTTTTCATAGGTCCCTTACCACAAGATTGTCGGCCCATGCGCAGGCCCGGGCACAAGCCGGCCGCACGCATGGCAAAGGGTTGCATTATATAGGTATAAGGTGACAGCGCGCATCAGCCGCCGGTTTGATAATCCCTATGATGCTGATAGATCACAGGGCTTTTTCCAGCGCCTCGATAAAGCGTGGATCATCCGGACTGACAGCACTGGGAAAACTGGCCTTGACCTGACCGTCACGCCCGACAATGTATTTGTGGAAATTCCAACGTGGACGCTCACCCGCCTGCTCAGCCAGAGCACGATACAGCGGATGCGCCTGCTTGCCGGTGATCACCTGCGGTTCGCTCATGCGAAAGGTGACGCCATAATTGACATAACACACCTCGGCAATGGCTGCCTGATCCCTGGCTTCCTGACGAAAATCATTGGAAGGCACGCCCAGAACCTCCAGGCCTTGTTCGCGATAGCGTTGATAAACATTCTCCAGCCCTTCGAACTGCGGGGTATAACCGCAAAAGCTGGCGGTATTGACGATGATCAGCGGCTTGCCAGCAAAACCGCACAAGTCGATGCGATCCTGCGAGCGCAACGCCGGCAACTCATGCTGCAACAAAGCTGGACACTGCCCGGCGAGCGCCCATACCGGTAGCAGCATCAGCAACACCAGTAGACCTCGCATGAACTGAACCTCCCTCATATGATTGGATAATTCAGTATAGAAGACCCGGCAATCAGCCGTCAGCCCGGCAGTTGGTAGGGGTCAAGCATGCTATCCCCCTGCCGGCCGACCAGCGACACAGCCCGCACCGGAGTTCCGGCACGCAACCCCAGCCGCTCAGCGGTATCCGGCGCCACCACCAAAGTGCCCGCTGCCACACGGGCCGAAGCCGCGACTATCCGGCAATTGTGGCGGCCGCGATTATGGATCAGATAGGAACTGGCTTCATCTCCCGGCGTACCAACCGCCAGCAGCAATATCTGACTATCACTGACTGCACGCACCTGGGCCAGCGGTGCCTCCAGGGTCGCACCACCATCGAAGATATCGATATAGCCTTGATAGCTCATGCCCTCCTCGCGCAGCATCGACAGCCCTGGCTCGGAATCAGGGTGCACCTGACCGATGGCAGCACGCGCCTCATCGCTGAGAAAGCAGGCATACAGTGGAAATTTTGGCATCATCTCAGCAATGAAGGCCTTGCTGCCGATCCCGGTCAGGTAATCGGCCCGGGCAAACTCCATCTTGAAAAAATGCCGGCCCAGACTATCCCAGAACGGTGAGCGCCCCTGCACATCGGAACGTCCACGCATCTCGGCGATGACCCGAGCAGCAAAATCCTGGGCATACTCGGCCATGAACAGGAACCGGGCCTTGGACAACAATCGCCCCTTGAGCCCCTGCCGGTGTTCCGGCGGCAGGTACAGCGAGCACAACGCCGTGGCTCCGGTCAGATCATTGACCAAAAACAGCGTCGGCTGCTGCCGGTAGACATTCAGTTCCCGGCTAGCCGTGACCGTCAACCCCATGCGATAGCTGTACCAGGGTTCGCGCAGACCTGCGGCGGCGACCATCCCGCTCGTGCCTATCACCTTTCCTGCCTCGCTTTCGAGCACGAACAGATAGTCCGCATCGGCCATCGGCATGCCCCCACGGAAACTCTGCTCAACAACCTGCAAGCGTCTGGCAAGGCGCTCCTCGCTGGCCGGCAAGGTGGTCAAACCGGAGCCAGCGGCGCTGGCCATTTCCAGCAGCGCCTGCAAATCCCGGCTACCCGCAGCTCGTACCAGCATATTCAGACCTCCTTGACCAACCGAACCGCGTCACCGGCGGCCACCTGCAACAACTCGGCCTGACGATTATCCAGGGTTAGCGGCTGCCCAGGCTGCCAGTCCAGTTCCAGCATCGTGGCCCGGAAACCGCCAACCTGACCATTGGCCACCAGCCAGCGCTGCGAACCGCCCGCGCTTTTGCCAACCTGAACCGCAGCCTGATAGCTGTGCCGCACACTGAGCAGGTCGGCGGTTTTGGCATGCACTACCGGCCCACCATCGAAGATATCGACATAATTGTCGGTTTCGAACCCCTCGCGCAGCAGGATATCGAACACCCCCTGTGCCGACGGATGAACCTGACCAATCACCTCCTGCGCTTCATCCGACAGCATCGGTACATAGATCGGATAACCCGGCATCAGCTCGGCCAGGAAACTGCGCCCACGACTACTGCCAATCAGCTCGGCCTCGCTATAGCTGACCGCGAAGAAATGTCTCCCGACCGCATCCCAGAACGGCGCATTCCCCTGCTCATCGCTGATACCGACGATCTCGACCGCAATCGACTCGGCAAAACGTTGCGGATGACTGGCCATAAACAGCAACCGGCCACGGGCGTTGAGCGCCATGGCCGAACAGTGCTGCTGGTATTCAGGCTGCAGATGAAACCCGGCCAACAGGCTGTAACCGGTCAGATCATGACACAGCGACAATACGTGAATACGGTTGTGCAACCCCAGTTCACGCGAGGCATGCACGAACATTTCGTTGCGGAAGGTATAGAACGGCTCACTGAAACCCGCCGCCGCGATGATACTGCTACAGCCGACCAGACGCCCACTGTCAGCATCCTCCAGCACGAAGAAGTAGCGCTCCTCACCGCTGAAGGCGACCTCTTCAGCCATTGACGCTTCAGAGCTTTCAATGATCTCGGCCAGCCGCTGACGGTCCGCCGGCAATGAGGTCACCCCCACAGGACTGGCGGCGGCCAGCGCTTCAATGGCGCTCAGGTCGGCGGTACAGCACAGGCGTTGGACCAGCATGAAAGCCTCCGGGTATCAACCAGCCAGACTGGCCAGTGCTGCGCGCAAGCGCTGCAACGCTTCGCGGATATCCGCTTCAGGGATTACCAGACTCGGAGCCAGGCGCATCACATCAGGCCCAGCCTGCAGTACCAACAAGCCATGGCGCTGAGCAGCCTCCTGAATATCCCGGGCCCGGCCACGCCAGGCCTCGGTCAATACCGCGCCAATCAGCAACCCACGCCCACGAATCTGTTCGAATACCGGAAACTCGGCGGACAGCGCCATCAAGCCTTCGGCCAGCAACTGATGACGCGCGTCGACACCCTGCAACAGCTCCGGGGTATTGACGATATCCAACACCCGTTCGGCCACTGCACAGCCCAGCGGGTTGCCACCATAGGTGCTGCCATGGGTACCCACCCCGAAATGCTGGGCAATTCGGTCACTGGTCAGCATTGCGGCAATCGGGAAACCGCCGCCCAGACTCTTGGCGCTGGTCAATATGTCCGGCACCACGCCACTGTGCATATAGGCAAACAGCTTGCCGGTACGACCCATTCCGCTTTGCACTTCGTCGAAGATCAACAGGGCATTGTGCTTGTCACACAGCGCCCGCACGCCTTGCAGGTATGCATCCGTCGCCGGAATCACCCCACCTTCGCCCTGAATCGGCTCAATAACCACCGCACAGGTACGCGCTGACATAAGCTGCTCAAGTGCCGTCAGGTCGTTATACGGTACATGACTGATACCTTCGATTGCCGGACCAAAGCCCTGCGAGTATTTTGGCTGACCGCCAACACTGACGGTAAACAGGGTCCGGCCATGGAAGCTGTTGGTGCAGGCGATGATCTCATGCTTGTCCGGCCCGGCGGTTTCATGCGCCCAGCGCCTGGCCAGCTTGAACGCCGCCTCATTGGCCTCGGCGCCAGAGTTGGCAAAGAAAACTTTCTCGGCGAAAGTCGCTTCAATCAGTTTGGCCGCCAGCCGCAGGGCCGGCTCATTGGTCAACACATTGGAGACATGCCAGAGCTTGCCGGCCTGCTCGGTCAGTGCCTCGACCAGACCAGGATGGGCGTGCCCCAGGGCATTGACCGCAATGCCGCCGGCCAGATCGATATAGTCACGACCCTGCTGATCCCACAGGCGCGAGCCCAGGCCACGAACAGGTACCATGTCCACTGGCGCGTAATTGGGAACCATGACCCGATCAAAATCCGACCGGTCGACCTGCATTGAATCCGACATTGCTCTCCTCTCCTCTGCCCGCCCCTTGGCGGAATAATCACGACTGAAGCCCGGCAGCCCCCGGCTCATTGTTCTTGCGTATCCTTGGCACCGGCATCCATCGCCTGCTGGGCACGACGTTGGTTGCGATCCTCTCGCGGAGTGATGCCAAAGCAGTTCCGGTAAGCACTGGAAAAGTGCGGACCAGATGAAAATCCGCAGGACAAGCCGATCTGAATGATCGACTTGCTGGTTTGCAGCAGCATTTGCCGCGCGCGATTCAGACGCAGTTCCAAGTAATACTGCGACGGTACGCTATTGAGGTATTGCTTGAAAATCCGTTCCAACTGGCGCCGTGACACGCACACATGGCGGGCAATTTCATCAGTGGTCAGAGGCTCCTCGATGTTCGACTCCATCAGGATTACCGCCTGGGTCAGCTTCGGATGAGTACTGCCCAAACGATTGCGCAGCGGCACCCGCTGACGCTCACTGCCATCGCGAATCCGTTCAAGCACCAGGTCCTCAGCTACCAGAGCTGCCAGATCCTGCCCATGATCTTCGGCCACCAGACTCAAGAACAGATCCAGCGTGGCCTGACCACCGCTACTACTGAGCCGGGCCCGGTCCTGCTCGAACAATTGGCTGGAAGCAGTCACCGCCGGAAAACGCTCGCGGAACTCATCGATCATCCGCCAATGCACCGCACAGCGGTGCCCATCAAGCAACCCGGACATCGCCAGAGGGAAAACACCGCCTTCAATCGCCCCCAGCGGCAAGCCATCACGCGCCAGCGTCCGCAAATGTTGCACCAGGGTTGCCGGTAGGGTCTCGGGCAACTGATCGGCAACCAGCCACAGCCGGCGCAATTCGGGATACGGGGCTTGCCATTGCCGGGCAGGCATCTGCAACCCTTCCGGGCTAACCAGCGGCTGGCCGTCCAGGCTGAAGCAGTCGACTTTGTAACAGAGGCTCTCAGCCATGCGATTGGCCGAGCGCAATACCGAAAGCGCAGGCACCAGAGTGGCCGGGTGTGTTCCCGGCCAGAGAAGAAAAGCAACCCGCCGCGTATCAGCAGCCATCCGTGACTCCGCGCCCGCAGTTGAACAACATGATACGCCTCAGCCCTGCCCTTTCAGGTCAAAGACGCATTGTGCCACAACCACAGCGCGCTGCCACTGGGGCGGCGCGGTTATTCGGCCAGCGGCAAACCCATTTTTTTCGACGCAAGGCGTGCCATATCGTCGTAAATGACCTGCGGGTCGGCCTGTTTGAGCGCCCAGGCCTGTTTGCCAGCCTCGTGCGGCAGGATCATGAACTGATCGGCCTGACTTTCCCGATAAATGATGTCGGCCACCTCGGCCGCAGTAATGGGCGAGCTTTCCAAAAGTTTGGCCACTTGCTGCTTGCTCTGTTGGTCCGGGCCGCGGAAGGAGTCCAGCAGATTGGTCTGAAAGAACGACGGACACACCACACTGACCTTGATGCCCAGCGGACGCAGCTCGGCCAGCAGGCTTTCCGACAAGGCCACAACACCAGCTTTGGCTACGTTGTAGTTGCTCATCCCAGGTGACTGCATCAGTGCCGCCATCGAAGCAATATTGATGATCTGGCCCTGGCGCTGCTCGGTCAGCATTGGCATGAACGCCTTGCAGCCCTTGACTACGCCCATCAGGTTGATGCTGATCTGCCAATCCCAATCCTCAAGCGACAGATCCCAGAAAAATCCTCCAGAAGCCACTCCGGCATTGTTGATCAGTACCTCGACACCACCCAGGCGCTCCTGACAGGTCTGGGCCAACGCCGCCAACTGACTGAAATCGCGTACATCGCAGCGCTGAGTCAACGCCCAACCACCAGATGCTTCGACCAGCGCCCGGGTTTGCTTCAAGCCCTCATCCTGAATATCGGCCAATAGCAGCCTGGCGCCTTCGCGTGCATAGCGCAGAGCCAGCTCCCGGCCCAACCCACTACCCGCTCCAGTGATCACCACTCGTTGCCCAGTCAATTGCATAAATGCCTCTCTAATCGCAGCAGTTCGCCATAATTCGGCGATTGAGTTCTTGTTTTTGTATGGCCTCAGTCTAGCGACTGAAAACCCGGCTGATGAGCAAAGATGGGCAACATCACTGCGGCGAATGGGCCACCCCCATCAGTCACTGATGGGGGTGATGCGCATGATAGGTATCCAGGCCCATGGCCTGAATCTGCCCCTCGATCATTCGCTCGAAGGGCTTTAGCAGGGGAGAGAAGTCCGTTTGCGGTTCGATCAGGCTCAAGGCCAGAACACCAGCCTCAATGGTTGCCAGGGATTCGGCCGAAGGCGCCTTGCGCAACCGGTACCGGCTCTTGCCGGCAACTGGCAGCGCCACCCTTGGCAACTCCTGCAGCAGCGGATTGAGATACAGCAGCTTGCGGGCCTTGCGCCAAGTGCCATCGAGCAACACCAATTGTCGCGGGCGCGAATCTTCCACCGCGGCACTCAGCAGCGGCACATCCGGCCCTGGGAACAGCAGTTCGGTACGCCAGTTCGAGTCACGTAGCCAGGCCTGCCACTCGGGCTGATCATCCAACCGCTCCACCACCAGCAATTGGCACTGACGCAGCCCCAGAGCCAGCAGGCGTGCAGTATTGAGCGCATGCTGGCGTTCGCTCGGGTGCTGGATAATCAGCACTCGCGTGCGAGACTCCAGGTCGGGTATCCAGGGACACAGGCAGTGATCAAGAGGGCGCTGGCAGCGCTGACAGCGAGGACGCTTGGATAAAGTAGTCATGCCACTATTCTACTGCGCTCAGACCCTAGCTACCGTCACTGACATTCAAAACAACCCCATTTGTCGACCTGGCGGGGCAAACTGCGAACAATCCAGCTCGCTGCTACCCTGCGCCCGTTGCAGCCCCAGACGCCGACAGGCCAACTGAAAGCGCTGGGCCAGCAACTCGGCAAACGGCCCCTCACCGCGAAAGCGCTTACCAAAGCTGGCATCATAAAGTTGGCCACCACGCGACTGGCGCAACAGACTCAGTACATGCTCGGTCTTGCCCGGATAATGCTGTTCTAGCCAGTCCTGAAACAGGCTTGCCACCTCACGCGGCAAACGCAACAGCATATAGCCGGCACTGTCGGCACCAGCCGCCACCGCCGCGTCCAGCAGATGCTCCAACTCATGATCATTGATCTGCGGAATCATCGGCGAGCACAGCACCCCAACCGGGACCCCCCGCTCACGCAGCGCGCGAATTACCCGCAGACGCGCCGCTGGAGAAGCCGCGCGCGGCTCTAGTCTGCGCTTCAGGTCATCGTCCAAGGTAGTCAGACTGATCATCACCCGGACCAGACGCCGCTCAGCCAGAGCCACGAGCAGATCCAGATCACGCAACACCAAAGCCCCTTTTGTAACCAGGGTCAGCGGATGGCGATAGCGCAACAACACCTCAAGACACCTTCGAGTCAGGCGGTAGTTGCGTTCGATTGGCTGATAAGGATCAGTATTGGCTCCCAGATTGATTGGCGCACAACTGTAGCCAGGCCGTGACAGCTCCTGTTCCAGCAAGTCAACGGCATTGGTGCGGGCAATCAACCGGGTCTCGAAATCAAGCCCCGGCGACAGATCCCAATAGGCATGACTTGGTCGGGCGTAACAGTAGATACAACCGTGCTCACAACCTCGATATGGATTGAGCGAGCGATCAAATGGCAAGTCCGGCGAGTTGTTACGGCTGATGATGTGCCGCGACTGTTCTTCGCGCACCTCAGTCACGCAGCGTTCAGGCAACTCCTGGAACCAGCCGTCATCACAAGATTCGCTGTGCAGCGGGGCAAAACGATTGACCGGGTTAGCCTGGGCACCGCGCCCCGATTGGTATTGAGAAGTCATGGCAAACCTCAATAACTGTATTTATATACAGTATCACAGCCACACCCACCCACTACCACCAGCAACAAAAAAAAGGCGGTCAACCCAGAAGGTGACCGCCAAAGGCCTTGCGAGCCATGCACTTGAAAACCATTGAGGCCTACTCAGGAACGCTTGTTCTTGGCCTTGCGACTATCGGACCAGATGAAATAACCGACCCCTCCCAAGAACGCGATCATCAAACCAACCGTCAACACACCGGCAATCACTGCATCATCGATATACATGGGCTTCTCCCCACCTTGCGTCCATCAACGATTGCAGAATATCCACAAAAAAAATCCGGGTTATTGACCCGGATCAATTTTGCGAACTTTTCTAACGTTTGCGGGATTTCTTCTTGCCGCGAGCCGGCTTGGCGGGCTTGCTCTTGAGCGGGAAGGCTTGCTCAAAGGCCGAGCGCACCTGCTGCAGCCTGGCCTCGTGAATGTCGTGAATACGTTCGCGGCGTGCTTCATCAAAATCAATGATGGCGGGTTGCTGGGGTTTATCCATGATAGGTCACCTGCAATTGTCCCTTACAGACTACCACCGGCTCAGACTTCGATGTCAATCAACAAGCCTTTGCTGGGCAACTCAACCGGCTCAACCGTCGCAGCGCCTGACTCGGCATCAGCCTCTCCCAGCCTGCGCCGGCGGCTGCGGCGCCGCTCGGGCAAGTGGCCAATATCGCGTTGACGCCTTTCCAGATATTTGTCGTCCACGGCCTCGCGAGTCGGCCCGGTTTCCGCCGTCGGCTGGACCTGGCGCTTGGGCTTGATCACGTCTTGTTGCGCTCCCACGTTCGGGAGCCCGGGAATCAGCATGGCTCACCTCGTACGGTCGGAACGGATTTCCGAGAACGACATAAAGTGCCGCCGACCATCAGCACTGAACTACTCTTCTATCTATCGACAGCAACCACGCAAGCTTTATCCCCAAACCTGTGACGCAACCGACAAAACCGGACAACACACTGCCCTTGGCAACCTTATTAAAAACAAGGCCAGACAGCGGTTTGTGAGGCTCGGCCTATCGGTTACCATAGCGCCCTTTTTTGCAGACGGGTAGGAGCAGCACATGACAGTATTCACTCCTGGGCAACGCTGGGTCAGTGACAGTGAATCGGAACTGGGGCTGGGCACGGTCTTGTCACAGGATGAACGCTTGGTAGTACTGCTGTTTCCTGCCAGCGGCGAAACCCGTCACTATGCACTGCGCAACGCACCGCTGACCCGCGTGCGCTTTTCACCAGGGGATCAGATCAGCCACCACGAGGGCTGGACCCTGACCGTCAGCGATGTCCGCGAAGACAGCGGCCTGCTGGTATACAGCGGCCTGCGCGACAATGGCAGCCAGACCGAATTCGCCGAAACCATGCTGGATAACTTCATCCAGTTCCGCCTGGCCAGCGATCGCCTGTTCGCCAGTCAGATCGATCCGCTGGCCTGGTTCAGTCTGCGCTACGAAAGCCTGCGTCACTACTGCCGGACCCAACGCTCACCACTGCTTGGCCTGTCCGGGGTTCGCACCCAGCCGATCGCACACCAGCTTCATATTGCCCGCGACGTGGCAGACCGGATTGCCCCGCGAGTGCTGCTGGCCGATGAAGTTGGCCTGGGCAAAACCATCGAAGCCGGCCTGGTACTGCACCGTCAACTGCAGACCGGGCGCGCCCGGCGGATCCTGATTCTGGTACCGGAAAACCTCCAGCACCAATGGCTGGTGGAAATGCGTCGGCGCTTCAACCTGCGCTTTGCCCTGTTCAATGATGATCGCTGCCAGGGCGCCGAGGACAACCCCTTTGAAGAAGAGCAACTGGCCCTGGTCTCTCTGGAGCTGTTGCAACTACGGCCCCAGATACATGACTGGCTGCTGGCCAGCGACTGGGACCTGCTGGTGGTCGATGAAGCCCACCACTTGGTCTGGCACGAAGAACAGGCCAGCCCCGAATACCAACTGGTGGAAACCCTGGCCCGATTGATTCCCGGCGTCCTGCTGCTGACCGCAACCCCAGAACAACTGGGCCAGGCCAGCCACTTCGCCCGCCTGCGCCTGCTTGATCCGGACCGGTTCCATGACCTGGAAGCCTTTCGCGCCGAAAGTGCCGGCTACCGCCCAGTTGCCGAAGCAGTCCAGCGCCTGCTCGACGGCCAGTCATTGAGCGCCAGCGACCAACAAACCATGATCAACTGGCTGGGTGACAGCGCCAGCGCCTTGCTGGCCAACCTGGAACAGCCAGGCGAGGCCGGCGAAGCCGCCCGCGACAGCCTGATTCGTCAGTTGCTCGACCGTCATGGCACCGGTCGAGTGCTGTATCGCAACACCCGCGCGGCAATCGCCGGTTTCCCTGAGCGGCAACTGCACCCCTACCCGCTCCCGTGCCCAGGCATCTACACCGATATTGAGGGCCGTGCCGCGCTGTATCCGGAAACAGCCCTGCAAGGACAAACCAGCGCCGAGGAAGCTGCCTGGTGGCAGGACGACCCCCGGGTTGAGTGGCTGATAGACACCTTAAAAATGCTCAAGCGCAGCAAAGTACTGGTGATCTGCGCCCATGCTGAAACGGCACTGGATCTGGATGATGCCCTGCGTCTGCGCAGCGGCACCCCGGCCACTGTGTTCCACGAAGGCATGAGCATTGTCGAGCGGGACCGGGCGGCTGCCTTCTTTGCCGACGAAGAGTTTGGTGCCCAGGTGATGATCTGCTCAGAGATTGGCAGTGAGGGCCGCAACTTCCAGTTCGCCCATCACCTGGTGATGTTCGATCTGCCCAATCACCCTGACCTGCTGGAGCAGCGCATTGGTCGCCTGGACCGAATTGGCCAGCGCCAAACAATTCAACTGCATATCCCCTACCTGGAAGGCACGGCCCAGGAACGCCTGTTCGACTGGTATCACCGGGCCCTGAATGCCTTCCTCGCCACCTGCCCAACTGGCAATACCCTGCAACACCAGTTCGGCACCCGATTGCTCGCACATCTGGATCACCCGGACGACAGTGACTGGGAAGCCCTGATCCAGGAAGCTGGCGATGCCCGCCAGGCCTTGGAGCAGGAACTGCACGACGGTCGCGACCGCCTGCTGGAAATCCACTCACGCGGCCATGGCGATGCCGAGCGCATGATTGCCCAGATCGAACGGCAGGACCACGACCCGCAATTGGCTATTTATATGGAACGACTGTTCGATGTGTTCGGTATCGACAGCGAAGACCATTCCGACAATGCGCTGGTCCTGCGCCCTGGCGAGCGCATGCTCGACGCCGGATTCCCGCTGGGTGACGATGAAGGCGTGACCATCACTTATGATCGCGAAACTGCCCTGACCCGCGAGGACATGCAGTTCATCACCTGGGAGCATCCGATGCTCCAGGGAGGCATGGATCTGGTGCTATCGGGCAGCATGGGCAACAGCGCGGTTGCCCTGCTCAAGAACAAAGCGCTCAAACCTGGAACCCTGCTGCTCGAATGCCTGTTCGTCAGCGAGGCCATTGCCCCAAGGCATCTGCAACTACACCGTTTCCTGCCGCCCACACCGGTCCGTTGCCTGCTCGATAGCAACGGTCACGATCTGGCCGCCAAGGTCAGCTTCGACACCCTCGATGCGCAACTTGAACAACTGCCCAAGCACCTGGCCAGCAAGGTTGCCAAAAGCCAGCGAGAGGTGGTCGAGCGCCTGCTTGACCGCGCCGAGGCATTGGCCGATCTGCAGCACTATGAGTTGGTCGACAGCGCGGCGAACCAATACAGCCAGCAGATGGATGAGGAAATCGAGCGTCTGAAGGCTCTGGCAGCGGTCAACCCACTGGTCAAACCGGCGGAAATCCAGGCTCTGGAGCAACAGAAACAGGTTGGCGAGCAAACCCTGCGCCAGGCCAAGGTGCGGCTGGACGCCATTCGCATTCTGCTTGCCGGGTAGCTCTCTGGGCTGGTGGGAGCCCCGTTCCCACCAGCCCTACAAAGGGCAATATAGTCCGAGAAACCTCTGCAAGGCTTCACGCTGGGCTAAGGCATCCTTGCGCCCCAGCTCAATCAGCTCCTGGCAATACTCAGCCTCGAACAACAGGTAACTCAAGGCACTGCCACCCGAAGCCCGGGTTGCACCACTGCCGCGCATGAAGGCCCGCAGCCCTGCCGGCAGCGCCTTACGATGGCGGCTGGCAATCACATCCAGCGGCTCGCTGGGCGAGATGATCTGCACTTCCACCGGGCGCACACCCTTGCCATGCTGGCGGGCCGCCAGCGGCAGATAGCCTGACAACCGATTGAGCCGTTCGAGCAACTCGACATCGGCCTCCAAGTGGTCAACGAAGGTGCTGTTGAGCAGGTGTCCACCAATCTGTGCCAGCGTCGGCGGCAGCGCTGTACGCAAGCGCGGACCACGCCGACCACCAGCCGCCTCGCGCTGACTCAGGTTGTCCGACACCCCGATGATCAGTACCCGGTTGGCTCCCAGGTGCAGCGCCGGACTGACAGGCGTCCGCTGACGCACCGCACCGTCGCCATACCATTCGCGATTGATCAGCACCGGCGGAAACACCAGAGGGATGGCTGCCGAAGCCATCAAATGCTCCAGGCCCAACTGGGTCTGCACCCCAACCCGACGATGACGGCTCCAGGGCACAATGCGCTCATGGCCCTGATAAAAACATACCGACTCCGACGACTGATATCCAAAGGCACTGACCGATACGGCCCGCAAGTACCCACTCTGCAGCGCCTGTTCAATCTTGTGAAAGGACAGCCGGCTGGCCAGAAGCTCGCGCAATGGACTGTTGTCCAGCAGTGAAGTCGGCTGGCGCCCACCCCAGCCCAGCAAATTGGCCCGACTCCAGCGCCAGGCCTGAACCAGCAGGCACAGCCAGTCGGTGCGATAGACCTGATGGCAGCGGAACTCAGACCACACCTCCAGCATCCGCTCGACCCCGGCACTGAAATCATCGGCATGAGTAGCCAGCGCCAAGGCATTAATCGCCCCGGCAGACGTGCCACAGATCACCGGGAACGGATTCCTTGAATGATCGGGCAGCAGCCCGGCAACCACCGAGAGCACCCCGGCCTGATAGGCCGCCCGAGCACCGCCGCCGGACAGAATCAGTCCGGTACAGGCCTGTTCGCTCAGACTTCCGTGCATGCCCATCCTCAGTTTCTGCGCTTGCGGCGTTGACGTTTCGGGTAAGGCCGAGCCTCACCCTCTGGCCGGGTCTTGAAGCGTCGGTGCACCCACATGTACTGCTCAGGATGCTCGCGTATCGCCTGCTCCACCCACTGGTTGATACGCAGAGCATCAACATGATCATCACCCGTTGGAAAACCCTCCAACGGCGGGTGCACCACCAGTCGATAACCACTCCCATCATCCAGCCGGACCTGGGTAAAGGGCACCACCAGTGCCTTACCCAATCGAGCAAAGGTGCTGGTCGCAGTCACCGTGGCCGCTGGCACACCAAACAGCGGCACAAAGATGCTGGCCTTGCGCCCATAATCCTGGTCCGGGGCATACCAGATTGCCCGTCCGGCGCGCAGCGACTTGAGCATCGAGCGCACATCCTCGCGCTCAACCGCCTTGGCATCGGCATTGTGACGCTCTCGGCCACGCCGCTGCACAAAATCGAACGCGGCGTTGTCATGCTCACGGTACATACCATCAATGGTCACCGCCTGCCCCAGCAGCGCTGCACCAATTTCCAGAGTAGTGAAATGCAGCGACATGAGCACCACACCCCGCCCCTCGGCGGCAGCCCGCTGCAGATGCTCCAGCCCTTCGATGTGGGCCAACCGGGCCAAGCGCTTGGGTGGCCACCACCAGGCCATGGCCATTTCGAACAGAGCGATGCCATAATTGGCAAAATTTTCACGCACCAGAGCCTCACGCTGCGCCTCGGACCAGCCAGGCAGGCACAGCTGCAGGTTGATCCGGGCAATGCTGCGTCGTTCCCGCATCAGGTGGTACATTGCCCAACCCAGCACCCGGCCAAGCCGCAGCAACAACGGATATGGCAAACGGGTAATCAGCCAGAGCACGCCCAAGCCCGACCACAGCGGCCAATAGCGGGGGTGTACCAGGCGGGCACTGAAACCAGGACGACTCATTCTCGGCAAACCATTCGGCAAAAGGCGCATTCTACCCTGTGAGAGGCACCGAACAACTCTTGGGAACCTCTGAAGAACGTAGGCGAGGCAGGCAAGACAAGGAAAAACAGCCGAAAAAGCGCAGTTTACGCGGTGTAAATGAGCATTTTGAGGCTGTTTTTAACGCAGTATTGCCAACGCAGGTAGTTTTTCAGAGGTTCCCTTGCGATTAGCATAGCCAGCCTATATAAGTGTCCGCATCACTTGAGCCTGGAACCAACATGAGCGTTGAAACCACCCTTGACCTGCTAGATAACGACCCCGTCTTCCATCTCAAGGGCGGCATGCTGACCATGACCGTACTTGAGCTGGTGCGCCAGGAGCCGGAACGCTTTGCCCGGCAACTGGCCGAAAAAGTCGAGCAGGCTCCCAACTTCTTTCAGGACACCCCTGTGGTCATCGGTCTCGACAAACTAGACGGCCAGCCAGACCCAAGCAGTCTGGCCAGCCTGCTGCGTATCTGCCGTGAGCATGGGCTGCTGCCAGTTGGTTTGCGCGGCAACGAAAGCTGCCGACCACTGGCCCAGGACGCAGGGCTAGTACTGATGCCGCCGGGACGCAACCGCGACAAACCCCAGGAACTTGCCGGTGAGCCGACCAAGCCGGCCGAACCGTCTCCAGCCCCAGCCCCCAGTGAGGCGCCGCCCAGCCAGGGCCGGATCATCACTCAACCGGTCCGCTCCGGGCAGCAGGTTTATGCCCGTGGCGGCGATCTGGTGGTTCTGGCTCCAGTCAGCGCCGGAGCAGAACTGCTAGCCGATGGTCATATCCACGTCTATGGCCCACTGCGTGGCCGGGCCCTGGCTGGCGTGCGCGGCAACACCGAAGCCCGCATCCTGTGTCAGAGCCTTGAGGCTGAACTGATCTCAATCGCCGGGCACTACAAGGTAGCCGAGGATCTGCGTAAGGACAGCCTCTGGAAACAGGCCACTCAGACATTCCTCGACGGCGACAACTTGAAGATGACGAGTCTTTGACAGATACTGTGCGCCATCCGGGAGTGCCCGCCATATCTGGCCTGAAGCCAGTACCCGGGCCACCCAAACCAATTCGAACCGACCGGCGCAGAGCGCTGTAACGCCGGTACCAGAGCAACCTCACATATATCGACAGGAAGGTCATCTTGGCAAAGATTCTAGTCGTTACCTCAGGCAAAGGCGGTGTTGGCAAGACTACGACCAGCGCCGCCATCGGTACCGGACTCGCCCTGCGCGGCTATAAAACAGTGATCGTCGACTTCGACGTTGGCCTGCGCAATCTGGACCTGATCATGGGCTGTGAACGTCGCGTGGTGTATGACTTCGTCAACCTGATCAACGGCGACTCCAACCTTAATCAGACCCTGATCAAGGACAAGCGCGCCGACAACCTCTACATCCTGCCGGCGTCCCAGACCCGCGACAAGGATGCCCTGACCGAGGAAGGCGTTGAAAAGGTTCTCAACGAACTGAAAGAAACCTTCGATTTCATCGTCTGTGACTCCCCGGCCGGCATCGAGAAAGGTGCCCACCTGGCCATGTACTTCGCCGACGAGGCAATTGTCGTGACCAACCCGGAAGTCTCCTCGGTACGCGACTCCGATCGCATGCTCGGACTGCTGGCCAGCAAATCACGGCTGGCCGAACAGGGCGGCAAGGTCAAGGAAAATCTGCTGTTGACCCGTTACAACCCGGAGCGGGTGGAAAACGGCGAAATGCTCTCTGTCAGCGATGTCGAAGAAATTCTGTCGATTCCGCTGCTGGGGGTAATCCCCGAATCCCAGGCCGTACTCAAGGCCTCGAACCAGGGTATCCCGGTAATCATGGATGACAAGAGCGATGCCGGCCAGGCCTACAGCGACGCTGTCGACCGCTTGCTCGGCAAAGACGTTCCGCATCGTTTCCTCGAAGCGCAGAAGAAGGGCCTGCTGCAGCGCCTGTTTGGTGGCCGTTAATGAGCATTTTCGATTATTTCCGCGACCGTAAGAAAAGCACCACGCCGGCCTCCGTCGCCAAGGAGCGCCTGCAGATCATCGTCGCCCATGAGCGTGGCCAGCGTACTCAACCTGATTACCTGCCGCAGCTCCAACAGGAAATCATCGACGTGATCAGCAAGTACGTGCCGATCGACCGCGAGCAAGTACATGTGGCCCTGGATAATCAGGACCACTGCTCGATTCTCGAACTGAACATCACCCTGCCCGACCGCCCCTGATGACAGGCGCCGCTACGGCGGCGCCTTCAGAGTTTGCATGCCGCTGACCAATATCGGGATCCTGCACGAGGATCCGTGTTTTCTGATCGTCGACAAGCCCAGCCTGCTGCTATCGGTTCCCGGCCGTGCTGAAGACAACAAAGACTGCCTGATCACCCGTCTGCAGGACAACGGCTATCCCGAAGCCCGGATCGTCCATCGGCTCGATTGGGAAACCTCCGGTCTGCTGGTGATCGCCCGCGACCCGGACAGCCATCGCGAACTGTCTCGCCAGTTCCACGACAGGGAAACCGAGAAAACCTACATTGCCCTGTGCTGGGGGCAGCCGGACAGCGACAGCGGCCACATCGACCTGCCGCTGCGTTATGATCCACCGAACAAGCCCCGTCATATCGTCGATCATGAACTGGGCAAGCCGGCCCAGACATTCTGGCGGGTACTGGAACGGCACAGCAACTATTGTCGGGTTGAACTGACCCCGATCACCGGGCGCTCGCACCAGTTGCGCGTACACATGCTGGCCATCGGGCATCCGCTGCTGGGTGATCAGCTCTATGCCCACAGCCAGGCCCTGGCCGCCTGCCCACGCCTGGCGCTGCACGCGGCCCGGCTCGGCATTCGCCACCCGCAGAGCAAAGAACACCTGGTTTTCGACAGCCCAGCCCCTTTCTGAACAAGGAACATGCCATGCCCCACAGCACCCTGAACCAGGATCTGGCCGACTTCATCCAGGCGTCCCCGACGCCGTTCCATGCCACTCAGAGCCTCAGCCAGCGCTTGCTGGACGCCGGCTTTGAGCTGCTCGATGAGCGTGATGACTGGCAGCTCAAGGTCAATGGCAGCTACCTGGTACGGCGCAACGACTCGTCACTGATCGCCTTTCGCACTGGCGAGCCAGGCGCTCTTGAGCGCGGCTTGAGAATGGTGGGCGCACACACCGACAGCCCGTGCCTGAAGGTCAAGCCGCAGCCGGAAATCGACATGCAGGGGCTCTGGCAACTGGGCGTCGAAGTTTATGGCGGTGCCCTGCTCGCGCCCTGGTTCGACCGCGACCTGTCACTGGCCGGCCGCGTGACCTTTCGCGACTGCAGCGGTCAGTTGCAGAGCCGTCTGATCGACTTCAAGCGGCCCATCGCGGTAATCCCGAGCCTGGCAATTCACCTCAACCGCGGCGTCAATGACGGCCTGGCCATCAATGCCCAGACCCACCTGCCGCCAGTCCTGGCCCACAGCCTGGAACCACGCCGCGACCTGCGAGCACTACTGGTTACACAGTTGCAGCAAGAACACCCGAACCTGGAAATTGACCAGGTTCTGGACTACGAACTGAGCTTCTATGACACTCAGCCGGCCAGCACCCTGGGGCTGGACGAGGACTTCTTCGCCGCCGCGCGCCTGGACAACCTGCTGTCTTGCCACGCCGGCCTGCGCGCCCTGCTCGACAGCGACAAGCGTCAGGCCTGCCTGCTGGTGTGCACCGACCACGAGGAGATCGGCTCCTGCTCGGCCTGTGGCGCCGACGGTCCGTTCCTGGAAGACGTGCTGGCCCGCCTGTTGCCGGAAGCCGAGAGCCGCATTCGCGCCATTCAGCGTTCACTGCTGGTATCAGCCGACAACGCCCACGCGGTACACCCCAACTTCGCTGACCGCCACGACGCCAACCACGGCCCACAACTCAACGCCGGCCCGGTGATCAAGGTCAACAGCAACCAGCGCTATGCCACCAACAGCGAAACAGCCGCCTTCTTCCGCCACCTGTGCCACCAGGCCGGAGTACCGGTACAGAGTTTCGTGGTGCGTAGTGATATGGGTTGTGGCAGCACGATTGGCCCGATCACTGCCAGCCGTCTGGGTGTGCGCACGGTCGATGTCGGCGCGCCGACGTTCGCCATGCACTCGATCCGCGAACTGGCCGGCAGTCGTGACCCCGGCTATCTGGTTCGCGCTTTGCGGGAGTTTTTCAACAGCGAAGCCCTGATTTAAGGAACCTCTGAAAACGTAGGCGAGGCCGGCAAGACAAGGCAAAAATGGCCGAAAGAGCGCAGTTTACGCGCTGTAAATGAGCATCTTGAGGCCATTTTTAACGCAGTATTGCCAACGCAGGTAGTTTTTCAGAGGTTCCTTAAGGCTTCACTGTCGTAGACAACAATCAGCGCACCAGCACAACCTTGCCAACAATCTGATCGGCCGCCAGTTCAGCAAAAGCCTCCTCGGCCTGATCAAAGCCAAAGGTCTTGGCCACCAGCGGTTTCAACTCACCGCTAGCGAACAATGGCCACAGGCGCTGCTCCATACGCGCCAGCAGGCCAGCCTTGAAGTCAGCATTGCGGGTACGCAAGGTCGAACCGATCAACTGAATACGCTTGACCAGCAGTTTGGCCAGATCCAGTGTCGCCTCACGTCCGCCCATCAGACCGATAATCACCCAGCGGGCATCCACCCCCAACAGGTCCAGATGATCTGCCGCATAGGTCGCCCCAACCGGGTCCAGAGCCACATCGAAGGGCCCCTCGCTGGCCAGCCCGGCAATCCCGGCCTGGCGCAACAGACCACCCGTTGCTCCCAGTGCCAGACAGGCATCGAGCTTGCCCTGGCTACCGAGCGTGACCCAACAGGGATTGCCCAGCGCCTTGCACAACTGAATCGCCGCCGTACCCACCCCGCTGGCACCCGCATGAATCAGGACTTTTTCACCCGGCTTGGCCGCAGCCAATTCGAACACATTGAGCCAGGCGGTACTGAACACTTCGGGAATCGCCGCCGCCTCGGCCCAGCTCATACCCTTGGGCACTGGCAACAGGTGGCCGGCATCAACCACCACTTCCTCGGCCATTCCACCGCCCGCCAACAGCGCACAGACCCTGTCACCGACCTGCCAGCGCACAGCACCACAGATTTCAACCACCTCTCCGGCACACTCCAGCCCCAGCACCTGGGTCACACCGGGCGGCGGCGGATACATCCCCGCCTTCTGTAACAAGTCGGCACGATTTAATCCTGCCGCTGCAACACGCACCCGCACCTGGCCCTCGGCCAGCTCTACATGGGGCTGTTCACGCCAAATCAGGGCCCCGCCCTCGGCTTGCAATCCTCTCACGCTGCCTCCATAGTGCAATTAAAGGGTCTACAGTAACGGGAACCCATGCTCCCGTATGAGGCCTAAGAGCATACTCCCACCCAGTCCGGATGTGATACTTCGATGAACGGCTTAAATACCCTGCGCACGACCTGCCTTATCGCCCTACTGAGTTTCGGCGGTACCGGTTACGCAGCGGACCCGCAGGGCACCACCCTGGACCTCGACAGCCTGCAGCCCACGCGCGAGCAAATGATTGCCAGCCTCAATACCGTGGAACTGTTGCGTCGGCATCACTACAACCGGATTCGACTGGATGATGCTCTGTCCAGTGAAATCTTCGACACTTACCTGCGTCATCTCGACCCTCAACGCAGCCTGTTCAGCGCAGCCGATATCCAGGGTTTCGAGGGTTACCGTTACCGCATTGACGACCTACTCCTGGCCGGCGATCTGAGTGTCGGCTTCGACATGCATCGGCGCCAGTTGACCCGCGCCCTGGAACGGGTCGACTTCATTCAGTCATTGCTGGGCGAAGGCCTTGACAAGCTCGACTTCAACAGCGACCAGACCATTCTGGTCGACCGTGAAGAAGCCGCCTGGCCAGCCGACAACAATGCGCTCAAGCAGCTCTGGCGCCAACAACTCAAGGACGAAGTACTGCGTCTGAAACTGGCTGGCCGCGACCTTGATGGCATCGCCGAACTGCTCGACAAACGCTACAAAGGCCAGGCCCTGCGCCTGAACCAGACCCGCAGTGAAGACATTTTCCAGAACTACATCAACGCTCTGGCTCAGGTCTACGATCCGCACACTCAATACCTGTCACCGGAGAATGCGGAAAACTTCGATATCAACATGAGCCTGTCGCTCGAAGGTATTGGCGCTGTCCTGCAAAGCGATAACGAATTTACCAAGATCGTACGCCTGGTTCCGGCCGGACCGGCCGAGAAAAGCCAACAACTGGCCCCGGCTGATCGTATTATCGGTGTCGGCCAGGGCACTGGCGAAATCGTCGACGTGGTTGGCTGGCGCCTGGATGAGGTGGTCAAACTGATTCGCGGTCCCAAAGGCTCGAGCGTGCGCCTGGAGGTCATTCCGGCCAGCAACCCGCCCACCGATTTAACCAGCCGCGAAGTGGTTCTGGTGCGCGAGGCTGTCAAGCTTGAAGACCAGGCGGCCAAGTCCAGAGTTCTGGATTTCACCCAACAAGGGCGCGATTATCGCATCGGCGTCATTGAGGTGCCCGGCTTCTACATCGACTTCAAGGCTTACCGCCGCGGCGACCCGGATTACCGTAGCACCACCCGCGACGTACGCCAGTTGCTGAGCGAGTTGCAGACCCAGAAAGTCGACGGCATCGTCCTGGACCTGCGTAACAATGGCGGCGGCTCGCTGCAGGAAGCCACCGAACTGACTGGCCTGTTCATCGATCGCGGCCCGACCGTTCTGGTGCGTGATAGCCAAGGCCAGGTGCAGATTCTCGACGATCCTGATACCGGCATCAGTTATGGTGGTCCGTTGGCGGTCATGGTCAACCGGCTGTCCGCCTCGGCCTCGGAAATCTTTGCCGGTGCCATGCAGGATTACGGTCGGGCGCTGATCATCGGCGAACCGACTTTTGGCAAGGGCACTGTACAGTCAATCCAGCCGCTCAATCATGGTGAGCTGAAGCTGACGCTAGCCAAGTTCTACCGCGTATCGGGGCAAAGCACCCAGCACCGCGGCGTGATTCCCGACATCAGCTATCCGTCTCTGCTTGAAACCACCGACATTGGTGAAAGCAGCCTGCCGCGCGCGCTGCCCTGGGACACCATCGCCCCGGCCAAATACCGCAGTGACCGCCAGCTCGCGCCGCTGCTCGGCACTCTGACCGAGCGTCATCTGCAACGCGCAGCCAATGATCCGGACTTCACCTACACCATGGCTCGCATCGAACTGAACCGTGAAGTGCAGGCCCGCGAGCAGTTGCCGCTTAACGAAGCCAAGCGCCGCCAGCAGCAGAAGGAGTTCGAGGAGCGCTTATTAGCTCTGGAGAATCAGCGCCGCCAGGCCCTAGGTGAAACTCTGCTCACCGAACTGGAAAAGGATGATCCACTCGAAGGCGAACTGGCTGCCGGTCATGAGGAGCAGGAGTCTGAGCACGACCCCTTCCTGGCCGAGACTGGAAAAATCCTGATCGATCTGCTGGAGCTGGAGCAACAGGTAGCCAAAGCCAGCTGAGCCTTATCATGTCATCTTAATGTCATCGCTGCTGGTCACACTCACGGAACCAGATCGGTTGTCCGTGATGTAACCAGCAGAGGACAACCTGGCTGATTTCCGATTTACCAGCCCGGCTCCGCTATGACTCTTTCCGAACAGCGCCAAGCGTTACGCACCATCCTCCGCCACCAGGCGGTGAACACCCTGTTTCAACCTATAGTTTCAACTCTGGAAAAGCGGATTGTCGGCTACGAGGCGCTGAGTCGCGGCCCCTCGAACAGCCCTTTGCACTCACCACTGATTCTGTTCGCCGCCGCCCGCCGCACCGGTCTGCTGACCGAACTAGAGATGCTCTGCCGGCAACAAGCCGTCAAGCGTTTCAGCAGCTTATGCCTGCCTGGACGCCTGTTCCTCAATGTCTCTCCCGAAAGCCTGCTGGAGCAAAGCCACTCCCCAGGCCGCACCCTACAAATGCTGAAGACCGCCAGGCTTGACCCCAAGCGCGTGGTCATCGAACTGACCGAACAGGCCCCGGTCGAAGACTACAACCTGCTGCACATCGCCCTGCATCATTACCGCGACATGGGATTCACCATCGCCCTGGACGACCTGGGCGCCGGCTATTCGAGCCTACGGCTGTGGTCGGAGTTGCGCCCAGAGTTCGTCAAGATCGACCGGCACTTCATCGATGGCATTCACCGCGACCCACTCAAGAAAGAGTTTGTTGGCTCCATGCTGAACATAGCACGCGCTTCTCAGGCCCATATCATTGCTGAAGGTATAGAACAGCGCGAAGAACTGGAAACCCTCAGCAGCATGGGTGTGGACTGGGTACAGGGTTATTGGCTTGGTCGCCCGGAGGCCGAGCCTGAGCTGAGCGACCTGGCGCTGGCACAAAAGCTATCCAGTCGCGCGACTCCGAGCGTTATATTACGACCACTAAGCCTGGTCCACACAAGCGCGCTTTAAAAACCGGACTCATCCGTTCAAAAAACCCAACAACTCATTTAGTATGAGCGAACTTCTTCGCGAAAAAGGTCGCAATGTGAGAAGAGCGCTGATACCCCTCATCAGTACCAGCCTGGTCATCTGGCCGCTCACCGGCCTTGGCTCGCCATTGAAATGGGGCTATGCCCCCAACGACCCCGCGCCCTATGTGGTAGTCGAAAACCATCAGCTCGGCCCCAGCATCACCCTAACCCTGGGACACGCCGTCGCCGAGCGTCTGGGCCGATCTGTGCGCTTCATTCCAGTCCCCAACAACCGCATTGACGACGCCTTGGCCAGCCACCACATCAACGTCATCTGCAACACCATACCAAACTGGATTGAGCAGCCTGATCGCTACCAGTGGAGCCGGGTAATCTATGAAGATGCCGACATCATAATCAACCGGCTCGATCAAGCCCCGATTCATGACCTGGGCTCGTTGTCTGGCGCCATTGTCGGCACCACCTTGGGTTATTACTACGCCCCGGAACTGACCAACGCGTTCAATTCCGGGCAGGTGATCCGACATGACGCCCGAAACCTGCCGACCCGACTCAACATGCTGCTGCATGGCCGCTTGGATGCAACCATCGAGTTTCGCCGCTCGGCCCAATATGCCATTGCCCAACAAGGGCTGGACAACCTGCGCCTGAATGATTGGGTAGTTGAGCATTTTGCCCTGCAGTGCGTCGTAAGCTACCCGGATCCGAACTGGTCCCGCCAGGTGGCTGAAGCCATCGACAGTCTGGTTGAAGACGGCACCCTGCCCCATTTGCTACAACCATTCGAGGGCCTCTGAGCCCTTGATCATGGTTACCCACAGATGCTGTGGATAAGTCTGTGAACAAGGCTTGAGCAAGTCGCGCAAACGCCTGTTTAAACGGCCCTCAGGACAGAATGGACATTTTTTAATCAACAAAAAATATGATTAAAATCATGGAGTTATGCGAAAGGGGAAAACATGAATCAGGAAGGGAAATCAAGTCTTGTGTGTTACCTGCAAATGTGCATAACGGTAACACTGTGAGGTCCGGGCGCTCTGGCCCGGCCTCGCGATCCGTTACCGACTCGGCTCAATTTTCGAGCGAGTCGATACTGATCAGCTCCATATCAAATACCAGTACCGAGTTCGGCGGAATCACCGGGCTCGGGCTGCGGTCACCATAGGCCAGCTCACTGGGAATGGTCACCTTCCACTTGTCGCCCACTTCCATTAGTTGAAGCGCCTCGACCCAACCCGGAATGACACCGTTGACCGGAAGCTGAGTCGGCTCGCCACGGCGAATGGAACTGTCGAACACAGTGCCATCGACCAGTCGACCTTCATAATGCACGGTAACCACATCCGTCTCAGTCGGCTTGGCACCCTCGCCATCGCCGGACTCAAGCACTTCGTACTGCAAACCCGACGCAGTGGTAGTCACGCCATCGCGCTGGCCGTTCTCGGTCAGGTATTTTTCATTCGCTTCCAGAGTATCGCTGGCCAGCTTGCGCGCCCGGTCTTCAGCACGCTTTTGCAGCTCGGAGAAGGCTTTCATCAACTCTTCGTCATCCAGACGCGGGGTTTCGCGCGCCAGCGCATCCTGCATGCCGAGGGCCAGGGCCTTGGGATCGATATCATCGAGCCCATCCTGCAACAGGCTTTCGCCCATGTTCAGACCAATACCGTAGGATGCCTGCTGGATCGGGGTATTGAGCTCAGGCTCTTTTTCACCGCAACCGACCAGGGTGAGAATGCTAATGGCTACGCTGGCTGCCAGCAGATTTCGCTTCATGCTTACCTCAAGTAACAAGCCCGTGACGGGCACTATGGAAGCAGGAAGCTTAACAGGGCTTGCCCGGACAGGCTACCGGCCAGTCAGGCAATCTTGGAAATCGATAACAGTGTCACTAGGGGAAGGAAAACAGGAAGGAAATGGCGCAGCGGACGGGACTCGAACCCGCGACCCCCGGCGTGACAGGCCGGTATTCTAACCGACTGAACTACCGCTGCGCGTAACTTCTCGAGTGGTGGGTGGTGACGGGATCGAACCGCCGACCCTCTGCTTGTAAGGCAGATGCTCTCCCAGCTGAGCTAACCACCCATTTGCTCTCGAAGTGGTGCGCATTCTAGGCACCTTTTCCCAACCTGGCAATACCTTTTTCAAAAAAAATTTCACTCATTATCAATACCTTATTCAAAGCCCCGGGAAGACTGGTCGCCAGCGGACCTCTCAGGCAATATGGGCGGCCCTGGGCGCCCTGCGCCCATGCATCATTCATCAAGGACAGCACCATGTGGTTTCGTAATCTCCTCCTCTATCGTTTCAGTCAATCCGTCCCCTTCACCGAAGCCGAGCTGCTCAAGGCTCTGGAACAACGTCCGGCTCGCCCCTGTGCCAGCCAGGAGACCCATACCCTGGGCTGGACCACCCCGTTCGGTCGACACTCGGAAAACCTGCTGCAAGTGGCTCAGGGTTATTGGCTGGTCGCGCTGCGCAAGGAAGAGCGCATGCTGCCCTCCAGCGTAATCAAGGACGCGCTGGCTGAGAAAGTCGAAGAGATCGAAGCTCGTGACGGACGCAAGGTCTACAAGAAGGAGCGTGACACTCTCAAGGACGACATCATCATGTCCCTGCTGCCGCGCGCCTTTACCCGGACCCAGACAACCCTGGCCTGTATTGCGCCTGCCGAAGGCTGGATCGCCGTCGATACCTCCAGCAACAAGCGCGCCGAAGACCTGCTTAACCTGCTGCGTGAAGGCACTGGTAGCCTGCCGGTACGGCCACTCAACGTGAAAATGGCTCCAGCCGCCTGCATGACCGACTGGGTACGCAGCGGCGAAGCCCCGGAGGGCTTTGTGATCAGCGATGAGTGCGAATTGCGCGATACCTCCGAGGACGGTGGTGTTATCCGTTGCAAGCGTCAGGATCTGGGCAGCGATGAAATCCAGCAACACCTGAGCGCTGGCAAGCAGGTCAGCCAGCTTGGCCTGCATTGGCGTGACAAGCTGTCCCTGAGCCTGGATGACAAGCTGACCATCAAGCGCCTGAAGTTCGAGGATCTGCTGCGCGAGGAAGCCGACGAGCAAGGTGGCGACGATATGGCCGGACAACTTGACGCCAGCTTTACCCTGATGGCCATGACTCTGTCGAGCCTAATCCCAGCCCTGAGCAATGCGCTGGGTGGTGAAGACATCCCCCAGGGCGTATAACCCGAGAGGCAATGGGAACTATCCACAATATCTGTGGATAAAACTGTGGGTAGCCTGATAAAAAACCCGTTCAGCGCCTGAAACACGCTGGACGGGTTCAGAATGATCAAAAACTGATCAATTAATTTTATCTTTAAAAATCAATATCTTGCGCAAATACACTCTACTTTCAGCAAGTTACGCGCAGTTGTGACAGCAAAGTGACAAGCTTGCTCCGTGACTGTGCACAACCGCTTGGCCGCAGGTCACTAGCTAGCCCCATCAAAGTGCATCATGGCGCTCCAGCAACGAGGCCGCATCACCTGCCGCAGCGCTGCGTGGATACTGTTGAACCACATAGCGCAAGCGCGCAGCCGCAGCGTCATTATCTCCCTGCGCCAGAGCCTCCTGGGCCAGGCGATATTCGGTTCTCGCCATCCCGTCGAGCACCGCCTTAAGGCTCTGACCTACCCCTTCGCGATAGCTCGATTGCGGATAAGCCCGCACAAAGCCGGCCAGTTGCCGGTGTACTTCACGCCCCAACTGCAGACGCTCAGGGTCTTCTTCGCCCAGCATCTCGAAGCGCAGCAGCGCACTCAGACCCAACAGATAATCGGCATAATCCGGATACGGCGGCGACACATGACGCTGGCGATAGTCGCCCAGCAGCCGTTCAACTTCAGCCAGCTCACCCTGCTGCAGGCACTGATAACCCGCCTCCAGCTCCAGCCCTGGTTCTTTCAGACGCCGAATTTCCTCAACCAGAGTCATGTCGCAACCGCTGAATCCCAGCTTGGCCCTGGCATCATTGATCGCTGCAGTGCGCTGCCCATCTATCTGGCCCATCGAAGCACAACCGCCTAAGGTTGCCAGCGCCGCCAGCAGTACCAACCATCGCATGGTTATCTCCTCTTGCTACTGAAGCTGGGCACGCCAACGCACCCAGCCCTGTCTGTCAGGCCGCCCGAGCAGCGCCACCGCGCCAGCCAGGCTGGGGTCAGCGACCTCACGGGCCTGTATCCTGGTATTGAGCTGCAGCGCCTGGCCTGGGCGCCAGCGAGCATCCCCCTGCAACCCGAGAGGCCCCTCGCCTTGATCCTGCAAGGCCATGGTCAGCCACCCGTCGCGACTATCCAGCTCGGCTTTCAGATGCCCCAGGGCCAAAGTTTGCGGCAGACCTGCTGCCGCTTCCTGCCAGACCAGACGCCCATGAGCAGCACTGACAAATTCGAAATCGCGCAATTCAAGCACAGGTACATCCAACAGCCAGGTTCCCCCCAGCAGGAATGGCGCCTTGTTGACCATCGCCATGCTGGCAGCATCGAGTCGACCATTGACCTGCTCCAGACGCACAACGCCGATGCCTGCCTTGAGCTGAGCCTGTACCCGGCTATTGCGAGGCAGCCACTCCAGATCCAGTTGCACCTGGCCACGCATCAGGGCGCTCGGGCGCCATTGCCAGCGCAACCCGCCCTGGTCGATACCATCTACAGTGATCCGGGCCACCTGCCCGGACCACAGCGTGCCGGCCAGTCCCTGCAACTCGACAGGCACCGGCAACTGGGCCGATAGCCGATGCCAGACGAACGACGCGGGCAAATGCCAGGCAAGCGTCAACAGATAAACCAGCAACGCAAGCGCCAGCATACCCTTGAGATTAAATCGTCGCAGCATCAGCGGGGCTCCAACAAAATCCGCGCCGAAACTCGGCCCGGTTCGTCACCGACATCCACCGCCAACTGACTCACCAACAAGCCGTGACGCTGTTCCAACTCGGCCAACCACACCAGCAAGGCATCAAAACCAACACCTTCCAGCCACAGCCGTGCCCCCTGCCCTTCCGGCTGCAGGCGCTCTAATGCCGGTTTGACACCAGCAGCATTGGCCGACACCTCGACCAGCGTCAGAACCGAACCATTACTGCGTCCGGTTTCACCCTGTGAACGCTGGACCGCGGCCTGACGCCGCACCTGATCAGCCACCTGCTGCATCCAGGCCAGTTCGGACGACAGGCGACTGACCTCATTACGCAGGCTGCTGCGTTGATTGGCCAGCGGCTCCCAGATCATGATCCAGAACAACACCACAACCAGCACTGCCAGCCCCACACTCAAGACTCGGCGCTCGCGCTGGGCCAGACTTTCCCACCAGGCCCTCATGATGCTCTCCTTTGAATCCGCAACCGCGCGGTCACACCTTCGCTGCCAGAATCGGCCCCTTGCAGGCTTTCAAGCAGCCGCGGATTGGCCGACAGCTCGGCCCTGATCGACTCAAGCTCGGCGAAGGAGGCCACTTGCAACTCGATCTCTACCTCTTCGCCGTTACTGCGAACCTGCCGGATCCGGGCCTTGCCGACATTGCTGATCGCCGTCAGCGCATCATGCAGTAGCGGCCCCAGACTGGCCTGACCATTGGCAGCGTCGCCGCGCCCCTCCAGCACCTGGCGAAACTGGAACACCGGATCACTTTGCGGCGTATTGGGCAGGGTCGCACTGAACAGGCGGTCTACCTCCAGCCACAGACGTTCACGCTCACGACTCAGGCTCCACCACTCCAACCCCAACTGCACGACCAGCAAAACCACAACTGCGGCGGCGGCGATCAGCGGTGGACGCAGCTTGCGCCAAGGCGGGGCAGCCATACTGGCGGCATAAGGCCCATTGAGCAGGTTGAAGGGTTGCTGATGACCCAGACACCGGGCCAGCAGAGTCTGCCGCTCGGGTAGTGGCGTCGGCTCTGTCAGTACTGTCCACTGCGGATCAAGCGTGCCCAGCATCTCGACTTGCAGACCGCACAGGCGTAGTTGCCGCTGTTCAGGCTCTACGTCCGCCAGCCGCCGCTGCAGCCAAAACGCCAACAGGCTCGACTCAACCAGCACCGGCTCCTGGTCAGCCGAGAGCACCAGCACCCCCTCCGGCAAACCGGGCCAATCCACCGGCATCAGGACCAGACCCTGTTCGGGTTCACGCTGTTCATACAGCGCGCTCAGCGGCAGAAGCAGTTCGGCACGCCAACCAGCTGCGGCCAGTTGTTCCTGCCACTGCTCCATCAGCCGATGCTCAACCACCACCGCTGCCAGGCTGCCGTCAGCCCGACGCGGGCCGGCCACAATGTGCAATTCATCAAGCTCCTGACTGAGCTGATCCTCCAGGGCAAACGGCAACGCTGCACGTACTACCGAGGCCCTGCGGGCCGGCACCTGAACCCGGTAAAGGCTGACCATGGCCGGCGCCACCAGCACCCGCAGCCGCTCGCCCGGAAAACGATCACGCAGCACCTGCAGGCTGGACTCCCCATACTCCAGCAGTTGCCCATCACGCTCAAGCCGCCACCAGGGCAGAAGAGCTGACTCACCTGCAGAAGCTTGCGCTAACAGCACTATCAACATAACTTGATCCGTTCTTTATCAGGGCTCACAAGCCGTTTGTTCTCTGAGGACCACTCTGCCATTGGGCGCATCCAGAAGACTGCACTGGTAAAACCGCCGCTGGCCGAATTCCGCCACCACTTCCAGCCGCACATACCAAGGCGCCTGATCCGGCACTGGCCGGCCACTAAACACTTCCTGTAGCAGTTCCGGACTGCGTACCAGATCAATCGGGCTGGCAGTACCAGGGTATGCCGCCAGATAGGGGGCCATGGCCTGCCAGGCTTCGGCCGTCATTCCGGTTACACTGTTCAGTTCCGAAGCCAGTAAAAAAGCCCTGTTGCCAGACGCCCGAGGCGGATCAGCCAGACGATAGATGGGATCGTCAGTTTCCGCATTCATCCAGTCGTTCACCGCCATCGCCAACTGCGCGCCCGGTGGGGTCGATACGCCCGCATCCTGACCGACCCGGTCGACCAGACGAGCAAAGTAGCCCAGTTCAGCCTCGTCAGCGCCGGCCAGAGCGTTGAGGTTGTAACGGCATTGCATGTTGTCCAGGGTCGCCTGCAGCCGGACCTGATCGACCTGAAACGGCAGCACTGGCGAGCGGCAGGTGTCCCAGAGCAAATCATCAGGCCCATCGACCCGCTCAAGATACTGCAGCACCATCTTTTCCGCGCCCAGCGCGATCTGACGCGCCAAATCGCGTTCGAACACTGCGCTGGTCCGGCGAATATCAGCCTGGCCGCGCAAGGCCATGGCAGTCGCTGCCACGACTGCCAGAGCCACCACTAACAGCGCGGTGACCAGCGCTACGCCCCGCTGGGTCTGCCTCATTGCCCCACCGCCATCAAACGGCGAATCTCGCCTACCCCAGGCACATCCAGCACCAGCTCCACGGCCAACGGTAACTGGGTCGCCGCCGGGTCCCCATCCAGCGGCGGCCAGGCATCCACCCGCTCCAATCCACTTGCAGTTCGCACCACGAAGGCAAAGCCACTGTCCACGCCCAGGCGCTGCTGCTCACCGACCAGGTTGGCAAAGGGCCGTACCCTCATGCTGTCCCGGTCCACCACATCGACGCCAGGCCACAGTTCGCGTTCCAGCCCGCGCTCGGTCAGACGCCAGGCAGTACGCCGCAGACGCTGCTCGCCACCAGCACCGGCCCTGACCAGCTCCAACCGTACCGCCTCCCCGCCGGGGCGCAAGCGCAAAGGCGGCAGCCGGTCGCCAAACTCGTCTCGCACCACCACATCAACTACCTGGGCCAGATCCCGCTCCAGCACACTCAGGGTCACCTGCAGATCGGCCAGCCGCTGAGCCTGCTCCCGGCTGATCCGGTCGGCATCCAATACCGCCCGCAAGCCCTGATAGGCCACCATGCTCATGACCGCAAATACCGCCAGGGCGATCAGCATTTCCAGTAAAGTGAAGCCGCGCTGAGCAGGACGTCGCCCCATCATGGCAATACGAACCCGGTGACCATGGCCCGTTGCTCAGCCTCGCCACGCTCGGCCAGCCACAGGCGAATATCAACCCGCCGCACCGCTGGTAACGGGAACGGACTCTGCGGGCTGTAATCGCTCATTTCCACCCGATAGCCGAACCGGTAAGGCCCCATGCTGGTTTCACCGGTACGGTTGCCAGTCTGGGCCGGACGCATGCCGGTTTCGTACTCGGCCAACAAGTTCTGCCCGGCCCAATGGGCCAGGGTCCGTTCCTGCAAATAGGCGGTGTTGCGGGCATGATCGGCTCCGCCCTTGACCAGCGCAGCCAGGGCCACTCCAAGCACAGTCAGGGCCACCAGCACCTCCAGCAAGGTAAAACCGCGCTCAACGGGGCTGCGCATCAAGCACCTCCACCCGCCCTTCCAGGCCAATCTCGATATGCCGTTCCAGGTTCTGCCGGGGCACGCGCAAAATAATCAGCCCTGGAGTCATTTCACCGGTGTTGCTCAAGTACACATGCGGCTCCCAGCCCCCGGTCTGCGGCAGCGGTCGGCGATTGCCGTTCTGCTGGAAACTGATTTCAAGCAGTCCTTCTTCGAGCTGACGCGGCCCCAGCTGGGGATCCAGCAAGGGCTGCCATTCACGGCTGGCATCATCGAGAATCACCAGTTCCAGCAGGCTGTAGGCGTCGCGTCGCAGGCCCAATGCCCGGTCTGCCCCCCCGGTAATCAACAGTTCATCACGGGCCAGCCGCAGCACACCCGCCAGGCGTTCGCTTTCGCTGCGCAGCAAGCGCTCGGCACCATTGCCCAGCGACAGGGTTGCCAGGCTGGCAACGATTCCGATCAGGACCAGTACCACTAGCAGCTCCAACAGGGTGAAGCCCCTCTGGCCCTGGCACTCAACCCGCAGCAGGCGCATCATCAACGGCCAGGGGACTGATCCAGATTCCAGTTGCCGATGTCGGCGTTGTTGCCCTCACCGCCGGCCCGGCCATCGGCGCCGAAACTGAACAGGTCGTATTCCCGACCGTCACGCCCCGGACGCAGGTACTGGTAATCATTACCCCACGGATCCTTCTGCAAGCGGTCAATATAGCCGCCCGAACGCCAGTTACGCGGAGCATCCGGACCAGTTGGCTGAACCACCAGAGCCCGCAGGCCCTGTTCGCTGGTTGGGTAGTTGAAGTTGTCCAAGCGGTACAAATTCAAGGCACTTTCCAGCGCACGGATATCGTTCTGAACCTTGGTAACCCTGGCCTGATCCGGTCGATCCATGACCCGGGGCACCACCACCGCAGCCAGAATTCCGAGAATCACCACGACCACCATAACCTCGATCAGAGTGAAGCCGGATTGCCGGCGCGCATTAACGGTTACAGGTTTGCACATGTTCAATTCACCAGTTGATTGAGTTCAAAGATCGGCAACAGAATGGCCAGCACAATAATCAGTACAATGCCTCCCATAGCCAGAATCAGCAGCGGCTCGAATACCCCCATGACCATGGCGATCCGCGCTTCCAGTTCACGCTCCTGGGTTTCGGCAGCCCGCTCAAGCATCTGATCAAGGGTACCGCTGCTTTCACCACTTTTGATCAGGCTCAGCGTCATGGGCGGGAAATAGCCGCTGCGCTCGAGGGAATGGCCTATACCCGCGCCCTCACGTACCCGTTGCGCGGCATCTCCTACGGCTTCGCGCATGGGCACGTTGGTTATCACGCTGGCACTCATATTGAGCGCTTCAAGCAATGGCACACCACTACCAGCCAGAATGTTGAGGGTGCGAGCGAAACGGGCGGTATTGAGCCCTCGGGTCAGTCGCCCCAACAGAGGCATGCGCAACAGACCGCTATCCCAGCGATAACGCAAGGCCGGACGTTTGAGCAGTTCACGCCCCAGTAGCAGACCACCAATCAGCACCAGCAGCATCAACCAGCCCCATTGTCGCAGGGCATCACTGGTGGCGATCAATGAACGGGTCAGCAGCGGCAACTCCTGATTCATACCGGCAAAGACCTGGACTACCTCCGGCACGACATAGGTCAACAGCGCCACGGTAACCAACAGAGCGACCACGGTCAGGATCGCCGGATAGAACATCGCCAACTGGATCTTCTGGCGCATGGCGTTTTGCGCCTCGACATTGTCGGCCAGCCGCTCAAGCACCAGATCCAGCCGCCCGGCCTGCTCCCCGGCGGCAATGGTCGTGCGATAGATTGGCGGAAACACCGAAGGGAACTCACCCATGGCATGGGCCAGCGGCAATCCCTCCATAACCCGGGTGCGCACAGCCGCCAGAGTGGTCTTAACCTTGGCCGACTCGCTCTGCCGAGCCACCGTGCCCAAGACCTCCTCAATTGGCATGCCGGCACGTGCCAGGGTCGCCATCTGCCGGGTAGCCAGGGCCAGCTCCAGTGGTTTGACCCGGGCCTGAAACACCGGCATGCGTAGCAAATTGCTGCGCTCAGCCACCTGACTGACGGTGGTCGGCATTAACCCCTGCTCACGCAGACGGGCCCGCACCTGACGCGAGGAGTCGCCCTCCTCGACGCCCTTGCGAACTCGGCCGGCAGCGTCCAGCGCGGTATATTCGAAGGCCGGCACGGTCAGTCCTCCCGGGTCACGCGGAGGACTTCCTCCAGCGTGGTCTCGCCAGCCAGCACCCGGCGCAGGCCATCCTGACGGATTCCCATTTGCGCCAGCCGGGCATGCCGAACCATGGCCTGTTCACTAGCACCGTCATGAATCAGACCACGCAGGGTGTCATCAATCTCAATCAGCTCATAGATCCCGGTACGCCCGCGATAACCGCTGTGATTGCACTCTTCACAGCCAGCAGCGCTATAGAGGGTGGGGGGCTGCTCGGGGTCGACTCCCATCAACCGGCATTCGCTGGCACTGGCCTGATGAGGCTTGCGGCAGGCCGGACACAGGGTCCGCACCAGACGCTGAGCCAGCACGCCGTTGAGGGTCGAAGACAACAGGAAAGGCTCGATCCCCATATCACGCAAGCGGGTAATGGCACCGATGGCGGTATTGGTATGCAGGGTGGAGAACACCAGGTGACCGGTCAAACTGGCCTGGATAGCTATCTGCACGGTTTCCACGTCACGGATCTCACCGACCATCACCACGTCCGGGTCCTGACGCAGGATTGCCCGCAGCCCGCGGGCAAAGGTCATGTCGACCTTGGTGTTGATCTGGGTCTGGCCGATGCCATCCAGATAGTATTCAATCGGGTCCTCGACGGTGAGGATATTGCGGCTGCGATCATTGAGCCGCATCAGCGCCGAGTACAGGGTAGTGGTCTTGCCCGAGCCAGTCGGCCCAGTGACCAGCACGATGCCGTGTGGCCGCCCAATAACCCGCTCCATGGCCTGATAATGCTCGTCGCACATGCCCAACTGACGCAATTCCAGGCGTCCGGCCTGCTTGTCGAGCAGACGCAGCACCACCCGTTCGCCATGCCCAGATGGCAAAGTAGACACCCGGACATCAACCGCTCGACCGACCAGCCGCAAGCCAATCCGGCCGTCCTGCGGCAGGCGTTTCTCGGCGATATCCAGCTTGGCCATAACCTTGATCCGCGACACGATCACCGGAGCCAGAGCCCTGGGCGGCTCCAGTACCTCGCGCAGCACGCCGTCGACCCGCAAACGAATCGACAGACGATTCTCGAACGGTTCGATATGGATATCCGAAGCATTTTCCTTAACCGCTTCAGACAGTAAGGCGTTGATCAGGCGGATGATCGGCGCCTCATCCTGTGATTCAAGCAAATCTTCCGGCTCGGCCAGCGACTGAGCGACCGACATCAGGTCGGCATCATCACTGAGCCCCTCGACGAACTGCATGGCATCGTTGGCCGAACGCTCGTAGCGCTCGCGCAGGCGAGCAGCGAAACTGTCATCGTCCAGCACCGTCGGGCGCAGCGGATGCCCGGCCCGGCGCCGCAGTTCCAACAAGGCCTGGGGGTCACAGTCGGCACGCACATACACTTCCAGCTCGCCATCGTGTAATTGCCCGGGCAAAACACCGAAGCGGCGGGCGAACCGGTAACCGGTTTCCGCCTGATGGCCCGGGGTATTCCCCAGATCAGCAATCTCACTGTCGTTCATCCGCGACCTCCCCTCAGTTGTTGGTCGGCGGGGCGATAATCCGCGAACGGTCAGGGGTAGCGCCCTGCATCGCATTCTCGAACGGAGCCGGCAGGCTGAGCAGGTAATCCCAGTCCGGTAGAATCGGCAGATCCACATCGCGCATCAGGCGATCACGACGGCTCTGCTCACGCACCTGCTGGTCACGAATATAACTGTACTTGGAGTGGGTCAGGCTTTCAGCCACCGCACGGTCGCGCACGATCACCGGACGCAGGAAAATCATCAGATTGCGCTTTTCCATGCTGGCGGTGTCATACCGGAACAATCGACCCAGTCCGGGGATATCGCCCAACCCCGGCACCTTGTCGCGAGTTTCAACCATTTGGTCGTCAATCAGCCCGCCGAGCACGATCAATTCATTGTCGTCGACCATCACATGGGTGGTCAGACTTCGCTTGTTGGTGATGATATCAGCCGCGCCACTGGCGCCCGGAGCGATCTGCGACACTTCCTGCTCGATTTCCAGACGTACCGCGTTGCCTTCGTTGATCTGCGGGCGAATACGCAACTTGATCCCGACATCCTCACGCTGAATGGTGTCAAAGGCCTGGCCCGAACTCTCGATTGAACGGCCGACGATGAACGGCACATTCTGACCGACAACAATTTCCGCCTCTTCGTTATCCAGAGTCAGCAGACTCGGGGTCGACAGGATATTGCTGGAGCTGTCTCCCTGCAGGGCGTTGACCAGCACGGCAATGTGCGAGCTGCCGATCCGCCCGATCCCACCAATGGTGGCACCACTACCCAACGCCGGCGGCGTCGATACATCACCCTCCAGGAAGGAGTTGAGCCCAGCAGCAAAGTTGAGGATGCCCCGGTCATTGCGGTTGAAGTTGATCACCCCTACCCCACTGCGCTCGTTACCAAAGCCCCACTGCACCCCCAGCTCCTTGGCGCGGTCGTAGGAGACTTCAGCGATCACCGCTTCGACCAGTACCTGAGCCCGGCGGATATCCAGCTGCCGGATAATCATCGCCATTTCCCGGCTCAGCTCGGCCGGACCGTTGATCACTACCGAGTTGGTACTTTCATGGGCCTGGATCCTCACCCGCCCAAGATTACTACTACTGTAGCCACCACTCCCGGTGGCAGTCGCGCTGGTTCCGGCTTGGCCGGAGCTGCCAGGCAACTCGCGACCTTCGGCAATTCCGCGCAGCACTTCGGCAACTTCCTCGGCCTTGGCGTAACGCAGATAGTGCACCTGGGTCCCGGCATCTTCGCCGGGTACGTCCAGCCCCATGATCATGCTCCGCAGCCCGCGTCGACCTTCGGGATCGCCACGCAGAATCACGGTATTGGTCCGCTCATCGGCAATGACCCGGGTACGCTTGGTGAAGTCCTCACCTGAAGCTGCGCCCTCCAGCCCCTGGACCATACGCACGACATCAATTGCCGATGCATGACGCAAGGCGATCAGCTCGAAGTCCTCCATTGACTCCAGGTCGATCCGCTCGATCAGCGCCTGGATCCGTCGCACATTGGCTGCAGTATCGGCTATGACCAGCGTATTGGACTCGGCTGCAGCCGCCAGGTGCCCACCCTTGGGTACCAACGGGCGCAAAATCCGCACCAGTTGCCCGGCATTGATATGCTTGACGCTGATGACATGGGTTATTACCTCATCTCCACGACTTCCCGGTTCAAGCCCGGCAATCTCGTTCTCCTTGGCCTGCACTTCGGGAATGATCCGTACCGTACCCTCGGCGCCGGTGACTGCAGCAAAACCATAGGACTTGAGCACACTGAGGAACAGGTCATACAGCTCGCCACGCCGGATCGGCTGTCCGGAGACCACATTGACCTGGCCGCGCACGCGGGGGTCGACAATGAAGTTCACCCCGGTTTCCTGGCTGACGATCTCGATCAACCCATTGATATCCGCATCCCGTAGATTGAGTACCAGCTCTTCATTGGGATCGGCCGAGGTAGATTGCGCCAGCAAGGGCGTGCTCAGCACCAGGCTCAGCGCCAGGGGCAAGGCATGACGGCAAAACGGGGACAGCTTCAGCATTCTGTATCAATCCATCGTTATCGTTATATTCATGGGCTCGCCACCACGCTCCAGCGAAACGGACACGCTACTGGCACCTGAAAGCTCCTGAAGAATCTCGCGGTAGTCATTGATCTCAGCCACCGGACGCCCTTCAACTTCCAGAATCACATCACCAGACTGGAGGCCAGCTGCCTCGAACTCACGGGCATTGCGCGAAGGTCTGACCTCAAGCCCATAGAGCGCCCCCTCGACCATGACCGGGTTGACCGTAATCACATCGAGGAAACGCTGCGGATCATTCACCCAGGCGTCACGATCAATCCGGGCGACCCCGCCATCGCTGGCCAGAGTCACGCCAGGATCGACACTCGGCAACGCGGGCGCAGCCCGGGGAGCGCTACGCGAGGCCGTTTCCGCACGCCGCAGGCGCAAGGTTTCCAGTTTCCCATCGCGGGCCAGCAACACCCGGTCAGCCAGTACCTGCTCAAGGCGTACATTACCCGGCAGGTTGGCACCGACCCGATAGAGTTTTTCAGGCTGACCTTGAGGCGCGAGGATGGCAGCTCCCCGCGCCGGATCAGGATCGGAAAACACACCTTTGAGCACCCAGCTCAGAGTGGTTTCCGGCGCATCGATCTGCACCGGAGCGGGGGCATTGGCAGAGCCAAGAATGGATTTACCAGCCAGTTCTCGGAAACTGGCCAATGAGACAGTGCTTGAGGCTGTACCAGGCGCTGCGGCCTGACTGACCGGCTCGACCGCCGGCATCAGACTCGAGGGTTCAAGAACCGCCCAGGTCAGACGCCCCAACAACACGGCAGCAACCAATATCAACAGGAACGTGGCCAGTCTAAGCAGGGGCTCGAGAGGGATTCGGGCAACCAGCGGCATAGGGTCTCCAAGGCAAAGCGCACACTACGTCCGGTAGTGAGGGTCAATGGTGTTACACACTACTGACCTTTCTTTGCAAAATTATTGTTATACGCCTGAAACAGGCTGCACCACTGTCTCGATTGTCACGAATTTGCCACACGCCAGCAACCCCTAGAATGGGTTATTGCGCGACCAGATCACCCAAACGGGTGAAGTTTCAGAAACCGTGATCAAACCGACTGATAAGTCAGCATATCCGGTCCAGCAAAAAACCGTTCAAGCCCCTTCGGCTACTTGCTCCTCGGCGCGTTTGCCACTTAACTTGCGACAGCATCGCCAACAACTCCCTCACAACAAAACGGCCTTGCGCATTCAGGAGAATAATAATGAACAAGCTGAAAAAAACCGCCTACATTGGTCTGGCGGTCAGCGCCCTGGCGCTGAGCGGCTGCCTGAGCAGCAGTAGTAGCAGCAACAGAACTGCACCCACCCCCGACGAGCCCGTTCGCGCCCAACAGGAACGTATTGATGACGGCTTCTTTGTCGTGAATGAAGCTCAGTTGCCCTTCGCCTCACTGGCTGCCGGTGTTCCGGCCTACGACAACACCAGCCGCTGGTGGGGAGTGCTTGACGGAGCAGGCTATCGCATCGAAGTGCCGGAAAACTGGAACGGTCATCTAGTGATGTATGCACACGGATTCAGAGGCGAAGGCCCTGACCTGACAGTCGACAGCCCGCCCATGCGCCAGTACTTGCTGGACAATGGCTTCGCCTGGGCGGCCTCAACCTACAGCGCCAATTTCTACGATGTCAGGGTTGGCGTTGAGGATACCAACAAGCTTGCCCTGGCCTTCACCGATATCGCTGCAGCCAATGGCCGCACTCTGGCCGAACCAGACAAGTACTACATTACCGGCGTCTCAATGGGTGGGCATATTGCTGGTGCCGCAATCGAGCTTGAAACCCAGCAAACCGCCAACAACTTCGTTCCCTATGCCGGCGCAGCCCCCATGTGCGGCGTCATGGGCGACACCGCCTTGTTTGACTACTTTACGGCCTACGGTTTGGCCTTGTACCAACTGGCCGGTGTCGGTGCTGACAGTTTCCCGGTACCGCTCGATGAAGCCATCGAGAAGCGAGATATCGCTCGAGAGGTACTATGGACCGACTACGCCGCAAACAAGACACCACTGGGTCTGACTCTTGCCGGACAGCCACTCTTTCCGATTTTGCAGAACCTGACCGGCGGTCCACGGCCCATCTACGCACAGGCTTTTGGCGGTTTCCAAGACCTGCTCCAGGGCTTCCTCGGTTCCGACGGAACCATCACCGGTATTCTCAACGACAGCGTAGTAGACACGACCAGCACTGTTTATCGCTTCGAGACATTACCCGGACAGACACTGAGTGCTAATGAACAAGCCTTCAACCAGAGCATAATTCAGGCAGAAGCCGTACCTGGAGCCAATGCCCTGCGCCAAGACGGCCTGCGCTGGATACCCAAGGTCAATGGTGAGCTTTACGCCGAGATCCCCGTGGTCACCGTGCATACCCTGGGCGACCTGTTCGTCCCAATCAGCATGCAGCAAATTTATCGCCAGAATCTTGAGGCCAACGGTTTCGGGGACTGGCTAGTACAACGCGCGATAAGAGCGCCGGGCCACTGTGATTTCTCTATAGCCGAGTTCACCGCAACCTTCGACGCAATGATCCAATGGGAGCAAAACGGCATCAAACCGGGCGGCGATGACCTGCTTGATCAGGCACAAATGGCTGACAGCAATTTTGGCTGTACCTATACCATCGATGGCTTCCCTCAAGAAGTCGTGCGTAGCCTGATGCCAGCCTGCACTCCATAAGCAGTATTTAAGTCAGAAGGGCTGTTACCTTGTGATATCAGCCCTTTCTGACTTTTCGGACAGCGTAACCTGCTCCAACAGATTCCGCCGCACATTGGATGAACGCACCCGCTCCATATCCCGGCGCAGTTCCTTCAACTCAGCCTCGGGCAACTCCTGCCCCACCTGAGCCTGTACCTCTGCCAGCCAACCCTTGGCCTTGCCCAGTAGCCGCCCCAACACCCTGGCGCTATGCTGCAGACGCTGAGGCCCGAGCACCAGCAAACCCACCAGCGCGACCAGCAGCAGTTCGGTAATTCCGCTATCGAACATGCTCTGTTCTGCCGACCGAGCGGTCCTTGTGTACGGAATGTACCGTAGCGGACTCCAGCGCACTCAGGCTCTCCTGAGTGTCCTCACCCTCCTTGACCGCCTTGCGGAACCCGCTCAGCGCGCCACCCAGATCACTGCCAATGGTGCGCAGGCGCTTGGTGCCGAACAGCAGCATGACAATGACCAATACAATCAACAACGAACCAACACTGACTCCGCCAATACCCATGAGAGCTTCTCCAAAACAAGGCGCCACGCTGGTAGTGCGCGGCGCAAATTCGACAAAATGGATTGTTATTGCTGCCCGCGACAGGGCCGGAGCTGAAGCCGGCCCTGTCGACCGGATCAGGTACCGATCACGCCACCGTCATCCTTCCAGATCACCACCGTGGCCGAGCGCGGCGGATACAGCGACGGCATGTGGTCCGGCCAGGTGCTACGGGTCTCACCAGCCGCCCACTCGGCGGGAGTAGCGGTAGCACCCGGATGCTGAACATTGATGAACATGGTGCGCTGATCCGGCGTAGTGATCACCCCGGTAATTTCCTGACCGATCGGCCCAGTCAGGAAACGGCGAATTTCTCCAGTCTCCGGGTTGGCGGCAAACATCTGATTATTGCCGAAGATCTCAAACACCCCATTATTCTGCGACCCTTCGCCGATATCGGTCTGAATCCAGACCCGGCTGTCCTTGTCGATCCACAGGCCGTCCGGCGAGCTCATGTAGGCCTCTTCACCCAGCACATCGCCATTAAGGTCACGTCCAGTCAGGTTATCCTGACCACTTTCACCACCATCGCCGGCAAACAGGAAGATATCCCATTCGAAGCTATTGGAAGCATGCTCACCGTCAGCCTCAGCCCAGCGAATGATATGGCCATGGCGGTTGACCGCTCTCGGGTTGGCGCCAGTTGCCTGATCCTCAGTACGAGCGCTGTTGTTGGTCAGGGTGAAATATACGTCGCCATTGTTCGGATCGACCGCGCCCCACTCCGGACGGTCCATCGGCGTAGCCCCAACGGTGGTGGCTGCCAGGCGGGTATTGACCAGAACATCGGCCTGACTGGTGAAACCGTTGGCATTGGTCAGACCGTTCTGGCCGTATACCAGCGGCAGCCACTCACCGCTGCCGTCTGCATTGAACCTGGCTACATACAGAGTGCCAGTATCCAGCAAAGCGCCGCTGGCGGTATTACGGTTGTAGTTCTCGGCACTGACGAACTTGTAGATGAACTGGAAAGTCGAGTCGTCACCGGAGTAGCAGACCACCGGCTTGCCTTCCACTGCCGGGGCGAATACCACACCCTCGTGGGCGAAACGCCCCAAAGCGGTACGTTTCTTCGGCACGCTGGTCGGATCGAAAGGATCAACTTCACACATCCAGCCAAAGCAGTTCGGTTCGTTACGATAATCCGCGGTAGCATCGGCGCCCTTGATGCTGGCATCAAAGCGGATGTACTGATCTTCACCGCTCTCGGCCAGTTCCCAGGCGTAACGGCCGGTTCCGGTCGGCGATGAGTTGACCCCATAGCGTGAGTGCTCGCGAGGGTTGTCGCCACCATTACGGAAATAACCAGCCCAGTTCTCCTCAGAGAACATGTAGGTGTTCCACGGAGTCACGCCATGGGCACAGTTATTCAACGTACCGCGGGTCATGGTGCCATTGGGACTGTACAGAGTGCGTACAAAGCTCGAACCACGCACCGGCCCCTGAATTTCCATCGGAGTCAGCGCTGTGATCCGGCGGTTCAGGCTGTCGGGCTGAACCGACCATTCATTATTGACGCCCTTGCGAACCCGCACGATGCTGATGCCGTGCGCATTCATTTCTTTCAAAACCTCATCGGTGGCACGCACCCCAGCGTTGACCAGCACCGCCCCGGAGCTCAGCGACTGGCCCAAATGTGAGGCATGCATGTAGCGCGGCTCTACGTACTCGTGGTTGAGTACCAGCAAGCCATCTTCGGAGCTACCCTCAAAAGGCTCCTCACCCTCAATCGGGAAAAAGTGCATGCCGTCGTGGTGCATCCCGATCTGCATTGCCTGATCATCACCACTGTTGTTGATCGAAAAGGACGGGAAGCTACCGGCAATCGGCGTCCCCCAGGGAATTAGAACCTGATAGCTGTAACCTTCAGGCACAATGATATCGTCCGATTCGCTGGTCGGGATTGCGGTAAAGCCCAGCAATGCCGCCGGCGGATTGACCGGATTTTCATCATCATTGCGATTCCGCGAGCTCGAGCCGCTGTTGCAACCGGCCAAACCAACCCCCATGAAACCCAGGGCAGCCGCACCCAGACTGCCCTTGAGCAGATCACGGCGGGCCAAACGGGCTTGCAGCACGGAAGCGAAGGTTGGGTTCAGCGAATAGTTGACCTGGGGCTCATCACCCTCGCCATGGTCGACTACGGTCAGATTGGTGCGAAGTTCGGTGGACATCCGTTGTTTCCTCATCAGGCTTGTGGGTTTTCAGGACCCGCCTAGGATGGGAATCACAGATGACAGAACGAACAAACGACGATGAATATTTCGCTGGTTTTGGGTGACATTCGAACTACAGAAATATGAATTCAACCCAATGATTTTAATAGCATTTCACCAGAAGCAATGACGCGTTGCGCAGACTGAAATGCAGGCTGTTTCGAGACAAAAAAGGGCCCGGCATTAGCCGGGCCCTTTTTCTTGATTTGGCGGAGAGATAGGGATTTGAACCCTAGGTACGGTTACCCGTACAACGGATTTCGAATCCGTCCCGTTCGGCCACTCCGGCACCTCTCCAAGTGGCGCGCATCATACCAGCTTTGCCAGCATCTGCGAAGCCCGATCAAGCCAGAGGCACGCCCAAGCGCTGAGCCACTTCTTCATAAGCCTCGATGACGCCGCCCAGCCCTTGACGGAAGCGATCCTTGTCCATCTTCTTGCGGGTTTCCTTGTCCCACAGACGGCAACCGTCCGGACTGAACTCGTCACCCAGAACGATCTCGCCGTGGAACAGGCCAAACTCCAGCTTGAAATCAACCAGCAGCAGGCCGGCGTCATCAAACAGTTTGTTCAGCACTTCGTTGACCTTGCGGGTCAACTCTTCCATGCGTGCCAGTTGCTCGGGAGTCGCCCAGCCAAAGGCGAAGACGTGGGAAGCGTTGATGAAAGGGTCACCCTTGGCGTCGTCCTTGAGGAACAGCTCGAAGGTCGGCGGCGTCAGCGCCATGCCTTCCTCAACGCCCAGCCGTTTGACCAGGCTGCCGGCGGCGAAATTGCGCACTACACACTCAACCGGAATCATGTCGAGCTTCTTGACCAGACATTCGGTATCGGAGAGCAGACGGTCAAACTGGGTGGGGACACCAGCCTCTTCCAGCTTCTGCATGATGAAGGCATTGAAGCGGTTGTTGACCATACCCTTGCGCTCGAGCTGCTCAATCTTCTTGCCGTCAAAAGCCGAGGTGTCATTGCGGAACAGCAGGATCAGACGATCCGGATCATCGGTGGTGAAAACCGATTTGGCCTTGCCGCGATACAGTTCATTGCGTTTTTCCATTACCGGCTCCCGCTGTCCGCAAAATGGTGATGATTAAGTTGACTGAGGTCCTGCCAAGGCAGCCCCTGATCCTGCATGGCTAGTAGCAACTGCCCCTGCCAGCCCGCCAGCACCCGGGACAATTCACCAAGGGCCAGTTCCGGGCGGTTATTTTTCTCGCTGATATGCGCAACGGCCACATGCCGCAGCGCGCTCCGGTCAATACTCTCCAGCAGGCCGGCGGCCTGCTGGTTACTCAAATGCCCAAGCTCACCGCCTACCCGAGCCTTCAAACTCGCCGGGTAAGGCCCGGCGGCAAGCATCTGCGGGTCGTAGTTGGCTTCCAGAAACAGCGCATCGACTCCACTGTAGCACTCGGTAATCCAAGGCGTAATGGTGCCGGTATCACTGAGTACCCCGAGTCGCGCCTGGCCGTTGTCGAAAACAAACTGACAGGGTTCACGCGCATCGTGGGGTACCGCAACCGGGGTGATGCGCAACTCGCCAATCTCAAGGTCACGGTCCAGGGCAATGCGCTCAACTGCCAGACTGCCAACATCCAGTGCCCTTGCCGTACCGGCAGTCATGAACACTGGCAACCCATAACGTCGAGCCAGTCGCTCAACGCCCTGAATATGGTCACTGTGCTCATGGGTTACCAGAATCGCGGTAAGTTGCCGGGGGCTGAGCCCGGCGGCCGCCAATCGCTGTTCGGTGCTGCGCAGACTGAAACCGCAATCTATCAGTAGCCGGGTGTTGCCCTGCTCGACCAGGGTGGCATTGCCACGACTGCCACTACCCAGTGAACAATAACGCACCCCAAGCCTCCTAACCTCACGTCAGGTTGTTGCGAATCCGCTCAAGCAGTTGACGGGCCTCAGCCGCATCTGCAGCGGTGTCGATACTCTTCTCAACGGTCACTTGAACACGGTTGGCCACCGGGGTCAGACGTACCTGAATCCGCTCTTCACTGGCGCTTTCCTGCGGCTTGTCGCGACCGAACATACGGGCGAAAAAGCCGCGCTTGCGTTGCTGTTGGCTGGCGCGCTGTTCGAGGTCGACATAGTAGACGCCAGCGCTGCGGTTGATATCGCTGACCAGTACGTCCGCCCGATTGAGTGCTTCACCCACAGCAGCCCAGGCCCGGTTGAAGTCGGTCTGCATGTTCAGCACCGGATTGCCGGCACCATCCTGCTCCAGGGTCACCCGATCACTCTGGCCCATGCCCTGAGCGGCTACCAGAGAAGCCGAATCGCTGTCGGTCGACTGGCTCAGATAGCTTTCCAACTCGGCCAGCAGAGCCCGCTCAAGGTTGGGGTTATCCGAGCGCTCAGGCCAACTGTTCAAGGTGCTGCCCTGGCTGCGACTGGTGTGCACAACCTGAATTTCACTGGTGCCCGACTGTACGCCCGGCTCAATGCGCAAACGGAAACGCTGTTCTTGACCATCGGTCCGGCGGTTCGGCCCCACTGCCGGCACCAGGCGCCGCACCAGCGGGTTTTCAGCCTGCTGATCGAAAACCAGACCCGATGTTTCCAGCTCACCCAGCCGCGGATTTTCGCCGCTCAGCGGCACCTGATAATCACTGAAGAACTGGCGCACCAATGGCCAGGCCTCGACCGGCGTACGCTGAGCCAGCAACCAGCGATTAGGGCCATTTTGCTGCAGGGAGAAATCCGACGTATCCGCCGTGACCATCAGAGCCTGGGGACGTGGAGTCTGGAACTTGCCTCCCGGACCAGGCTCAACCCGGCCAGGTACTGGCAACAGATCGCCAATGGGTTTGCTCTCAACCCCGGCGGGGACAGTCATGCGCGGTTCGATCACCGCCGCCTGGTAATCGCCACCACGGTCACGGAAATAACCGTCTTCGCCGAAAAAATAACCACAGCCGCTCAGGCTGCCCAGCGTTACCAGCGTCAGTGCACCCAGCACAGGCTTCATAGAGAGTTCCTTGGTCGACATCATTAATCCCGTATTACAACAGGCCGCACTGGCGCATGGCCTCGCGTACCGGTTCATGGCAGCGTGCACTCAACGGCGTCAACGGCAAACGCAGGCCATCGCTGATCAGCCCCATTTCATGCAAAACCCATTTGACCGGGATCGGGTTGGATTCGATAAACAGAGCCTTATGCAAAGGCATCAGGCTGTCATTGATTTGCCGTGCGCTATCGGCGTCGCCAGCCAGAGCAGCCATGCACAGGTCATGCATGGCCTTTGGTGCGACGTTGGCTGTCACGGAAATATTACCCTTGCCGCCCATCAGCATAAGTTCGACGGCGGTGGCATCATCTCCCGAGTAGACCGCAATACGCTGGCCGACCCGGTCAATCAGTTCCCTGGCACGTTGCAGGTCACCCGTGGCTTCCTTGATGCCAACGATATTCGGCACATCGGCCAAACGCTCGACGGTTTCCGGCAACATGTCGCAGGCCGTGCGCCCCGGCACGTTATACAGAATCTGCGGAATCGCCACAGCCTCGGCGATGAAGCGATGATGCTGATACAAACCTTCCTGGGTCGGCTTGTTGTAATAAGGGGTCACCAGCAGGCAGGCATCGGCACGGACGCTGCGCGCCGCTTCGGTCAGCTCGACCGCCTCACGAGTGGAGTTAGCTCCAGTGCCGGCAATTACCGGAATTCGCCCGGCAACCTGATCCACCACCCGCCGAATGGCTTCCTTGTGCTCGTCCATGTCCAAGGTGGCCGACTCGCCGGTGGTACCCACCGCTACGATACCGTCGGTCCCTTGGTCGAGGTGAAAATCGATCAGCCGCTCCAAGGCTTGCCAATCCAATTCACCACGCGAATCCATGGGGGTAACCAGCGCCACAAGGCTGCCTGAGATCATGCAACTGCTCCGCTTAAATCGTGAATAGGCAATGGTACTTTCGCCATCCATCCAGCACAAGGTGCCGACAGCGGCAAAGCGCCTCTGGGCGGGCGATTCATCCGATGGTTGAACCCGGCATCCGGGACGAGGACAATAGCGCATTAAACCCAACGCAGCCTCAAGCTGCGATCATCTGTTCGAGGAACCGCATGTCAACACCGCCCAGCCAACGGGAACAGTACCTGGTCATCAACGCCATGGGCCAGCAGACCACGGTCCTGGCCAGCCTCCTGACCCGGCTGTGCCTAGAGCAGCGCTGCCTGATTGTCAGCAGCCGCATGAGCCGCCATGGCACTACCACCGCTCTGCTGCTGCAGGTCAGCGGTAACTGGGACGCCCTAGCCCGACTCGAAAGCCTACTGCCGCCACTGGCCAAGCGCGAACACTTCACGGTATCCATGAGCCGTAGCCAAAGCCTGGTCGAGCGCCCTCAGGCTCTGCCCTACAACGTGTTCGTTACCGCCGCCCAGCGCCCGGAGCTGATCGGCGAGCTCTGCGCCTTCTTCCAGCAGCTTGGCATCGACATCGAAGAATTTTACAGCTTCACCTATCAGGCCCAGCATACTGGCACCGCGATGCTCAATCTGACCCTGACCATCGCCATCCCGGCCAAAACTCAGTTGAGCTGGCTGCGCGAACAGTTCCTCGATTTCTGTGATGAACTCAACCTTGATGCCGTGATAGAACCCTGGCGTCCCCTTCACTGAGAGGCAGCACACCGATGAGCATTACTCTGGACAAGCAGATTCCCGACTTCAGCGCTCAAGCCACCAGCCAACAGGAAGTCAGCCCGGCAAGCCTGGCCGGCAAGAAGGTAGTGATCTACTTCTACCCCAAGGACAACACTCCCGGCTGCACTACCGAGGGTCAGGACTTTCGAGATCTGCATGCCGAGTTCCAAAAGGCCGGAGCGGTAATCTTCGGGGTATCCAAAGACAGCCTGCGTACCCACGAAAACTTCCGCGCCAAGCACAGCTTTCCATTCGAGCTGATCAGCGATCCTGAAGAACAACTGTGCCGCCTGTTCGACGTGATCAAGCTCAAGCAGATGTACGGCAAGCAATACGAAGGCATTGAGCGCAGCACCTTCCTGATCGACGCCCAGGGCGTGCTACGCCGGGAGTGGCGCAAGGTCAAGGTTGCCGGGCATGTGGCTGAGGTTCTGGAGGCAGTTCGCTCACTGTAACCACAAGCCTGCTGGCCTGGATGTCAGGCCAGCACTTCACTCTTCTTCAGGTGGCGCTCCCTCACTGACCGCCTCGACCCCTTTGGGCCAGGCATAAAGCACAGCCTTGAACAGAGTCGCCAGCGGAATGGCGAAGAAGATCCCCCAGAACCCCCATAACCCGCCAAAAATCAACACAGCGGCAATGATCGCCACCGGATGCAGGTTGACCGCCTCGGAAAACAGCACCGGCACCAGCACATTGCCATCCAGCGCCTGAATCACCGCATAGACGATCATCAGCACCATGAACTCGTTGCCCAACCCCCACTGAAACAGCCCGATCAACGCAATCGGAATGGTCGCTACCGCCGCGCCAATATAAGGCACCAGCACCGACAGACCGACCACCACGGCCAAAAGAGCGGCATAGTTGACCTTGAGGATGGCAAAGCAAACATAGGTCACGGCACCAACAATGATGATCTCCACCACCTTGCCGCGAATGTAGTTGGCAATCTGCTGATTCATCTCGGTCCAGACTTCCGACATCAAGCGACGTTCACGCGGCAGGTAGTTGACCATCCAGTCACGAATCTTGCTGCTGTCCATCAGAAAGAAGAACACCAGAATCGGTACCAACACCAGATAGACCAGGATATTCACCAGCATCGGCAGACTGGCCAATGACTGGGACAGCACCCACTGCCCCAACTGCCCAAGCTCACCACTGGCAGTATTGATCATGCGCACGATCTGCTCTTCCGACACCAGCGCCGGATAACGTTCCGGCAGGTGCATCAACTGATCCTGCCATTCGTTGGACATTCGCGGCAGCTCATTGAACAGATTGAGCATCTGCTTCCAGACCAATGGCACCACAACACCGAACAGGGCACCCAGCCCACCGAGGAACAGCAAAAACACCGTCCACACCGCCAGCCAATGCGGCATGTGCCAGCGCTTGAGCAACATGACCATCCCCTGCAGCAAATAAGCCAGCACCAAGCCGGTCAACAGCGGTGCCAGCATTCCACCAAAGAAAATGATGATGCTAAAGCCAAGTCCCAGTACCACAGCCAGGACCACAGCCTCTTCCTGGGAGAAATAACGGTGCACCCAACCTTGGAAAACTTTCAGCATGCCGGTTGATCTCAGGATTTACGCAACCAATAATGGAATTCGCCGTCCAATGTATCGGCGTGTAGCAATGCATGGCCTGACAATTCAGCAAAGCGCTGAAAGTCGCGCCGCGATCCGGCATCTGTCGCCGACACATGCAGCACCTGCCCTGACGCCAGAGAATTCAAGGCCTGCTTGGCCTTGAGCAGAGGCAGCGGGCAGGACAGCCCACGGGCATCCAGCGTTTGGTCGGCGCGGGGCACCGTTGAATCGACAACCATGATCAGGCTCCGTTGTAGCAGAGAGGTCGCCCAGTATAGCCTTGCCCTGCACAGAGCAGACAACCACTACGGGACGGTTAGAATCGTAATCATGTATTTCAGCAAAGTAGTCCCTGTTGGCGCCCTCAAGGTTCTGACCCTGAGTTTACTCGCCAGCCTGAGCACCCCATTGGTAGCACAGGCCGAGTTCAACCTGCCTTCACTGGGTGACACCAGTGCCTCGATCATGTCCCGAGACCAAGAGTTCCAGCTGGGCCGGGCCTGGCTGACGATGTTGCGCGGCGCCGTGCCGACCCTGGACGACCCGCTCCTTAAGGACTATGTCGAAACCCATGTCTACCAACTGGCCGAAACCAGCCAATTGACCGACCGGCGCCTGGCCTTTGTAATCGTCAACAGCCCGCAGCTCAATGCCTTTGCCGCCCCTGGCGGAGTTGTCGGAGTCAATGGCGGACTGTTCCTGCACGCCCACACCGAAGCCGAGTTCGCCTCGGTTATGGCCCACGAACTGGCGCACTTGTCGCAGCGCCATTTCGCCCGCAATCTGGAACAGCAACAGCGCATGCGTATACCGCTGATGACAGCGATGCTTGCTAGCGTGGTACTGGCCGCCAGTGGCGGTGGCGATGCCGGCTTTGCCGCCCTGGCCTCGACCCAAGCGGCAGCAATACAGGAGCAGCGGCGATTCTCTCGCCAAAACGAACAGGAAGCTGACCGCATCGGCATCCAGAACCTGCAGCAGGCCGGCTACGACCCACGCGCCATGCCTGACATGTTTGAGCGCCTGGCCCAACTCAGTCGTTTCGACCGTACCCCGCCAGAATTCTTGCTGACTCACCCGGTCAACCAGTCACGTATTGCCGACTCGCGCAACCGGGCCGAGCAACTCACCAGCAATGGCCGGCGCGACAGCATTTATTACCAGATGATGCGCGCCCGAGTACAACTGCTCTACGAACAAAGCCCCGGACTGGCCGCCCAACGCTTCCGCGCCCTGCTCGACCAGCACGAAGGCGAACACGCCGCCGCCCGTTATGGCCTGGCTCTGGCCCAGGCCCGCAGCGGACAACTGGATCAAGCCGAACAGACACTGGCGCCGCTGCTGCAAAGCCAGGCCGACAATCTCGCCGTACACCTGGCACAGATCGACATGGAGATTCAGCGCAACCGGACTGAAAGCGCGCTGGCCTTGATCGACACTCAGTCACGCAACCACCCCAACAGCTACCCGCTCCAGCAAGCCCGTATCGAAGCGTTGCTCAAGGCCCGACGTTATCAGGATGCGCAACGCAGCATTGACCGCCTCGTCCAGCAACGCAGCGATGACCCGGACGTCTGGTATCTGACCGCCGAAATTCGCGGCCTGGCCGGTGATATTCTCGGTGTGCATATGGCTCGCGCCGAATATTTCATGCTGGCAGGCGATCTCAACCAGGCTGGCGAGCAGTTGGACCTGGCCCTGCGTCGAGCCGGAGACAATTTCGTCATGAGTTCACGGATCAAGGCGCGCCAGGAAGACCTGGCGCGCCAACGTGAAATGATAAAAAGCTTCTGAGCAGAGCGGCACTTTAAACAACGAGGTGCTGCCAGTTTCAGAATCGCGCAGGCTGCCCCTTGAGCTGCAACAGGAACATACGTTTCCCATTGCGACCTGGGGCGCCCTTAAAGCCCGATTGATCAGCGCTTGGCGTTGGTAAAATCAAGCATCCGCTGCAGCGGCTGGACCGCACGCGGGATCAGGGCCGGATCAACCAGAATCTCATCGGTCCCCTGCTCCAGACTTTGCAGAACCCGCGGCAAGGTATTCATGGCCATCCACGGGCAATGAGCACAGCTGCGACATGTCGCGCCATTACCTGCGGTTGGCGCTTCGATCAGCTGTCGGTCAGGAGCTGCCTGCTGCATCTTGTAAAAAATGCCCCGATCGGTCGCGACGATAAAAGTCGGGTTAGCCAGTGTCTGGGTAGCCTTGATCAACTGACTGGTCGAACCCACCACATCAGCCAACTCCACCACCGAAGCCGGTGATTCTGGGTGCACCAGCACTGCAGCCTCGGGATACACAGCCTTGAGGTCGAGCAAGGCCTTGGCTTTGAATTCCTCATGAACAATGCAGGAGCCTTCCCACAACAGCATGTCAGCGCCGGTTTCACGCTCAATGTAATTACCCAGGTGCTGATCCGGTGCCCAGAGAATTTTCTCACCCTTATCCATCAGGTGTTCAACAATCTGCAGTGCACAACTGGATGTGACTACCCAGTCAGCACGAGCCTTGACCGCTGCCGAGGTATTGGCATACACCACTACGGTGCGGTCTGGATGCTGATCGCAAAAAGCGGAAAACTCATCGATCGGACAGCCGATATCCAGCGAGCAGGTCGCTTCCAGAGTCGGCATCAGGATGCGTTTCTCCGGACTGAGGATCTTCGCCGTTTCGCCCATGAACCGCACGCCAGCGACCACCAGGGTCTGAGCTGGATGCTCTTTGCCGAAACGAGCCATCTCCAGGGAGTCGGATACACAGCCACCAGTCTCTTCAGCCAGAGCCTGAATCAACGGATCGGTGTAATAGTGCGCAACCAATACCGCGTTGTGCGCCTTCAGCGCAGCTGCGATACGGGATTTGTAGTCGGCCTGCTCTGCCGCACTCAATGGAGCCGGCTCCTTGGCCGCCAGGTGCGCCTGCACCAGCAGACGCTCAGGAATCTGTGACATGAACTTCAATCCCTAACGGAGACAGAACCTTATATTAACACAACCTGATACAAGGGCTGGTTAACTATACAGTGCGAAGCAATGAGGAGAGAAACACAGAACAACGGGGAAAATGGTGGGTCGTGTAGGATTCGAACCTACGACCAATTGGTTAAAAGCCAACTGCTCTACCAACTGAGCTAACGACCCGGAACGCGCGCCATATTACTGATTTATCACAGAAATTCAAGAAGTTTTTTGATTTTTTTCAGGCATAGCGCGTCGGGTCTGGCAGCCCGGCACTGGTAAAGCCTGCAGCACGCAGACGGCAACTATCACAACGCCCGCAAGCCCGCCCCTGCTCATCGGCCTGATAACAGGAAATAGTCAGACTGTAATCCACACCCAACCGGGTACCCTCACGCACAATATCCGCCTTGCTCATATCCTGCAGCGGTGCCCTGATACGGAACCCCTGTCCCTCAACCCCCGCCCGGGTCGCCAGATTGGCCAACTGTTCAAACCCCTGGATAAAGGCCGGCCGGCAATCCGGGTAGCCAGAATAGTCCACAGCATTGACGCCGATAAAAATATCACTCGCCTGCAGCACCTCGGCCCAACCCAGGGCCAATGCCAGGAACACCGTATTGCGCGCCGGAACATAGGTGACCGGGATTCCTTGCTGGGGAGTTTCCGGCACGGCAATATTGGCGTCGGTCAGCGCTGAGCCCCCCATACCATTGAGGTCCAGCCCGATTACCTTGTGCTCGGCCACACCAGCCGCCCGGGCCAACCGCTCAGCGGCTTGCAACTCAGCCCGGTGGCGCTGCCCATAATCGAAACTCATGGTATAGCACTCATAGCCCTTATTCTGAGCCATGGCTAGCACAGTCGCCGAATCCAGCCCCCCGGACAGCAGCACTACTGCTTTTGGCTTGTTCATGATCAGTGTCCCGGCTCGTCATTCCAAAGATATTTATGCAACTGCATCTGAAATCGCACAGGCAGATTATCTTCAACAATCCACTCTGCTAGTTGCCGTGGCTCCAACTGACCATGACTCGGTGAAAACAGGACCTCGCCAACCTGGCCAGCCAGGTCATACTCATCCAGCTTGAAACGCGCCCAGTCGTAGTCCGCCCGACTGCAAATGACGAACTTGACCTGATCGTGACCGGTCAGCACAGCCATATTTTCATAGCGATTGCGTCCGACCTCCAGCGAATCCGGAGTCTTGAGATCCACCACTCGACTGACCCTGGCATCCACCACAGATACGTCCAGCGCCCCACTAGTCTCAAGTGACACCTGATATCCCGCATCACATAACCGGGTCAGCAAAGGCAGGCAGTTCGGTTGCGCCAGCGGCTCACCACCAGTCACACAGACATGGCGCGGCGCATAACCGGCTACTTGTGCAACAATGGCGTCCAGACTCAGCAGCTCGCCACCACTGAAGGCATAGGCCGTATCGCAGTACTGACAGCGCAGCGGACAACCGGTCAGCCGCACAAATACGGTAGGCAGCCCCAGAGTACGGCTTTCGCCCTGAATAGAATAGAAAATCTCCGTTATCCGGAGCGTCGGAAACAGATCGTTGGACATGCTCATGTACCGGGCTGGACTGCTAAACAGGCAGAGGCCCATTGGGCGGCAATACAGCCGCGTTCAGGAAAGCGGGCATTCTAGCGCAAGTGACGGTAAAAATCAGGCCGGACCAATCCCCGGATCAATCTACGCCCGTCAATACAAGAGAGGTAAAGCTCAGAGGGTTGCCATGTCACGCCGAGCCAACTGCGCGGCAGAGCTATTGGGATGCTTGCTGAGTACTTCCTGATACAGTTGGCGTGCCTTGTCACTATTACCCAGACGACGCTCAACATCGGCCAACTTGTACAACGCATCGGCCTCTTTGCGGTGCCCCGAGTAACGGCTTATAACCTGAGCAAAGGCTCGCCCGGACTCTTCCAGATCAGACTGGGCCAAATGCAGCTCACCTAGCCAGTACTGGGCATTACCAGCGTAGTCACTGTTTGGGTAACGACGCAGGAAAGCATTGAAGGCCATGATGGCCTTGTCGAAATCGCGCGCCTTGACCAGGTCAAAGGCCGCATCATACAGCAGTTTTTCCCGCTCAGGGTCAGACTCGGCCGCAGCACCATTGCTCTCGGCTGTTGGTACAGGCGTCAGCGCACCACCAGCTACCGGCTCATTGGCCGCTGGCAGGGGTGCAGAGGCGCCATTACCAGCAGAGCCCTGGCCGGACAAACGCCGGTCAAGATCCTGATAACGTTCAAGCTGATCCTGCTCCATCTGGCGGATACGATACTCCTGCTCTTCGAGCAGACCGCGCAACATGGAGACTTCTTGCTGCAACTGATACATCTGCTGCATAAGCTGGCCCTCCATGGAGAGGCCAGCTGCGGCCGGCGAGGTCACAGAGGGAAGTGTCTGGCCTGTCCCGGCACGCGTACCAGAACCATCAACCACGGGAACCTGAGCCTGAGCTACCAGCGGCAGCAGCAGAGCCCCCAACACAACACCTCTGTAACCTTTCATGCGACCTCTTACTTACGCAGTTCTACGCGACGGTTCTGAGCCCAAGCTTCTTCGCTGGAACCCATGGCAGCCGGCTTCTCTTCACCGTAGGAAACCAGTTCCAGCTGGGCCGGAGAAACGCCTTGCAGCACCAGGTAACGCTGAACGGAAGCAGCACGACGCTCACCCAGAGCCATGTTGTACTCACGGGTGCCACGCTCGTCAGTGTGGCCTTCCAGCACAACGCGCTGACCAGAAGCTTTCAGATCCTTGGCGTGTACATCCAGGGAACGCATGGCTTCAGGCTTCAGCTCGGAGCTGTCGAACTCGAAGTAGAAAGTGGTGATAGCGCGCAGAGCAGCTTCAGCACTGCTTACGCCGCTATCAACAGCAGGACTGGTGTAACCGGCGTTCGGGTCAACGGCGCCGGTGCCAGCAGCGTCACCACCCTTGGAAGAACAACCGACTACCGCGCCGAACGCTACAACCAGAGCTGCAAACTTGCCGAACTTGATTACTTGCATCATAGACTCCTAGATAACCCCATATGGTTTTGTGTTGGTGCACCCTATGGCAGGTATGGGGACCATGATGGTACGCGCAGGTCCGTGTATTGAGTCGGAATTTCCGATCGCACACGGCCATTGGTTGAAACCAGCATGAGTACGCCCCGCCCCTGTTGACGGGTGGCATAAATTAACATAGTGCCATTAGGAGCGACAGTAGGCGACTCGTCTAATGACGTTTCTGTTAAAACCCTCAGATTGCCGCGCTTGAGGTCTTGCGTAGCAATATGAAAATTTCTGTAACCATCCTGACGATGCACCATGACCATGGTGCGCCCATCAGCAGACAGCTTGGCATTGGCATTATAGTTGCCAACAAAGGTCAGGCGCTCGGTCACACCTGAGTTCAAATCCTGCTTGTAGATCTGGGGCCTGCCACCACGATCGGAGGTGAACACAATGGTGTTGTTGTCCATCCAGAACGGCTCGGTGTCAATAGCAAAATGGTTGGTCACCCGACGCATCTGCTTACTATTGAGATCCATGGTGTAAATTTCAGGGTTCCCATCACGCGACAGTACGAATGCCAGGCGCTGACCGTCGGGCGACCAGGCCGGAGCACCATTGAGACCTTCGAAACTGGTGATCCGTTCACGCCGCCCGGTGGCCACATAATGCACAAAGATCTCCGGACGTCCGGACTCGAACGACACATAGGAGATCCGTTGACCATCCGGTGCGTAGGACGGGGTCAAAATGGGTTCGCGTGACTGCAACAGAGTGACGGTGCGAGCGCCATCATAGTCGGCCCGTTGCAGAGTAAAGCGGGTATTGTCTGCGGAGAAACGCTCAGCTGCGACGTACAAAATCTTGGTGCTGAACGCCCCTTTAATGCCGGTAATGTGTTCGAAAATCTCATCGCTCAGGTGATGAGCCATATCACGCAGTTGCGCCTGAGTACCGCTGACCGTCTTGGACAACAGCACCTCTTCGCGAATCACACTATAGAGGCTGTACTGCGCCTCGTAACGCTCAGCAGTACCACTGATGCGGCCGACCACGACATATTCGGCCCCAAGCATCCGCCAGTCGCGGGCAAAGACCTCACTGGCCTGAGTCGGGTAACTCAGCATGTTTTCTCGGGCCAGAGGCGCGAACATACCGGTATTGCGCAGATTGTTGCTGGTGATCTGGGCCAAATCCTCCGGCAACGGCGCACTGCCCTGCCAACCGAAAGGCACCACCGCAATTGGCGTGGCCTTGTCGGTCCCACGGGTAATCTCAATAGCCTGCTGAGCCAGCACTACCTGACTCATCAGCAATACGGTAAAGGCAGCCAACATGTGCATGAAGCGTTTCATCAGAATGCCAAATCCTCTGGTCTGAAGCGCAAGGTGCGCTGTCGGTACATGCGATCAAAGGTCGCTGGATTATCACGTGACAACTGTTGCATTTCCGGAATGCGCCCAACGTTACGGACCGCCTGCACTGCAGACTGGTCAAACCCACCATCGCCGCTGGAGCGTATCACCACCGCATCGGTAATCTGACCGGTTGGTAACATGCTGATACGTACTTCTACCACCATGCCATTGCGGGCGGTTGGCGGACGCCGCCATTGTTCACTGACATAGCGACGAATCAAATCATCGTAGCTGGCCGCCACCTCATCACCGATCTGATCGGCCTGAGCCCGCTGGTACTGAGTTTCACTAGCCAGCAGCTCGGCCAACGCCTTGGCCCTTGCATCCTCCTGAGCCTTGCGCTGCGCCTCAGCCTCAGCCGCTGCACGACGCTGGGCCTCTTCGGCCGCCTTGCGCCGAGCCTCTTCTTCAGCCTTCTTGCGCGCGGCTTCAGCTTCTGCACGTTTGCGCGCCTCTTCCTCGGCCGCTCTCTTGCGTGCAGCTTCGGCACGTGCCGCTTCAGCCTCAGCCTGCTTGCGCGCTTCTTCCTGGGCCTTGCGTTGAGCCTCGGTCTCAGCCTGTTGCCGCTGCTGTTCAGCGCGCGCAGCCTCTTCTCTGGCCTTTTGCTCAGCCGCCCGACGAGCAGCCTCTTGCTCCTGCTGGCGCTGTTGTTGCTGTTGCTGCTGTTTCAGCTCTTCTGCTTCGTGACGCTGCGCTGCTGTGCGGGCTGCCTCGCCGGCAATCCGCTGATCAGTCTGAGTGGTCGCCGGGCTCTTGGAGTTTAGCTGCACCAGTGTCGCCTGCACGATCGGCCGGGCCGGCTCGAACTCCGGCGCCGAACTGAACGACACAAACAACAGCATCGCCACCAATACATGTAGCGCCAGAGCCTTGATAAGTGGCGCTCCGTACCCTGCCGAGGGTTCAGGCGCCAACCGGTACTCGCGATCGTTCACGGCGCCTCGGTAATCAATCCGACGTTGGGAACACCCGCTTGCTGCAAGGCAGCCATCGCAGTTACCACCACGCCATAATTAGCGCTCTGGTCTCCACGGATATAGACCAGGGTATCGGGGCGAGCGTTCATGATCTTGGCCACGCCATCGGTCATCGCTTCGAGAGTGACCGCACTGTCGGTGTGATTGTCGGTATCCACCGCTTCACCCAGGTTCCAGTAGTAAGTGCCGTCGGCCAATACCGACAGGGTCAGTACCTGTTGATTGGTATCGGAAGGCAGCACCTCACTGGACACCTGCGGCAGGTCAACCTTGACGCCCTGATTGAGCATCGGCGCGGTCACCATGAAAATCACCAGCAGCACCAGCATGACGTCGATATAAGGCACGACGTTCATCTCTGACACTGGCTTGCGCTTGTGGCGTCTGCCTTGAACCTGCATGGTCAAACCCCTCGATACTCTTCTCGATTACTCTTCACTGGCATGCACACGGCGGTGGAGGATGCTGGAGAATTCATCGGCAAAAGTGTAGTAACGGCCAATCAGCATCTCCGAACGTGCAGAGAACCGGTTATAGGCAACCACGGCCGGAATCGCGGCAAACAGACCAATCGCAGTAGCGATCAGCGCCTCGGCAATACCAGGAGCAACGGTGGCCAAAGTCGCTTGCTGCACAGTGGCCAGACCACGAAACGAGTTCATGATCCCCCAGACGGTGCCGAACAGACCGATATACGGACTGGTAGAACCTACGGTAGCCAGGAACGGCAGGTGCTGCTCAAGCTTTTCCTCTTCCCGGGAAATCGCCACGCGCATGGAGCGTTGCACTGCATCCATAACCGCATCCGGATCCACTCCGGACTGTTGGCGCATCCGCGAAAACTCCTTGAAGCCGGCACGGAAGATCTGCTCCAGACCGGAATTATGGTCGGGATTGCCGGTTACCTGGCGGTACAGTTTGGACAAATCCACTCCGGACCAGAAGCGGTCCTCGAAGTCATCCAGAGCACTTTTGGCAGAACGAATTGCGCTGCTGCGCTGAAAAATCATTACCCATGACACGACCGATGCCAGCACCAGGGTCAGCATCACCAATTGCACCAGCACACTGGCACTGGCAATCAGGTGCCACATCGACATTTGATCAGCTTGCACGCTCTGCCTCTCCTCGCTCGGCTGTAACTGTGGCCATCTGAGTGGCCTTGAAAGCATCACTCAAACTGGCCGGAATCATTCTGGGCTTGTACTGGTCGGCACTGACACAGGCCACCAACACTTCACCTTCACATAACAACACGCCATCACTGCGCCTGACCTGCTGGCTGAAGCGAATGCTTGCGCGCTTGATCTCCAAGACCTCAGCACTCACAACAAGTTCATCATCAAGCCGAGCGGGAGCGTGGTAACGCGCTGCCACCGAATGCACGACAAAAATGATGTTTTCGCGTTGCAGGACGCTTTGATCAAACCCCAGGGAACGGACCAACTCGGTTCGCGCACGTTCCATGAATTTGAGGTAATTGACGTAGTAGACGATGCCGCCGGCATCAGTATCTTCAAAATAAACCCGGGCTTTCAGCGCGAACGGCAGCCCCTGCATTTCAGCGCGCATAATGTAGAGCCAAGTTAATGGTTTGCATAGTGGGGCACCCCCTGCCCCGGTGAATAATTTTTTCTATTGATTGCTCTGACCCTGATTAGTGGAAAAAAGGTCCCCAACCGGATCGGCATTTGCCTTGGGCGGATTCAGACCAAAATGACTATAGGCGTGTCGAGTCACTACCCGCCCACGTGGCGTGCGAATCATGAATCCCTGCTGAATCAGATAAGGTTCGAGCACATCCTCAATGGTATGCCGCTCTTCACTGATGGCCGCCGCCAGACTGTCGACCCCCACCGGCCCGCCATCGAACTTGTCGATCATGGTCAGCAGTAGACGCCGATCCATGTGATCGAAACCCTGCTCATCAACATCCAGCAGATTCAGAGCCTGATCGGCCACGTCGCGACTGATCACGGCCTGGCCACGCACTTCGGCAAAGTCGCGTACCCGACGCAGCAGCCGGTTGGCAATCCGTGGCGTACCACGTGAGCGCCGAGCGACCTCAACTGCACCGGCCGGATCAATAGTCAGGCCAAGGATGGCCGCCGACCGGCTGACGATAGTCGCCAGATCGTCCACACCATAGAACTCCAGACGCTGGACAATGCCGAAACGATCACGCAGCGGATTGGTCAGCATGCCGGCCCGGGTGGTAGCGCCCACCAGGGTAAAGGGGGGCAGGTCGAGCTTGATTGAGCGCGCTGCCGGGCCTTCGCCGATCATGATGTCGAGCTGGTAGTCCTCCATCGCCGGATAGAGAATCTCCTCGACCACTGGCGACAGCCGATGAATCTCGTCAACAAACAGTACATCACCGGCTTCCAGATTGGTCAGCATGGCCGCCAGATCGCCGGCTTTCTCCAATACCGGCCCGGAGGTACTCTTGATTTTCACCCCCATTTCCTGGGCAACGATATTGGCCAGGGTAGTCTTGCCCAGCCCCGGCGGACCAAAGATCAGTACGTGATCAAGTGCCTCACCCCGCCCCTTGGCGGCTTTGATGAACAGCTCCATCTGCTCGCGCACCACCGGCTGACCGATGTAGTCGGCCAGTTTCAGCGGGCGTATCGCCCGGTCAATCACTTCTTCCTGCTGCCGAGGGGCGGCGGCAATCAGGCGATCCTCTTCAATCATAGCGTTGTCCATGGGCTATCGGCGTTTGCCGGCTATTCACACGCTCACCATGCCCTTGAGTGCGCGGCGAATCAACTCCTCGCTGCTCAGGCCATCCTCTTCCACCGCAGCCACTGCACGACTGGCCTCCTGCGGCTTGTAACCCAGCGCAATCAAGGCACTGACAGCGTCGCTGCTGTGGCTGGCAAGGGACGGCGCAGCGCCGGCAGCCGCCAGCGGCTTGAGCGAGCCGGGCAACATGTCCCAGGCCTTGAACCGATCCTTGAGCTCAATCAGCAAGCGCTCAGCGGTTTTCTTGCCGACCCCTGGTACCCGCACCAGAGCAGAGCTGTCCTGCACCTGAACCGCTCGAATCAACTCATCGGCATCCAGCCCCGACATCAGCGCCAGAGCCAACTTGGGGCCAACACCGTTGAGCCGGATCAACTCACGGAACAGCTCACGCTCTCGCTTGCCCAAAAAGCCATAAAGTAACTGGGCATCTTCACGCACGACCAAATGGGTATGCAGCACCACCATTTCGCCGATTGCCGGCAGGCTATAGAAAGTAGTCATGGGCGCATCCAGCTCATAACCTACCCCCTGCACGTCGAGCAGTATGTGTGGTGGCTGCTTTTCCAGCAAAGTACCCTTGAGACGTCCGATCACATGCTATTCCTTAATTTGATTGGTCAGCGACGGCGCACCCGCCCCCCACGCAAGCCCAGCAAGCCACCACCGAGCTGCTCGTGCAGGGCTCGTGAGTGAGCGTGACACAGAGCAATAGCCAGGGCATCGGCGGCATCAGCCTGCGGCGTGCCGGACAACCCGAGCAACTGGGTCACCATGTGCTGAACCTGACTCTTGTCCGCCGCACCGGTGCCGACTACCGCCTGCTTGACCTGGCGCGCGGTATATTCACGCACCTCCAGACCGGCATGCACCGCAGCAACAATAGCCGCACCACGCGCCTGCCCCAGCTTGAGCGCAGAATCGGCATTGCGGGCCATGAAAACCTGCTCAATGCTCAGGATGGTCGGCTGGTACTCGCCAATCAGACTGCTCAGATGTTCAAAAATAAGTTTCAGGCGTTCAGGGAATGGGCCATCACCCAAGCGGATGCAGCCCGAGGTTACATACTCACACTGCCCTGCCTGCTCGCGAACGATGCCAAAGCCGGTAATGCGCGAACCAGGGTCGATCCCAAGGATCAGGGGCATGCTCTTGTCCTATTTTAGAGGCCTTGGGGAAGCACTTATTAATTGCAGCTCGATTGGCGTTGGCTTTCCTTGCAACGAATCAGTCTGCCCTAAAGCTGATCCATCACTTCGTCGGGAATATCTGCATTGGTGTAGACGTTCTGCACATCATCCAGGTCTTCGAGCATATCGACCAGACGCACAACCTTTTCTGCCGTTTCCAGATCCAGCAGAGTGGTAGTCGACGGGATCATCGCCACTTCAGCGTTCTCGGCCGAGAACCCGGCAGCATCCAGCGCATCTTTGACCGCACCGAAGCTTTCAAAAGTAGTGAAAACCTCAACCGAACCATCATCGTTGCTGACAATATCTTCGGCCCCGGCCTCCAGCGCCGCTTCCATTAGAGCATCTTCGTCAACGCCTGAGGCATAGCCAATCTGGCCGCGTCGACTGAACAGGTAAGCCACTGAACCATCAGTACCCAGATTGCCGCCGCACTTGTTGAAAGCATGGCGCACTTCGCTGACAGTACGGTTGCGGTTGTCAGTCATTACCTCGACCAGCACCGCCACACCACCCGAGCCATAACCTTCGTAGGTCAACTCCTCGACGTTGTCAGTATCATTGCTGCCAACCCCACGGGCAATGGCCCGATCAATGGTGTCACGGGTCATGTTGGCGGTCAGTGCCTTGTCGACTGCCGAGCGCAGGCGCGGATTGTCAGCCGGTACCGGACCACCCAGCTTGGCCGCCACAGTCAGTTCGCGAATCAGTTTGGTGAAGACCTTGCCGCGCTTGGCGTCTTGGGCCGCCTTGCGGTGCTTGATGTTGGCCCATTTGGAATGACCGGCCATCGACATCCTCCGTTCATTAATCAGTATTCAACTACTTGCCCGTCTGGATTGCCTCAGGCCTGCGGCCTTTACAATGACAGGCACAAGCACCACGCAACGCCCCCGCCAGACCCTGCCGGAGGAACCTGAATCAACACCTTCTCACAATGACGGTGAACATACCCGTCATTGTGAGAAGAGGGGGCGGCCATCCGCCGACGTGGTATCCCTCGCCGAACGGCCTTATTCGGCCTTGGGTTGCTCACGCAGACGGATGTGCAGCTCACGCAGTGCCTTGTTGTCGACCAGACCAGGAGCCTGAGTCATGACACAGGCAGCGCTCTGGGTTTTCGGGAAGGCGATCACTTCGCGAATCGAGCTGGCACCAGTCATCAGCATCACCAGACGATCCAAACCGAAGGCCAGACCACCGTGCGGCGGCGCACCGTACTTGAGCGCATCGAGCAGGAAACCGAACTTCTCCTGCTGCTCCTCTTCACTGATGCCAAGCACCCGGAATACCGCCTGCTGCATACCCTTGTTGTGAATACGAATAGAACCGCCGCCCAGTTCGGTACCGTTGAGTACCATGTCGTAGGCACGTGACAACGCACCGGCCGGATTGGCCTCCAGCTCCTCGGCAGTGCAGCTGGGCGCAGTGAACGGATGGTGCATGGCGGTCAGGCTGCCATCGTCGTTTTCCTCGAACATAGGGAAATCAACAACCCACAGCGGCGCCCACTCGCAGGTCAGGAGGTTCAGATCATGACCGAGTTTGACACGCAGCGCGCCCAAAGCCTCGGAGACGATCTTGGCCTTGTCGGCACCGAAGAACACGATATCGCCATCCACCGCACCGACGCGATCCAGGATCACGTTGATGTTGTCCAACGGGATGTTCTTGACGATCGGTGACTGCAACCCCTCGACACCGGCGGCGCGCTCGTTGACCTTGATATAGGCCAGGCCCTTGGCGCCGTAGATGCCAACAAACTTGGTGTAATCGTCGATCTGCTTGCGCGGCATGCTCGCTCCGCCCGGCACCCGCAGCGCGGTAACGCGGCATTTCGGATCGTTGGCCGGGCCAGCGAAGACCTTGAATTCGACCTCCTTGAGCTGATCTTCCACATCCACCAGCTCCAGCGGAATACGCAGGTCCGGCTTGTCCGAACCGAAGCGGCGCATGGCCTCGGCCAGCGGCATATGCGGCAGCTCGCCAAGATCAACGTCCAGCACTTCCTTGAACAGGTTGCGCACCATGGTCTCGGTAATAGCCATGATGTCTTTCTCATCGAGGAAGCTGGTCTCGATGTCGATCTGGGTGAACTCCGGCTGACGGTCAGCGCGCAGATCTTCGTCGCGGAAACACTTGGCAATCTGATAGTAGCGATCGAAGCCGGCGACCATCAGCAACTGCTTGAACAGCTGCGGCGACTGCGGCAGGGCAAAAAAACTGCCGGCGTGGGTACGGCTCGGTACCAAGTAGTCGCGCGCGCCCTCCGGGGTGGCGCGGGTCAGGATCGGGGTTTCAACGTCAAGGAAGCCGTTGTCGTCCAGATAGCGGCGAATGCTGGAGGTAATGCGCGAGCGCAGCTTGAGCTTCTCGGCCATTTCCGGCCGGCGCAGATCGATGAAGCGATAGCGCAGACGAGTCTCTTCACCCACATCGGAATAATCGTCGAGCGGGAACGGCGGTGTTTCGGCCTGGTTCAGTACTTCCAGTTCGTAGCCCAGCACCTCAATGGCACCACTGGCCATGTTCGGGTTACGCGCCCCCTCGGGGCGCAGACGTACCTTGCCAGTCACTTTGACCACGTACTCGCTGCGCACCCTGTCGGCCTTGGCGAAGGTTGCCTCGCGATCCGGATCGAACACCACCTGAGCCAGACCTTCGCGATCCCGAATATCCAGAAAGATGACCCCGCCATGATCGCGGCGGCGATGAACCCAGCCGCAAAGAGTGACTTCCTGATCCGCCAGCGTTTCGTTCAACTGGCCGCAATAGTGGGTACGCATCATGGTTTGGTAATTCCTGTCGTCAACGGGTGAGTCTGGCGGAGCTGCACTGCCCGCCGGAACGGCTCAATAAAAACGCCATAATATACCGGAAAAATGCTGCTCACGGGGAGTCATCCGCCGCCGACCTGCCAATCGGCCCGACATGACCAACAGCCTGTGCGCGACAAATCGCCACGCGACACACCACGCCAACTGCGCCAGGCTTAAAAGCCCGGATCAGAGCCAAAGAAAGTTTTCTCCAAGGCTTGCCGCAGGGGGTTGAGTCAGGCTACTCAATACCTATACTGATCCAATCATTCAGGACAGCACTCAAGGAGATCGCATGCAAATCGATATCGGCATCAAAGAGGATGATCGGGCAAAAATCGCTGATGGTCTGTCACGCCTGCTGGCCGACACCTACACCCTTTACCTCAAAACCCACAACTTTCACTGGAACGTCAAAGGCCCAATGTTCCAGACCCTGCATCTGATGTTCGAAACCCAGTACACCGAACTGGCCACTGCCGTCGATGAAATTGCCGAACGGATCCGCGCTCTGGGCTTTGCCGCCCCCGGCACTTACAAGCAATTCGCCGAACTCAGCTCGATCAAGGAAACCGAGGGTGTTCCCGAGGCCAAAGAGATGATAAAGCTGCTGGTCGAAGCCCAGGAGTCCTGCGTACGTACGGCCCGCAGCATCTTCCCAGCCTGTGAAGCCGCCGCCGACGAACCATCCGCAGACCTGCTGACCCAACGCATGCAGGTTCACGAAAAAACCGCCTGGATGCTGCGCAGCCTGCTGGAAGGCTAACCTGCCGTACCGGCGGGCCGTCGGGCCCGCCAACACTTATCCCTTTTGATGCAGCTGGCTATTCAGGTTAGAGTGCGCATCCGGCCAATGCCGTGTTTTGTGTAATCGCATCATAAGGATAATCAGCTTGACCACCATTCGTTACCTGCATCTGATCCTGGGCGCAATCGCCCTGTTAAGTGGCTTGTTCTACAGTCTGAGCCCGGCACCGCACCACGGCATCGCCCATCCAGCAGCCATCGCCGCTCTATTGATCGGCCTGCTCAATCTTCAGCAATTCAGCCGCAACACCCAAAGCACGCACCGCTTGTCCGGCCTGCTGTCGAGCCTGCTGTTGTTGATTGCCGGCCTGATCCCCACCAGCGCATTGCTGATCAATCCAGCCGCCGGGCTACTGCTACTGCCCGCCGCCCTGCTGGCCAGCGTCGCAGTACTGACCGAACTGGTACTGGGGCTACTGCCGAACCGAGCCAGCGCACAACGCCAGCCAACCAGGAACAGGAAAGCACCTGGTGACCGCAATACCCGTGAGCAAGGCACTGTCAAATGGTTTAACGGCAGCAAGGGCTTTGGCTTCATCTCCCGGGACAACGGCGAGGATGTATTCGTCCACTTCCGCGCCATCCGTGGTGACGGCCACCGCACCTTGCAGGAAGGTCAGCGCGTTGAATTCAGTGTCAGCCACCGTGAAAAAGGCCTGCAGGCAGAGGATGTAGCCGTTATTTAATAGTGCGGAGGTGGAGGCTCATCCTCCGCCTCACCCGGCACCGACGCCGCCAGCTCCGCCTGGCGGCGCGCCAGAATTTCCAACGCACGCTGCAACCGGTCTAAGGTCAGCTGCTGCTGGCTCACCACATCGTTCAAAGCCTGAATAGTGTCATCCTGGAATGCCAGCCGCGCCTCCAGATCGATGACCCTTGCCTCAAGATCCTGCATCGTCATCAGCCCAACTCCTCAAACTTGAAATCAGCATTGAGCACGGCTTTGAGTTTGCCAATACGCTCAGCTATCAACTGCTCAGTGCACGGCACCGGTGGCAACTTGCCCCACACCGGAGCCGGCCAGGCCGGATCATCGCGATAACGCACAATATGATGCACATGTAACTGGCTGACCATGTTGCCCAGTGCAGCAATATTGAGTTTGTCCGCCTTAAACGCATCTTTCAGGGCCTCGGCCAACTGGCAGGATTCACGTAGCAGCTGAGCCCGGTCCGCGTCATCCAATTGGAAAATTTCTGTCACATCTTCCCTACGAGGAACAGTGACGAACCAGGGGTACTGCGCGTCATTTATCAGAAGCAAGGCACACAACGGGAAGTGACCAACCAAGATGCCATCATTGACGAGTTGTGGATGAAGCTGGAACATTCGCATACCTCTGTTATGTGATAACCCTGGAAGGTTGGTGCCTCATAACGAGACACTGGAGCTGTAGATTTTGCTTTTTTGCAACGTTGCGTTCACAATAACGCACATCGTGAGTTACGCAATCATGATGCGACAGTTTCTAGGATAAATGCGACAAGATACTGTCTTTCAAGCCTTTATTTGCCAAACAAAGGTTTGATGCTTTAATGTAGCGCGACAACTAAAAAAAAGACGGGTTCCCTGAAACCTAAGTTTTTTTCAAACTGAAGGAGCACACAATGAAAAGCACCATCAAATGGAGTTCAATCGCTCTGGCAGTAGCCATGGGCAATGGTCTGGTCGCCACCCAAGCTGTCGCAGAGGGTGAAGGGTTTATCGAAGGGGCTTCTGCCACTCTGAGCAACCGCACTGTTTATTTCAACCGTGATTTCCGCAGCAATCCTGGCAAGCGCGAAGAAACTGCTACTGGTTTCCTGCTGAATTTCCAATCTGGCTTCTCTGAAGGCCCGATCGGCCTGGGCGCTGACGTTGTCGCCATGAGCGGTATCAAGCTGGACAGCGGCCGCGGCCGTAACGGCACTGGCCTGCTGGCTGTCGACAACGATGGCAGCACCCCCAACGAATACTCGCAGATCCGCGGCGCTGTCAAAGCCCACGTCCTGAACGACACCGTCCTGCGCTACGGTATCCACTTCGTCGACAACCCGGTTATTGCCTACGACGACGCTCGCCTGCTGCCCAGCCACTACTCTGGCTACAGCATCACCAACAAGTCGATCGAAGGTCTGTTCGTTGAAGCTGGTCGTATGAACAAGCGCAGCGAAATGAACGACTCCTCCGAGCCGCGCGGCGCCTTCATCGAGCGTGAGAAAGTCGTTTACCTCGGCGGTAACTATGACTTCAACGACAACCTGAACGCCAGCCTGTACACCTCCAAGGCCGACGACCTGTGGAAGCGCCACTTTGCTGGCCTGGGCTACAGCACCGATCTGGGCAATGGCCTGACCGTTGGCACTGATCTGGCTTACTACCACACCTCTGATGACAGCCCGGCTGGCGAAAACTACGCTAACAAAGGCGTCTCCCTGGGCCTGAACCTGGGTGCTGGTCACCACGGTTTCAGCTATGCCTATCAGCGCATGAGCGGCAAGCACGGCTTCGAGTACTTCGATGGCGGCATCTATCTGGCCAACTCGGTTCAATACCTCGACTTCAACGCTCGTAAAGAACGTTCCCACCAGGTTCGTTACGACTACGACTTCGAAGGCATGGGTATCCCGGGCCTGAGCTTCATGACCCGCTACATCCGCGGCTCCAACATCGATACTGACTACCAGAGCAGTCTCAATGAAGTTGGTACACCGGCGATTACCAGCGACAAGCGCTGGGAGCGCAACACCGAGCTGCAGTACACCTTCCAAGCCGGTGCCCTGGAAGGCCTGAACGTTCGCTGGCGTAACGCCACCGTCCGTCAGGACTCCAGCCTGGATGGCGGTGATGTTGACGAAAACCGCCTGATCGTTTCCTACACCTGGACTCTGCTCTAAGCACCAGCGTTGGAAACCGAAAAAACCCGGCCTCGGCCGGGTTTTTTCTTGCCCGCCAACTTCTCACCACGCCACGGACCACAGACTGTACGGCAGCCGGCCCAAGCCCGTACAATACTGCCATTCCCCGATCCAGATTACAGGACCGCCTGTTCCATGCGTACCAGCCAATACCTGATTTCGACCCTCAAGGAAACACCCGCTGATGCCAGCGTCATCAGCCACCAGCTCATGCTCCGTGCCGGCATGATCCGCAAGATCGCCTCGGGCCTGTACACCTGGCTGCCAATGGGTCTGCGGGTATTGCGCAAGGTCGAGCAGGTCGTACGCGAGGAAATGAACAACGCTGGCGCTCTTGAAGTATTGATGCCTGCCATCCAGCCGGCTGAGCTATGGCAGGAATCAGGGCGCTGGGAACAGTATGGCCCGGAACTGCTGCGCCTGAAGGACCGCCATGACCGCGACTTCTGTGTTGGTCCGACCCACGAAGAAGTGATCACTGAACTGGCCCGTAACGAAATCACCAGTTACAAGCAGTTGCCGATCAACCTGTACCAGATCCAGACCAAGTTCCGGGACGAAATCCGACCACGCTTCGGCCTGATGCGGGCCCGCGAATTCGTCATGAAGGACGCCTATTCCTTCCACCTGGATCAGGCCTCGATGCAGAGCACCTACGACCGGATGTATCAGGCCTACAGCAATGTGTTCAGCCGACTGGGCCTGGACTTCCGTCCGGTAGAAGCCGACAACGGCTCCATCGGCGGTGTTGGCTCCCACGAATTCCATGTGCTGGCCGACTCCGGTGAAGACGCCATCGTGTTTTCTGATACCGGCAGCTATGCCGCAAACATGGAAAAGGCCACCACCCTGCCCCCGCAAGGCGAGCGCCCTGCCCCTGGCCAGACCAAAACACTGGTCGACACCCCCAACCAGCTCACCATCGAGGCGGTCAGTAACTTCCTCAAACTGCCAGCCAAGCAGAGCGTCAAAACCCTGATCGTGCTCGGCGCAGCCGAGGAAGGCAAACCGCACCCGCTGGTCGCTCTGATTCTGCGTGGAGATCACGAGTTGAATGAGATCAAAGCCGAGAACCATCCGGCTATTCATGCTCCGCTGACCTTCGCCAGCGAGTCGCAGATTCTCGAAGCGGTGGGCTGCAAGCCTGGCTCGATTGGCCCTGTTGGCCTTGCCATCAAAGTCATTGCCGATTACAGCGCCGCCCACCTGAGCGACTTTGTTTGCGGCGCCAACCAGGACGGCAAACACTTTACCGGTGTCAACTGGGAGCGTGATGCCCGCTATGACGAAGTTGCCGATTTGCGCAACGTCGTCGAGGGCGACCCCAGCCCGGACGGCAACGGCACCCTGGTGATCAAGCGCGGCATCGAAGTCGGCCACATTTTCCAGCTCGGGCGCAAATACAGCGAGGCGATGAACTGCACCGTTCTCAACGAGCAAGGCAAGACCGAAACCCTGCTGATGGGCTGTTATGGCATCGGTGTATCGCGCGTGGTGGCTGCCGCCATCGAGCAGAACTACGATCAGCGCGGGATTCTCTGGCCGGATGCACTGGCCCCGTTCCAGGTCGTCATCGTGCCGATGAAAATGGAAAGCTCTGAAGATGTACGCAATGCCGCCGAGCAGCTGTACCAGCAACTTCAGGCGCAGGGCATCGAAGTGCTTCTGGATGATCGTGACAAGAAGGTCAGCCCTGGGGTCAAGTTCGCCGACATGGACCTGATCGGCATCCCCCACCGGGTCGTCATCAGTGACCGCGGTCTGGCCGACGGGCAGTTGGAGTACAAGTATCGGCGCGACAGCGAGGCACAGTTGCTGCCAGCCGCGCAGATGCTCGACTTCCTCACTGGACGCATCAACCAGGCCTGAGGCGAATGCTTCGGCCATTGCTCTGGTCAGCCCGGAAACTGCACCAGTTTTTCGGGCTACTCATCCTACTCGGCAGTTGGGCGCCACTCGGCGCCCAGGCCAACCTTGAACATCAGGTCGACCAGGAGCTCAAAGCGCTGTTGCTGCAGACCGTGGCCCAGGCCGACAGCTTCAATGACCGCTTCGATGCCGAGGTCTGGCTGCTCGACATGTCGACCCGCATGAGCCGCTACCTACCCAACGAGCGCGAGCGCCTCAACTTTCTCCGTCAGGTGCATCGAGAGGCTAGCCAGGCCGGCCTGAAGCCAGATCTGGTGCTGGCAGTCATTCATGTAGAAAGCCTGTTTGATCGCTTTGCTCTGTCGCGCGCGGGAGCCCAGGGCGTCATGCAGGTCATGCCATTCTGGAAACACGAGTTAGGCAGACCAGAGGACAATCTCATCGACCTGGCCACTAACCTGCGCTATGGCTGCACTATTCTCAAATATTATCTGGACAAGGAAAGCGGCAACCTGCGCCGGGCGCTGGCCCGCTATAACGGTAGCCTGGGTAGCCAACGCTACCCCGACCGGGTCCTGGAATACTGGTACCGTTACTGGCACGTCAAGGACTGAGCAAAACAACCTCGACGCCAGCATTCTCGCTTCGCGTCCGCAAGGCGGCTTCTACTAAGACCCGGCAGGCTCAGACAACAACGCCAGCAGACCGGCTTCATCCTGCGGCCCCTGCAGGCTGTGAACGATCTGGCCACGGCCATTGAGAATGTAGGTGGTCGGCAGCACCTGCGGCAACGGCAGGCCGTAAGCCTCGGCAAAATCATGCCCCATTACCGGAAACTCGATCCCCATGCGCTCACTCAACTCGCGCAGAGCTTCACCCTCGGCCCGGTCGAAATGAATCCCCAGCACCATCACCCGCGGGTAAGCTTCAGCCAGCGCGTTCAACTCCGGCAACTCTTCCAGGCAAGGCGCACACCATTCAGCCCAGTAGTTGACCACCAGCCAACGCCCATTCATATCGGCCCGACTAACGACATTCCCCCGGTGATCGAGCCAAGACTCGGCACCACACCCCGTCAGCGCCAGCACCACGATCAGTAGCAATCCCCGCATCACGCATCCTCCCGGGCCGGTAGTGCCAAAGGCTGGCCCAACCAGTGTTTGACACTGCCTCGCAAAATGACCGCCCGCTGCTCCTCCAGCGCCAGCAAGGCCTGACGCAACTCCAGATACCAGCCGTTATCGCCCTCCAGCCGTTCAGGCAAATGCGCCACGCTAGGCAACGCATCGGGTAAACGACTCAGCAGATCTGCCATGTCCATATCGGCCATATCACGACACAACACATAGCCACCCTGCTGGGCCTTAGTGATGATTTGCTCGCTTTCCAGCCAGTCGGTCAATTGCAGCCACAGCTCTTCATGCACTACCCAACCGGCGGCATTGACCTTGCCCAGATCAACTACCTGCCCGTTGCGCTGAGCCTGAATAAATACCTGCAGCATGCCCAACAGATTAACCAGACGCGGATACGCCGGGCGTTGCCAAGCCGAGCTATTGCCCAGATTGCATACCAGCTCAGCGCCAAACAATATGATCAGCCAGCTCACATAGATCCACAGCAGAAACAGCGGAAAGGCGGCAAAGGCACCGTAAATCAACTGATAGCCTGGAAACATCGCCACATACAGGGCAAAGCTGGCCTTGGCCGCCTCGAACAGTACCGCCACCAATGCCCCACCGATCAGGCCATGGCGCAGCGGCACCCGGGTATTGGGCACCGCAACATAAATCAGCGTGAAGGCCGCCACACTCAGCAACAGCGGAATCCAGCCCAGCAGCCAGCCCCAGGCCAACGCCAGCGGCGCCTCACCACGCAGAAACGACAAAGACGTCAGGTAGGTACTGACCACGAACCCTGCCCCCAACAGCAGGGGCCCCAGGCTCAGGACCGCCCAGTACAACAGAAAGCTGGAAACTCCCCGGCGCGGCTGACGAATGCGCCAGATGGCATTGAAGGCCTTTTCGATATTGACCAGCATGAGAAAGGCCGTAACGATCAGCAGTGCTACCCCGATCCCGGTCAGCTGCCGGGCCTGCTGGGAAAACTCCCCCAGATACTCGCGCAAAGTTTCACCGGTAGAGGGCACGAAATTGCGAAAAATGAACTCTTCGATTTCACCGCTGACCTGATTGAAGGCAGGAATAGCCGCCAACATCGCATAGGTCACGGTCATCACCGGTACGACGGCAAACAGCGTGGTGTAGGTCAGTGCAGCGGCATTCTTGGCGCAGTTATCTTCACCGAAACGCCGGACCAGATAGCGGCCAAAATGCAGTAACAGATTGAATTGACGCGGCATAACGCTCCCTGACAGCCCGTGCATTAACGCTTAGAATACCCCCCATATTCGGCATTAGCCAGCCGACCGCCACCGAGTACGGAGACCACCATGTCCACAGTACAGATCTATCACAACCCGCGCTGCTCCAAGTCGCGCCAGGCTCTGAGCCTGCTGGAACAACAGGGCGTAGACATCGACGTCATCCTCTATCTGGAAACCCCGCCGGACGCTGCAAGCCTCAGCGAACTGCTGCAACTGCTGGGCATGAGCGCCCGAGACCTGATGCGCAAGGGCGAGGATGTCTACAAGGAACTCAAGCTCGACAACTCCGAACTGAGCGAAGCCGATCTGGTTCAGGCCATGGTCGATTACCCGAAACTGATCGAACGACCGATCATCATCCGTGACGGCAAGGCGTTGGTTGCCCGGCCTCCGGAGAAGCTACTGGAACTGTTTGCATGAGCGTATCCGGCAACTACATCCTGGTCCTGTACTACAGCCGCCATGGCGCTACCGCGGAAATGGCCCGACTGATAGCCGACGGCGTCGAGCAGGCCGGCCTGGAAGCCCGACTGCGGACCGTCCCCAGCGTATCGCCAGACACCCAGGCCAGCAGCCCTGCGGTTCCCGAACAGGGCGCACCTTACTGCAGCGAGGACGATCTGCGCCACTGCGCCGGACTGATTCTCGGCAGCCCTACCCGCTTCGGCAACATGGCTGCCCCGCTCAAATACTTCATCGATGGCACCAGCAGCCTGTGGCTATCCGGCACCCTGAGCGGTCGCCCTGCTGCAGTGTTCACCTCAACCGCCAGCCTGCACGGCGGCCAGGAAAGCACCCTGCTGTCAATGCAACTGCCGCTGTTGCACCATGGCATGCTGCTGGTCGGCTTGCCCTATAGTGAGCCCGCTCTGACCGCCACCCGGGGTGGCGGTACGCCCTACGGCGCCAGCCACCATGCCGGAACCGATGGCTCGCGACCACTGGATGAGCATGAAAGCAGCCTGTGCCGGGCCTTGGGCAAACGGGTCGCCAGCACCGCCCGTCAACTGATCGCCGGAGCCGACCATGCCGCGCGCTGAAAAACCCCTACCAAGTCTTGAGTACCTGCGGCCCCGGATGCGCCTGTGCCGCTTCGTAGCCGCAGTCAGCTATTTCGGTCTGATCACCAGCCTGCTGGTGCACACCTTGCTGTTCGACAACCTTAACGGCGCCAACCCACTGGTGATCCTGGCAGTATTGTTGGTGCCACTGCTGATCTTTCTGCCGGGCATCCTCAGCGGCAACCCACGGGTTCATGCCTGGCTGTGCTTCGCCATCAACCTGTATTTCATTCAGGGAGTGCTGATCTGCTTCCAGCCGGGAAGAGAATTCTACGGCAGCCTGCTGATCAGTTTCAGCGTGGTGTATTTCCTGGCTGCGCTGGGCTATGTACGCTGGGCCTTTCAGGCCCGCCGGGTCGAGGCTGCCGTTACCAGCCCATGACCCGTTTGACAAAGGGAATGGTCAACCGATGCTGGGCCTGCAGGGAAGCCTGGTCCAGCAATTCCAAGGCGTCGAACAGCTCACTCATGCCACGAGCGCCGCGGCTGAGAATATAGCGCGCGACCTCATCTGAAAGCTGTAGCCCGCGCTGCTCGGCACGCAGCTTGAGCATCTGCTGCTTGTCCTGATCATCCAGGCTCTGCAACTGATAGACCAGCCCCCAACCTAGCCGCGAGACCAGATCCGGCAAGCCAAAAGATACGGCCCTGGGCGCCGCGTCGGCCGCCAGCAGCAGGCGCCCGCCAGCTTCCCGCAAACGGTTGTAGAGATGAAACAGCGCCTCTTCCCAATCCGCTCGACCAGCCAGGCTGTCAAGCTGGTCCAGACACAGCAGCTCAACCTGCTCCATCCCCTCCAGCAAGCTCGGACCGTGCTCAAGCAAATCTGCCAACGGCAGATACATGGCCAGGGCTCCGGCTTCGGCTGAGCGATGGCAAGCTGCCTGCAAGAGATGTGAGCGCCCGCTACCCTCAGCGCCCCAGAGATAGACACAAGGCTCGGCCAGTTCCTGCTGCGGGTCGGCCAGCATCTGCAAAGCCGCCACCACCCCCGCATTAGGACCGGCATAGTAACTGGCAAAGGTCGCCTCATCGCGCAGCTTGATCCCCAGTGGCAGCTGTACCGGTTGCCCCACCATCACTCCTCCCGCGCCTCACTCGCCGCCTCATCGGTCTCCGCCTGAGCGGACTCAAGCAGGGTCCGATCATAGGCGGCCGAGGCTTTATACTGTTGATACACATGGCGCAGCAGGACCATCACCACTGCAGCCACCGGCAGAGCCAGCAGGATGCCGACAAAACCAAACAACTGACCGCCAGCCAGAATCGCAAAAATCACCGCAACCGGATGCAACCCGATCCGGTCGCCAACCAGCAAGGGGGTCAACAGAGTACTTTCAATGATCTGTCCGATGCCGAACACCGCAACCACCGCAACCAGGTGGAACAAGTCCCCGAACTGGAAAATAGCCGCAATCAGAGCCGCACTGATGCCAACGAAGAACCCCAGGTACGGCACGATACTGGCCAACCCTGCAAGCATTCCAATCAGCAGCGCCAGCTCCAGACCAACCAGCCACAACCCCAGCGAATAAATCACGCCCAGCGCCAGCATCACCAATAACTGACCACGTATAAAGGCGCCCAGCACCTCGTCACACTCACCCACCAGTTTCACCACCAGAGGCTCACGATGACGTGGCAGCAGCTCGCGGCAGCGGACGATAATCTGGTCCCAGTCACGCAGCAGATAAAAACCGACCACAGGAATCATCACCAGATTGGCCACCCAGGTCAGCAGTGCCATGGTCGAGCGCGTAGCCTGGGCCAGAATCGCACTCAGCAAGCCACCGGTCTGGCCGAGATTGTCCTTGAGGGTCTCGCGTACATCAGCAAGCTGAAAATCGCTCAACGAGATTCTCAGCGTGCTTTGCACCCAGGGCAGTGCCGTATTATTGAACCAGTCGATCATCGCCGGCACCTGATCCTTCAGGGTGACGATCTGACTGCCCAGCAGGGGCACCAGAATCAGCAGCATCAGAATAAGCAGGAAGGTTGCCAGAGCAAAGACCAAGCTAACACCCCAGACCCGCGATATCCCTTTGCGCTCCAGCCGGTCCACCAGAGGATCACCCAGATAGGCCAGTAGCATACCGATCAGAAAGGGCGACAGAATTGGCTGCAACAGGTAGACCAGCAGTACCAGCCCCAGCAGCCCTGCCGCCCAGTACCAGCGGTAATCGATGTTCATGTCATGATCCTTTGACAGCGTTTATTGCCAGCGATAGTAGAGTGTTCGCAGGTCATTGCGCGCTGACGGAGTCGTAGTTTCAACAACAGTCTCCCCAACCTCATCAGCGGCTGTTTCGACGACGGGCTCAAGCTCATCCAGCGATGTCGGCTGCGGGACCAGTTGCGGGGTCGGCTCAGGTATGGGCGCCGAAACCCGCAACAAACGCTGGTCAAGGGCAAGCAGCCGAACCAGTTGAGCCTCAGTGCCGGAGAAATCAAACGCCAACACGGCCCGATCGCCCTGCACAGACAGCAGGCGCGGCGCCGCCTGGGCACCCAACTGCTGCAAAGTCCGCTGCAGACTGGCGTAATCGTTGACACCATTGATCCCGTTGACCACCAGAGTCCAGCCCTGCAGTTCACCATCCGGGGTAGCTGATACCGCGTATTGCTTGAACACCGCCGCTGCCAGCGCCCGCATCAGGCTGTCGGCGGCCTGGGCCTGATCGGCATCACTCACCCGGCCACTGTCGCGCTGCTCGTTCAGCCACAGGGTCCAGTTCAACTGCCAGGTTTCACCCTGCTGGGCAATAGCCAGCGCCAACACTGCCTCACTGGGGTAGCGCTCGCTGGCCTGCAGCAGACTCTCCTGACTGGCCTCACGAATCATACTCTCGGTCACTTGGCTGCGATCCTGCAAATCGGCCAACGGCAAATCCAGCGCCACTGCGCGCTGACGGGCGGCCTGATTCAGCAACTCGGCCCAGGGCGCCCCCTGCACCAGCAATTCATCACCCAACACGCCGGCTTCGACCCCCCAAAGCAACACACCAGGCCGGTTGCGACCCAGCATTGGCAGAGCGGCTCGGGTAAGCAGTTCACGCAGAGCAGAGGGCTCAAATTCGATATCAACCACCCCATCAGCACCGGCAGCAGTCCGGCGAACGAGGTTTCTGGGCTCTGCCAGCGCTTCGGCAAAGGGAGCTCTGGACAGGTTCAGATCAGGGCCAGCCAACCGTTCCAGTACGATGGCCGCCGCCAGTCGAATCTGGTCCTCACGGGACTGCCCCTCCTCCCCGGAGACTTCAACCTTGTACAGGTCGTCCAGCACAGCTGCCGACACACCAACCGGCACCAGTAAAGCAAGGATCATCAGGGCGGTACGCATTACAGGCATGGGCATTCCATTCCGGGAGAAAGCTGTTCGTCAGACGCCAGCGCGGCTCAGGCCGGCTCAAGGGCGCACGCGTACGCGACCAAAAGGCCGCGCCAAATGGCATACATTAAACAAGCGCCGGAGCTGCGGCAACCAAAGCCGCATTATCGAAACGCCCTCGGCATGCTGGAATGGTTCTGCGGGCTGCGAATTGGTACACTATCGCGCTATTTATAGTAGCCGGCGGTCCACCGCATTCCTTTCGAGTACAGAGAACTCCCCATGAGCAACCAATCGCCCTCCAAGCCCTCCATCAGCTACAAGGACGCCGGAGTCGACATCGACGCCGGTAACGCTCTGGTTGACCGCATCAAGCACGTCGCCAAACGCACCGCCCGCCCGGAAGTCATGGGCGGCCTGGGCGGCTTTGGTGCGCTGTGCGAGATTCCTGCCGGTTACAAGCATCCGGTACTGGTTTCCGGCACCGACGGCGTGGGCACCAAACTGCGCCTGGCAATGGACCTGGGCAAGCACGATAGCATCGGCATCGATCTGGTGGCCATGTGTGTCAACGACCTGGTGGTCTGTGGTGCCGAGCCGCTGTTCTTCCTCGATTACTATGCCACTGGCAAGCTCAATGTCGACATCGCCGCCCAGGTGGTCACTGGTATCGGTGCAGGCTGCGAGCTGGCTGGCTGCGCGCTGGTCGGTGGCGAAACGGCTGAAATGCCCGGCATGTACGAGGGTGAGGACTACGACCTGGCCGGCTTCTGCGTCGGTGTGGTGGAAAAGGCCGAGATCATCGACGGCAGCAGGGTGCAGACTGGCGATGCACTGATCGCCCTGCCCTCATCCGGCCCACACTCCAACGGTTACTCGCTGATTCGCAAGATCATCGAAGTATCCGGCACCGACATCGCCCAGGTTGAGCTGGACGGTCAGCCTCTGCGCGATCTGCTGCTGGCCCCGACCCGCATCTACGTCAAGGCTCTGCTCCAGTTGATTCGTGAAACCGGCGCGGTCAAGGCCATGGCCCATATCACTGGTGGCGGCCTGCTGGAGAATATTCCCCGCGTTCTGCCTGCCGATGCCCGTGCAGTCATCGATCTGGCCAGCTGGCAGCGTCCAGAGGTATTCAACTGGCTGCAGCAGCAAGGCAACGTCGACGAAACCGAAATGCACCGCGTGCTCAACTGTGGGGTCGGCATGGTCATCTGCGTCGGCCAAGACCAGCTCAGCACTGCCCTCAAGGTTCTGGAGCAGGCTGGCGAACAGCCCTGGCTGATTGGTCACATCGAGGCCGCCGACGGCGGTGAGCCCGTGGTTCTGCGTAACGGCCACTGATCCGTGGGCTGTCGTATCGTCGTCCTGATCTCCGGATCAGGCAGCAACCTGCAGGCGCTGATCGACGACCTGCGCACCAACCCCGCCGACGGAGCCATCGTCGGCGTGGTGTCCAACCGGGCCGAGGCCTACGGCCTGGAACGCGCACGCACGGCCGGTATCGCCGCACTCAGCCTGAGCCATCGGGACTACCCGGATCGTGACAGTTTCGACCAGGCCTTGATCCGGCAGATTGATGCACTGAACCCGGATCTGATACTGCTGGCCGGCTTCATGCGGATTCTGACGCCTGATTTTGTCAATCACTACGCCGGTCGGCTGCTCAACATCCACCCGTCACTGCTGCCCAAGTACAAGGGGCTGCATACCCACCAGCGCGCGCTGGAGGCCGGTGATGATGAGCATGGCGCCACCATTCACTTCGTCACCGAAGAACTCGACGGCGGCCCTTTGGTGGTTCAGGGCCGCATTCCGGTCGAGACGGGCGATACGCCCGAATCCCTGGCCGAGCGAGTACACCGGCTCGAACACCGTCTCTACCCATTGGCCATGCGCTGGTTCATCGAAGGCCGACTGCGCCTGATCGACGGTCGCGCCTGCCTGGATGGGGAACCGATTGCCGCCGCCGGACTCAGACTAGAAGACTTCGAATTCAGTCAAAGGGAATCCGACAATGCATGATGCTCACTGTCGCAACTTACTAAAAAGCTCGCTGGGTCTGGCCTTGCTGCTCACCAGCAGCCTGGCTCTGGCCCAACCGCTGCTGCCGTTCAGTGCCAGCTATGCGGCCGACATGAAGAAGATCCCGGTCAATGGCGAGGCCAGCCACAGCCTCAGCGCCAACGCCGACGGCAGTTGGACCCTGACCTTCAATGCCGGGATGTTCGTTGCTCGCCTGACCGAACAAAGTACCCTGCGCCTGGAAGGCGACCAACTGCTCCCCTTGAGCTATCGCTACGAACGGCGCGGCCTGGGGCGCAGCCGGGTCACCACCCAGGAGTTCGACTGGAGCCAGGGGCAGATCCGGGGCCGACACAAGGACAAGGATTTTACCCTGCAGGCCGAGCCTGGTCTGCTGGACAAAACCACCTACCAACTGGCGCTGCAACGCGACCTGATGGCCGGCAAGCAGGAGATGCACTACCGGGTGGTTGAGGGTGACGATATTGATGACTACCATTTCCGGGTAGTCGGAGAGAAACAGGTTTCAACCCAGGCCGGTCGGTTCAACACGGTCGAGGTCGAGCGGGTACGTGAACCTGACGCCAAGCGTCAGACCACCCTGTGGTTCGCCAAAGACTACCAGTATCTGCTGGTGCGCCTGAGCCAGACTGAAACCGATGGACAGCATTACCAGATCATGCTGGAAGAAGCCCGGATCAATGGCGAGCCAGTGGTTGGCAGCGCCAATTGATCCATGACCGGTTCGCGGCCACTGGCCGCGAAATATCTCAGGCCTTGCGGAACTTTCCGCCCTGTTCAGCCAGCTTGACCAACCCGGCAGCCGGCTTCCAGAACTCACCCTGGGCAGCTTCCAGCTCACGAATTTCCTTGAGCACCACATCCAGCCCCAGGCTATCGGCATAGGCCATCGGGCCGCCACGCTCAGCCGGGAAGCCGTAACCGAACAGGTAGACCCGATCGATATCCTCGGCGCTCTCGGCAAACCCCTCATCAAGAATACGCGCACCTTCGTTGACCAGAGCCAGAATACAGCGGCGCACAATTTCCTCATCGCCCACTTCACGCGGGGTATAACCGGCTTCCTCGGCCACTTCACGGGCCATCAGATCGGTTTCAGGGTCATGGATTGCCTGGCGGCTGCCCGGCTCGTACTGATAGAAACCGTGGCCACTCTTCTGGCCGAAACGGCCCATTTCGCAGAGTTTGTTGTCCAGCCAGACAATCGGCTCACCACGGCCGATACCTGCCAGCTGCCGCGAACGCCAGCCCAGATCAACACCCACCACGTCATACATACGGTACGGCCCCATGGCCATGCCGAAGCCCTGCAGAGCCTGGTCAACCTGCCAGGGCGTAGCGCCCTCAAGGACCACTTCGCGGGACTGGCGCGAATACTTCTCCAGCATCCGGTTGCCGATGAAGCCATGGCAGTTGCCGGCCAGCACCGCTTCTTTCTTGATCTTCTGGCCCACTGCCAGACAGGCCTCCAGCACACTCGGATCGGTCGCCTTGCCGCGCACCACTTCCAGCAGCTTCATGATATGCGCCGGGCTAAAGAAGTGCAGACCCAGGACCTGAGCAGGGCGCTTGGTGGCCGATGCGATCTCGTCGATATCAAGGTAAGAGGTATTTGAAGCCAGAATGGCTTCAGGTTTTACTGCCGCATCCAGCTCAGCAAAGATCTTCTTCTTGAGGTCCATGTTCTCGTACACAGCCTCGATTACCAGATCCATGTCCGCCAGATCGGCGTAGTTCTGGGTAGTGCTCAAGCGCGCTACGCGAGCTTCAGCCTCGGCCTCATCGAAACGCTGTTGTGCAACCGAACGCTTGTAGACATTGCGAATTTCCTCAACGCCCTTCTCCAGCATCTCAGCATTCACATCCAGCCAGACCACTGGATAACCCACGTTGATGAAGTTCATGACGATACCGCGACCCATGGTACCAGCGCCGATTACGCCAACTTTCCTGATGCTTTCGAAAGAAGCCATCGCAGTCTACCTCCTGCCAGTGAAAAAAGCGGGACCCGGCATGACTGGCCGGTCCGTTCGTGAGGACCGATACATTACGCAAAAGTCGCGACGTTTTGAAACGATTGGCGCTGATGGGCCGCATTCACATGATGAATTAAGGCCGACAAGCACTGCTCTACAAGCCTCCGTCACTCAGGTACACTCCGCGTCCGTAACACCTCGGGTAGACACGCGAGGGTAATGAATCCACATTGCATCAAGTCGTTCAATGTTCAGATCATGCAGTATTACCCTGGCCGCCTGCCTGGCGTTTGCCGTCACCAGCATCCAGGCCGCACCCAACTCCTTCGAAGCGGCCAAGGTCATGGCCCGCCAGCAGGTCTACCATGATCGCACCACTCAAGGCACTTTCTACTGCGGTTGTCGTTGGCAGTGGACCGGACGCTCCGGCGGCCGGGTCGACCTGGATAGTTGCGGCTATCAGGTTCGCGCCCAGGACCAGCGCGCCCAGCGGATCGAGTGGGAACACATAGTCCCGGCCTCACTGTTCGGTCAGCAGCGCCAGTGCTGGCAGCAGGGCGGACGCAGCAATTGCAGCCGCAACGACCCGCTGTTCAACATTATGGAAGCAGACCTGCACAACCTGACTCCGGCTATTGGCGAGGTCAATGCCGATCGTAGCAACTATCGGTTTGCCATGCTCCCCGATACGCCGTACCGGCATGGAGCCTGCCCGTTCAAGGTTGAGTTCAGCCAACGCGCAGCCGAACCGCGAGACGAGGTCAAGGGCATGATCGCCCGGACCTATTTCTATATGCACGACCGCTACAACCTGCGCCTATCAGACCAGCAGGAGAGGCTATTGATGGCCTGGGATAATCGCCACACCCCCAGCAGCTGGGAGCTGGAGCGCAACCAGCGGATTAGTCGGCTGATGGGGCATGCCAACCCCTTCGTCGACGGCCAACGCCAATGGCTCAAAGGTCACCGCAACCTGGCCGAAGGGCTACAGGCCCACCAAGCCGTTTCCCAGAACAGCTCATTGGCCAACAATGGCCCCGTGATCGGCAACCGCCGCAGTCAGGTCTACCATTTGCCCCAGGGCTGTCCGGGTTATCAGCAGGTCAGCCCGCAGAACCAGGTGCATTTTGCCAGCGAAGCCGAAGCTCTGGCTCAAGGCTACCGACGCGCCGGGAACTGCCGTTAGGATCTGTTGCCGCAGTCAGAGCTGGGCAGGCTGCGGCTGAGCCTGGCGCTGCCCAACGGGCTCGACCTGTGGCCCCAGCAGCGCCTCGATCCGCTGACGGGTCTGCGCCATCAGTTGTTCGATGTCGGCACGACTGTAGTTGGTCGTGTCGATCGGCTCGCCAATATGCACCGATACTGGCAACCCCAGGTTGAAGCGCCAGGTCTTGGCCGGCAACACCTGGTGAATCCCCCGGATCGCCACCGGGATGATAACCGCCTCGGTATCCAGAGCCAGATGGAAGCAGCCCTTCTTGAACGGCAGCAACTCGCCGCTACGCGAGCGAGTGCCCTCCGGTGCAGCCCAGAGCACAATCCCCGACTCCATCATAGCCCGGGCCTTGGCCAGATCGGCCAGAGCCCGGTCATGACGGTGGCGGTTGATCGACGGAAACTCTGCCGCCCGCATGGTCGCCCCCAACAGAGGAATACGGTACAACTCGGATTTGGCCAGCATCCGGATCGAACCGGGCAATGCGGCAAAGCTGGCAGGAATGTCATAGTGACTGGCATGACTGCACAGCACCAGATAACGACGGCCATCATTGAAGTCAGGACTTTGCCCGACCACGCTCAAACGCATGCGTACCAGACGCAACATCCAGCCGGCCCAACTGCGGGTGTAGCGATCAACCCGGGCGCGGTCCAACCGCCCTACCGCCGCCCGAGCCAACACATCGACGCAATAACCCGCAGTGACCAGTACCGAACCCAAGACTACTCCGATACGTCGCAACAAGGTGGCGGATTCACTGACGGGTTGAAGATTAAGCATGGACAGATGTTCCCGGAGACTATGACTGACGCTTCTTGAAATACAAAGATTGCCATAATCCGGTCATAAAAGCCTATGCTGCTGTCATGTAACACCACCCGCTGTACAAGGCTTTTCATGACCGAACTGGTGCGTATCGTCTACATCAGTCGCGCGACCTTCAGCCCCGCGCCCAACATCGACGGAATCGATCCCACGGTAGCCAGAATTCTGATCAGTGCGCGCCTCAACAATGCCCGCCAGGGAATCGTTGGCCTGCTGTATTACGCCGACGGCTGCTTTATCCAGTGCCTGGAAGGCGAACGGGACAAGGTCCACGCGCTGTATCGGACACTGCTCAAGGACCGGCGCCACACCGAGCTCAAACTGCTGGTTAGCGAACCGATCGCACGCTTAGCCTTTCCTGATTGGAGCATGAAGTACGCGCCCGCAGACCAGCATATGCAGCGCCTGCTGCAGGAGCACGGGTTCGAGCGTTTTGACCCTTACCGTTTTGACCACCATCTGACCGAGCGGGCCCTGCAACTGCTCCAGGGCCTGCCCGATCCAACCGATAACGGCCATGAACGCAACGCCTCAGCACCAGCCCGCGGTCTGCAATTGGGCGGAGTGCTTCCCATGCAAGGCTTCAGCGCCAGTGGCCCTACGCGCGGCAACTCCGGCTTGGCGCTGATAATGAGCATGACCGCCCTGCTGGTCAGCTTGCTGGTACTGGCCATGGAGCTGGGCTGGCTTTAGTCGAGTACGCCCTGTTCACGCAAAGGCGCCAGCATGGCCTCGACATCCACTGCATCGATCTGCCCAGGCTGCAGAAAACCTTCGGCATACTCGCGGTACACCCCGGAGCGCAGAAACAACGCATAAAGCTCGGCATCGATATGCCGTTCAGCGGCCATGCGGGTCATGATCGCCAACGACTCCGACAGGGTCTTGGCCGGTTTGTAGGGCCGGTCTGCGGCAGTGAGCGCCTCGAAAATATCGGCAATTGCCATAATCCGCGCCGGAACATCCAGGCGACTGGCATCCAACCGCCGCGGGTAGCCTTGGCCGTCGAGTTTTTCGTGGTGGTTAGCGGCGATGTCAGGCACTTCACGCAGCGCTTTGGGAAATGGCAGGGTGCTGAGCATGATCAGGGTCTGAACGATATGCTCATTGATCTTGAAGCGCTCTTCATCGGTCAGCGTGCCACGTCGAATGCTCAGATTGTGCAGTTCCCCAAGGTTGTAGGCATGTTCGGGCAAACGCATGTCAAACCCCCAGCGATTACGCGGATCATCGCGCTGTACCGGTGGTTTGCGCTCGCCCCAATGAACCAGGTGCTCCGGCCGGTCAGCCAGAAGAGGTTCAACGACAGGCAATGACTGCTGCGGCACCCTGGCCAGCCGCTCACGCTCCTCAAAAGACAGGCCAATCCGGTTATCAAAATGCCGCAACCAGGTTTGCCCGGCAATTCGCTGCAGCTCTTCCAGGACCTGATCGGACATGAACTCGCCGCCGATATTGGCCTCGGCCAGCAAGGCAAAGTCCTTCTGCAATTGCCGCTGCCGCGCCGCCAATTGCTCAGCCAACTGCTCTTGCGATTCACCACTGGCCAGCGCTTTCCAGTAATCCAGCTCGGCATCGCGCCACAACACCTCGAACCGGGTACGAACCTCGTGAATGCGGTTATACAGGGTCTCCAGCTTGGTCGCCTTGTCGACCACATATTCCGGACTGGTGATCTTGCCGCAATCATGCAGCCAGGCTGCGATCCGGAAGGCATAGCGCTGCTCATCATCCAGGCTGAAAGCGGCAAACGGCCCCTGCTCCATTGCCACTGCCTTGTCCACCAGCATCTGGGCCAATTGCGGCACCCGCTCGCAATGGCCACCGGTGTAGGGCGACTTGGCATCGATGGCATCGGCCAGCAGCTTGATGATCGCCTCCAGCAGGCGTTGCTGACCTTCGAACAACTGCCTTGTCTCGATCGCCACGGCCAGCACCCCGGACAATTCCTGCATGAACCGGCGCAGGCTATGCTGGGGGGCTGTGGCGCCGGGCATCTGCAGCGCCACCACCCCCAGCAGCTCGCCCTTGCGATCATGCAGTACCAGGGTCAGGTCATACTGCTCACGGTCCAGGCGCCGGGCCAGCTCCAGCGCCGGCTGTTGACGCAGCGCGGCATCCAGCTCGAAGCTGTCCGGGTAGTGCTCACCCTTGAAGGCGGCCGCACGCTGCAACCGGGTTTCATCCTCACTGCCCAGATACACCGCCCCGGCCTCGGCTCCGGCAATGTCGACCAGATTGACCAGCAGGGTATCCAGCATCCGATCCAGCCGGGGCTCGCTGCTCAGATTCAGACTGATGGCCTGGAAGTTGTCGATGGCCTTGGCCATGTTGCCGATCACCTGGCTGAGATTGTCTACCTCACGAATCTGCGAGCGCACTCCAGGCGGGCGACTGAAATCGAAATCCGCCAGTGCCTTGACCTGATCGGCCAGAGTCTTCAGCGGCTGCCCAAGACGGTGGCCCAGCGCCCAACCGGCCAGAATCAATACCCCCATGAGCGCCAGCGCCCAGAGCGCCTGATTGATCAGGATCCGCCGAGCACCGCTGAGCAGCTCCCAGGCCGGAATGGCAATCAGAATCCGGGCATCAGCCTGATTGAAACTGGCCAGCGGCAAGCTTAATCCGTACCAGGCCGCACCATTCACCTCAAACGCCTGAGGGCTGGTCATGGCGCGGTCAAAGGTCGCCAGCCGGTTCAGCGCCGGAATGTTCAATTCACTCAGACTGGCCAAACGCGGCCCCTGCGTATCGCTGCGAATAACCCGCTCCAGCTCAGGATAGGCGATCACCTCCAGATCATGCCCGACCACAGCCATTTCAGTCCCTGGTGTCAGGCGCATATCCTCGACCTCACCAGCCAGATCGCTGACCGAAGCATCCATACCGATCACCGCATCCCCGGTCAGGCTATACATGGCCATGGTCAGGCCAACCTCGCCGGTGGTGAAGAACACATATGGTCGCGTCAGCACCAGACTGCCGGACGCCTCCGCCTGCTTGTACCAGGGCCGGGTACGAGGATCGAACCGGTAATCCGGCATTTCCCGACGATCATGCAAACGAAACGCCAGGTCGTAGAACAGCCAGTTGCCCTGCGTCAGCCCCTGCTCATCGAGACTGATGGTCTGTACCAGATAGTCGCTCATCTCTGGCGCTTCGATGCGGGCCTTGAACTCGGGGTTTTCCAGGCGCCGAACCAGAACAAACTCACCATTGGCATAACCGATATACACCGCACTTAGCGTCGCATTGGCATTCAGGGTTTCAACCAGCACGGGGATGCGCTGCAGCCGTGTTTCAAGATCGGTGGCAGCGGCAATAGGATCATGGGCCAGCAGGCGAATAGCACTTTCAGCCGGATTGATCAGCCGCCCGGCCCGTTCGTTAAGGGTGCTGCCCAACTGCCGAGCCGAGTCATTGGCCGCCGCCAGCATTGCCGCCTCCGCACCGCGATACCCCTGTACCACCACCACCACCAGCATGACCAACAGGCAGAGCACGATTGAGCTGGCCAGCAACCCTTGCAGCGAAATACGTCGTCCCAATGAGTTCATGCGGGCCTCTGGAAAAGGGCAGATACGGCAGCGGTTTCAAGGTGATTTCAAGGTGACTTCAAGATAGCCCAGTTCTGCCAGTTCTGCCGTCTGGCACGGTCTTTTCAGAGCCGCAAAGCCAATCTCAACAAAATCAAAAGATAAACAAAATATTTCAGATAATGATTATCATTTGATATAAATAACACCCTCAATTCATGCACATGGAGCCTTGCCCGAGATGTTGTCCCCCGCCCTACGCTGGACTCTGTTTGGCGCTACCATCACCAGCCTTTTGCCTCTGCCTTTCGCCCACGCCAGCAGCACCCGACTGGATAGCGAAGTCGTGGTCGGCTCACGGGTTGCCACTCGCATCAGCGATATTCCCGGCAATGCCTGGATCATTGATGCCGAACAGCTCAGGGCCCAGTTCAGTGCTGGCGTACCCCTCAAGGAGGCACTCGCTCATCTGGTCCCCAGCCTCGACATTGCTTCCCAGGGACGCACTAACTACGGTCAGAACATGCGCGGTCGCGGAGTCCTGGTGATGATCGACGGAGTCTCGCTGAACAGCTCACGTAATGTCAGCCGTCAGTTCGACAGCATCGACCCGTTCAACATAGAACGCATTGAAGTGCTGTCCGGCGCCAGTGCAGTTTACGGCGGCGGGGCTACAGGCGGAGTCATCAACATCGTCACCAAGCGTGGTCAGATTGGCGGTCCCCGCTATGAGCTTGAGGCCGGAGTACGCAGCGGCTTTGAAGCCAGCGACGACCGTGACCTGCGGGCCGGCGCCGCGATCAGCGGCGGCAACCAGCACTGGGTCGGACGCCTGGCACTGGCCGGCCAGGACAATGGCGGCGCCTGGGATGCCAACGGCGATCAGGTGATCTTTGACATCGCCCAGACCGACATGCAGTACAACCGCAGCATCGACTTGCTGGGCAACCTCGATCTGGCGCTGACCGACAGGCAGAGCCTGAGCCTGAACGCCCAGGTCTACGACTCCGGTTATGAGGGCAACAAGGGCTTGTATTTCGGCCCCAACCTGGCGGCGCTGTACCCACCCTACCCGGAACAGGTGGAGATTCGCAGCGGCCTGTCCTCGGATCTGGAACCGCGCACCGAGCGCCTGCAACTAAGCGCCGATTACCGGCTCAGCGAACTGCTGGGGCACAACGTCAACCTCCAGGCCTACCATCGCCGGGAAAAGCTCAACTTTCACCCCTTTCCCTACGTAGCCTCCGGTTATTTCGCCGCCTCCGAGCAGGATACCGAGCTGAGCGGACTCAAGGCGGTCTTCAGCCGTCAGCAGGGAGCCTGGCGCTTCAATTACGGACTGGATCTGGAGCACGAAAGTTTCGAAGCCGACCAGACCCTGTTCGACTTCTCCAGGGCACAGGCCAGCGGCGGTCTCGACCTTGCCAAATTCGACAAGGTCGGTCGCTATCCAGGCTATGAGGTGGACAGTCTGGCCGCCTTCGCCCAGGCCGAATGGCAACTCAGCCAGCGCTGGCTGGCCACCGCAGGCATTCGTCAGCAGCGCTACCGGGTCAAGGTCGATGACTTCATTGCCGCCGCAGAACAGGTCCGGGTCGCACTCGGCCTGGCTTCAGGTGCCGACCCGGTACCTGGAGGCAAGAACCGCTACAACACCACCCTGGTCAACCTTGGAGCGGTTTTCAGCATCGATCAGGGCCAGCAGCTCTGGGGCAACCTGTCGCAAGGTTACGAAGTCCCCGACCCAGGCAAGTACTACGGTCAGGGGCAGTATGCCTACAACGGCAGCCACCGCGAGCTGATCGCCGGGGTCAGTGTGGCCGACCAGCCGCTCAAGGCGATCAAGACCAATCAGGCCGAACTGGGCTGGCGTCTGTACCGTGGCGACCTGGACGCCCAGCTGGCAGCCTATTACGCCTGGTCGGATGAAAGCCTGAGCTATGACCGCAATACCCTGGCAGTCCAGGTCAACGACGAGAAGAAACGCAACTACGGGCTGGAAGCCCAGCTCAACTGGCGGCCGACCACCCACTGGCAACTGGGCACCAGCACCCACCTGACGCGTGCGGAACTGCGGGCCGACGGTGACTGGAAAAAACAGAACGTGACCCAGGCCAGTCCGTCCAAGGTCACGGCCTGGGGCGGCTGGGCTGATGACCTGACCAACGTACGCTTGCAGGGCATCCACAGCCTCAATCTGAAAGACGACGATGGTAATCGCATCGACGGCTATACCACCTGGGATCTGCTGGTCGAACGTCAACTGCCGGTAGGCCAGCTCGGCTTTGGCATTCAGAACCTGCTGAACAAGGACTACACCAGCGTCTGGGGGCAGCGTGCGATTCTGTTCTACAGCGCCTATGCGCCAGCCTCAACCTTTGACTATCGCGGCCGAGGGCGAACCTGGAGCCTGAGTTATGCGGTAAGTTTCTGAGGATTGCCGGGCAGCCTGACGCTCTGCCCGGCCCCTTTCTCCCAATCACACCCGGAACTGCCCCAACACCTGATTCAACTCCCGCGCCAGCGCGGTCAACTGCTGGCTGGCACGACTTGACTCGTCCGCCGACTCGGCATTGTCGCGGGCCAAACCGGCCACTTCGGTGACATTGCGGTTGATATCGTCCACCACATGCGACTGCTGCAAGGTAGCACTGGCAATCGACTCGTTCAGGCCATTGACGGTCTGCAGGGCGGTAACAATCTGGGCCAGTTGGCTACCCGCCTCCGTGGTCCGCTGCACCGTTACCTGAGTAGCTTCACTGCCATCATGGATTACCTTGACCGCCGCCTGGGCATTGCTCTGCAGGGTGCTGATCATTTGCTGAATCTCGGCCGTGGACTTTTGCGTGCGCTGAGCCAGCAGCCGCACTTCATCAGCCACCACAGCGAAACCCCGGCCCTGCTCGCCAGCCCGCGCAGCCTCAATCGCAGCATTGAGCGCTAGCAAATTGGTCTGCTCGGCAATGGCCTCGATCACCTCCAGCACCCGACCAATCTGGTTCGAGTCCTGGGCCAGAGACTCCATGGTTACCACCGCCCGGCTCATGGTCACAGCTAATTGGTCCACCTGGGTCAGGCTCTGTTCAATACTGGCTTGCCCGGCACGGGCATAATCGTCAGCCTGACGCACCTCGGCTGCAGCATGCTCAGCATTCTTGGCCACATCCTGCACCGCATAGCTGACTTCGTTGACCGCTGTGGCGATCATTTCCATCTGCTGTGACTGCTTGCCGCTCTTGTCCTGTGTGCTGCCAGCCACATCGCCCAGACGCAGTGCCGACTGATCCAGCGCCCCAGCCGAACTGAGCAGTTGCCGCACCACTCCAGCAAGCTTGCCAGTGAAGGCATTGAAATGCCGGGCCAGGGCCGTCAGCTCGTCAGCACCCTGCTCATCCAGACGCCGGGTCAAATCGCCCTCGCCAGTGGCTATATCGGCCATAGCCGCGACCGAAGCCCGCAACGGACGGCTGATACTCTGGGCGATGAACATGATCAACAGCCCCAGCAACAGCGCAATCACACCCGCCAGCAAGGCCGCCCGCAGCACCTGCTGCCAAAACAGCGCCCGAATGTCGTCGATATACACTCCCGAGCCGAGAATCCAGCCCCACGGCTCGAACAACTGCACATAGGAGACCTTTTCCACCGGCTGGGCCGAACCCGGCTTGGGCCAGCGGTAGTCGACCACACCGGCACCAGGGCCACGAGCCACTGCAACCATCTCATTGAACAGCGCCTTGCCATCCGGATCTCGGTAGCCGGACAGGTCTTCGCCCTCCAACGCTGGGTTGGTCGGGTGCATGACCATGCGCGGGTGCAGGTCGTTGATCCAGTAGTATTCCTGGCCGTCGTAACGGAGCTGGCGAATCAGCGCCATGGCCTGTTGCTGGGCTTGTTCACGATCCAGCTCACCACTCTGCTGACGCTGATGAAAGTGCTGCAAAATCCCCAGCGTACTTTCAACCACATGCTGGGTCTTTTCCGCCTTGCCGGCGTACAACTGGTTATTGAGCTGCTGCAGCATCAGGCTGCCCAGGGCGAACAGCATGAGCACGGATGCGCCAAGGATAAGCCACAGACGGGCGCTGATGTTCAGGGATCTAAGCCAACTCATGAGTAGGTGCCTCGCTATACTCGTTATGATTGCCACACATCCCAGTAAAGCCCCGAATCCTCGCATGCGCCCAGGCCGCGATAAATCCGGAGTGTCCATAGCATCAATGCATGATGGTCGCTTCGTCCGCTGAATAGCCCGGCGCAAAGCGGCCGGATTTGCCATAGTGGGTGTTTTCAATGCCCATGGAGAGCATCATGAACGCCATAGAACCGCATCTGCTGGACGTCAACGGCATCCAGCTCAGCCTGCACATCAGCGGCCCGGTCGACGGCCAGCCGGTCTGGCTGCTGCACGGATTCCCCGAATGCTGGTACTCCTGGCGTCACCAGATCCACGCCCTGGCCGAAGCCGGCTACCGGGTACACGCCCCGGAAATGCGTGGCTATGGCCTGAGCAGCGCACCACAAGACCCCGCCGCCTACGACCTGATCACCCTGTGCGACGACATCCGTCAGGCCATGGACCTGCTCGGCCATCGCCGGGTCGCCATGATCGGGCACGACTGGGGCGCTCCGGTCGCCTGGCACCTGGCTCTGCTCGAGCCCGAGCGAGTCCAGGTCGTCGGCGGCCTGTCGGTACCTTTTGGTGGACGCCCCAAGCGCCCGGCCATCGACACCATGCGCAAACACTACCAGGACCGCTTTCACTATATTCTGTACTTCCAGACGCCCGGTCTGGCCGAGGCCGAGCTGGAGGAAAACGTCCCGCGCACCCTGCGCCTGCTGATGCACGGCCTGTCCAATGGCAAGAACAATCTGGCCCAGGACAAGCCCGCCGACGGACGCTGGCTCGACGACCTGGAAGACCCAGGCAAACCGCCAGCCTGGTGTCCCGATGAAGCCTTCCAGGTCTATGTCGATACCTTCAGCAAAAACGGCTTTCGTGGCCCGCTCAACTGGTATCGCAACTTCGAGCGCAGCTGGGAACGCACCGCCGATCTGGCTGGCCACCTGATCCACCAGCCAGCCCTGTTCCTGATCGGTGATCGCGACCCGGTAGGCCAGCTTGAGGCCTACACCATCGAGAAAATGCCCAGCGTGGTACCGGCAGTGGAGCAGCATGTTCTGCCCCACTGCGGGCACTGGATTCAGGCGGAACAACCCAAGACCGTCAACCTGCTACTGCTGAGCTTTCTCGAACGTCACTTCACACCCTGAACTGCGATACCAGCGAACGCAGTTGCTCCGCCAACCGGGCCAGCGATTCGCTGGCCTGGGTCGACTGTTCAACGCTACGCCCGGTCTGTTCGGCCACATCATTGATGCCGTGGATATTCTGGTTGATCTCCCGGGCCGTAGCACTCTGTTCCTCGGCGGCACTGGCGATTTGCTGCATCATCTCGTCGATCATCAGCACCCCTTCGGCGATCCGCTCCAGCGACTCTCCAGTCTCGGCAATCCGGCCAACCGCGTTATGCATACCTTCACGGCTATTGTGCATCTGGTTCTCGGCTTTCAGGGCGCCACTCTGGAGTTTCTCGATGGTCGCCTGAATTTCGGTGGTCGAATCCTTGGTCCGGCTGGCCAGGGAGCGAACCTCATCGGCCACCACCGCAAAACCGCGCCCGCTCTCACCGGCTCGCGCCGCTTCAATGGCCGCATTGAGCGCCAGCAAGTTGGTCTGTTCGGCGATGGTTTCGATCACCTGCAATACCGAGCCAATCCGGTCGCTATCGCTCTTGAGGTCGCTCACAGCCGTCGCCGCGTTATTGATCTCCTGGGCCAGTTGATCAATCGCCTGCACAGTGCTGGCCACCACCTGACGACCCTGTCCGGCATCCTGGCTGGCCTTTTTGGCGCCATCGGCAGCATTGAGCGTGTTACGCGCTACCTCTTCAACAGTAGCGGTCATTTCATTCATGGCGGCCGCTGCGCTGTTGATCTGGGTGTTCTGCTGCTGCATCCCGGCTTCGGTTTCCTCGTTGATCTGAGTCAGCTCAGTCGCCGCTGCAGCCACCTGCTCAGAATACTGACTAACTTCACCAAGCATGGTCCGCAGACTGTTCTGCATAGTATGGATTGACGCCAGCAGGCTGTTCTTGTCACCGGATTTGAGCTGGATGGTCGCGGTCAGGTCTCCTTCGGATACTTGATGCACCATGGCCGCGGCATACTCGGGGTCACCGCCCAAGGTCTTGACCACCGAACGCACCAGCGACAGACAGGCCAGTACCGCCACTACCAGGATCCCGGCAGTTACCAGCACCAGTATCCAAAGCACGGCGTTGACCTCGGCCAGTGCCACCGCACGTTCGGTTTCCTGCACCAGCCCCCAGCCCAGCAGCGGAATGAAAGTATAGCTACCCACTACCGGAACCCCGGCGGCATTGGGGTAAATCCCAACGCCACTGCGGCCAGCCGCCATCGCCCGTCCGGCTTCGCTGTTGACCGGCTGGTCCATGTTGCGTAACGAATTGGCCGGAGTAACCGGTGTCCCCTGGTTATCGAGCAGGAAAATCTCACTACCCGGACCACGGTTCAGCTCACTGACCCGCTTCAGAATGGTGTCGACTCGTACAGCACCGCGTACCACCCCGATTATCCGCCCATCACGCCGGACCGGGATCGCCACAGTGCTGACCCGATTACCAGTCGCCCGCGACAGTACCGGCTGAGAGAAAGAGTCCTGGCCGCTGATAGCCTGACGGAACCAGTCCCGGTCGGCCACATCGAAGGCCTGCGCTTCATCACGGCTCAGCACCCGTGCACGTCCATCGTAGGCCACCCCGACCACTCCACGGCCATTGGGTGCGACAAAGAAAATCGTGTCGTAGAACCCCTGCGCCGCGGCAATCCGCTCCAGCAAATGCTCAAGTCCTAGCTCATCAATGCCGATAGCGGCATCCAGGCTGGCCAGGTAACGCATTTCATCCTGACGGGCCAGCGCCCAGTCGACAAACGACTCGGCATTGAGCCGACCAGTCGCCTCCAGCTCATCGAGCGTCGCCTGGGTAAAGGATTCGCGGAAGGACACAAACACCAGGGTGCTGACCGCCAGTACCGCCGCCAACACCAGGCCAACCATCATCACCGTCAGCCGTGCGCCAAACCCCATTGACCGCAACACACCACCCATCCAGAAACTCCTTGACGTACCACGCAGGCCGCCACTCACTATGTCAACGTAATACCCGCCGCAGGTATGACCGAGCGTCTACACCTTCCGGGCAATAGAATCTATTCCATAGTTGTGTTATCGACCCAAAAGCGTTCCGACTTTAGCAACACATACAAAAAAACACATTTGCCCATCGGGAGCTATCATGACTCTGTGCAATCTCTCCGGAAAACGTATTCTCTTGACCCAGGCCGACGCATTCATGGGCCCCGCCCTGCACCAGACCCTGGACCAATGTGGAGCCGTTGTCATCCCCGACACACGGGCGCTCGACACTGCCAAAGCCGTGACAGAACTGCTGTCAGCGGCTGGTGACATCGACGTGCTACTACTCAATCTCGGTGTACCCGCCCCCAGTACAGCAGCTACTGACGTCGATGACGCCGAGTGGAGCCACTTGTTCAAGCATTTGGTTGAGCCGTTGCCAAGACTGGCACGCCACTGTCTGCCACGCATGATTGAGCGCGGCGCGGGAAAAATTCTGTTGATGGGAAGCGCCTCAGCGCTACGCGGCATGAAGCGCGCCTCCAGCTACAGTGCCGCTCGCGGCGCCCAACTGGCCTGGGTTCGCGCAGTGGGTGCGGAAATGGCCCAACACAATATTCAGGTCAATGCGATTGCCCAGAACTTTGTCGACAACCCCACCTACTTCCCAGCGCAAGTGCAGGCCAACCCAGCATTCCAGGCACGCCTGAACCGTGAAGTACCACTGGGGCGACTGGTAACTGCCGAAGAGGATGCCTTGTTCGCCGCCTACCTGTGCAGCGACGCCGCCAACTGCTTTGTAGGCCAGGTTTTTCCTGTTTGCGGTGGCTGGGTGGGAAGTTGATACCACTTTCAGCGCCATGAACGAGAGGTGATTCGCAGGCACTCCAGCGCAGCGCGCTCGTAATGACCCGGATAGATACGCAGCCCAGGCATATACAACAGATGCCCAAAATCCACCCCAGCGTCATTGCGAATGGCCGCAGGCCTGAAGCAATCCATGCGGAGTCTTGCCATGCATAACCACCCCAGTAATAATCGCCGCCCACTTCAACAACCGGAATAGCCACCCAGGGAACGCCTTCCTATGCATATCCGTGTTATACGCCCAGGCCTTTAGCAACAATAAACCTGGCAACCGTGGCCCGTATTGAGAAATTTGAATGGGGTCACGTCAAAAAAGCCCCACACCGACACAGCATCAACAAAAGCAGCCCGCCTGACCAACCGTCGGCTTACAGAGGCCTCGGCTTGACTTATCAGCCTGTACTGGCCATGTTCATTACAGGCATTAATAGCCTTTTGACTTATGCCATTTCACTGATGAGTCACTCGCTTTTATGGATGCGTCCTGGCTGCCTTCATCACCCGTCGCCAGTATGGCGGCACTGATTTGCTTCCTGCTCTGGGTGCTCACGCTGGGCTATTGTCTGAAACTCATGGCCCGCATACGCCGCCTGGGGGTGCAGAAAGAACAAGCCTGTGAAGCCCAGCTCCATATCCAGCAGCAACTGCACAAACTGACCCGTACCGATGCCCTGACCGGCGTCTGGAACCGCCAGCGCTTTGGTGAAAACGCCGAAGCCGAGCTCAAACGCTGCCAACGCTATACCCACCCACTCAGCGTGCTATGCATTGACCTGGATCACTTCAACGAGATCAACAACAGTTATGGCCATAGCATCGGTGATGAAGTACTCAACGGCGTGGCCCGCCTGCTGCAAAGCGCGATTCGACAGTCCGATGCCCTGGGGCGCTGGTCCGGCGGCAGCTTCATGCTGTTGCTACCGCATACTCCTCTCGAGCAGGCACTGGAACTGGCCGAGAAACTGCGCCGAAGGATTGCCAGCAGCAACCTGCTGGTCGATTCGCCAGTGGCCGTCAGCATAGGTGCGGCCAGCCTGCAACCGGATGAAGCCCTGGAAACCCTGTTCCAGCGCGCAGAAATGGCCCTGTCCCAAGCCAAACGCGAGGGCCGCAATCGCACGCTGGGCTGTCTCAGCGAACTGCCGCTGGCGACCCAACGGGGCCGTCAAGCGGTCTAGCTGTGCGATTGCGCACAACCACACCATGCTGTCATGGCAGCATCATCCGAGCCTGCTAGAGTTCAGCCAGGTACAACAAGAATCAGGGTGATTAGTCATGCGCAGTTTTCACCGCAACCTCTGTCTAGGGGCGCTGCTGGCTTGCAGCTCGCTCACCCAGGCACAGAGCACCGCCGATCAACCAGAAACCGCAGAAGAAGAGCAACTCAGCCAAAGCCAGGCGGATTCTGCAGCGGGCACCCAGAGCGCTCCTGCGCCCCAATCTACGCAAGCAGCACGCAAAACTGGCAATCTCGGCTGGATCGCTGGCGGGGCTGCCGTAGCGGGGCTGGCCGCAGCTGCTGGCGGTGGTGGCGGTGGCGGCGGCGGCGGCGGTGGCGGCAATACCAGCAGCCCGCCAAGCGCACCACCGCCAGAGGAAGACAACTCCGCCAAGCTGTTGCCTCTGGGTGCCGAATACCTGTTCACCAATGGTTACAACATCAGCTATGGCCATGTAGCCCATGATCGCGACTTTACCGGCGCAGGCCAGCGGATAGCCTTGATCGACAGCGGCATACGCAGCAGCCACACCGAGCTGGATGGACAGATCGCCGCTCACTACAACGTATTCAGCGCCAGCAATGCCCCTGCCGATGCCCAGGACAGTGACGGTCATGGCACCCTGGTCGCCGGCGTAATCGCCGCCAAGCTCGACGGATTCGGCAATGTCGGCTATGCCCATGGCGCACAACTGCTCAACGTGCGCTTTACCGATGATATCAACCAGATTTCCGCCACCGAGCAGCAACTGGCCAATGGTTTCGCCTGGGCGCGGCAACAAGGCGCCCGCTGGTTCAACAACAGCTGGAGCATCAGTGTTGACGCCAGTCAGTTCAGCCGCACCCAGGTGGCCAACAGCTACCCAACACTGCTAGCCGAGTGGCAGCACGGTGTCAGTCAGGGGCATGTGTATGTCTGGGCCGCCGGTAACAACAATGGCGGTCAACCACTACTGTTCGCCGCCCTGCCAATCCACTATCCGGAGCTGCAAAGTCACTGGTTGGCTGTGGTCAATGTCGATCCGCAAACCGGGCAACTGCATGCCAGCTCCAGCCGTTGCGGCAACGCGGCAGCCTGGTGCCTGGCGGCGCCCGGGACCAATATCAACTCCAGCTACAACAACAGCGACACTGGCTATGCCACCGCGACCGGCACCTCGGTGTCCGCACCGGCAGTAACCGGGGCACTAGCCGTAATCAGCGAGGCGTTCCCGACCTTGGGCGGGGCCCAGGTGGTCGAACGCCTACTCAGTACCGCCGAGAAAACCGGCGACTACGCCAATCAGACCTTGTACGGCCAGGGACTACTAGACCTGGAACGTGCTACCCGGCCGGTCGGCAGCCTGCAACTGCTGGCTAGCGACGGACAGCATCTGAGTCTGGAAAGTGCCGTTCTGAGCCTGGGCACGCCCTTCGGCAACATCAATCCTTTGGCTGGCCAATCGGCCATGGCGACCGACAGCCTCGGGGCTGGGTTCAGCATTGATCTGGGCAGTGCAGTACATCACCAGGCTTACCGCTTTGCGGCCAGCGACGCGCTCAATCGGCTTGGCCGCCATCAGCAGTCCGAACAGCAAGGCGACTACCAGCTGACCTGGCATAGCAGCCCTAACGGCGCAGGCAGCCGGGTACTGCACATTCAGCAAGAGCTGGGCCGCTCGCTGCATCTGGGTCTGGTCGAGGACTTTGCACTGCTAAGCCCTCATCCCGTCAGCCATGGGCAAGGCCTGCTCAATATCAGCCTGGCCGCCCCTTTCTGGCTGCAGCAACCAGGTGAAAGCAGTTTGGGGCTCCGCCAGCGCCTGCCGTTGGGCAACGGCCACCTGGAGCTGACCAGCAGCGCCAGCTCGATACGTCAGGGTGGCGCTCTGGGCTACCAGCGCCACATCGGCGAGAACTATCAGACTACTTGGGAGCTGGGTTACCTGCGCAGCCGTGACGGCCTGTTCAACAGTCGCGGACTGGGCCTGTTTGGCCTGGATGATCGTAGCGACACCTGGTTCAGTGGTCTCTACGGTCACTACCAGAACGGCCCCTGGCTACTGGGACACGCTGCCTGGATTGGCCACAGCCAGGTCTCAGGCCAGGGGCTGTTACGCGATCTGGGCCGCGTCACCACCAGCAGTTGGCAGCTCAACGGCCACTACCAGCAGCAGCTCAACAGCTGGGGCCTGGCCTTGCAGCAACCGCTGCGCGTTGAGCGCGCCGATACCCAGGTCTGGCTAGCCACCGGCTACAGTGGCAATCAGTTCGCCTGGCAGCCGGTCAAGCTGGATCTGGCGCCCAGCGGCCGCCAGCTCAATCTGGAACTGTCCTGGCAGCGCCCGCTGTGGGCTAACAGCGACCTGAAACTGTCCTGGCTTGGCATCCACCAACCCGGCCATCAGGCTGACGCAGCGCCCATGCAGGTGGTCATGGGGCAGTGGCAGCAACGTTTTTGATACTGGCGGCCGAGCCTTACTCGGCTGCCAGGTACGAAGAGCGAGTCAGGCCCAACCGCAGGGTATCGAGAATACGGGTGCGCTCAGCCTGACTAAGACGCGCACCGGCCACCTTGTCGCGGTAGAGGGTGACCAGCTCATCCGGGGCAAAATGGACATAGCGCAGCATGTCCTCGATGGTGTCATGGGTTTCGATGCCACCATGCACCACCCGACCATCCTCGCGCAGGTAGACGTTGACCGAGTCGGTATCACCGAACAGGTTGTGCATGTCACCTAAAATTTCCTGATAGGCCCCAACCAGGAAGATGCCCAACAGGTAATCCTCTCCCTCTCTGAGCTCATGTACCGGCAGGCTGCTTTCGATGCTCTGCTCATCGACATAGTGACGGATCTTGCCGTCCGAATCACAGGTCAGATCCTGCAGCACCGCCCGACGCAGCGGCTCTTCCTCCAGCCGGTTGAGCGGCATGATCGGCAGCACCTGATCGATCGCCCAGGTGTCGGGCAGACTCTGGAACACCGAAAAGTTGCAGATGTACTTGTCGGCCAGCTTGTCGTTAAGCTCATCCAGCACCTGACGATGCGAGCGCTGGCGCGCCTTGAGCAGGGTATGCAGGCGATTGCACAGAGCAAAATAGCACTGCTCAGCCAATGCCTTCTGGGCCAGGGTCAGACGCCCCTCGGCATACTGGGCCGCCACATCGGCCATGTAGTGGGTCGCCCGCCAGTAGGTCTCGGTCACCAGCTCAATATCATTGCGATCCAGCAGACCCACCAGGTTGCGCACTACCTGCGGCTGGCTGTCGAGATCTTCCAGTGGCGGAATTTCGGCATTTTGCCGCTCGACATCAGTCACCTGCACGACCAGTACAGCATGATGGGCAGTCAGGGCCCGGCCACTTTCGGAGAAGATGTGCGGATGCGGCAGGCCCTGCTGATCGCAGAAGTCCTTGAGCATCGCCACCACAGTGTGGGCATACTCATTGACGTCATAGTTGATCGAGCTGGCGTTGCGCGAGTGGGTACCGTCGTAATCGACCCCCAGGCCACCGCCAACGTCGATATGGTCAACCGGCAATCCCAACCCACGCAGCTCGCCGAAATAGCGGATCGCCTCGCGGAACCCATGCTGGTAGTCGGCCAGATTGGCAATCTGCGAGCCCATGTGGAAATGCAGCAGACGCACCCCATCCTGCAGCCCGGCCTCACGGAAACGCTCGACCACCCGCAGCAACTGCGCGGCCGACAGGCCGAACTTGGATTTTTCTCCGCCAGTATCAGCCCATTTGCTCGAAGCCAGGGACGACAGCCGGACCCGTAGACCAATCTGCGGCACCAGCCCAAGCCGGGCAGCCTCTTCAATAACCAGCTCGACCTCGGATTCCTTCTCGATCACGATAAACACCCGGTGACCGAGCTTCTGGCCGATCAATGCCAGGTGAATGAATTCGCGATCCTTGTAACCGTTGCAAACAATGGTCCCGCCCTTAGGTGCCAATGCCAGCACAGCCATCAGTTCAGGTTTGGAGCCGGCCTCCAGGCCAATGGAGACATTTTCAGTGGCAATAATATTTTCAACCACCGCCTCCTGCTGATTGACCTTGATCGGATACAGCGCGGTATAGCCGCTGGTGTACTCCAGTTCGGCAATATTATGGTCAAAGGCCCCGGTCAACTGCCGCACCCGATCCTGCAAAATGTCCGGGAAGCGCACCAGCAAGGGTAGATCCAGACCGCTGTCACGCAACTGGCCAACCAGCTCATGCAGATCGATAGCCGCCCCCTGCTCGCCCCTGGGGGTAACCTGGACATGGCCCTTGTCATTGACATTGAAGAAGCCCGCACCCCAATGACGTATGCCATAGACACTACGGCTGTCGGCGACCGTCCAGGCCGAAGCGTCTTCCTTGCGCGAACGTCGTTGTGACCCCATCCGGATACCCCTTCTCAGCAACTCGATAGTGTCCACAGGATAAAGCAAAACAACGCTGACTGCCGAACGAGCAACGGCCCGGGACGGTCGTTTTAGCGACACATCGGTGACTCTGCCAGCGCTATGGCGGGCCATTCCAGGCTCTGATAAGACCTGCCAGAACTTGGCCGGAAGCCCCGATAGCACTAGGGTCCACTAGGTTATCTATATTCACAACCTATCCTATGGAGCATCTCATGCAGGAATATTTCAGTCTGGCCGGACGCACAGCCCTGGTCACCGGCGGCAGCCGGGGAATCGGCAAGATGATCGCCAAGGGCTTCGTCCAGGCCGGCGCTAACGTCATCATCTGCAGTCGCAAACTGGAAGAAGGCCAGGCTACCGCCAGCGAACTGAGCCAGTACGGCCAATGCCGGGCCCTGGCCGCCGACCTGTCCAGCGAGGATGGGGCTAAGGCCCTGGCCAACGAACTGAGCCAGCATATCGAGCAACTGGACATTCTGGTCAACAACGCCGGCACGGCCTGGGGCGCACCACTGGAAAGCTTCCCCGCCGACGGCTGGCACAAGGTCATGCAGCTCAACGTCACTGCCGTATTCAGCACCACCCAGCAGTTGTTGCCACTACTGCGCAAGGGTGCCAGCGGTGACAATCCTTCAAGGGTGATCAATATCGGCTCGGTGGCCGGCATTACCACCATGAACGAAAACGCCTGGTCCTATGGCCCGAGCAAGGCCGCTGTTCATCAGCTCTCACGGCAATTGGCCCGGGAACTGGTTGATCAGCATATCAATGTCAACGTCATCGCCCCCGGACGCTTCCCGAGCAAGATGACCCGGCATATTCATCTCGACCCCGAGGCCCTGGCCAAGGACTGCGAAGACATTCCGATGCGCCGCTGGGGCCGCCCGGAAGAAATGTCCGCCCTGGCCATCATGCTGGCCAGCAGCGCCGGCGCCTACATGACCGGCAACATCATCCCGATCGACGGCGGTTTTACCCTCTAAAGCCACCCGTGAGGCGGGAGCATCCGCTCCCGCACGAACTACCCTGCAACACCGGCCTTGAGCAGATGCTCAAGGCTCCCAGAAAACTCCAAATCCACTGCCAGCCCAGCCTCCCTCAATCCCCCGCCATCCCTGCTCTGCACCCTTTTCATGACAAACATATTTAACAGTTGAAAATATTTGATGAGCAACGACATACGGTCAAGACCTGCATTAATGGCGGGTTGAGATATTTTTTTGGATATGTTTATTATTTAAAAAGCATTTACACATAAATATCAGGATGACGTTTTGACAGACCTTACACCCGTGACTTTGCGCCAGCCGCGCGATACTGACGGCTACGCACTGAATCAACTGGTCGAGCGCTGCAAACCACTGGATACCAACTCGGTTTACTGCAATCTGCTGCAATGCAGCGACTTTGCCGATACCGCCATCGCAGCTATTGCTGCCAATGGCGAACTGGTCGGATTCATTTCCGGCTATCGCCCACCAGCCCGCCCGGACACCCTGTTTGTCTGGCAGGTCGCGGTCGACGACCGCATGCGTGGCCAGGGGCTGGCCCTGAAGATGCTGCTGGCCCTGACCGAGCGAGTGATGGCCAACGGCGTGCAGTACATGGAAACCACCATCACACCGGGCAACGAAGCCTCGGAAGCCCTGTTCAAGCGCGCCTTCGCGCGCCTCAACAGTGACTACCAGACCCGGGTACTGTTTTCCCGCAGCAATCATTTCAACGGCCAGCACGACGATGAAGTGCTGTATCGCGCCGGCCCTTTTTCACCATCTGCCAAGGCATGAAGCCAGGAGCACCCATGAACACCTTCGAACAGTTCGAACAACATGAATCCGGTATCCGCAGCTATTGCCGCTCGTTCCCCGTGGTCTTCAAACAGGCGCGCGGCGCCGAACTGATCACCCGCGAAGGCAAGTCCTATATCGACTTCCTCGCCGGTGCCGGTACCTTGAACTACGGACATAACCACCCGGTTCTGAAGAAAGCGCTGATCGACTATCTGGAGAACGATGGCCTGACCCATGGCCTGGACATGTACTCCGATGCCAAGGAACGGTTCCTGGAAACCTTCCACCGGGTCATCCTTGAACCGCGCGGTCTGGGCGATCATGTCATTCAGTTCAGCGGACCGACCGGTGCCAACTCGGTTGAAGCTGCCCTGAAGCTGGCGCGCAAGGTCACCGGCCGCAGCAATATCATCAGTTTCACCAACGGCTTCCATGGCTGCACTATTGGTGCCCTGGCCGCTACCGGCAACCAGCACCACCGTGGTGCCGCTGGCGTACCCCTGGCCGAAGTCAGCCGCATGCCCTACGCCAATTACTTCGGCAAGGACGTCAACACCATCGCCATGATGGACAAACTGCTCAGCGATCCGAGCAGCGGCGTCGACAAGCCGGCAGCCGTCATCGTTGAAGTGGTCCAGGGTGAAGGCGGCCTGAACACCGCGTCAGCCGAATGGATGCGCAAGCTGGAAAAGCTCTGCCGCAAGCACGACATGCTACTGATCGTCGATGACATTCAGGCCGGTTGCGGCCGTACCGGCAACTTCTTCAGCTTCGAAGAGATGGGCATTAAGCCGGACATCATCACCCTGTCCAAGTCGCTCAGCGGCTTCGGTCTGCCGTTCGCGATTGTGCTGTTTCGCCGCGAACTGGACCAATGGGAGCCAGGCGAACACAACGGCACCTTCCGCGGCAACAACCATGCCTTCGTCACTGCCACGGCAGCGCTGGAGCACTTCTGGACCAATGACGAATTCGCCAAGTCGGTCCAGGCCAAGGGCAAGCTGATCAAGGAGCGGATGCAGAAAATCGTCCGCAAGCACGGCCCCGACTCGCTGTACGTCAAGGGGCGCGGCATGATGATCGGCATCAACTGCCCGGACGGAGACATCGCCGCCGCGATCTGCCGCGAGGCCTTCGAGCGCGGCCTGGTGATCGAAACCAGCGGCAACCATAGCCAGGTCGTCAAATGTCTGTGCCCGCTGATCATCAGCGAAGAGCAGATCGCCAAGGCCATGGACATTCTTGATGCAGCCTTCGCCAAGGTCATGACCGAGCAGGTCGACAGCCAGGCCTCCTGACCCCCTTAATCTTTGATGATCCAAGGAGATCCTCGAATGATCGTACGCACCCTGAAAGATTGCGAAAACTCCGAACGCCGCGTGGTATCGGAGAACTGGGAAAGTACCCGCATGCTGCTCAAAGACGACAACATGGGGTTCTCGTTCCACATCACCACTATCTACGCCAACACCGAGACCCACATCCACTACAAGAACCACCTGGAGTCGGTCTACTGCATGAGCGGCAATGGCGAGATCGAGACCCTGGCGGACGGCAAGGTCTATCCGATCGAGGCCGGCACTCTGTACATCCTCGACCAGCACGACGAGCACCTGCTGCGCGGCGGCAGCGAAGACATGAAGATGGCCTGCGTATTCAATCCGCCACTGTCCGGCAAGGAAGTGCACGATAAGGACGGGGTTTATCCGCTGGATTAAGTGCCACAGATCCACCCTGGAACTTGTGTGCAGGCGGCATTGGTGCTGGCCTGTCCCAGACACGCTGTGAACCCATCCCTGGGAGCTCGACGATGCCCGTCCAGGGCATCGACGGTCTGGAACAGGCCAGCACCAACACCGCTAGTGAACTCCGTGCACTCAGCCGACACAACCCAACACACCCGGGACGGTAACCAGAATTATGCATACAGTAGAAAAGATCGGCGGCACCTCAATGAGCCGCTTCGACGAAGTACTGAACAACATTTTCATTGGCCAACGTCAGGGCGCAGAACTGTATCAGCGCGTCTTCGTAGTCTCTGCCTACAGCGGCATGACCAACGCCCTGCTCGAACACAAAAAAACCGGCGAGCCCGGCGTGTATGAGCGCTTTGCCGATGCGCACAATGAAGACGCCTGGCTTGAGGCGCTGGATGCCGTACTGGAAAAAATGAAGGCCAAGAACGCCGAACTGTTCAACAGCGACTATGAACTCCAAGCTGCCGACCGCTTTATCGAAAGCCGGATCAGCGATGTGCGCGAATGCATGGTCAGCCTCCAGCAGCTGTGCAGCTACGGACACTTCCAGCTCAGCGAACAGCTGATGAAGGTGCGCGAAATGCTTGCTTCTCTCGGCGAGGCGCACAGCGCCTTCAACACCGTACTGGCGCTCAAGAAACGTGGTATCAGCGCCCGCCTGGTCGACCTGACCGGCTGGAACCAGCCCCAACCCAAGCTGTTCCAGGACATGATCAAGGACAGCTTCGACGGCATCGATCTGTCGCGCGAACTGGTGGTCGCCACTGGCTACACCCACTGCCGCGAAGGCCTGATGAACACCTTTGATCGTGGCTACAGCGAAATCACCTTCGCCCAGATCGCCGCCAGCACCGGTGCCCGCGAAGCCATCATTCACAAGGAATACCACCTTTCCAGCGCCGACCCGAATCTGGTCGGTGTCGATAAGGTGGTGACCATTGGCCGCACCAACTACGACGTTGCCGATCAACTGTCGAATCTGGGCATGGAAGCCATTCATCCCAAGGCCGCACGCACCCTGCGCCGGGCCGGCATCCAGCTGCGAATCAAGAACGCCTTCGAACCGGAACACGGCGGCACACTGATCAGTCAGGATTATCGTAGCGAGAAGCCCTGCGTCGAGATCATCGCCGGACGTACCGACGTGTTCGGGCTGGAAGTGTTTGACCAGGAAATGCTCGGCGATGTCGGCTACGACATTGAAATCACCAAGCTGCTCAAGCAGCTCAAGCTGTATCTGGTGAACAAGGATTCCGATGCCAACAGCATCACCTACTATGTGGCCGGCTCGCGCAAGATGCTCAATCGTGCATCGCGCCTGATCGAAGAAAGCTACCCAATGGCCGAGGTCAACGTACACAACATCGCCATCGTCTCGGCGATTGGCTCGGACCTCAAGGTCAAGGGCATCCTGGCCAAGACCGTAGCGGCACTGGCCGAAGCCGGCATCAACATCCAGGCCATTCACCAGTCGATTCGCCAGGTAGAAATGCAGTGCATCGTCCATGAGGATGACTACGACGCCGCCGTGGCAGCATTGCACCGTGCCCTGATCGAGCCGGAAAACCATGGGGATGTAATCGCCGCCGCCTGATCCCTGCCTTGATCCTCAAACCAGCAGAATCAGATCACTTACAGGAAGCAATTACCTGCAAGTGATCTGGCTCAATAAAAAGATACCGGTGTGTGCAATACTTGCAATGTCGCCTCTTGCACAGGATTAGGTGTTATGGACTTCAAGTTGATAATGGTCTTCGTCGACAATGAACGGTCTGAGTCAGTACTCGACGCAGCCAGGGAAGCTGGTGCCACTGGAGCGACCATCATCAATAACGCTCAGGGTCAGGGCCTCAAGATGCACAAAAGCTTCTTTGGCCTAGAGTTCTTGGGCTCTCGCACAGTAATTCTGCTCCTGGTTGAGGCACGCCGAAGTGACGCCATCATGGAAGCTGTACTCAAGGCAGGGAAACTGGATGAAAGCCTGCAGACCGGCATTGCCCTGGAGCTTGATGTTACACGTGCCGTAGGCCTCAGCGCCCATATCGAGGCATTGAACCAACAGCACCCGGTTACAGACTCGTAGCCCCACCGGTCAACCGCACTTCAACGCTCCGAATATCCTCCGTCGCCCCAAGCAACACCAGAACATCACCAGCCTGGAGGCGAGTTTGTGGCGCTGGGTAGCGAGTGCGCTGCTCATCCCTGACCAGAGCCGCAATCAGCACATTCCCCAAAGGCAGCTCCCCCAGAGCCTGCCCCAGCAACGGACAACTGTCATCAATCTGGATTGAATGCAGGCGCTCGATGCTATGCGTATCCGATAGTTTTATCTCGTCCAGCTGGCCACGAAATAACTCACGTAGCATCGGGTAGCGCTGACGGCGCTGCTCCTGAAGATAATCTGTCACCCGGTACATCGGAACACCAAGCGTCAACAGCGCATGAGATGCCAAAGTTAACCCGGCTTCAAGAGTCTCGGGGATAACCTCAGCAGCCCCCTTAGCACGCAGCTCATCGGCCATCGACTCATCACGCGCCCTTACCAGCACCGGAATCCTGTGCTCAAGGCGCGCCACACAGGCCAGCGTCATAATGGCGGCGGTTCTGTCATTGTGACTGATAACCAGCAGACTGGCCTGCCCCACCCCCGCCGCATCAAGGACCGCAGCCTCGGTCGAGTCGGCAAAATAAACCGGGCTACCCGCTAGGCGCGCCTCACGCACCAATGAGCTATCGGTATCAAGGGCCACAAATGGCACGCCTTCACGTTCCAGTAGCCGCCCAACCATTTGACCAGTTCGACCGAAGCCACAGATAACCACATGCCTTCCAAGCTGAACGCTCCCACTGAGTCGAAGCGACTCGTCAGCATCCTGCTGTCGAGCTTCATGACGACTCAGCCAGGCTGAAAGACGCAAATTATTCCGAATAATGAAAGGAGCAATAGTCATTGATAGCAAAACGCTGTACAACAGAATCTGAGCCAGTCGCGGATCGATAATGGCGCCATCGAGCGCGATTGCAATGAGAGCAAAACCAAACTCACCACCAACAGCCAGAATCAGAGCAGTACGCCAGGCAGTTGTGCTATCGATACCAGAGAAACGAATAATAAGAAAAACCAGCACCAGCTTGCTCGACAGCAACAACAGTGCCCCAATCACTACTTCGATCCAGACCTCTGGCAGCAGGGCCGGTTGAACCAGCATACCGATACTGACAAAGAACACTCCCAGCAAGACATCACGGAAAGGCCTGACAGTCGCTTCCACTTGGTGCCGGAACTCGGTTTCCGCCAGCACCATACCTGCCAGAAAAGCACCAAATGCCATGGACAGTCCCATCAGAGCAGTAACGCCAGCCGAGGCCAGCGACACAAACAGTACAGTCAGAGTAAACAACTCAGGCGAACGACTTTCAGCAACCAGATGAAAAAACGGCTTGAGCAGATAGCGCCCAACAAGCAGCACCGCGAGCATGGCTATAAATGCCTTTAGCAAAGCCCAGGCCAGCTCCCCAGCCACTGCCGTGGCCACAGCAGTACCCAAAACCGGGATAATGATAACGAAGGGGACGGCAGTGATATCTTGAAATACAGACATGGCGGTACCCAGACGGCCATGGCGCGTGTTGTCCTCCCCTTGCTCAAGCAACTGCTTGCTGATTACAGTCGTCGAAGATTGCGCAAACACAGCCCCCGCCACAAAGGCCATCGCCGCCGGCATACCTAGTAGCCAAGCCCCCATACCCACCAGCGCAGTAGTCAAAGCTACCTGCGCGGTTCCCAGCCCCAGGATGGTATGGCGCATCGCATAAATCTGCGAAAGGCTGAAGCTGAGCCCTATCGAAAACAACAGGAACACAATGCCGAACTCGGCGATGATGCGAATGTAGTGATCATTGATCACAGGACCGGCCGTATGGCTGCCCAACACCACCCCGACCAGTAGGTAGGCAAGGCTGCTCGGCACACGCAGGCGCTGGCATAGCAACACGACAAACACCGTAACGCCCAGGAGCAACAGTGTTTGTAACAGTGCCTGCTCAATCATTCATTCACCTTATCGCAAGTTTGCTTGCTAGCGACTTTACTTATCGCTCGGTATCAGAACAACAGCAACACCCAATATACTGAGCAGCAGTCTCTGGCCTTACTTCCCGAAACCGAGAGCTTGCGCATCAATACGGAAAACTACTCGGTTGCTCGAGGATGGGTTGGATGACGACAGTCGGTTACAACCCCAGAAAAGCCAACACCTCGCTGGCAGCAATCTGCGGCGCTTCCTGCATGAAACAATGCCCACCGGGCAGATTCTGCACCCGGACCCGACTATTCACAGCCTTAAGCCTGTGCGCGGCCTGAATGACAAAGGGATAGGTCTTGTCACCATGAATCAGCAGGGTTGGGGTTTGAATCCGTTTGAGTGACGGCCACAGGCGCCTGGGCATGGAGTCGAATACCTCGGCTTCGCGGCTGGGCCGGCACTTGAGCTCCACACCTTGCTCGTGGTGATCCTGCAGGGCATGTTCGATGTGGGCACGAAATGCCGCCTCATCCCAGCCACGAAAGATCCCGCGACCGTGCAAGGCGCCATAGGCACTGTCACGATCCGGCCAGTGATGCCGACGCGCCCGCGCCGCCTGCGACATCGGGTTACGGCGCAGGCCGAGCAGGCTGAGACTGGTGCGCAGACCTATCAGGTGCATGGGAAACAGTACCGGATCAAGCAGCACCGCCCGCTCGAACAACCCTGGGTGAGCAGCCAGAATCAGGCTGGTTAACACCCCACCAAAGCTATGCCCGCAGGCCACTCTGGGTACTTCGCCGAAACGCTGGCGACCATATTCGAAGGCTTCCACTGCCAGCTCGGCATTGCGGTTCCAGCCAACAAAGCGCCCACCGTGGTCACTCTCACCATGACCTTGCAGGTCGCACAACCACAGGTCAAAGTGCTCAGCCAGCGGCTCCAGCATCGGCTCATAAGTCCGGGTGCAGAACCCGTTACCGTGAAGAAAATGCAGCAGCGGCTTGCCGCTTGGCGGAGTATGCCAGCCGCGCAAGGCAAAACCGGCAGAGGTATCATGGGACCAAGGCAACAATTGCATGACAAAACACCTGACTGAATCGATGCGCCAGTCTACACAGAGCCGGGCACGGCCCCCAAGCCGCTTTAGGGAACAGTGATGCTCAATATTGCAACACAGGGTGATGGCCCGGCACTGGTCTGGGCGCATGGGCTGTTCGGCAGCATGACGCTGGAGAGTGCCTGCGGCTGGTTCCACCCAGCCGCAGACGGTCAACTGCGACGGATCCGCTACGATGCCCGCGGACATGGACAGTCCTGCGCAGCCGACACGCCAGAGGTCTGCCAGTGGACACAATTGGCTACCGAGATGCTGCGGGTCGCCGAGCAAACCTGTAGCAGCGAGCCCTTTGCTCTCGGCGGTCAATCCATGGGTTGCGCCACAGCGTTACATGCAGCTCTGCAACAGCCGCAACGAGTCAGTCATCTGGTCCTGGCGCTGCCGCCAACCGCCTGGGACAGTCGTCCGCACCAGGTTCTACGTTATCAGAAGATGATTGAACTGCTGCGCCGCCAGGGCGTAGCCGGACTGGTCAAGGCCTCGCGCCGCTTCCCGCCCTTGCCAACCTGGCTGCGAAACAGTCGCTCAGAGCTGGCTGGCCTGATGCTGGATGAGCTGGCCGGTTTTACCCAGAACAACCTGATCAACATACTGCAGGGCGCTGCCGCTTCCGATTTGCCATCACCTGCTGCACTGCAGCAACTGTCTATACCAGCCCTGATCCTGGCCTGGGGTGACGACGACATTCACCCGCTGAGTACGGCCCAAGGCTTGGCCCGATGGCTACCGAACAATGAACTGATAATCGCCAACTCAAATGCAGACCTGCAGCAGTGGCCGGCCCTGATTGACGCCTTCATTACCGGCCGTTGAGCGTGCAACCTTGCTGGATTGCCACGGAGGCTAAGCCACCTGCGTATGGATTGCTTCGTCGGCGGATGGCCGCCCCCTGCTTCTCGCAATGACGGTGGTGGGGTGCGCATGCCCGCGTATGGGCTGCTTCACCCCCGTCACCGTGCCCACGTCCCTCCCCCGTCATTGCGAGGGCCGCAGGCCCGTGGCAATCCATGAGTGCAAGCCGCCTTCACCCCAGCCAGTCGAGCGTCAACATCAGCCGTCGCTGACCTGCCGAGGGCTGCGGTGAACGATGCACAATACCTCGACCCTCATTGCCAGCCCAGCGCTCACCCTTGAGCAAGCCCACTTCACCCGGCTGCATTCGCCCGGCCGGCGGCAACTCATTGAACTCGTCGCAGCCGGGATGTCCCAGACGCCGGCGTGGCAAATCACCCTCAGCCAACCACTCTGAGCCAGGGCCAGCATAGGTGGTTATCAGGCGTACCGGCACCTGATCGACATGCCAGCGCGGGCACATGGCCTTGTCCAGCGTACGCACCCGCAAGCCAACCCGACGGGCATCGAACAGGCAGGCGAACATCCGTACCAGATAGGCCACATCGGCAACAAAGGCCGAATGATGAGCCAGATCCCGTGCATCCATCAGCAGCGTCCGCAAATCCGGCTCGGCATCACTGCCAGACTCCAACTCCAGCGTCATCGACTCGGCGACATCCCCTGGCTGGTTTAGCAGGGTCTCGGCAAAACGCTGCAGGTGCAATGGCAGGCCACGCTGCCAGAGCGCCAGATTGACATCGTCGGCAAAGATCGTCAGCAGACTGTCGACCTCCTGGCCCAGGACCTGACGCGGGTACAAGGCAATAACCGGGGCTAACATCAGGCCGCTGCCTCGGTCCATGGACCGAACGGGTCAGGCAGACTCAACCACTGTTCAGCGCCATAGGCCATTTCGGCATCCGTCAGCAGACAGGCCTGCAATTCGCGCTCAAGCAGTTCAAAGTCGATATTCTGACCAATGAACACCAGCTCCTGGCGGCAATCACCAAACTCACCCTGCCACTTGCCTTCGATCAGCGTTTGGCTCTCCTCATCCTGCGGCCAATACTGGCGTGGCACGAACCGCCACCAGCGCCCGGCATAGCCGTAACGCATCAGGCTACCAGCTTGCGACCAGCTCCCGGCCTCTTCCGGCCGGCTGGCCAGCCAGAAGTAACCTTTGGAACGCAGCAATCGGCCGTTTTCCCAGGTGCGGTTAAGGAAATTGAAAAACCGTTGCGGGTGGAACGGCCGCCGGGCCCGGAAGCCGCCAGAGGCGATGCCGTACTCTTCGGTTTCCGGCACATGCTCACCGCGCATTTCCTTCAACCAGCCCGGCGCCTGCGAGGCTCGCTCAAAGCTGAAACGACCGGTATCCAGCACCTTGTCCAGCGGAACCTGGCCCATCACCGCCGGCACTATCTCGGCTTCGGCATTGAGGCTGCGCAAAATGGCAATCAACTCCTCACGTTCAGCAGAGGAAATCAGATCCACCTTGCTGACCAGAATGACATCGGCAAATTCGACCTGCTCGATCAAGAGATCAGTCACCGAGCGCTCGTCTTCCTCCCCCAGAGTCTCGCCACGACTGGCCAGGCTGTCACTGGCCTGATAATCACGCAGGAAATTCAGCCCATCGACTACAGTGACCATGGTATCCAGACGCGCCAGATCGGACAGACTGCGCCCCTGGTCGTCACGGAAGGTAAAGGTTTCAGCGACCGGCAACGGTTCGGAAATGCCGGTCGACTCGATCAACAGGTAATCAAACCGCCCCTCGGCAGCCAGACGGGCCACTTCCTCCAACAGATCTTCGCGCAGAGTGCAGCAAATGCAGCCATTACTCATCTCTACCAGCTTTTCCTCAGCGCGATTGAGACTGACATCACGCTGAACTTCGCTGCCGTCGATATTGATCTCACTCATGTCGTTGACGATCACCGCAACCCGGCGGTTCTCGCGGTTTTTCAGAATCTGGTTGAGCAGAGTACTTTTACCCGCCCCGAGAAAGCCGGACAGCACAGTGACCGGCAACGCTTTTACTGAAGTATTCATGGCAAATCTCACGGATAAAATTTGTTATAACATAACAAAAATATCAGAGACGCCTTAGAAGGTCGAGTACCGAACATCTACCAAGACACGGCGCCCCATCAAACGAGGCACCAAAGTCCGCGACCTGGAAATTCAGTCCAAACTGTAGTCAATACTGGTAACTACCCGCACGCGCTTGACTTCCGGGGTATAGGGGTCGACATCCTCAATCGAGAAATAACCCTGTGATGCCCGGCGAATACTTCCGACCTGGGCGTTGGCATCGCGGGCAAACTGATCGGCAGCAGCGCGAGCATCGCGGGTGGCGTCAGCAATCATGTCCGGCTTGATGGTTTCCAGCCGGGTGAACAGAAAGCGCGGCTGGAATTCATAGCTCTGGCTTAGCGCAACACCAGACTTGACCAGCTCCCCTACCCCTTGCATACCGGTTTTTACCTTTTCAACCTCAGCAGTTCGCACCAGCACGGTGACCTCAGCCCGGTAACGCTCCGGTGGCAGCGTCTGGCCATACACATTGGAATGCTGATCGGTGATCTTCGGCATCGAGAGCTGTACCTCGGTCTCGGCAAAGCCCTTGAGCAACAGGAACGACCGAATCAGGTCCTGTTGGGCTTCGATATCGGCCTGCAGGCGATCGAGACTGTTGCCAGCCACTATGAAATTGATCGGCCACAGTGCCAGATCTGCTTCAACGGTACGCTCGGCCAGACCCTTGACGCTGACAATGCGGTCAGCATCACGAAACTGCAAAAGGCCGGTCTTGATACTGATCGCCATAAAGGCCAGCGCAGCAGCCATAACCAAGGCTACCAGCAATGCCACCAGCGCAATTCGGGATTCCCTTTCCATCAATCACCTCGCTCCAAGTAAGTACAGACAATGTATACGACATCAACGACTAAAGCACATTTCCAAGAGCCCGGCAGGGCCTTAGAATAGTCAAAATTACGACAAGACCAGAACCAGACACCCTGCCCAACTCTCAACCTCTGCCAAAAGAATTTACTCTCCAGGAGATAGCGTGGATATCGCCACACTTATTGGCCTTTTAGGCGCAATAGTAATCATCGCTCTAGCCATCATTCTCGGCGCCTCGGCCGAAGTTTTCTTCAATGTTCCCGCGCTGCTGATAGTTATTTGTGGCAGCCTGTTTGTCGTTCTGGCCAAATTCAGCATAAGCCAATTTATTGGCGCCATTCGGGTAGCTGGCCGGGCCTTTTTCTTTCGCCTGCCGGACACCGAAGAAAGCATTGATGAACTGGTCGAACTGGCCGATATCGCCCGCAAGCGCGGGCTGCTGGCTCTGGAAGAGCGGGAAATCCACTCACCCTTTCTCAGAAGCGGTGTTCAACTGCTGATCGACGGCCATGCCCCGGAAACCGTCAAGGCGATTCTGGAAAAAGAGCGCCTGCTGACTCTGGACCGCAACCGCTGGGGCGCCAAGGTATTCAGCGCACTGGGTGATGTTGGCCCAGCCATGGGCATGATCGGCACACTGATAGGCCTGGTGCAGATGCTGTCAAACATGGAAGACCCCAAGGCCATCGGCCCGGCCATGGCGGTGGCGCTGCTGACCACCCTGTACGGCGCCATGCTGGCAACCATGATCTGTATCCCCATCGCTGACAAGCTCAACCTGCGCATGACCGAAGAAGCCCGCATGCAGGCGCTGTGGCTGGACGCCATCCTGGCTATCCAGGAAGGCACCAACCCTCGGGTGGTGGAACAGCTGTTGAGCAGCTACCTGCCACCGAACAAACGTGAACGCAATGCTGACGGCGAACAGGACGCGGCCTGATGGAACTGCCCCCGGAAGAAGAAAAGACCGGCGTGCCACCCTGGGTGGTCACCTTCGCTGACCTGATGTCGCTGCTGATGTGTTTTTTCGTGCTGCTGCTGTCGTTCTCCGAGATCGATGCCCAGCGCTTCAAGCAAATCGCCGGCGAGTTGTCCAAGGCCTTTGGTGTTCAACGCGAAGTACCGGCGCTGGAAATCCCCATGGGTACCAGCCCGATATTCGACAAGTTTTCGCCTGGCATCCCCGAACCCACGCCGGTCGACAGTGTGCGCCAGCAAACCACCGAGCAGGCACCGCAACTGGAGACCCTGCGCGCCGAACTGGAGGCCGGCCTGCAAAGCCAGGTCAGCGATGTAACCCGCCAACAGCTCGAAATCACCCAGCAGGCCCTGGCACAGTTGCTCAGCCACGAAATCACTGAAGGCCGGCTGCAACTGGAACAGGACCGTCAACGTCTGGTAATCCGGGTCGAGGAAAAAGGCTCGTTCCCATCTGGCTCAGCCGATATGACCCCAGCCTTTCTCGACATGCTCGACAGGGTAGCCGATGTGCTAGCCAGGGTACCGGGCGAAATCACCATTGAAGGTCATACCGATAACATCCCGATCAGTACCGCACGCTTCCAGTCCAACTGGGATCTGTCAGCCGCGCGCGCCTCATCGGTGGCCAACGCCCTGCTCTACAGCCAGGCGGTGAACCCGGAACGCCTTCGGGTTCAGGGCTATGCCGAAACCCGGCCGCGCACCAGCAATGACAGTGCAGACAACCGGGCACTGAACCGTCGGGTTGAGATCATTATCGACCTGTCAGGACCGGCAGCCGAATATGAAGCCGAGCTGCGCCAATTGATGGAAGATGATCTGAGTGAGCTGGTACGTGAACTGGACGTGCAGCCGGCACCTTGAAAATAAGCGGCGCGGGCGCTGACTGATCCTCACTTCGCCAGGGCGCGAAGCCGCGAGCTGCACCAACAAACGGCTATCGATCACTCATCCCGACGCAGATCGTCAGGAATTTTCGGCTCTGGCATCGGGCCTGGGCGCTTGCCCTGGCCAGCCCGGTACTGACGCAACTGGAACACATAGGCCAGCACCTGGGCCACTGCCAGGTACAACCCGGCCGGTATTTCCTGCTCCAGTTCGGTACTGTGGAACACCGCACGCGCCAGCGGTGGCGATTCAAGCACTACCACGTCGTGCTCCTGGGCAATCTCGCGAATCTTCTGGGCCAGAAAGTCCGCCCCCTTGGCCACCAGCACCGGCGCCCCCGATTTCAGCGGATCGTATTTGAGCGCCACGGCATAGTGAGTCGGGTTGGTGATTACCACATCGGCCTTGGGCACTTCACTCATCATTCGCCGCTCGGCCATTTCCCTCTGCAACTGTCGGATCCGAGATTTGACTTCGGGTTTGCCCTCGGTGTCCTTGAACTCGTCCTTGATTTCCTGCTTGGTCATCCGCAGCTTTTTCTTGTTGTCCCAAAGCTGGAAAGGAATATCCACCGCCGCAATCACAATCAGCGAACAGGCCAGCAATAGCAATGAAGTCCCCAGCACCCAGCCGGCATGCACGATGGCAATCGGCAAGGGCTCGTTGGCCATGGACAGCATATCTTCACGGCGCAGGTTGAGCACCAGTAAGGCCACGGTCAGCACCACCAGGAACTTGGCCAGAGCCTTGAGCAGCTCAACCAGCGCCTTGAGCGAGAACATCCGCTTGAGCCCGGCAATCGGATTGAGCCGCTCAAACTTGGGCGCCATCGACTTGGCACTGAGCAGCCAGCCGCCCAACAGGATCGGACCGCCCAAGGCAGCGAACAGCAGCATCAGAAATAGTGGCCCAAGCGAGCGCAGCCCCTGGTCAAGCGAGGCCATCAGGTGCCAGCCCATGCTGTCGGTGACGTACAACACCTCACGTTCGAAGGCAAAGTTGTAGACCATGACATCCATCAGTCTCTGGGCCATTCCCGGTCCCAGCATCAGCAAGCCCAATGCGGCCACAATCACCACCGCCAGGGTATTGAGCTCCTTGGATCGCGGGATCTGGCCTTTGTCCCGGGCATCCTTGAGCCGTTTGGCCGTGGGCTCTTCGGTGCGTTCCTGGCTGCTGTCCTGCTGCTCAGCCATCAGCGCGCCCCCACCATTTCACGCAGCCAGATCAGAGCCTCAGCCGCCAGTTCATGGTATTGCCCCAGCACATTGCCCAGCAGCACCCAGAGAATGAAGAGACCAAACACCAGAGTCAGCGGGAAACCGATGGAGAAGATGTTGAGCTGCGGCGCCGCCCGCATCATCACCCCGAACGACAGGTTGACGATCAGCAACGCAGTGACCGCCGGCAGACCAATCAGCAGCGATGCCGCCAGTACCCAGGAAAAGCGCTGGACCAGCGTCAGAAAATCAGCCGCCACCAGCGACTGACCAACGGGCAGGGTTGTGAAGCTCTCGGCCAGCACCTCGATTACCACCAGATGACCATTCATCGCCAGAAACAGCAGGGTCACCAGCATAGTGAACACCTGGCTGATAACCGCCACCGATATCCCCATGCTTGGGTCGTTCATTGAGGCAAAGCCCAGACCCATCTGCATGGCGATCACCTGGCCGGCCAAAACATGGATCTGAAACAGCAATTGCAGCAGAAAGCCCATGGCCGCGCCGATCAGAATCTGTTCGGCAATGATGACCCAGGTCGCCAATGACAGCGCATCCAGCGTCGGTACTACAGGAACCTGCGGAGCAATCAGAATGGTCAAGGCAAGAGCCAGGTACAAGCGAATGCGCATGGGTAGCAACTGGGTGCCAAGTACCGGCATGGTCATCAGCACCGCGCCGATGCGAAACAGCACCCACAGATAGCTGGCAACCCAGCGACTGATCTCGCTGCTGGTCAGTTCGAGCATTAGCCAATCAGCCCGGGGATTTCCCGATACAGACGGTCACTGAACTCGACCAGCTCCCTGACCAGCCAGGGGCCGAGCCAGATCAGGGTCATGAAGGTGAACAACAAGCGCGGCAGAAAGCTCAGGGTCTGCTCGTTGATCTGGGTGGCCGCCTGGAACATGGCGACAATCAAACCCACGACCAGACTCGGCAGGACAATCACTGCAACCATCACAGTGGTCAGCCACAAGGCCTGACGAAACAGATCAACAGCCACTTCAGGTGTCATGATTCAGACTCCTATGTCACGGCAAAGCTGGCCGCCAAGGTGCCAATAATCAGCGCCCAGCCGTCGACCAGTACGAACAGCATGATCTTGAAGGGTAATGAAATGATCAGCGGCGACAGCATCATCATACCCATGGCCATCAACACACTGGCTACCACCAGATCGATCACCAGGAATGGGATGAAAATCATGAAGCCGATTTGAAACGCGGTTTTCAGCTCGGAAGTAACGAAGGCTGGGACCAGAATATGGAACGGCACCTCATCCGGCCCGCTCAGGTCATTGCGCCGGGCCAGCCGTACAAACAGTTCCAGATCGGTTTCCCGGGTCTGCGCCAGCATAAAATTGCGCAGCGGAATGCTGGCAGCTTCCAGTGCCTGCTCGCCAGCCATTTCCTCATTGAGATAAGGCTGCAGTGCGGTTTCGTTGATACGCTCAAAGACCGGCGCCATGACGAACAGGGTCAGAAACAGTGCCAGACCAACCAGGATCTGGCTGGACGGCGTCTGTTGCAGCCCCAGAGCCTGACGCAGAATAGCAAACACGATGATGATCCGGGTAAAGCTGGTCATCATCATCACCATCGCAGGGATGAAGGTCAGCGCGGTCATCAGCAGCAAAATCTGCAGGCTGACCGAATAGGTCTGCTGGCCCTCAGCGTCGGTACTCAGAGTTATCGCCGGCAGACTCAACGGGTCGGCAGCCGTCTGCGCCAGCGCCGCTGGCGCCAGCAACAACAGCACCAGCCCCAACCAGCGGCTCATGAATCTGACTCCCGCTTCAACAGGGTTTGCAGGCGGCGGGCAAAGTCACTGTCAACCGGCTTGGCACTGGACAGGTCCGCCACCGGTTCATCGAATACGTGCAAGGTATTGATCCGCCCAGGCGAGGCCCCGAGCAGCAGTTGCTTGCCGCCGACATCGACCAACAGCAAACGATCACGCGGCCCCAGCGCCATGCTGCTGACCAGCCGGATATGCTGGCCACCCTGTCCAGCCATGGGCCCGATCCGACGCATCAGCCAACCCAGCACAAAGATCAACGCCACCACAACCATCAGGCCAACACCCAATTGCGCCAACTGCGAAGTCAGGGACATCTGGGTGGCACTTGGGGCATTGGCCGCCGGAGTATCAGCCCAGCCGGCCAACGGCAACGCCAACACTCCGGTCAGAACCAACAGTACTTTCAGCCATGGCTTTGCCGCAGACAGACCGGCGGCGGCCCGGACTGGAGAGGATACGATTGCTGTTGGTTTCATCAACGCAGCTTCTTGATCCGTTCAGAGGGGCTGATCACATCGGTCAGACGAATACCGAACTTTTCGTTGACCACCACCACCTCACCATGGGCAACCAGAGTACCGTTGACCTTGACGTCCAGCGGCTCACCGGCCAGCCGATCCAACTCGACCACCGAGCCCTGGTTCAACTGCAGCAGGTTGCGGATGGTAATATCGGTATTGCCGACTTCCATGGAAATGGTGACAGGAATATCCAGGATCACATCCAGATTCGGGCCGTCGACCGACTGGAATGGCCCGTCATCGACATTGTTCGCCGAGGAGCTGAACTCTTCCATCGGTACCCGGGCACCCTGATCCTGCGTCAGCAAGGCATCGATATCATCCTGGCTGGCGTCTCCAGCCTCCTCCAGCGCGGCCGCCCACTCATCGGCCAGCGCCTGCTCCTCAGGGGTGACTTCATCAGGCTTGCCGTCATCAGCCATCGTTTCGTTCCTCTAGTGTTTCGTTATTGTCCAGTGACACTCAGCGCGGGCGTGGCACCGGCCCCAGAATTTGCAGGGCCAGGTTACCCTTGACCGCACCCAGCTTGGCCTTGAAGGTGGGCACGCCGTTGGCGCACAACACCATTTGTTCGGGCAACTCGACCGGAATCACATCACCGACCTGCATGCTGAGCAGATCCCTGACTTTGAGTTGACGCCGAACCACAGTGGCACTGAGCGGCACCTTGACCCCGGTAATTTCCTCACGCAATGCGCGCACCCAGCGCTCGTCATGTTCATCCACATCTGATTGCACCCCTGAATCCAGCACCTCACGCAAGGGTTCAATCATCGAATAGGGGAAGGTCACGTGCAGATCGCCACCGCCACCGTCCAGCTCGATATGGAAAGTCGAGACCACCACCACCTCGCTGGGGCTGACGATATTGGCCAGGGCCGGATTGACCTCGGAGTTGACGTACTCGAAATTCACTTCCTGGACCGCCTGCCAGGCTTCCTTGAGGTCGACGAAGGCCTGATCCAGCACCATCCGTACCACCCGAAGTTCGGTCGGCGTGAATTCACGCCCCTCGATCTTGGCATGCCGGCCATCGCCACCAAAGAAGTTGTCTACCAGCTTGAACACCAGCTTGGCGTCCAGAATGAACAGTGCGGTACCGCGCAATGGCTTCATCTTAACCAGGTTGAGACTGGTCGGTACGTACAGCGAGTGTACATATTCACCGAATTTCATCACCTGAACACCGCCAACCGCGACATCGGCTGAGCGGCGTAACAGGTTGAACATGCTGATCCGGGTATAACGGGCAAAGCGTTCGTTGATCATCTCCAAAGTCGGCATCCGACCCCGGACGATGCGATCCTGGCTGGTCAGGTCATAGCTTTTGACCGACCCCGGATCGGCATCATCATCGGTATCGATCGCACCGTCATCGACACCATGCAGCAGGGCATCGATTTCATCTTGTGAGAGCAGATCCTGAACAGCCATAAGGGTTTCCTATTGCAGAACCAGGTTGGTGAACAGCACCGACTCAATTACCGGGTTGCCCACTTCTTTTTCCAGCAGGGCCTGAACCGCCAGAGTTGCGCGCTGGCGCAGCTCATCCTTGCCCTCCGGAGTCAGCAATACCTCGAACTCCTCGCTGGAAAACAGCATGACCAGTTGGTTGCGAATCAGCGGCAAATGCCGGTTCAGCGACGCCATGCCGCCCTGATCTCGACCCAGCAAGGCCACACTCACCTGCATATAACGCTGCCGGCCGGCATGGCTGTAATTGACCACGAACGGCGGCTCCAGCGTTTGATACAGCGCCATGGCTCGCACCGGGGCCACTGGCTCGGCCGGTGCTTCGGTGGTCTCATCGCGATCACCGCCAAGCAGAAAAAAACCGACGCCCCCAAGGGAGACCAGCAGCGCCAGCAAGCCGACGCCAACCAGCACAAACAGGGTTTTACGGCTCTTTCCCGACGATTCTGCTGCGACCTGCGCCGCCGCTGCTTGCTGCTTTGCCATGCCAATATTCCGTCACATCGCAGGCTTGAACGCCCGTTTTAACTGAATTCAGCAACTCCCGTGCCAATCTGGGAGTTGTTGAAAGGATGTGTGTAGGATATAGGCCTGAACGGCAAATGTCTTGGGTCGCGCCAGCTATCAAATATAGAAATCAACCAGACGCTGATTGCTGATCTGCTGCACGACCTGATTGAGCAACTCGACCTCCGGTTCAGCATCCAGGCCGGGCTGACTGGTCCCGGCATTGGCGGCAAGCCCTGAGCCGGTACCGCGGCCCTGCTGACCGTCGGGCGCCGAGTCGCCGACCGAAACGCTGTGCAACTCCAGCCCCTGCTGGGTGAAGAGTTCGCGCAGCCTGAAGACCTGCGCTTCCAGCGCCTCGCGCACCCCAGCATTCTGACTGACGAACTGCACCTGGTGTTCCTGACCACGGCTCTGGATGTGAATTTCCAGCGGCCCCAGCTCAGCCGGGTCCAAACGGATTTCCACACCCCGCAGATTCTGGCTGGACATCCACATCACCTTTTCCACTACGGAGTCCCCCCAGCCGCTCTGCCCAAAGGGAACACCCAGCGATTGAGAAGTCGCGGTTACCGCACGGCTGGTCAGCGCACCTTGAGCTGCAGCCTGCTGCGCCGCCCCCAGGCGTTGAGCGGCATCACCCGTTTCGCCGTCACTGCGACCTGATCCCGACACGCTGTCCAGGCTATCGCCCAACCGCGCGGCGAAACTGCTCTCGGCGGCCGCAGGCTGGGCCGTGATTTGCCGCAGATTGAGCTTCATCTCGAGCAGATCCAGCCGCTCCTTGCCGACCGCTGAGCGGGAGTCTTCAGCAGGCTGTGCAACCTTGGACTGGCTCTGACTCGGGTCAACGGCCACTCCTGAGGTCATGGTACGGGCATTGTCCAGCCAACGTACCCACTCATCGGCAATCGCGGCAATGACCTCCGGTGCGGCATTGGCCAGAGTCGGATCGGATACTTCCATCTCGCCGGCCTCGGTCATTTCCGCAGCCAGCGGGTCGACCGGCAACTCCTTGCCGTCGGCGGCAAGGGTCAAGGCTTCAATTGCCACCCTCGCCGCATCCGGATCATCACCATTCAGCAGCTCGATCAACGCCTCAAGCCGTTCAGGGTTCTGGCCCGCCAGGATCTCGGCAAAGGACTCCGGGGTCTCGCCATCCAGTGATACTGCCTGGATCTGCTCGTCACTGAACAGTCCTGCCTGGCGCAAATCCTGGCCAAGCGACAGCAGCAGATTCTGAGTGACATTCATTGCGCGGTCTCCGTAGGTTAATGCATGCAATCGGTAGCGTTACCGACTCCAAGCAAACTACGGGCCAGCTTATTGGAATAACGAAGCGATTCAGGGGGAAAGCAGTGGCTGCAGGCGTTGAAAGCACCTGCGCATGTCGGCCAGCGCCTGTTTGGCCCTGTCGCCATCCGCCTGCTGGCCAGCCAGCTCGGCAGCGAGACAGGACTGTTCCAGCGCCCGGGCACCGATATTGCCACAACTGCCTTTGAAACTGTGGGCCTGCTGGCGAAAACCTTCCCAGTCCTGACAATCCAGGCAGTAGCTCATCAGGTGCAAACGTTGCTGAGCGTCAGAACGAAAGGTGGCGAGCAATAACGCGAAATCGTCCTGCATCAGTTCACGCAGGTTCGCTTGTACCTCTTGATCAAGATCAGGCAATGTTACGGGCATACGATCCTTGTTTATTAGTCAATTCCAGCGCATCAAGTCAACTAGGGAACCTCTGCAAAACGTAGGCGAGGCCGGCAAGACAAGGCAAAAACAGCCGAAAAAGCGGAGTTTACGTGGTGTAAATGAGCATTTTGAGGCTGTTTTTAACGCAGTATTGCCAACGCAGCTAGTTTTTCAGAGGTTCCCTAGTATGCCCAAGCCGCCACTCAAAGACCACCGCCACCCGGTTGCCGGCCGGGCTGAAGCTCATATCCCGCGCCAGCGCCCGGATCAGCGCCAGGCCGCGTCCGGCATAGCCATCGGTACTGTCTTCTGGAACTGGCGGGTTGAAACCCCGGCCACTGTCCTCCACCTCGATGAGCAACTCGCCCCCCTGCGCCAATGGCCGGTGATCCAGCGACACACGGATCCAGCCGTCATCAAGTTGCTGTAGGCGCCGATTACGTTCGGCGTAATATCGACTAAAGCCTGCTGAATCACGTTTCCAGCTGGAGTCCAGCGCCAGCAGGCCATGCTCCAGGGCATTGCTATACAACTCGGTGAGAATGGTGAACAGGCTGCCGGCGTGCTCACGCAGCCCCGGCACATCCATCAGCACCTCTAGCAGAAATGGCAAGGGGTTATGCTTACGAATCGAAGCCGCTCGAAACTGGTAGGACAATTGCCAGTCTTGCGCGGCCAGATGATCGCTGGCCAGTTGACGCTGAGCCGGCGGCTGAATGCCGTTCTCCCCCATGACCACTTCGAGCAGGCTTAGGTCATCCTCTGGGCTACCGTGGAACGCCTCGATATCTTCCAGCAACGCATCAAACACCATAGCCGGGAGCCCGGCCTGGCGCTCCAGCACAGCCATTACCCGCTGCTCGCCAAACTGCTCGCCGGCCTGATTGCGACTCTCGATCACGCCATCGGTCCAGCACAGCAGCCGCTCACCCGGAGCTACCGACAGCACCACCGGATTGGGGTCGAAACGCTCGGCACTGGCCACTCCCAGCGGCAAATGCGCGGAGGGAATCCGGTGTAGCAGTTCGGCCTGCGGGCCGATGATCAATACCTCAGGCAAACCACCGTTCCAGACCTCAACAAGACCTTTGCCCGGACTGATCTCAATGAGTACCGCGCAACAGAAAATGCCCACCGGTAAAATCCGCCCGAGCTTGTGGTTGAGTTCAAGCAGGATGTCACGCAGATGGAAGCCGCGCGCTGTCATGGCATAGAACACCTCGGCCAATGGCATGGCGCCAATGGCCGCCGACAGTCCGTGCCCGGTGAAATCGCCCAACAGAATATGCATACCTCCAGCAGGCTTGTAGGCCGCCAGCAGGATATCGCCGTTGAACATAGCGAAGGCCGATTGCAGATAACGCAGATTGGGCGCCCCCAGACAGCCAGCATGGGCCACCCGATCAAAGATGATCTTGGCCAGCTCCTGATCACGCAACAGGTTGCGATGCTGGCTAGCGATCAGGTCACGCTGGCTCTGCAGGGTCCGGTGCATCTCCTGCATGCGCTGGAACGCCTGGATTTTGGCTCGCAAAATGATCGGGTTGTAAGGCTTGGTAAGAAAATCGTCGCCGCCAGCTTCCAGGCACTGCACCAGCGCCGTCGTCTCGCTCAGACTGGTGAGAAAGATGATCGGGATCAGATCCTCGCCGGCGTCCTGGCGAATCAGACGGGCCGCCTCGAAGCCGTCCATCTCAGGCATCAAGGCATCCAGCAGGACCAGATTCGGGCGCTGGCGAGCAAACTGCTCGACGGCCTCCCGGCCGTTCTCGGCACGGATGACTCGATGGCCCAACTGCTCCACCAGGCGGCCGAGAATCATCCGGTCGGAAGGATTGTCATCGGCGATCAGGACCGTCAGTGCCTGACTGGGACCGAGGTCTGTGGCACTGGCGCGACTGACCGATGACATGATTCACTCGATAGTGAAAAGCTGTTCGAAATTGGAAATGCTCAGAACCTTGCGCACATCGGCATTGCAATGCGTAATCTGGATATCGGCCATATCGCCGCCAGCATGATCACGCAACAGCAACAGCATACCCAGCGCTGAACTGTCGATATAGTCGGTGTCATGCAGATCGACTACATAACGCTCGGGGCTCAGCCCTCCGCGCTCATAGGCTTCGCGAAAATCCTGGTGAGCTCCAAAATCGAAACGTCCACTGACCTTGATGGTCAAAACCTGGCCATCAGCTGACATGTTGGCCTGAATAGGCATGCTGACACTCCCTTGGCGAAAAGCTGCGCCGCCCCGGTCGCCCGGAGTCAAGACGGCTGTCTCAACTATGTAGCACAGCATGTCACCGCTGTCATGGTGCCGGGGACCAGATTCAATAGTTACCGCGCGCCCTCTGAGATAGTTCGTCCAGCAGTTTCTGCTCCTGTCGATCTGCTCGGGCCCTAGCCTCCTGACGATAGCGTTCGATCAGCTTGCGTAGCGCTTCCAGCCGCTGGTAGCGCTGTTGCCACTGCGCCCTGGCCTTGTCGAGGCTTTGCCGATGCCAGGCCACAGTCTGGCCCTGCTGTTCGATAGCGCTCTGCATCTGACCCATGAAGCGCTGATAGTTAAGCAGCCAGTCCCGACCCACACCCTGCGCCCCTCGCTGAGACCAGCCTTTCTGATATTCACCGCTGTAGTATTCCAGGTCGCGCAGACGCGCCTCGGCATCATCCACCTGGCGCTGACACTGCCCGAGCATGGCCGCCGCCTTGCGTTCGTCCTCCAGCGCCATGTCCAGCACCGGGATCAGACGACGGATGCGGGTCTCACTCATGACTGATGATCTGCTCCAGAGCGCTGTGACTGTCGTTCAGATTGACGCTGACGTGCAGGCCCTGGCGCAGGAACGATTGCATAACCGGCATTTTCTCGACCGCCTTGTCGATCAACGGATCAGACCCAGCGGCATAAGCACCGACGCTGATAAGGTCGCGACTCTGCTGATAGCGGGCATAGAGCTGCTTGAAGCGTTGGGCCTGTTGCAGGTGTTCGGGACTGACAATCTGCGGCATGGCCCGACTGATCGAGGCTTCGATATCAATCGCCGGGTAATGGCCCTCTTCAGCCAGCCGCCGCGACAACACCACGTGGCCATCGAGAATAGCCCTGGAGGCATCAGCAATCGGGTCCTGCTGATCATCACCTTCGGACAGGACGGTATAGAACGCGGTAATGGAACCGCCACCCTGTTCGGCGTTACCGGCCCGCTCGACCAACTGCGGCAACTTGGCAAATACCGACGGGGGGTAGCCCTTGGTAGCTGGTGGCTCGCCAATGGCCAGGGCGATCTCGCGCTGTGCCTGGGCAAAACGGGTCAGCGAATCCATCAGTAGCAGCACATTTTTGCCCTGGTCACGAAAATACTCGGCGATCCGGGTGCAATACATGGCTGCGCGCAAGCGCATCAGCGGCGCATCATCGGCCGGCGAGGCAACCACTACCGAACGAGCCATGCCCTTCTCGCCAAGGATCTGCTCAATGAACTCCTTGACCTCACGACCACGCTCGCCCACCAGACCAACAATAGTGATGTCAGCATCGGTGAAGCGGGTCATCATCCCCAGAAGCATACTTTTGCCCACGCCACTGCCAGCGAACAGACCCAGGCGCTGACCACGTCCTACGGTCAGCAGGCTGTTGATCGAGCGGATACCGACATCCAGCGGCTCCTCAATCGGGTGGCGTTTGAGCGGGTTGATCACCGGGCCGTTGAGGTCGACCCAGTCATCGGCCTTGAACTGGCCCTTGCCATCGAGCGGTCGGCCAATGCCATCCACGACCCGCCCGAGCATGGCGTTACCCATCGGCAACTTGCCGCCACCGGCACTGGGTACGACCCGCGCGCCCGGTTGCAGACCCTGCATACTGTCGACTGGCATCAGGTAGATCTTGCTGCCAGCAAAACCCATAACCTCCGCCTCAATCCGGGTCTGCCCCTGCGGCGTGTCGCTGATCACCATGCAACGACTGCCCACTGGGGCCTTGCAACCCTCGGCTTCCAGGGTCAGGCCAACCATACGGATCAGGCGCCCTTCGACCACCGGCTCGGACGGCAACTTCAGTGCCTGCTGATAGCCTGCCAGACGTCGGGCAAAGCTGATGCGCTCAGGATTGTTCATCAAAGGGCTCCGGCCCAGGGCCCGAGACCGGCAGGTCCGCTGCCGGTGGATGTGCACGCTGCTCGCGGCGTTGCTCGAACAACTGGATGATCAGTTGCTCGAGCCGGGTTTCCAAGGTCGCATCGACCTGACTGTGTTCGGTCTCGATCCGGCAACCACCGGGCAACAGCTGCTCATCTTCGAGCAACCGCCAACGCTCCTCATGCCGCTCGCGCAAAGCCTTGACCGCCTCGAAATCGACAGGATTGAGGTAGATACGGATGTTTTCGGCCCCCATCGGCAGCACCTTGAGCGCCCCACGCAGTACCGTGAGCACCTGGCTGGAGTCGATTTTCAACTCGCGCTGCACAACCTGGCGAACCATATGCTCGACCAGATGCAGGAGCATGTCCTCGATTTGCTCGTCCTGCTGGCGCAGCGGTTCAAGCAAATGCCCCAAAAGCTGTTCAAATTCGGCAACCCGGGCATCCATGCGGTTGCGGGCTTCCTGCTGGGCCTTGAGTTGGCCGGCATGAAAGCCGTCTTTCTCACCGGTGGAAAACCCTTCGTTGTAGGCTTCCTCGCGAATCTGCTCCAGCTCTTCAACGGTAAAGGGTTTGGGCGCTTCGAGCTCGTCGGCCTCCTCAAGCTCAGACTGCGGAATATCCTCTGGCTCGTCTTCGGGCTCCTCACGTACCACCGGCACATGGTGCTCGGCCTCATCGAAGCTGGGCAGATCCCAGCGACTGAGCCCTGTCAGTTGATCGCCGCGAATCAGTTCCGAGTCGGGATTGCCGCCGGCCATTTAGATCATCTCCTCGCCACCCTTGCCGCCGAGCACGATCTCGCCGGCATCGGCCATGCGCCGGGCGATGGTCAGAATTTCCTTCTGCGCGGCCTCGACTTCGCTGATCCGCACCGGGCCTTTGGCCTCCAGATCGTCCTGCAACAGCTCAGAGGCACGCTTGGACATATTGCGGAAGATCTTTTCCTTGACCGGCTCGTCCGCGCCCTTGAGGGCAACGATCAGCACCTCCGAGGAAACCTCACGCAGCAGCGCCTGAATGCCCCGGTCATCAACATCAGCCAGATTGTCGAAGACAAACATCAGGTCTTCGATCCGCGCCGACAGATCTTCATCCAGTTCCCGGATTGCTTCGATCAATTGCGACTCTGTGCTGCTTTCCAGGAAGTTCATGATATCGGCGGTGCGCTTGACCCCACCCATGGTTGCCCGCGTGGTATTGGAATTGCCGGCAAACTGTTTCTCAAGAATCTCGTTGAGTTCCTTCAGCGCGCTTGGTTGAACCGTGTTGAGGGCGGCCACCCGCAACAGTACGTCGAGTCGCACCTTGTGATCAAAGTAGCTGACGACTTCAGCGGCCATATCCGGGTCCAGATAGGCCACCACAATAGCCTGAATCTGCGGATGCTCGTAGCGGATCACATCGGCCACCGCGCGCGGTTCCATCCACTTGAGGCTGTCCAGACCCGAGGTGTTGCCGCCCAACAGAATCCGGTCAACCAGGCTATTGGCTTTGTCTTCACCCAGTGCCTGGGTCAGCATCTTGCGAATGTAATTATCTGAGCCAACCCCCAGGCCCGTCTGCTCTCCGACGGTCTCGATGAAATCGCCCATCACCTGCTGGACCTGGTCGCGCTGCACTGTACGCATGGATGCCATGGCACTGCCGACCCGCTGTACTTCCTTGGGGCCCATGTGCTTGAGGATCGCCGCGGCGTCGGACTCACCCAGGCTCAGCAGAAAGATAGCGGCCTTGTCCAGCTTCGACAGCTTCTGGGGTTTTCTCGCTTCTTCAGTCATCGGCGTTGATCCACTCTTTCACCACCTGGGCGACACGGCCGGGGTCTTCAGCCACCAGGCCTTTGATAGCATTGAGCTGCTGCTCATAACCGGCATTGGGCGGCGGTAACATCATGGCCGAACTGGCCGGCCCGGACAGACTGACCTGATCATCACGCAGATCATCACCCAAGTCGATATCGTCAATTGATGCCGGGTAGCCCGCAGTTTCAGTCGACTTGCCTGCTCCGGCCAGATTCTTAAGTACCGGACGCAAGACTCCGAATACCAGCACCAGAACGAAAAGTATACCGAGAATCTGCTTGGCGATATCCCAGAACCAGGGTTCGGACCAGAACGGGATGCTGGGAATCTCAGGCACCTCACCCTCGGCCACGAACGCGGTATTGATCACGCTGACGCTATCACCACGACTGGCATCATAGCCCACCGCGTCCTGGACCAGACGAGTCAGGCGCGCGATATCCGCTTCGGTCAACGGAGTGCGGACCAGTTCACCCTCAGCATTGGGCAACAGCGGATCATCGACCACCACGGCCACCGACAGCCGGCGCAGGCGGCCCTGCTGCTGGCGGGTATAGCTGATCTGGCGGTCCAGTTCGAAGTTGCGGGTCGCCTGTTCGCGGGTATCGCGCGGCGGCGCCGGCACGACGGGCTGACCTGTTGCCGGATCGATTACCTGTTCCGGCGCTTGGGCCATACCTGGCGGCTGGTTGGTCAAGGCTCCGGGGATACCCATAGGGGCCTGACCACCGCTGCGCGCTTCGCTAAGCACCTGCTCGCTGCGCAGCGCCGCGTCCGGGCTGAACATTTCGGCTGTCGATTCGACTGCGCTGAAGTCGACATCAGCCGATACCTCAGCCTGATAGCGTCCGGAGCCGAGTACTGGTTGCAGGATACTATGGACCCGACGGGTATAGGTTTCCTCCATGCGCCGGGTGTAGTCAAACTGGCGACCGGCAATGGTCAGCTCACTCAACTCGTTCTGATCGGACAGCAGATTTCCATTCTGATCAACCACGGTGACCAGATCCTTGCTCAGCTCCGGCACGCTGGTCGCCACCAGATTGACAATAGCCATCACCTGAGCCGGCTCCAGTCGGCGCCCGGCATACATTTCCAGCAGCACAGAGGCGCTCGGTTTGCGGTCATCGCGGACAAATACGGTGGTACGCGGCATGGCGATGTGTACGCGAGCGGCCTTGACGTTGTAAAGACTGGAGATGGTACGAGCCAACTCGCCTTCCAGCCCCCGGCGATAACGAGTGGTCTCCATGAACTGACTGGTGCCCAGCCCCTGCTCACGGTCAAGAATTTCAAACCCAACATTGCGATCGCTGGCACTGACACCGGCGCTGGCCAGCCGCAGACGGGCATCGGCCAAGTCTTCGCTGCGCACCAGCAATGCGCCGCTGTTGGGCTCTACCCGATAACGAATCCGGCCCTGCTGCAATACTTCTACCACCTGCCCGGAGTCATAGCCTTCCAGACTGCCATACAGCGGCCGCCATTCCGGTTGCTGCGACCATAGTACAACGGCAAAACCAATAGCCACGCTGGCAGCCAGCCCCACCAGCAGGGCGAACTGACGCAGCATCGGCAGTTGCGCCAGGTTGTCGAGAAAAGCCAGGCCCAGCAAAGGCTTGCGCTGAGCCTCAGCGGACTCGACGCCGGCCCGGGTGGCAGGGGTATTGGCAGTGCTGGCGGTTTCCATGCAGCTATCCTCAGAACATCAGGGTCGGCGTTGGCTGATCAGATGGGCATCTTCATGATGTCTTCGTAGGCATTGATCAGGCGATTGCGCACCTGCGTCATGGCCTGGAAGGCAACACTGGATTTCTGCGCGGCGATCATCACATCGGTCAGGTCGATTCCCGGCACGCCGCGCTCGAAGCCGCTTTGCAGCTCACTGGTGGTCTGTTGCAACTCGTTGACCTTGTCCACCGCCTGCTTGAGCACGTCATCGAATGCCGGTGCATTGACGTTTTGCTGTACCTGGGCCGGTGCCTGCGGTTTGCCCATGGCTTCCATTTGCATGGAACGCATCTGCAGCATCAGTCGGTTGAATTCTACACCCTGGGTCATCGTAACCTCCAAGCCGTGATTTTTTTGACGGCGTGTATCGCTTTGAGGTTAGTTCAGCAAGATTGGTGCCAGGTTACCAAGCAACAGCATAGAGCGTGGTGTTCTGAACTGGGCGCGACACTCCCAGGGGATTACCCGGACTCAGTACGCCACCAGATCCCGCTCAACATCAAACCCGGCATCACGCATCTGCGCCAGCTTGTAGCGCAGGGTACGAGGACTGATACCCAGGCGCTCGGCGGCTTCCTTGCGTCGTCCACGCTCAGCGCGCAGCACGTCAATGATCAGTTGGTACTCGCGCTGACGAACGCCAGTTTCCAGGCGTTCAGGCCCGGCAGCGACAGGAACCGCAGGAATCGCCGGCGCTTCGGCCGTCGAGAACTGTACCAGCGGAGCCGCCGCCAGTCCCGGCGGGCCAGCCAGACAGAGATCCGCAGCGGCGATGAGCCCACCCTGCTGTAGAATCAGGGCGCGTTGTACAGCATTATCCAGTTCACGCACATTGCCTGGCCAGGGGTGGCTGCGCAAGGCCTGACAAGCATCCTCGGCAAAGCGCACACCAGTCTGTTTCATCTTGGCTGCGTGACGGGCCAGCAAACGTTCGGCAATTGGCAAAATATCGCCGGGACGAGCACGCAACGGCTGCCACTGCAGCGGAAAGACTCCGAGTCGGTAATACAGATCTTCACGGAAACGCCCAGCCGCAACCTCAGCAGCCATGTCCCGGTTGGTGGTAGCAATGACCCGGATATCCAGGTCAATCAACTTGCGCCCCCCCACCCGCTCCACTTCACGCTCCTGCAATACCCGCAACAGCTTGGCCTGAAGACCCAAAGGCATTTCGGAGATTTCATCGAGCAACAGGGTGCCACCATTGGCTTGCTCGAACTTGCCGGGCTGCGAGGCAACCGCACCGGTAAAGGCCCCCTTCTCATGGCCGAACAGGGTAGCCTCGAGCATATTCTCGGGTATCGCCGCGCAATTGATCGCGATGAAGGGCTTGTCGGCCCGTGGCGATTGCTGATGAATGTAGCGCGCAAGCACCTCCTTGCCTGTGCCCGACTCACCCGAGATCAGTACTGTCGAATCACTGACGGCAACCCGTTGCGCCAGCGCCAGCAATTGCTGACTGGCCGGTTCGACCGCCACCGGCCCCTGGTCAGCACTGGATTGCAACTGACCCTGAGCGTACTGGCGCACCAATGAAGTCAGAGCCTCCGGTTCGAAGGGTTTAACCAGATAATCCACCGCACCATCACGCATGGCGCCCACAGCCTGGTGTACGGTGCCGTAGGCCGTCATCAGCAGCGTCGGCACTTGCGGATAGCGGTTGCGCAGCGTACGCAACAGCGCGTGACCATCCATGCCCGGCATGTTCACGTCACTGACCACCATGGCCACCGGTTCACGCGCCAGAAGAGCCAGGGCGGCCTCAGCGCTTTCAGCCTCGCGATAGGCATAGCCTGCCAAGGCCAGGGTATCGACCAACGCTTCGCGCAGCGCCTGATCATCTTCCACCAGTAGAACTGGCAGCATCTTCTGAGTCATGATTACTCCTCCCCACCAAGCTGAATCGGCAATAGGACTTCGGCGCAGGTACCCCGACCGACCTTGCTGCGCAAATGAAACGCTCCACCGTGCGCCCGCACCACCGACTTGACCACCGCCAGTCCCAGACCGGTTCCCTGGGGCTTGGTGGTATGGAACGGCTCAGCCAGGCGCGCCAACAATTCGGCACTCATACCTGGACCGTTATCCACTACACACAGACTCAACTGCCCTTCCAGCCGCCGCGCCACCACCTTGAGCCCTGAGCTCATCGAACCGGCCTGGCAGGCATTTTCCACAAGGTTGAGCAAGGCACTGACCAAGGTTTCGGCATTGCAACGCAGCCACCCCTGCGGTGGGCACAGGTCAACCCAGCGGCACTTGATCCCGGCCTGCTCCAGCACCGGCTCGGCCTGCAGACGCAAGCGCTCGAACAATGCCGGCGGCGTCAAACGATCCTCCAACGGCAAGTCGCCTCGGGCGAACAGCAACATATCGCGCACCTGCTGCTCCATGGCCTGCAGCCGATCCTTCAGGCGCAGACTGAAACGTTGGCGTTGTTCAAGACTCAGAGCGTCATCACCCAGGTGACTGGCATACAGCAGCGCCGTCGACAGCGGTGTACGAATCTGATGCGCCAGGGAGGCAACCATGCGCCCCAGCGCCGACAAGCGCTCATGGCGGGCCAGACGAGCCTGCAACTCCCGGGTTTCGGTAAGATCGTTGATCAGAATCAGTTGGCCCGGCTCGCCACGCAAAGACCGGGTAGCAAGCGAGACCCGCCGACCACTGCGCAGCGAAACTTCATGGTAATCATCTTCGCGCGGGGCAAAGCGCTCTTGAATCAGGTCACGCCAGAGCTGACCTTCCAATGGTTCACCCAGCAGTTCACGCGCCACCGGATTAGCCTCGCGCACCACGCCCCGACCATCGAGTACCACCACGCCACCCGGCAACAGATCCAGGAGATTTTGCAGACGTGCCGTAACACAGGCTTTTTCCGCCAGCTCTTGGGTCCGCTGGGCATGCATATCGGCTAGTTGACGCTTGAGCGTATCAACCTGGGCCTCAAGCAAAGCATGGGATTCGATCAGTTGTGCAGAGACCTGCTCAAGCAGCGCGCGGCTCTGCTCGATACGCTCGGCCTGAACGGCCTCGGTTGGTGACTGCCTGTTATCAGGCAGCGAGTGTGCGGATACAGCCATGGGGCATCCCCTGATCGTTGAAACTCCGGTCAGGGAGGGCTTAAGCAAGCCCTATGCCACCAACTAATAAACAAGAAAAAACAACAAGTTACGAAAAAACAAGCAACTTAAACGTCAGTCTTCTGACGCATCGATTCCGCGATTTATGCCGTACTTGCGCATCTTCTCGACCAGCGTGGTACGCCGGATTCGCAAACGCTCGGCAGCCCGTGCCACGACCCCTGAAGACTCATCCAGCGCTTGCTGGATCAAGGTTTGCTCCAGACCACCCAGATACTCTTTCAGATCCAACCCTTCAGGTGGCAGGAAAGCTGGACTGTCCAGTCCAACCAGACCATTGAAGGCTTCACTGCGTTCATCTTCATCGTCACGCAGTTGACGCAGGTCCTCGTGATCATCTTCGACATAACGGAACTTTCGTGGCAACTCACCGACGCCAATGACCCCATGCGGATGCATGATCGCCATACGCTCGACCAGATTAGCCAGCTCACGTACGTTGCCCGGCCAGTCGTGCCGGCACAGCGACATGATCGCCGAGGTGCTGAAACGGATCGAGCCCCGCTTCTCGGTTTCCATCCGGGTAATCAATTCATTGAGCAGCAGAGGCAGATCCTCAATCCGCTCACGCATGGCCGGCATTTCGATCGGGAAGACATTCAGGCGGTAATAGAGATCTTCACGGAAGCTGCCCTGCTCAATCATTTTCTCGAGGTTCTTATGGGTCGCGGCAATGATTCGCACATCGGCGGTTTGTACCTTGTTGCTGCCAACCCGCTCAAAAGTCCGTTCCTGCAGCACCCGCAGCAGCTTGACCTGCATCGGCAGCGGCATGTCACCGATTTCATCGAGGAACAGGGTGCCCCCCTCGGCCAGCTCAAAGCGCCCGGCACGACTGGTAATTGCTCCGGTAAAGGCGCCCTTCTCATGACCAAACAGCTCGCTTTCAAGCAACTCGGCCGGAATCGCACCACAGTTCACCGGTACGAAAGGAGCATCCTTACGCCGTGAGTGGTAATGCAGATTACGCGCCACTACTTCCTTGCCGGTGCCTGACTCACCCAGAATCAATACGGTGGCTTCGGTGTCGGCAACCTGCTGCATCATCTGCCGCACTGCCTGAATCGGCCGGCTGGTGCCGACCAGACTACGAAACAGGTTAGGCTCGCGCTGACGCGGCCGGCTGCTGCGCTCATCGAAGACTTCGCGATAAACCTGGGCCCGGTGCAGAGTGTCGAGGAACTGGCTGTAGCTCAGTGGCGGCTCCAGCACCGCCAGCAGACGCTGACGCAGGTGCTCAGGCCAATGGCTGGCCTGGGCCGGGTCCAGCATTACCACAGGCAGGTTTTCATCCCACTTGTCCAATTGCCCAAGCAGGCCCTGAACACCATGGTCATGGTCACAGCGGCCGAGAATCACGCACTTGACCGAACCGGGCGACTCGAACTCGTCATTGACGTCGCGCTGCCAGTCCGAAGACGTGGAAATGACCGCCTCCTCCCCCAGGAACCCCAGAATCACACTCAAATCGTGACGATTCTGCGGGCAATCATCGATAAGCAAAATATGGCTATTGAGCAGCATAGCGTGGCAGACGTCCTGTTAACGCACGAGCGGCACCAGTGATTTTTGATAGCGGTGCGCCAGCTTTTTTTGAATGGCCCAAAGGTAGTCAGATTCGACACCAGAGTCAAATACTTGGCGCGGATAAGGTATCGCAAAACGCCCTTATCCGTTAGCCACACAGGACAAACGGTCAGGGCGAGCAACTAACGGGACAATTATAGCAATCGAGCGCAAAAATCCAGCGCTCAGGAGAACATCTGATAAACCTTGGCACCAGCCTTGCCGCGCTGCATGCCTTGCAGCTCCTCGGCCAGCTTGCCTTGGACCGCCTGGCACAGACCGATCACCTCCCGATAGGTGGCCAACAATCCGTCCAGAGTTTCCACCACCACCTGGTCATCACGCTCGGGCTGCTCCATGGCCTGGGCAACCTGCTGGCGGCACAGCTTGTCCAGTTCACCCACCTGCTCCCAGTCACCGGCACGCACCGCGGCGATCAGCGCTTCATGGGTCTGCTGCAACTGCTTGACGGCTTGAGCCATGACTATCTCCTTAGGCGGCGTGACGAATGCCATCCCAACCGATTTTGACTTCTCGCAACAACCCGGCCACTTCGTCGAGGATTGCCGGATCATTCTGCAGATTGGCAGCACTCAGACGCTGTTGCATGAATGCATACAGGTTATCCAGGTTTTCGGCAATCTCGCCACCCTGCTCCCGGTTCAAACCGTCGCGCAGGCCACCGATAATCGCCACAGCCTTGCCTACCAACTCCCCCTTGAGAGCCAGATTGCCATACTCCATTGCACCCTTGGCTTCAGCAATCCGGCGCAACCCACCCTCCATCAGCATCTGAATCAACCGATGCGGATCAGCTTCACTGATCTGGGCGTTGACGTTGACAGTTTGGTATTGCTTCATGGCGGCGTAGGCATTCATCGAGCACATCCTGAGTGAGTGTTGCACATACTTCCTGTATCGGCGGCCGGGAGAAAACTTTAGGGAAAATGTCAAAAACGCCGGCGGCGAAATCCTGCACGCCTTCAACCACGTCATCGCGAAGGCCGTAGGCCTGTGGCGATCCAACTGCCGGGGCGGGTACCGGTGGATTGCCACATCGGCGGATGGCCGCCTCATGCGACTCGCAATCACGAAATATGCTCAAGCAGGCTCGATGGCGTCCCAGCCGTCCTTGATCTGGGCCAGCAACAATTCAACCTCATCCAGGGTACGCTGCGTGTCATCCAGAGCCACACCTGCCAGCTTGCGAGTCATGTAGTCGTAGAGTGCGTCCAGATTCTCGGCGATCTCACCGCCCAGTTCCTTATCCAAGGCTGCCTGCAAGGCACCAATGATGCTGATAGTGTTGCCGATAGCCACACCACGCCGCTCAACATTACCGGTTTCCAGAGCATGCCGGGCCAAACGTATCCGCTCAATAGCGCCAGCCAGCAACAGCTGGACCGCGCGATACTGAGAGACTTCCTGGGAAACCTTGACCTGCTTGTAGGTGTCGATCGGATTGCTCATCGTTTCCTATCCTGTCTGACCACGCCCGGCAGATTGGACAACTGGTTTTCGAGATATTGGCTGGTCTGACTGAGCTGCCCTACCAGCATATCCATGGCGTTGAACTGCGCAAAAAGACGCGTTTCCATGGCAGACATCCTGCGATCCAGGTCTTCACGCTGCTTATCGATATTCTTGAGAGTGGTCTGCAGCGACTTGGTACGCTGCTCGAGAATTCCACCGGTCTGTATATATGGCTCAGCGCGTGCTTCCAGGCGCCCCATCAAACCTTTCTCACCCGTCAGGAAACCCTGAACCTGATCGAAGTTACGCTCCAGCGCCTGATCCAGCTTATCGCTATCAATTTCCAGCTTGCCGTCCTGCTTGGTGGTAATCCCAAGATCGGCCAGAATACGAATATCACCAGAGCCTTGAGCATTGCCAAGCTCGGTGCGCATGGCACTGAGGAATGAACGTACGGTAGCGTCACCAACCAACGGTCCGGCCAGTGGCGTACCAGAATCACCGCCAACCTGGGTTACCCTGGTCAGCGAGTTGGTGGTATCGATCAGCTTGTTGTAGGCATCGACAAACTTCTGCAGGTTGGCCTTGACCCCGGCGCGGTCTTCAGCCACGGCCAAGTTGAAGGTATTGGCATTAGCAATATCCTCGGCCGACTGGGGTTTTTTGAGGGTCAGGCTCACACCTTCAATCACATCATCAATGGTGTTGCTGGCACTGCTCATCAGCAGGCCATCCACAGCAAAGCTGGCATCACGAGCAAAGCTGATCACCCTCGCGGCTCGCGGATCATCCGGATCCGCCGCAGGAGGCTGATAGTTGGTCGCAGTTGGATCAGGCGGGGTAAAGGCCAACCGACCCAGATCACCGGTGGCATTGGCCACTTCGACCTGGATATCTTTGCCTGAGCCGCTATTGGTAGAAGTCAACACAATGCGCGCCCCGCCAACCCCTGACGGATCATTGACGATAGCCGCGCTCAACCCTTTGTCGGCACCAGCGGCATTGATCGCATCACGGATCGCGCTAAGCGACTGCTTATCCTCACCGATCTGAACATTGATGACCTCGTCACCAACTGTGATGTTCAGCTCGCCCGTACCAACCTGGGTAGTGGCCGAATCGAACCCAGCCAGAGCCACCTTGCTGCTCTGGGCCAGGTTGAATACCTGAACACTGTAGTTGCCCGCTGCTGCGCTGGAAGTGGCCGTGGCGGTAAAATAGTCCGTGTTGGACGAGGTCGCGGTGCGCTTCTGGAACAACGCCGAATCATTGAGATTCTTCAGCGCAGTCTGAAAATCGGAAATAGCACTGCGGAACTGCCCCAGTGCAGAGAACTGTGCGGTGGTCTTGCTTTCCAGACGAGAGAGCGACGCGGCCTTGGGGGCACGTTCAGCGTCCATGATCGCTTTGACCATGGAGTTGATATCCAGCCCCGAACCAATACCGGTAATATTCATGCTACTCACCTCGTTGCCGTTTTCTTGACGGCATCAATGCCTGATGGGTTCACCCAGAGCTTTCAGGCAAGAAACGGGCCAGCTCAAGCCTCCGCTTCAAACAACAAGCTACGAATCTCCGATAGGTTCTCTGCCAGACGCAGAGCCTCCTCGGAAGGAATTTGACGGATCACATCACCAGTAGCCGCCTCGGTGACCCGGACTACGACTTGACCTGTGCCATCATCCAACTGGAAATTGATATCCCGCCGCACGCTCTGGACAAAGTCCTGCATGTCCGACACGGCTTTTTCCAGACTCTGGCGATCAGCCGGTTGGACATCAACTACTGCGGGAAGTGCAGTCTTGTTCTGATTATCTGGAGCCTCTGGCGCCTTGCCCGCTACCAGACTAATGACCTTACCGGCAGCCGCGCTGACAGCAGCACCTGCAGGCCGCTCAGCCCCCGGTGTTCCAAGCATTCCCATGTCCATGGCGGTATCCTCATTAAGGACAATGCGGGAGAAAGGCTAACACCTTTCCCCCGTCATTTCACATCCCGTCAATCTTACTGCAACAGGCTCAGTACCGCCTGCGGCAACTGATTGGCCTGAGCCAGAATAGAAGTGCCGGCCTGTTGCAGAATCTGATTCTTGGTCAGATTCGCAGTCTCAGCGGCAAAGTCGGTATCCTGAATCCGCCCGCGCGCTGCCGAGACGTTCTCAGCAATATTCTGCAGGTTGGCAATGGTATTCTCGAAGCGGTTCTGCACCGCACCGAGGTCGGCACGCTGGGAATCGATCTGCTTGATCGCTTCGTCGATGACCAGAATGGCCGACTGAGCACCTGCGGCGCTGGTGATGTCGATGTCCTTGACACTGTTAGCAGCCACTGCGGTAGTCGAAGCGGTCACAGCAGTGAAGGTCACGCCAGAACCATCAGCATCGTCCATGGTAATGCTTGTCAGTGCGTTGCTGGTGCCATCTTCAGCCACACCCGAGATGATCTGGTAAGCTCCGTTTTCATCCTTGAGCACACCCACCCCGAGATTCAGATCGTTGATTGCGGCAGCGATCTTGTCAGCGACTACAGCTCCGGTATCACCGTCCTTGACATCGACAGTGATTTCCACATCATCGATATCCTCAAATACCAGCGTAAACTCCAGGGTTCCGTCAGCAGTTGCCGGACCAGCGGCTCCCAGTGCAGTTCTGAAGAAGTCACCTTCGAGCGAGCTGGAACTCATCTCGCCAATACCGACACTGATAATTTCGTTGGCCGCCGAGCCAACCTGGAAGCTGGAGATGCCAAAATTACCGTCCAGCAGCTTGCGGCCACCGAAAGTGGTAGTGTTGCTGATCCGGTCGATTTCTTTCTTCAGCTGAGTGACTTCGGCATTCAGCGCCTCACGCTCTGAGTCGCTGTTGGAACCGTTGGCCGATTGCAGCGACAGGTCACGCATGCGCTGCAGAATATTGGTGGTTTGCTGCAGAGCGCCTTCGGCGGTTTGCGCCAGCGAGATGCCGTCGTTGGCATTACGTACCGCCACGTTCAGGCCGTTAACCTGACTGGTCAGACGGTTGGCAATCTGCAGGCCGGCAGCATCATCCTTGGCGGAGTTGATGCGCGAGCCAGTGGACAGACGTTGCAAGGAAGTCTGCAGTGAACTGGCCGAGCTGTTGAGGTTACGCTGGGTATTGAGCGATGCTACGTTAGTATTTACTGTCAAGGACATGGGTCGCCTCCACTGAAGCTATTTAAGGCTACTGCCTGGGTTGCGTCTCAGGCACCCACCACTTCCCAGGCACCGATAGAATCCGCATTCAGACAGGTTATCGACCAGGCTGGCTTAAGCTTTAGCCCGATAACGACTTTTTACTCACCGATACGCAAGAAGCCGGGCATACGCCCGGCTTCTCAACATCAAAATGCTTAACCAAGCTACTCAGCCAAGTAAGCTCAACACAGCCTGCGGCAACTGATTGGCCTGAGCCAGGATCGAAGTACCGGCCTGCTGCAGAATCTGGTTCTTGGTCAGATTCGCAGTCTCGGCGGCAAAGTCGGTATCCTGGATACGACCACGGGCTGCCGACACGTTCTCGGCAATATTCTGCAGGTTGGCAATGGTGTTCTCGAAGCGGTTCTGCACCGCACCGAGGTCGGCACGCTGAGAGTCGATCATACGAATCGCCTCATCAATCACCAACACGGCAGCCTGGGCTCCATAGGCAGAAGTGATGTCGATGGCACTGACAGTGCTGTCGGCAGCCGCTGCCGCATTCGTGGCATCAAGCGTAATATCGGCCAGAGTGACTTCAGCTGGCAGCGAGGTAAACTCGATACCCGTAACGGCCGGGCCGTCACCATCTGCATTCGAGTTGGTAATTACTTGCCAGGCATCATTTTCGTCCTTCTGTACACTCACTCCCAGATTGGCGTCGTTAACAGCAGCTGCCAATTTGGCCGTGATAGTCTCAGCATCATCGGAAGCACTCAACTCAACACTCAACTCCACCGGATCAGCGACCCCATCCAGCGTCACCTCAATGGTAGCCGTCCCCCCAACATAATCTGCTGGCGTACCGATTGCCGCAGTCCCAAAAGCCTCGGTATAGAAAGTACCATTCAACGAAGTCGAACTCATTTCGCCAATACCGACACTGATGATTTCGTTGGCCGCCGAGCCGACCTGGAAGCTGGTCACGCCAAAGTTGCCATCCAGCAGCTTGCGACCACCAAAAGTGGTGGTGTTGCTGATCCGGTCGATTTCCTTCTTCAGCTGAGTCACTTCAGCATTCAGCGCTTCGCGCTCGGAAGTGCTATTGGAGCCGTTGGCCGACTGCAGGGCCAGATCACGCATACGCTGCAAAATATTGGTCGACTGTTGCAATGCACCTTCGGCGGTCTGGGCCAGCGAGATACCATCATTGGCGTTACGCACTGCCACATTCAGACCATTGACCTGGCTGGTCAGACGGTTGGCGATCTGCAGGCCGGCAGCATCATCTTTGGCACTATTGATGCGCGAACCGGTGGACAGACGCTGCAAGGAAGTCTGCAGCGAGCTGGCGGAGCTGTTGAGGTTACGCTGGGTATTCAGCGATGCTACGTTGGTATTGACGGTCAGGGACATATAGTGCCTCCGATAGTGGCGATTGCCCAGTATCCACTCCATGGTTCGACCGAGGTCGGGCAACCATGAAATCTGCGTTCAATCCCTGTATCGGCAGCCACTGACAAAGCTTTAGGCCAGCACCGGCAATTCTTCGGGCAGCAAAAAGCCGGGCGCAGGCCCGGCTTTGCCCCACCACAAATACAACTTACTGCAACAGACTGAGTACGGCCTGGGGTAACTGATTGGCCTGAGCCAGGATCGAGGTTCCGGCCTGCTGCAGAATCTGGTTCTTGGTCAGCGTCGCTGTCTCCGCAGCAAAGTCGGTATCCTGAATCCGCCCGCGCGCTGCCGAGACGTTCTCAGCAATATTCTGCAGGTTGGCAATGGTGTTTTCGAAACGGTTCTGCACCGCACCCAGTTCGGCGCGCTGGGCATCGATCAGGCGGATGGATTCATCAATCACCAGAATTGCCGCCTGAGCTCCCGCCACATCGCGAATATCCAGATCAGCAATAGTGTTGTCTGCCACCGGTGTAGCAGCCGACAGGTCAACAGTAGTGAATGTCGCACCTGAAGCTGGAGTGGAGTCACCAAAAGTGATGGTCTGCAAATCGCTGACCGTTGGATCATTGGCATCAGTGCGCGAAATCACCTGATAGTCACCATCAGCATCAAGGTGCACACCCACACCGATATTGGCGTCATTGATTGCCGCTGCCAGTTTGGCGGTAAGAAGATCACCAGTATCGCCAGCTTTCAGTTCAACCGTGATGGTTGTGTTCTTGCTGGTGTCAGTAAACACCAGATCAAGAGTAACCTGGGTATCGACAGTTACCGTACCAGCCGCATCACCAAAAGCTTCCGAGTAGAAGTTGGTTTGCAACGACTGAGCACTCATTTCGCCAATGCCAACACTAATGATCTCATTGGCCGCCGAGCCAACCTGGAAGCTGGAAATACCAAAATTGCCATCCAGCAATTTGCGTCCACCAAAGGTAGTGGTGTTACTGATCCGGTCAATTTCCTTTTTCAGCTGACTGACTTCGGCGTTCAGCGCCTCACGCTCAGAGACGCTGTTGGAGCCGTTGGCCGCCTGCAAGGCCAGATCGCGCATACGCTGCAGGATATTGGTCGACTGCTGCAGAGCACCTTCGGCGGTCTGTGCCAGCGAGATACCGTCATTGGCGTTGCGTACCGCCACGTTCAGGCCATTGACCTGACTGGTCAGGCGGTTGGCAATCTGCAGGCCAGCAGCATCATCCTTGGCGGAGTTGATGCGCGAGCCGGTGGACAGACGCTGCAAAGAAGTCTGCAGCGCATTGGATGAAGTATTGAGGTTACGCTGGGTATTCAGCGACGCCACATTGGTGTTCACCGTCAGGGACATGTCTTGCCTCCATTGTTGCCTGTTGCCCGTACCGCGATCACCAGGCAGCCATGCAATCTGCATTCAACGAATATTCGGCATCGATGCAGACGAACGACTGCATTGCCGCTTTTTAATGTCACAAGGTTGAATGAGCAGGAAGTGTGCCAACAACAATAAAGCGCCCAACCACGGCCACTTACAGCCAGCCAGACCGACTGACTGCCGAGATATTCCGGCAAACTTTTGCCGCGCAGGCAAGCGCCTGCCGCAAATACACACAAGCCGGGCATAAGCCCGGCTTGTGTTGAAAACCAACCCTACTGCCAGATCAGCCCAGCAGACTGAGTACCGCCTGCGGCAACTGGTTGGCCTGGGCCAGGATAGAGGTACCGGCCTGCTGCAGAATCTGATTCTTGGTCAGGTTCGCAGTTTCCGCGGCAAAATCGGTGTCCTGAATCCGTCCACGGGCGGCCGACACGTTCTCGGCAATGTTTTGCAGGTTGGCAATGGTGTTCTCGAAGCGGTTCTGTACCGCACCGAGGTCAGCGCGCTGGGAGTCGATCATCTTGATCGCATCATCGATAACCAGCACTGCTGCCTGCGCACCTGAGGCTGTAGTAATGTCGATATCCTTGACAGTATTGTCAGTCGAAGCTGTCATAGCTGCCGCAGAACCGAGCGTACCCACACCTGTAGTATCAGTGTCGGTTACTGCTACGCTGGTCAACAGAGAGGCGCCATCATCATCCGCCTTGGAAACGTATTTGATCAGGAAGTCGCCAGCATTGTCAGGGTCCTCCTCAACGAAGGCACCCACGCCAACATTGGCATCATTCACCGCTGCCGCAATTTTTTCTGCCGCCTGCTTATTGGTTTCGCCGCCACTCATGGTAGCTGTCACGTTTACAGTACCCGTTGTCAGCGTCAGGGCAACGGTCACATCACCTGCTACGATGGTACCTGCCGCCGGATCAAACTCCGCACTGTTACCAGAGAAGTAAGTACCCTCCAAAGAGCTGGAACTCATCTCCCCAATCCCGACACTGATGATTTCATTAGCCGCAGAGCCAACCTGAAAGCTGGAAATGCCGAAATTGCCATCCAGCAGCTTGCGACCACCGAAGGTGGTGGTATTGCTGATTCGGTCGATTTCTTTCTTCAACTGGGTTACTTCGGCGTTCAATGCCTCACGCTCGGAAGTGCTGTTGGAACCGTTGGCCGACTGCAGGGCCAGATCACGCATGCGTTGCAGGATATTGGTCGACTGCTGCAGAGCACCTTCAGCTGTCTGCGCCAGCGAGATACCGTCATTGGCGTTGCGCACCGCCACATTCAGACCATTGACCTGACTGGTCAAACGGTTGGCAATCTGCAGACCTGCGGCATCATCCTTGGCGGAGTTGATACGCGAACCGGTGGACAGGCGCTGCAAGGATGTCTGCAGAGAACTGGCCGAACTGTTGAGGTTGCGCTGAGTATTCAGCGACGCGACGTTGGTATTAACGGTCAAGGACATGTCATGCCTCCAGAGGACCTAATAATGTTTGCCTGAGCCTGCGCCTCCAAGGTGGGACTTGCCCAGGCACCCATAGAGTTCGCATTCGATTACTTTATCGGCGTCTGTTCGGGGAGCTTTAGGACCTTTTTAAGGATTTTTTTCTTTCTTTTTGACAGGCACTTGCAGCCAGTCATCGCCTCTCAAGGCTCTATTGACAGCATTTTGACATGCAAATTTAACCGTCATGAGGTTATCAGCAGGCAGGGGCGGGCTTGAGAGTGGCCTGGGGTTTCCTGGGAGCCTGGAGCATCTGCTCCAGGACAGGGATGCGGCGGGCTCGCTGCGGGAGCGGATGCTCCCGCCTTACAGGATTCATGAACAGCCAGTTACACCCGACCAACGGCTGCGGCCATGACACGCTGCTGTCATCTGGGTGCGGTTAGCTGGTGGCACTCTTCACCGGCGCGCTAAACGCTCGCCTTCAACATTCCGAGGTGCCCCCATGTACGCTGAAAAGGCAGTAATTCGCGTGCACCGAGATATGAAGGTGCACACCTGGTGTTATCCGAACCCCGACGCAACCGCTACCATCATTCTGGTCAACGGCTCGCTGGCCACCAGCGCCTCGTTCAGCCAGGCGTTGCGGTTTCTCCAACCACTGTTCAATGTGGTGTTGTTTGACCAGCCTTATGCTGGCGCCTCACGCCCGCACAACCCAATCCTGCCATTGATTGGCAAGGAGGACGAGGCACTGATTCTGCTGGATCTGATCGAGCACTTTAGTGCCGACCACATCTACTCGTTCTCCTGGGGCGGCGTCGCCACACTGCTGGCCCTGGCTCAGCGACCCGCACGGATCCGCAGTGCCGTGGTCAGCTCATTCTCGCCGATTCTCAACAGCGCGATGCATGACTATCTCAGTCGCGGCCAGACCCATCTGGCGGCCTGTGACCGCCAGGCGGTGGGCAATCTGGTCAATGACACCATCGGTGAATATCTGCCGCCCCTATTCAGGCGCTGCAATTTTCGCCATGTCAGCAGCCTTGAAGAGCACGAGTATGCGCAGATGCTGTTCCATATACGCCAGGTACTGGGCCTGGACAGCAACAGCTATATGAGCTGCGTGACCAATATCGACCTGCCGTTGCTGTTCGTCAATGGCGAGTGGGACCGTTACACCAGCCCGGATGATGCACGCGGCTTTGCCAAACTGGCGCCACAGGCTCAGTTCGCAACCATAGCTCACAGCGGCCACTTTCTGGAAATGGAACACAAGACGGCCTGGCAGGATACCCGCTCGGCGGTGGAGCGGTTTTTCCTGCGCCAGGGGGTGGCCGAGCAGCGATTGGCGTTGGCTGTGTAGATAAAATGACGAGGTGGAGGACGGGGAACGCCTGAGTTTGGCTCCCGCTCCCGTCATCGCGAAGGCCGTAGGCCTGTGGCGATCCAGGGGGTGTACTGGCCCAGGCACTGATGGATTGCCACATCGGCGGATGGCCGCCCCCTGCGACTGGCAATGACGAGGTGGCGCAGGGAATGTCTGGCTTGGCTCCCCCCGTCATCGCGAAGGCCGTAGACCTGTGGCGATCCAGCTGTCGGGGGGAGCTTTTTACTCAGGGGTTGAGCGAATCGAACACAACCTGCTCACGCTCTGCCGCAGCAGCACGCAGCTTGATCAGCTCCTTGATCTTGCGATGCGGGAAGACGTAGAACTGATCATTCTCCACCGCCCTGAGGGTCATTTCAGCGATATCGGCAGCCTGAATCTTGCCCTTGGCCACGGCGGCTTTGGTCAGCTCGGCACGCTTGAGCATGACGTCGCTCGGCGTAATGGTTTCAGCCTTGTCGGCCGGACGATTGCGGGCCGAGTCAGAGATGCCGGTGGGGAAGAAAGCCGGGCACAGGCAGGTCACGCCAACATTGGCACCGACATCACGCAGGTCCAGCGCCAGAGTTTCCGACAACGCGACCACCGAGTGCTTGGTAACGTTGTAGATAGCCATGCTCGGCCCATTGAGCCAACCGGCAGCCGATGCGGTATTGATGATATGCCCTTCGCCCTGCGCGATCAGCAGCGGTGTAAACACCTTGACACCCCAGACCACGCCATACAGGTTAACGCCCATGACCCAGTCCCAGTCAGCCACTGTGTTTTCCCACACCGGGCCACCGACGCTGACACCAGCGTTATTGAACACCAGGTGAACTCCGCCGAAGCTGCTCTTGCACAGATCGGCAAAAGCCTGAACCTGATCCAGACTGGAGACATCCAGGCGCATGGTTGTGGTTTCGGTACCCGGATGAGCGGCCTCGACCAAGCGCTGGGTTTCCACCATACCCTTCTCATCCACATCACCCAGCACCAACTTCATGCCCCGGGCGGCGCAGCACAGTGCCAGTTCACGCCCCAGACCACTGCCACCACCGGTAATCGCCGCCACCTTGCCCTGAAAATCTTTCATCGGCCTATCTCCTCAAAACTCGTGAAGTTGATATATTCCACACATCATCATAAATATGATGAATAGGATGCCTGTCCAGGATGGTCAGAACCAGCGCTATGCGTGACCGTGATCGCGATTTAGTAACAGAGCTTATGGTCGAGCGGCGCAGCAGGCCAAGCGATTCTATAGTGACTCCATACACCCGAAAGGACGCCCAACATGTTTCGCCTTGCCAGCATCCTCATGCTGTGTGGTTGCGCCAGCCTGGCTGCTGCCTCTGATCCTGTCAGACTCAATACCGATATATTTCCACCTTACCAGGTAAAGGAAGGTGACCAGTTGGGCGGTAGTTCTGTTACGGCCCTGAGTTGTATCTTCAAGGCGCTGGCCCAGCCTTACGAAATTCGAGTGCTGCCCTGGGAGCGTGCGATTCATGAGGTCAGTCAGGGGCGAGCTGACGGTTTTTTCTCCGCCACCCGCACCCGCCGGGCCAACGAATTTGCCCAACTCTCGGCACCTCTGGCACTGGAGAAATGGTATTGGTACAGCAACAACCCCGAGCACCCTCTCGAGCCTCGCCGAACGAGCGACCCTCAGTTAAAGATTGGCGGCATCCGCGGCAGTAATCAGGTGGCTTGGCTGGAGAAGCAGGGAGTCGAGGTCAACACCCTGGTCGGCAATACCCGGCAATTGTTACAGTTGCTTGAACGTGGGCGTATCGACGCTTTCCTGGCCGATCAGCGCACCCTGCGTATTGAACTAACCCCGCTCCCGCTTGGACTGCGCCCCCGACATCAACACTTCCAGCAGTACACCAATCTCGGGGTGTACTTCGCCGATGACTTTCTGCATCGTCACCCGAGCTTTTTAAGCCGCTTCAACGACGAGGTTTTCCACTGCATTCCGGAAATGGCTACCCTCACCGCGGAGGAGCGTGAACGCATCCAGGTACTGCATCAACAATTGTTCGCCGACTGGCCCGGCAAGCCCGAAATTATTGAGGCGGTGCTGGAACAGAACCGCCGCCACCAGCAACTGGACGTCACCCGTATCATTCAGCTCGATCAGCAGTGGATCGCGGAGACCAGCCAGCATGAGCGTCCACTGATCAATAGCGTACTGGCTCACCCACTGTCACACTGGCTGACTGATCAACAGATTCGCCACAATGGCCTGATTACCGAGGTCATGGTGACTGATTATCTGGGCCTGAATGTCGCTGTCAGCGAGATCACCACAGATTACTGGCAAGGTGACGAAGCCAAGTTCACCGAGTCATTTTTCGCCAGTAACACCACCCCGTTCATGGGGCCATTGGAGTATGATCAGTCAACACAGGGTTTTCAGGTACACGTCAGCAGCCAGATCATCGACCCCATAAGCGGCAAGGTGGTTGGTGTTCTGGTCATTGGTCTGGATATCGAGTTGGCCCTACGCATGAACGGAATCAGTGGAGAGTTGTAATGTTTCCTCTCAAGGCCGCAGCCATGGGCCTTTTCTGCTGCACCTTGTCGGCTTGCGCCCAGCAGCCGACCCCACCGCTGGACAGCCAGCAGGTCAGGATCGAACAGCGCACCTCGATGCCGCTCGAGCAGTTGCGCGCTTACCGCCTCAATGGCGAGTTGGTGCGTAGTCTGAGATTTCCCGACCTGCCGCCTGGCTCGCACGAACTGCAGGTTCGCTTCCAGTTCGAGGTACCCGGCGGCGGGCAGCGTAACGGTGGACGCCTGGAAAGTCGCGAGCGCACCTGCATTCTCGGCCTGAGCCATGATGACTTCCGGGCCGGTCAGCAGTATCAGATTTACGCTGAACGCAGGGGCTGGCAGCCCGCAGCCTGGCTACTGAATCCAGAAGGTGAACGTCTGACCAGGGCTCGAATCATTCGCTGCGGACCAGGACTCTGACTGAAGAATGTGTCTGCGCCACTCGTGATGACGCTGATGTGAAAACACTCCAGTGCTATTGCCACCGCGCCAGCCAGTCCAGACTGGCCGCTGTGCTGCTGGCTGGGCGATATTCGGCAGCAAGCCAGCCTTGATAACCAGCTCGCTCCAAAGCGGCCAAAGCGCCAGCAAAATCCAGCACGCCAGTGCCCGGCTCAGCCCGCCCCGGGCTATCAGCAAACTGCACATGACCAATCCGTCCGGCCAATCGCTCGATACTGTCCGCAGGCACTTCGTCCATCCGGGCCATGTGGTACAGATCCAGTTGCGCTGACAGATTGGCATGCCCTACCCGCTCCAGCATGGCCAGCAGTTCAGCCGAAGTAGACAGCACAAAACCCGGCATGTCGTGTCGGTTGATTGCCTCACAGGTCACCCCTACCCCAATCGTGGCAAAAGCTTGGGCAGCGCGTTGCAAACGTTCGGCCAGGGTTTCCAGAGCCGCCTCACGACTCAGCCCTTCGACCAGCCGCCCAGGCAGGACATTGATTCGCTGTGGCCTGACCTGCGCGGCATAAGCCAGCCCTTGTTCCAGCGCCTGCTCGAACTCGGCAGCTCGGCCCGGCGCCGCTGCCAGTCCCGGACCGCCTTGCAACAAGTCGGCCGCCGGCAGGTTGATCAGTACCAGCGGCATCCTGGCCGACTCCAGCCGGGATTTGAGCTCTTGCGCTGGCAGTTCATATGGGAACTGGATTTCCACGCCGTCAAAGCCTGCGCTGGCCGCTGCTTCGATACGCTCGGTCAACGGCACTTCGGTAAACAGCATCGACAGGTTGGCAGCTATCGGCCAAGGCATCAGGTGGCTCCTGAACGCTAAAAAAGAATGACAATCCTAACCGTCTGTTTGGCGGCAAGAAAGCCTGCATCGCCCAGACCGCCAGCCCCGTCATCACGAGCGGCGCAGCCGCGTGGTGATCCATGCGGCCTGTGGATTGCCGCGTCGCTGCGCTCCTCGCATTGGCAGAAGATGCCTTATCGAAGGCTCGGAGCCTGCCGCGCCAAGCATTTCCCGCTTGCTCCGCCAGTCGATTGCTCTAAACTTGCGCCACGCCCTGGCCGGTCTCGACACCCGGCCCGGAGTCATCCGCTATTGAACCGGAGAAACCACATGTCGATGATCAAACGACCGCTGGCCGTGCTGGCCGGCGCATGCCTGTCCGTTGCCACCCTGTTTTCCACTGCGCAGGCCCAGGACGTGCTGCGCGTCTCGGCCATTCCCGACGAAGCTCCGACCGAGCTGCTGCGCAAATTCAAGCCGCTGGGCGAATATCTCGAACAGGAACTGGGCCTGAGCGTGCAGTTTCAGCCAGTTTCCGACTACGCCGGTGTAGTCGAGGCTCTCGGCGCCAAGCGCCTGGACATGGCCTGGCTGGGCGGTTTCACCTTTGTTCAGGCCCGCCTGCGTACCGGTGATGCCATCCCGCTGGTACAACGCGAGCAGGATGAGGTCTTCACCAGCACCTTCATCACCGCCGACCCCAAGGTCAACAGCCATGCAGACCTGGCCGGCAAGAGCTTTGCCTTCGGCTCGGTATCGTCCACCTCCGGGCACCTGATGCCGCGTTATTTCATGCAGCAGGACGGTATTGAGGTAGATAGCCATTTCAGCCGCATCGGCTTCTCCGGTGCCCATGATGCGACTGTCGCCTGGGTCGAATCCGGCCGGGTCGATGCCGGCGTCCTGAATGCCTCGGTCTGGGAAAAACTGGCTGACGAAGGCAAGGTCGACACCAGCAAGGTACGCGTTTATCAGGTTACCCCGACCTATTTCGACTACAACTGGACCGTGCGCGGCGATCTCGACCCAGCACTGGTCGAACGGATCAAGGCCGCGTTCCTCAAGCTCGACCCGGCCAATCCTGAGCACAAGGCCATTCTCGACCTGCAGCGTGCCAGCCGCTTCATCGAAACTCGGCCGGAGAACTACGAAGGTATCGAGCAAGCCGCCCGAGCTGCCGGCTTGTTGCAGTGAGCATCAGGCTTGATGGCGTGGGGCTGACCCACGCCAATGGCTTCGCTGCGTTGCAGGGGGTCAATCTGCAGATTGAGGCCGGCGAGCGGGTCGCCATCATCGGCTCTTCCGGGGCTGGCAAAACCAGCCTGCTGCGTTTGCTGGGCACCAGTCTGCTGCCCAGCACGGGCGAACTCCAGCTACTCGGTAGCCAGCCGGCCCGTCTGCGTGGCCAGGCACTGCGACATCTGCGTCGGCGCATCGGGCTGATCCATCAAAGCCCGCCGCTACCACCGCGCCAGCGCGTGGTGACAGCCGTGCTGGCCGGACGTCTCGGCCACTGGTCGCTGGGCAAGGCGCTGTTGTCACTGTGTTATCCCCTGGATATTGCCGGTGCCCACGCAGCGCTGGCCCCACTGGATCTGGCCGACAAGCTGTTTATGCGTTGCGATCAGCTCTCTGGCGGTCAACTACAGCGCGTCGGCATCGCCCGGGTGCTATACCAGGGCGCCGACCTGCTGCTGGCCGACGAGCCGGTTTCGGCCATGGACCCTGTGCTGGCTGATCACACGTTGGGGCTGCTCAACCGACTGGCCAACGAGCGCGGCGTGAGCCTGATTGCCAGCCTGCATGCGGTTGACCTGGCCCTGCGTCATTTCCCTCGGGTCATTGGCCTGCGTGAAGGCCGGTTGCTGTTCGACAAGCCCGCCAGTGACGTCAGCCAGCGCGATCTTGAACAACTCTATGTCAACGCCAGCCTGGATAGTGGTGAGTCACCGCCCCCCTCTCCCAGCGCCGTCGACGCCGTCAATATCCCGCGATGTTTCTGAAACCAGGCGCACAGGCGCAGTATTGGCGCGATCCTGCCGCCCTGCCACGGGCACTGGTGACCCTGGGCGTCCTGATTCTGTTATGGCCGGGGCTGGTGCTGACCGAATTCAATCCCGCTAGCCTGCTGGACTCGCGCAACCTGGATACCTTCGGCCGTTTTCTTGCCGGCTTCTGGCCGCCGGACACCTCCCCAGAGTTTCTCGCCCTGCTCGGCAAGGCCACGCTAGAGACCTTGGCAATGGCCACCGCCGGCCTGGTCCTGGCCCTGCTGCTGGCCATCCCGCTGGGGCTGATCGCCACCCAAGCGCTGTCGATCTCCGCCTTACTGCATGGCAAGCCGGCACTGCGCAGTGGCCTGATTCGCTACCCGGTACGACTGCTGCTGATCATCCTGCGCAGCGTGCCGGAAATCGTCTGGGCCTTGCTGTTTGTTCGCGCTGTCGGTCTTGGACCAACGGCTGGCGTGTTGGCTATCGCCATCACCTATAGCGGTATGCTCGGTAAGGTCTATGCGGAAATTTGCGAGTCGGTCGACCAGCGTCCAGCCCAAGCCTTGTTGCAGGCCGGCAGTGGTCGCCTCGCGGCATTCTGCTACGGCATCCTGCCGGCTGCCGCCCAGGAGCTGACCTCCTACACTCTGTACCGCTGGGAATGTGCGGTACGTGCCTCAGTCATCATGGGCTTTGTCGGAGCCGGTGGACTGGGCCAGATGATCGACCTGTCGATCCGAATGTTCGCCGGCGGCGAAGTGGTCAGCATTCTGCTGACCTTCCTGCTGCTGGTGCTACTGGCCGACCAGCTCAGCACCCTGCTACGCCGGAGGCTGGCATGAGCCGACGCGGGGAAGCCATAGGCTGGCTGCTGCTGATTGGCGCAGCGGTGATCGCCTCGTTCTGGTATCTGGATATGGACCTGAGAGGCCTGCTGCGCGGCGACAGCCCACAGCAGATGCAGGCCTATGCACTGTCTTTCTTCCCGCCCGACAGCTCCGCCAGCTGGCTCAGACAGATCAGTCGTGGCGCCCTGGAAACACTGGCTATTTCGGCCATCGGTACTCTGCTGGCAGCTCTACTGGGCGCCGGCCTCAGCCTGCTCGCGGCCGGTCGGCTAGGTCGGCTGGCCAAGGCAGCGGCCCGGTTGCTGCTCAATGCCCTGCGCTCAGTACCTGAACTGGTGTGGGCTGCGCTGATGGTACTGGCCGCCGGTCTCGGGCCCTTTGCCGGCACCCTGGCCATTGCCCTGCACACCGCTGGCGTGCTTGGCCGACTGTTTGCCGAGGCGCTGGAAAACACCCCAGCCGAACCGGCCAACGCCCTGCGTGAAGCCGGAGCCGGTACCGTGGCGGCGTTTTTCTACGGCACCCTGCCAGGCGTATTGCCGCAGTGGCTGGCCTATACCCTGTATCGCTGGGAAAACAATATCCGAATGGCAGCGGTGCTGGGATTCGTCGGTGCCGGCGGTTTGGGCCAGATGCTCTATGTGACCCTCAGCCTGTTCCAGCAACCGCGGGCGATGACCGTAATTCTGGCAATGCTGCTGATGGTGCTGCTGGTTGATGCACTCAGCGCCTGGCTTCGCCGGCGCCTATGACCTGACGCTCTTTATGGATGGATTGCCGCACCGCTGCGCGACTCGCAATGACGAAGCACGGCGTCTCTGCCAGTCTGTGACTCAGGCCCGCTCCTGTACCAGTACCCAGGGCCGGATAACCACGGCCCATAGGTTGTCGGGGTGGCGCTCGCTCCAGTCAATGGCCTGTTCATTGCTGATCGGGCCGAACTGCCCAGCATCCATCCAGCCCTTGACCGTGTCGGCATCATCGGCCGTCAGCGCCTGGGCTACCGCTACCAAATCCAGCGCAGCCCCCACCACCAGGACTTCTCCTCGGGCAAAATGCGGTTCCAGGGTTTTCCAGTCGATCCGACCGGTCGAGCCTAAAATGGCGGCGTAAGTTTCACTTGGGCTGGTCATCGACGGGCTCCCGGGGGCTGAAGGGCTCTGAAAACGCGTAGGGTAGCACCCGGAAAAAGCCTGACCAATCGGTCATTTGTCACTAATAGGTAATTTTGTTGCACTTTAAGGACATCTGTCAGCAAATTGAAACAGCTCGATTCCCTGTCTTATATCCCATTGCTAAACTGCTCCGGTACAGTTCCCGGAGAAGGTCCCGAGCCGCCAACCCTCGGCACTTTCATTTGTCGGACAACAACAAGTGAGCAGATAACATGAAGAAAATGCATCGCAAAGCACTATCCCAATTCATCGCCGCCACCGCTCTGGCCAGCGTCAGTAGCTTTGCCCTGGCCGACACCATCAAGATCGCCTTGGCCGGTCCGGTTACCGGTCCAGTAGCGCAGTACGGTGACATGCAGTTCATCGGCGCCAAGATGGCCATTGAGCAGATCAACGCCGCTGGCGGCGTCAATGGTAGCCAGCTTGAGGGTGTGGTATTCGATGATGCTTGCGATCCCAAGCAGGCGGTTGCAGTCGCCAACCGGATTGTCAACGATGGCATTCAATTCGTGGTAGGCCATCTCTGCTCCAGCTCAACTCAACCAGCTTCCGATGTATATGAAGAAGAAGGCGTGCTGATGATCACCGCCGCCTCAACCAGCCCGGATATCACCGCACGCGGCTATGAGCTGGTATTCCGCACCATCGGCCTGGACAGCCTGCAAGGCCCGACTGCAGGTCAGTACATCGTTGAACATATTAAGCCAAGCAAGGTCGCAGTGATCCACGACAAGCAGCAATACGGTGAAGGTATCGCTACCGCCGTGCGTGATGTGCTGCGCGAAAACAGCATTGAAGTGCCAGTCTTCGAAGGCGTGACCGCCGGCGACAAGGACTTCTCTGCCCTGATTGCCAAGCTGCGCCAGGCTGGTGTTGATTTCGTCTACTACGGTGGCTACCACCCGGAACTGGGGCTGCTGCTGCGCCAGTCGGCCGAACAGGGCTTGAACGTTGGCTTCATGGGTCCGGAAGGCGTGGGTAACAGCGACATTTCCGCGATTGCAGGCCAGGCTTCCGAAGGTCTGCTGGTCACTCTGCCCAAGGCCTTTGACGAAGACCCGAAAAATGCTCATCTGGTCGAAGCCTTCAAGGCCAAAAACGAAGACCCCTCAGGGCCGTTCGTATTTCCGGCCTATGCCGCTGTTCAGGTGATCGCCGATGGCATCAAGCTGGCCGGCAGCACAGACACCGAGGCAGTTGCCGCTGCCTTGCGCGCCAACAGCTTCGACACCCCGACCGGCACCCTTGCCTTCGATGAAAAGGGTGACCTGAAAGACTTCAATTTCGTGGTCTACAAATGGCACGCAGATGCCACCAAGACCGCACTGACTGAGTAAACCGTCAACGTCATCGGGCCCGCTGGTCACCCCAGCGGGCCCGATTTTTGTGAGTTCCCTCCGAACGACGTTCCTGTCACAACAGGTAGCTTGGCTATGCCAGAGTCCCTTTATTATTTTATCCAGCAACTGCTCAATGGACTGACAGTTGGCAGTACCTACGCCCTGATCGCCATCGGCTATACCATGGTTTACGGCATTATCGGCATGATCAACTTCGCCCACGGCGAGGTTTACATGATCGGCAGCTATATCGCCTTCATGGCATTGGCAGCCCTGGCCTTGATGGGAGTCGAGTTTCTCCCGCTAATGATTCTCGGCGCCTTCATCATCAGCATGATCGTCACTAGCGCCTATGGCTACAGTATCGAACGGGTTGCCTATCGACCATTACGCGGCGGCAACCGGCTGATTCCACTCATATCAGCCATCGGCATGTCGATCTTCCTGCAAAACCTGGTGCGGCTGGCTCAGGGCTCGCGCGATATCGCCATGCCCAGCCTGGTGACCGGTGGTATCAGCATCGGCCCGGATGAGGGGTTCCACGCCACCTTGTCCTATATGCAGATGATCATCTTCGTGGTCACCCTGCTGACCATGACCCTGCTGACCCTGTTCATCTCCCGTTCGCGCATGGGCCGGGCCTGCCGCGCCTGTGCCGAAGACCTGAAAATGACCAATCTGCTTGGCATCAACACCAACGGCATCATCGCCCTGACCTTCGTCATTGGTGCGGCCCTGGCTGCGGTTGCCGGTGTACTGCTGAGCATGTACTACGGAGTGATCAACCCCTACATCGGCTTTATGGCTGGCCTCAAGGCCTTTACCGCCGCAGTACTGGGTGGCATTGGCAGCATTCCCGGAGCTGTACTTGGCGGTCTGCTGCTGGGTATTACCGAGGCGATGACCGCCGGTTACTTCAGCACCGAATACAAGGACGTTGTGGCCTTCAGCCTGCTGATCCTGATCCTGCTGTTCCGCCCCAGCGGCATTCTCGGTCGCCCGGAGGTTGAGAAGGTATGATCCGTAACAACCTGAAACCCGCGCTTATTTCCGCTGCGGTGGTGGTAGTTCTCACCGCCATGCTGATGGGTGTGCGCCTGACCCCGTCCGGTACCGGTCTGACCATCAGCGGCGCAGGTGCCGATGTCCTGTGGAAAATTGCCGGCGCAGCCTTGTTCATCTTCCTGTTCAATCTGTTCCGCGACCACTTGGGCAAAGCCTGGCAAGCCGTACCCGGCCTGCCCAAGCCCCCGACCAGGCTGGTTGAGACCACAGACAAGCCTGTTATCCAGCGCCTGTTCTGGTGTTTTCTGATCGCAGCCGCACTGGTCTTTCCGTTCTTCAGCAACCGCGGCAACATCGATCTGGCTACCCTGGTGTTGATCTACGTAATGCTCGGCCTGGGGCTGAACATCGTGGTTGGCCTGGCCGGTCTGCTGGATCTGGGCTATGTCGGCTTCTATGCGGTCGGAGCCTACAGCTATGCCTTGCTGGCGATGTATTTCGGCATGGGTTTCTGGACCGGGCTGCTGGTCGCCGGGCTGCTCGGCGCCTTCTTCGGCTTCATTCTCGGCTTCCCGGTGCTACGCCTGCGAGGTGACTACCTTGCGATCGTGACCCTGGGCTTTGGCGAGATTATCCGCATTCTGCTCAACAACATGACCTGGCTGACCAATGGTCCCAACGGGATCGGCGGCATCCCCAAACCAACGCTGTTCGGTCTGGAGTTCAACCGCCGCGCCAGCGAAGGCATGCAGACCTTTCACGAGTTCTTCGGCATTGCCTTCAACTCCAACCACCGGGTGATCTTCCTTTACCTGCTGGCGTTGATGCTGGTGTTGATCACCCTGTATGTGATCAACCGCCTGTTGCGCATGCCCATAGGCCGCGCCTGGGAAGCACTGCGTGAAGACGAGATCGCCTGCCGTTCGCTGGGTATCAACCCCACAGCGGTCAAGCTCAGCGCCTTCACCATCGGCTCTACCTTTGCAGGGTTCGCCGGCTGCTTCTTCGCCGCCCGCCAGGGCTTTATCAGCCCGGAGTCGTTCACTTTCATCGAGTCGGCAATCATCCTCGCCATTGTAGTGCTCGGTGGAATGGGCTCGCAGGTTGGAGTAATTCTGGCAGCAATCATCATGACCATCCTTCCCGAGATGGCACGCGAATTCAATGAATACCGCATGCTGCTATTCGGTCTGATGATGGTGCTGATGATGATCTGGCGCCCGCAGGGGCTGCTGCCAATGAAACGCCCGCATATGGAGCTACGCACCCAATGACCATGCCCATGCTTGAAGTCTCTGGCCTGACCATGCGTTTTGGCGGGCTGCTGGCGGTCAACGGCGTTGCCCTGACCGTACAGGAAAAACAGATCGTATCGATGATCGGCCCCAACGGGGCCGGCAAGACCACGGTGTTCAACTGTCTGACCGGTTTTTACAAACCCACCGACGGCAAGATCATCTTTCGTGGTGAGGAAATTCAGGGCCTGCCCGGTTTCAAGGTTGCCCGCAAGGGCATGATCCGTACCTTCCAGCATGTGCGCCTGTTCAAGGAAATGACTCTGCTGGAAAACCTGCTGGTGGCTCAGCACCAACACCTGAATACCAGCCTGCTGGCGGGCCTGTTCAAAACCCCGAACTACCGCCGCAGCGAGAAGCAGGCGCTGGAGCGGGCCGCCTACTGGCTGGAGCGGGTCGACTTGCTGGAGTTTGCCAACCGCCCGGCCAACAGCCTGGCCTATGGTCAGCAACGACGCCTGGAAATCGCCCGCTGTATGGTGACTCAGCCATCACTGCTGATGCTTGACGAACCGGCCGCCGGCCTCAACCCCAGGGAAACCGATGATCTCAAGGCGCTGATCAGCGAACTGCGCGATGCCCACGGCATCACCGTGCTGCTGATCGAACATGACATGAAACTGGTCATGAGCATTTCCGACCATATCGTGGTGATCAACCAGGGTTGCCCACTGGCAAACGGCACACCGGACCAGGTGCGCAGCAACCCTGACGTGATCAAGGCCTACCTGGGCGAAACCTGAGGGCAAGAGCTGATGCTGTACATGAAAAATGTCTCGACCCACTACGGCAAGATCCAGGCACTGCACGACGTTAGCCTGGAAGTCCAGCGTGGCGAGATCGTTACCCTGATCGGTGCCAATGGTGCCGGCAAGACCACATTACTGATGACCCTGTGCGGCGACCCGCGCCCCAGTAGCGGCAGCATTCGTTACGAAGGCGAAGATCTGACCGGACTGAGTACAGCCGAAATCATGCGCAAGGATATTGCCATCGTGCCGGAGGGCCGGCGCGTGTTCTCGCGCTTGACCGTCGAGGAAAACCTGGCGATGGGCGGTTTCTTCACCAGCAAGGAAGCCTTCCAGCAGCAACTGGACGCCACACTGGTACTGTTCCCACGCCTGAAGGAGCGCTATCAGCAGCGCGCTGGCACCATGTCCGGCGGTGAACAACAGATGCTGGCCATCGGCCGTGCCCTGATGAGCAAGCCACGCCTGCTGCTGCTCGACGAGCCATCACTGGGGCTGGCACCGATCATCATCCAGCAGATTTTCGAGATCATTGAGGAGCTGCGCAGGCAGGGAGTAACTATCTTTCTGGTCGAGCAGAACGCCAACCAGGCACTCAAGCTCGCCGATCGTGGTTATGTGATGGAGCACGGGCATATTGTCATGCAGGACAGCGGCGCTGCACTGCTGGCCAATCCACAGGTGCGCGACGCCTATCTCGGGGGGTAACCCCCCCTCCTGTTGCGCCTGCCCAGGTTGCTACCAACCGCGGTAGGCGCAGCCTTCCTGACGCAGGCCATCATGCTCCAGTACTGCACGCTGATGGAAGAAACTACCTGGAATCGCCCGGCAGCCCTGAGGATAAATCCACAGCTCCGCCGCCTCACCACGCAGTGTACGGAAGTTCAAGGCAACACCGGGCAACTGCTCATCGATCACCGGCACCCACTCGCGCGTGTTCAGGCGCATGCCCTGTTCACCCAACTCAGCCTGCCAAAGCGGGTCATCTCCCAGCGCCACCCAGCGGGCAATGGCCCCAACCTGATCGGCACAGCCACGCCCGACCGATTGCATGCGCCACACCTGACTGACCTGCAACACGCCCTGCCCCACCAGCCGACCACTGACATCGACAAAGATCGCACTCTGCCCAGGCTGCGCCAGCTCTGCAAACAACTCCTCCAGCCCGGCCCCGTCCTCTACTACCAGAGCCTCTCGGCCCGAGCAGGGCTGCAGCTGCCAGGAATTCCCACCGCTGTGCTCCAGCAGCCCCATGACACGCTGTTCGGGCCCCTGCTCAGGACTGGTGGCGAACAGCGCACAACCACTCAGCACCAAACCAGCCGCTGCAACCAGCGCGCCGCGCATCCATGACAGGCAAGAACTCATACTGTGAACTCCTTGGCGTTGACGGGACTCAACCGACAGATTGCATGTTTGAGCAGATCACAAAAGCCGGCTCTGATGGTAACCTTGCGTGGATAAAGCAGCCACCACCATTGAACGGCCTTCTACCAACATCGGAACTTCCATGAAAAGCACAAAAATCCTCCTGCTGTCTTCCTTGTTCGTGGCCCTGACCGCCTGCTCTGCCAAACAACCGGTACAGCAAAGCGCCGCAGTTCAGCCTTCCTGGGCCGAATCGC